>CANDNA010000001.1 GCA_947385955.1 uncultured Clostridia bacterium
GTATTAAGAACCGGCCAGAATGACCGGTTTGATAAAATCGAATCTGAAGTATCTGCATTAAAAATCGGTCAAAACAACCGGCTTGATAAAATCGAATCTGAAGTATCTGCATTAAAAACCGGCCAGAACAACCGGCTCGATAAAATCGAATCTGAGATATCTGCATTAAGAATCGGGCAGATTGAATTAAAAAAAGAGTTGCGGGAAGTCAGACACAAAGTCAGTGATACTTATGAACTTGCCCTTGATGCATGGGGACAAAGTACAGAAAACAGACATTGGATTGAAGATTCCACCGGATAACAAAAACTCATAACCGCTGAAGCAAATTTGCTGTAACAAGGTGTAAAATTTATTGACAAGTTCAATAGTTTTTACACCTTTTCACTTTTTATGATTCTTCTGTTCCTTTTTCTTCCCTAAATCAATCGAATCGCTTCCTGTACGCTGGAAACTCCCTTTATTGCAATCCCCTTCATCATACTGCCGGAAGTACGCAGCATCTCTTCCGCCGACCTGGGCAGGATGCAGGAGGTAAAGCCCAGTTTTGCCGCTTCCGCAATACGCTGTTCTGCCATACTCACAGACCGGACCTCGCCGCTCAGACCAATTTCTCCGAACACAATCAGCTTTTCTTCCACAGGCTTATTCCGGAAGCTGGATACCACTGCCATCGCAATTCCCAGATCAATCGCCGGTTCTGTCATACGGATGCCGCCTGCAATGTTGACATACGCGTCACAATTTGACAGTGGCAGCCCCACCCGCTTTTCCAACACCGCCATCAGCAGATTGACCCGGTTAAAATCCGTACCGGTGGCCTGTCTTTTGGGAATGCCGAAACTGCTTTTGCATACAAGCGCCTGTATTTCCAGTAATATGGGCCGGGTGCCTTCCATCGAACAGACCACGACAGAGCCGCTGGCATCTCTGGGTCTGCCGCTCAGCATAAATTCCGAAGCATTCGCCACTTCTGCCAGTCCATCCTGCCGCATTTCAAAAACACCGATTTCATTGGTAGAGCCAAAACGGTTTTTTACACCTCTCAGGATACGATAGGACGCATGCCTGTCCCCTTCAAAATACAGCACCGTATCCACCATATGCTCCAGGACTCTGGGGCCTGCCACCGTTCCTTCCTTGGTCACATGGCCTACGATAAAAACCGAAACACCCATACTTTTTGCCAGCCGCAGCAAAACCCCTGTTGCTTCTCTGACCTGAGACACACTGCCGGGAGCCGCCGACACAGCATCGTGATACATGGTCTGAATCGAGTCAATTACCACAGCTTCCGGTTTCTGCAGCATGATGATTTCCTCAATGCTGCTCAGATTTGTCTCGCATAAGAGCAGCAGATGATCTGTAAACTCTCCCAGACGGACGGCACGCAGTTTGATCTGCTTCAGTGACTCCTCACCGGAAATATACAGCACCTTTCTGCCGTCATCCGATAAATGCCTGCATACCTGCAGCAGCAATGTGGATTTACCGATCCCCGGATCGCCGCCCACCAGGATCAGGGAACCCGGCACGATGCCGCCGCCCAGTACCCGGTCCAGCTCCTGGATATGGGTGCTGACCCTCTCTTCCTCCTGCATGGCAATCGCAGACAAAGACGAAGGCTCCTGCCGCGCCGAAGCCTTCGTCCTGTTCATGCCATTTGCCCCTTTTGAAGCTGCCGGAACGGTTTCTTCCACCAGTGTATTCCACTGTCTGCATCCCGGACACTGTCCCATCCATTTGGAAGATTCATACCCACAATTCTGACAGAAGAAAACTGTTGTTGCTTTTCCTTTTCCCATTTCTTCTCTCCTTCAAAATCCGGCCTGGCCACGTCTTACTTACAGATTTTTACAGTTACCTCACCTGCATCCGACAGTTCCACACTGATACTCAGTTTACCGCCCAGATTCGTCTGCATCTTGCCGATTTCCACACCGTCTATAAATACTTCATACTGGGTTTCATCCTGCAGGCCAATGGTCAGTTGTGCATCCTCTTTTCCTTCCACGGTAAAAGTAACTCCATCCGCATCCTCGGTAAAATGGGTCACACTGGTTCCCGGAACCGACTCATAGGCAAACATACCATTCTTCTCCAGCTTCGTCATCGTGGCATAGGTTTTTACTTTGTACAGGTCGCCCCCATGCTCAAAGTCCTCTTTTTTTGCCTTCTCCGTCAGACTGTGATTGCCAAAGCTGAGACTTCCGTCTGCCTCTGTCTGTATCAATGCCTCTACTACTGCCATTTTTGTTTCCTCCTCATACTTTAGTATTTTCATTCTCAGGTCTTTCATTTTTCACAGAAAAGACAACCTGTTTCTTTTTCAGTCCCGCTACCACATTGTCTCCGGGTACGATTTTTTTCTGCAGGATCTGCTCCGCCAGTGCATCTTCAATCACCGTCTGAATCGCCCGCTTCATCGGACGTGCCCCCATTTTCACCTCAGAATATTTGTCTACAATATATTCTTTCAGAGCCGGTGTGACGGTCAGCCTGATGCCCATCTGCTCCCTGCACCGCTCTGCCAGAACCCGTGCCAGCAGGGATACCACATCCTTCATGTTCTCTTTGTTCAGCGGGTGGAATACCATAATTTCATCAATACGATTGATAAACTCCGGCTTGAACACACGTTTGACTTCTTCCATTACGCCGGACTTCATCTTTTCATAGTCCTTCTTTTCCGATACCTCCATTGCAAAACCCAGATTCTTCGGTTCTACAATACGCTGCGCCCCTGCGTTGGAAGTCATAATCAATATGGTGTTTTTGAAACTCACCTTCCGCCCCTTGGAATCGGTAATGTGCCCGTCATCCAGCACCTGCAGCAGTATATTAAACACATCCGGATGGGCTTTCTCGATCTCATCAAACAGCACCACAGAATATGGATTACGCCGTACCTTTTCACTGAGCTGCCCGCCTTCGTCAAATCCCACATAGCCCGGCGGGGAACCAATCATTTTGGATACGGAATGAGACTCCATATATTCCGACATATCCACCCGGATCAAAGAATCCTCCGAACCAAACATGGCTTCCGCCAATGCCTTGCTCAGTTCTGTTTTTCCTACGCCGGTAGGCCCCAGGAACAGAAAGGAACCAATCGGCCGGTTGGGATCCTGCAGTCCTACCCTGCCTCTGCGCATTGCTTTGGCCACAGCCGTAACAGCCTCTTCCTGACCAATGACCCGTTTGTGCAGGATAGATTCCAGCTTTAACAGCCGCTCACTCTCTTTTTCGGCCAGCTTGGAAACCGGTATTTTCGTCCAGTCAGAAACCACATCAGCGATTTCATTTTCTCCGATCGCCAGCTTCCGCTCCGCTGCCCTGCTTTCATAGGCTGCCAGCGCTCTCTCGTATTTTCGGATCAGCTTTGCCTGATTCTTTCTGATTTCTCCTGCCTGGAGATAAGCCTCGATCCGGATGGAACGCTCAATCTGCAGATCCATTTTCTGAATTTCCTCATGCATTGTCCGCAGATTTTCAGGAATATTCATATATTTGAGGCGAATAGCAGCGGCGGCCTCATCAATCAGATCAATGGCCTTGTCCGGAAGATTTCTGTCATTGATGTATCTGCCGGAAAGCTGTACGGCGGCCTCAATGGCTTCTTTTGTAATGATCACGCCATGATGCTCTTCATACCTGCCGCAGATCCCATTGAGGATACGGACTGCTTCTTCCTGTGTCGGCTCCTCTACTGTCACCGGTTGAAAACGCCGCTCCAGTGCAGCATCCCGCTCCACATATTTTCGGTATTCCGCAATCGTTGTGGCCCCGATTAACTGAATCTCACCCCTGGCCAGAGAAGGCTTTAAAATATTGGACGCATCAATGGCCCCTTCCGCTCCTCCGGCTCCGATAATCGTATGCAGCTCATCCAGAAACAGAATCACATTGCCATCCTCTGTCACCTCCCGGATAACCCGCTTAATCCGCTCTTCAAATTCTCCCCGGTATTTGCTCCCTGCCACCATACCGGACAGATCCAAGGTAACCACTCTTTTATTTCTGATGGTTTCCGGTACTTCGCCTTCTGCAATATTCAGGGCAAGCCCCTCCGCGATTGCCGTCTTGCCCACCCCCGGCTCACCCACCAGACAGGGATTGTTCTTGGTACGGCGGCTTAATATCTGGATAACCCGCCGGATCTCGGTTTCTCTGCCGATTACCGGATCCAGCTTTCCTTCTCTGGCCAGTGCTGTCAGATCCCGGCTGAACTGATCCAGTGTTTCTGTACTTCCGCTCTTTTCTTTTTTCTTTTTTCCTTTATAGCCCAGATCCTCTTTATACAGATTTCCGTCCTGCCCGATCGCCAGGAGAGTGTCCACATAGAGCTTTTGAATCTGTATACCGATGGTATTGAGCAGCCTGACAGCCACATTGTCCCCTTCTTTCAGAACTGCCAGCAATATATGCTCCGTCCCGATTTCCTCACTCCGGAACCGCTGCGCCTGACGGGCAGCTTCCTGTAATATCCGCTCCGCCCGCGGCGTAAAGCCGTCCCGTTCCTTTACCGGAACGAAGTTCCCCGGTGCAATCAGGTCATAAATCATGGAAATCAGCTTGTTTTCTTCTACGCCATTATCCTGAAGTACTCTCGCCGCGACCCCCGTATCTTCCCGGAGCAGTCCCAGCAATATATGCTCCGTCCCGATGTAGTTCTGTCTCAGCTCTTTTGCTGTCTGTTTTGCCATCGAAAGCGCAGTCTGCGCTTTCTTTGTGTACTGCGGCATCATTCCAGTCCTCCATAATCTTCATAGATTTCATCTATAAGAGCATGCACCTCTTCACGGGAAATATTCTTACAGCTTCCCCTGGCCAATAGTACACGCAGCTCTTTTTTCATATCCTCTATTGCCCGCATCTTATCAATGTCTATTGCTATGACAGCGCCTTTACGCCGGTCCACCTTTACATACCCTTCCTGCTTCAATACAGTATAGGCCTTATTCACCGTATGCATATTAATACCGATTGTTTCTGCAAGCTGACGGACCGAAGGAAGCGCATCTCCTTCCTTCAGCCTGGTGGTTGCAATTCCCAGAATAATCTGATTGCGCAACTGTATATACAGTGCTTCATCACTGTTAAAATCCAGTTCAATTATCATATTGTCACCTTCTGTTATACAAATATTATAACAGTGTATCCCACTTGTCAAGCAGAACCGTATTCCCGGAATACAGGCCTTTTCCTGTCCGTCAATGCCCAGGCTGTCTCTGTACAGCTCTGCACATATACAAGCAGTCAGTACCAACTGTTGTCAGCACTGACTGTCTGTCAGAAATCGTCTTTTCCATCCATATTTAAAAATTCGAACTCAAAGTCATCATCATCCAGATATTCCTCATCATCCTCGTCATCATAACCGTCGTCTTCGTCTTCCTCGTCTTCCTCTTCCTCTTCATATCCATCACGGCGGGAAAGGAAATTCTTAGGACTCCAGCGGCGTTTTCTTACCGGACGCTCATCCTCTTCGTCATCCTCATCATACTCGTCGTCATCATATTCTTCTTCATCGTCGTCATCATATTCTTCGTCGTCTTCGTCATCATATTCTTCTTCATCGTCGTCATCATATTCTTCGTCGTCTTCGTCATCGTATTCTTCTTCATCGTCATCATCATAGCCTCTTCCACCGCCATATCCGTCGTATCCCTGATATCCGCGAAGTTTTACCGCAAGCATAATGCAAATGATAATCAATATGACAACCAAAACCCCGACTCCGATAACAATAAATTTACCACTGCCTTCCATCACGGAAGAGAGAGAGCCACTACCGGCCAGCTTCAGTTTTTCCAACTTGCCGCTGCTGAGAATATAAATATAATAATCCTCCTGCCCCTCTTCTGTCTTGGTTTTCAACAGATAATATTCATCAGAAACCCATCCGGCCAAAGTATCCGCATCGATTTCCATATCTTCTATATCTACACCCTCCGGAATGACTTTGCTTGAAAGCACATTCACGACTCTGGTTCCTCCCTCAGGTTCTGCCGGCTCTTCTTCGCCGCCTTCTGCAGGCTCCTCGGGAGTCTCTTCCCCTCCGTCTTCTCCTTCCCCTTCCGGAATACCTTCTTCGCCGCCTTCCCGTGCAAATCCGGCTTCATCAAACAGATCGGAACGAATAAAGCCGCTCTGACCGTCTACATCCACCTGATACCAGGTACTGCCGTCGTCCCCCAGCGCTTCTCCTGTAATCTTCACTGTGGCGCCTGCTTCCACCCCTGCTGCTTTTCCTGCTGATGTGGACGGTCCTTTCCGTACAGTGGCACTGCTGCCGCCAATCACACCGGAGGTAATATCTGTCTGGGCCACGGTACCGGAAGCCTCGCTGCCGCCGTCAACGTCCTCTGTCAGATCTTTCCTGATATAACCAGTCTGCCCATTCACCGATACCTGATACCAGGTATTGTTATCGGCGCCCTGGGTTTCTCCCAGCACAGAAAGTGTGGTCCCCTGAGGGGCACTCCCGACCTGGGCACTGCCGGTGTCCGCCTCACTTCTGATCTTTGCATCCGTTATCGTCCTGATCTCAGCCGCATAACTGACCATCGCATTTCCGCCGAAGAGCAGCACATATACCATGATCGCAATCCCTGCCAGTATATAGAGACCCTTCTTCCCTGCTTTTTCTGCTGTCATTCTCATTTTCCTTAGTATCCTTCCTTAATAATTGCGCTTAAAGCGCTTGGCACCTTCTTCCTTCTCCATTGCCTTTCCAAAACCCTGCATTTTACTTTCGCGCCGCTGCTCATCTTCCATTCTCCGGTGATAGTCCAATTCACACTTGGAACACAGTCTGCCGCCCCGAATACTTGCTCCGCAGACTTCACAGCGAAGAAATGCCGCCGAATCCTGCGTAATTTCCAGCTTATTTTCTTTCAGCATCTGACGAATTGATTTCTGGCTGACACCGGTCTGCATCGCCACCTCCGATGAGGTAGCCCCCCTGTGTTTCTCCACATACAGGCGTACTTTCCCATAATCGTCATATTCCACATTTTTGCAATCTTCGCAATGATACTCCCCCACACCCTTAAAAATCATAATGCCGCCGCATTTCTCACAAGTAAGAGGCCGATGGTAAATATCATTTTCATTAAATCTTTTTTCCATATTGACGCACCTCCCTGGCTGTTATCCTGTCTCTACGCCTCATCAATGGCTTTGCCAATATCGTGACGCATATACTTCTTTTCAAAAGAAACCCACTGTGTGGCTTCATAAGCTCTGGCACGGGCCTGCTTCAGGTCTTTCCCGGTGGCGGTGATGCCCAGCACACGCCCCCCATTGGTCACGATCTTCCCGTCTGCTGCTTTTGTTCCGGCATGAAAACAAAAATATCCGTCCGCCTCTTTTCCCACAAAATGCTCCAGACCGGATATGGGATATCCTTTCCGGTAAGAAAGCGGATAACCACCGGAGGCCAATACCACGCAAACTGCCGCATTTTCTTCAAACCGAAGATCCACCTCATCCAGTTTTCCGTCAATACATGCTTCCATCACATCCACGATGTCATTTTCCATACGCGGCAGCACCACCTGCGCTTCCGGATCCCCGAACCGGGCGTTGTATTCCAGCACCCTGGGACCTTTTTCTGTCAGCATCAGTCCGAAAAAGATAATGCCCCGGAACGGCCTGCCTTCCGCCGCCATAGCATCTACCGTCGCCTGGTAAATATGCTCTCTGCAGAAAGCATCCACTTCCTCTGTATAAAAAGGGCTGGGAGAAAATGTCCCCATACCGCCTGTATTCAGCCCCGTATCGCCATCGCCTGCCCGTTTATGATCCTGTGCGGAAGTCATGGTTTTTATCGTTTTTCCGTCCACAAAGGAAAGCACAGAAACCTCACGGCCTGTCATAAATTCTTCCACCACAAGCCTGTTGCCTGCATCGCCAAACTGTTTTTCCTCCATAATCGACTTTACGCCGCTATAAGCCTCTTCCCGGGTGTTGCAGATCAGTACACCCTTTCCCAGTGCAAGTCCGTCCGCTTTTAACACAACCGGCAGAGGCGCCGTTTCCAGATAAGCCAGTGCCTGTCTGGGAGAATCAAAAATCTCATAGGATGCAGTGGGAATTTTGTATTTTTTCATCAGTTCTTTGGAAAATGCCTTGCTTCCCTCCAGAATCGCCGCATTTTTCCGCGGCCCGAATACCCGTATCCCCGCTGCCTCCAGTACATCCACAAGTCCGCCTACCAGCGGATCATCCATACCCACAATGACCAGATCAATTTCTTTTTCCTTTGCAAACGCCGCCAGTGCATCAAATTCCATCACGCCGATCGGCACGCACTCCGCAATCTGTGCAATACCCGCATTCCCCGGCGCACAATACAGCTTTTCCGTTCTCTTACTTTTTGCCACGCTTGCAGCAATGGCGTGCTCCCTGCCGCCGCCTCCTACGATCAGAATCTTCATGATTTCCTCCTGTGCATTTCCTCTCACTGTGCAATCACTGCTCTGCCCTGCTCTACGGTAATCTTTCCGCAGGCAAACAAATCCACTGCCCGGGGCAGCAGCTCCCACTCTGCTTCTTCCATGACACGCCTCTGCAATGTCTGCGGCGTATCCCCCTGCTCTACCTGCACCGCTTTCTGCAGCAGTATCGGTCCGGTATCCGTTCCTTCATCCACCAGATGCACCGTAGCCCCGGTAATCCGAACCCCCCGTTCCAATGCTTTTTCATGTACTTTTAACCCATAATATCCGGTTCCGCAGAAAGAAGGGATCAGGGAAGGATGAATATTGATGATACGGTTTCTGTACTTCTGTATCATCGCCTCCGGAATCACTACAAGAAAGCCGGCCAGAACAATCAGGTCCGGTGATACCGCATCCACCGCCTCCAGAAATGCATGGTAAAAGGTCTCTCTGTCGGAAAAATCTCCCGGAGAAACACAGATTCCTTCTATCCCATGTTCATTTGCACGGGTAAGCGCATATGCATTCCTGTTATTGCTGATTACACGGACAATTTCCGTGTTCCTGATCCGTCCGCTCTCCACACCGTCTATCAATGCCTGTAAATTTGTACCGCCGCCGGACACACAGACCAGTACCCTCAGCATATGATAACTCCTTTTTCTCCGGCTTTGATCCGGCCCACGATATATGAAATTTCTCCGGCCGCCTGCAGCGCTGCCACCGTCCGGTCCCCATCTTCCTCATCCACCGCAAGCATCATGCCGATTCCCATATTGTATGTACCGTACATCATGTTCTCTTCTATACCGCCTTCTTTCTGCAGCAGACGGAAAACAGCCGGTACTTCATAGCTGTCCTTCTCCACCAGGGCGCACATACCTTCCGGCAGCATACGGGGAATATTTTCATAAAATCCTCCCCCTGTAATATGACTGCATCCTTTGACCCTGATCCCGGCTTCCCTCACCGCCCGCAATGCCCTGACATAAATCCGGGTAGGGGCAAGCAGCGCATCCCCCAGTGAACCGCCCAATTCTTCGTAATAAGTCTCCAGGCTTTCCTTCGTCATGGTAAACACCTTACGCACAAGGGAAAACCCATTGCTGTGTACGCCGCTGGAGGCTATGCCCACCAGTACATCTCCCTCTCTGATATCCCTGCCGGTGATCAGATCTTTCTCGTCTGCCACGCCTACCGCAAAACCGGCCAGGTCATATTCTTCCAGAGGATAAAACCCGGGCATCTCCGCAGTCTCACCGCCAATCAGTGCCGCACCTGCCGCCTTGCACCCCTCTGCCACGCCTTTTACGATATCTGCTATCTTCTCAGGATAATTCTTGCCACAGGCAATATAGTCAAGAAAGAACAGAGGCTCTCCCCCGGCGCATGCAATATCATTGACACACATGGCAACACAGTCGATCCCCACCGTATCATGCTTATCCATCAGAAAAGCCAGTTTCAGCTTGGTACCCACACCGTCCGTACCGGAAACCAGCACGGGATGCTCCATCTTCTGAAAGGCTTTCATGGAAAACAAACCCGAAAAACCGCCAAGTCCGCCCATGACTTCCGGACGCATTGTCTCCTTTACATGCTTTTTTATCAGCTCCACAGAAGTATATCCTGCTTCGATGTCCACGCCTGCGCTCTTATAATCCATGCCTTTTCTCCTCATTCCTTCTCAATATTCCCGATATCCTTTTTCCTGCAAGCGGGCATCCTTTTGTTCCACGCTTTCTTTCATTTCCGCCGTATACGCTTTCAGTTTCCCCAGCAGTTCCCCGTCCGATACCGCCAGTATCCTGGCCGCCAGAAGCCCTGCATTCACACCGCCTCCGATAGCGACCGTAGCAACCGGAATCCCGGAGGGCATCTGTACAATGGAATACAGAGAATCTCTTCCGCCCAGGGAGGCGGTATGCATCGGAATCCCGATTACCGGCATGGGAAAAATCGCCGCGCACATACCCGGCAGATGCGCCGCCATACCGGCTCCCGCAATCACCACTTTGACGCCCCGCTCTTCAGCGCCCCTGGCATACTCAAAAAATACATCCGGCTCCCTGTGGGCGGAAATAATCCGCATCTCATAGGAAATCCCCAGTCTATCCAAAATATCAGCAGCTTTCGCCATCACCGGCATATCAGAATCGCTGCCCATTACAATTGAAACCTGTGCCATATGCTGTCTCCTTTTCTCCGCTTATTTCTATTTTATTATGAGAGCTCTGTATCGTCAATACATGAAAACGGAAGATTCAGTTCGCTGCAGCCCGGAAGTACAAACCGGCCGTCCCGGATCACAGTCCACTCTCCCTGCTTTGATACCGCAGTCAACTCTCCCAGCTCATCATAGGGAATGGTAATATCCGTATGGCAGTTAAAATAAGCCTTTGCCTCATCCTCATGACGGCGAATGGAATAGCTGTTCTCTCTGGCAATCATCTCTCTGCCGTCCGGATTGTGTACCGGCAGGTCCTCACTGTGGGAATAGCAGGTATCCCCTACTGCAAAATGGGGTCCTGTTTTTTCCGCAATCAGAATGGGCAGCTTGTCCTCAATGCCATATTTCTTCGCCGCCACATAGGCCGTGGTATTGGTCCCGATGGCAAATTCCCCCATCGGCAGACTGTCATGATGGAACAGAATATGATCCCTGATGTATTTCCGGTTTTCTTCCTCTGTTTTGAAATTGCCGCACCGGTATGCCGTAACCATCCCGTCTGTAAAGGTCAGTTCCAGATCCCGGTATTCCAGCCCGTTCAGATACACCCGGGTCACATGCAGCAGGCCGTTGGTACCTTCCAGTCTGGGAGAGGTAAATACTTCTCCCACAGGAATGTTCACATCTGCCACACAGTTTTCAAAAAGTGTCTCTGTTTCCGGAGCCCTGAGCGTCTGCAGGGCTACTCTTAAGTCTGTCCTGTTGCCTTTGCAGCCTTTGATCCTCACATACTCCGCCTGATCCAGTGTATGGATCATTGTCTGCTGTATGTTCCGATACAGATGATAATCCAGCGTATTGATCTGAATCACCGCGTCAAATATTTCCGGAAAACGTTCTCCGATTTCCGGTACCGGAAAAGCGATAATGGTAAAGCTCCGCTCTTCCCCTTTGATATACTGATTGACCAGCCCGCCCGATGCCGATGCATACTCCACCGAGAGCCGCCTTTGGGATTCGCTTAACTGCAGCGCTTCTTTTTTTGCCTGCGGTGCAAACGGAATCTCTCCAAAGGCTTCCAGACAGGCAGGCCCTCCATGAACAGACGCCAGCTCTGCAGACAGCTCATACGCCCGCTTCAGTTCTTCCAGCTTCCTCCCCACATATTTCCGATCCAGATACAGAGCTTCATCCTCCCGATGATCATACAGAAACTGTTTATTGGCATCCGCTCCGCAAAATCCGATCCGCCCTGCGCCACGTCTGTGAAAAATACTGAGGGACGCCCGGTAAATTACCGGCTCCAGCCCCATTTTACGGAAATTCAGAACCGCCTGCCGGATCACACGTTCAAATCCTGCCCGGTAACGGATATTCACTGTCTTTTTCTTACTGATATCCTTACCGCCCACCAGGAACCCCATCCGATACCCTTCCGTAAACGTATCTGCAATCTTTTCAATCGTTTCTTCCGGCAGAGTACTTAAATAAGAAGCCAGTTGTTCTTCACACCCGGTAATATACTCTCCATAGGCATACAGATACCGGCAATTGCTCAGATCACTTTCCATTACAATCCGCAGGAAAAAATCCTGCTCCGGGTCCAGTTGGCTGCGCACCCGCTTTTCCGTTTCTGTTTCTGAATAATCACTGACAAACCAATATACAATCTGACGCAGCTCTTCATAAGACGGCGTCTCTTTTCCATCCTCACGGGCACAGACAAATGCCTGATAGATTTCCAGAAACAGCTCCATCCGAATGGTCAGCTCTTCCTGCTCTCCTTCATAAACAGATGCAATCTGACTGTGCAGCTCCGCATACAGAAATGCCAGCAGCCTGCCCGTTTCC
The DNA here is from genome assembly GCA_947385955.1 of uncultured Clostridia bacterium. GTDB lineage: Bacteria > Bacillota > Clostridia > Lachnospirales > Lachnospiraceae > VSOB01. Next base: position 12,469 of record CANDNA010000001.1, read on the forward strand.
TCTCCATACAGCTTCACCGCATAAGCCGGATTTCCGTAACAGGATTCGTAATTTTCCGGCAGTATGTCCTCATACAGGCTGCGGTTCCGTATACGCAGACTTTCAATGGGCGTCCTTTCCATCAGCGGTTCATGCACCTGCAGATCCCATTCCACCATCAGTTTGAATACAAAAGCTGCGGTTTCCCGGAAATAAGGCGCATACCGCTCTGCAATGCCGCTTTCCTCATCTGTCATTTTACTGATTCCGGCAATCCGATCCGCTGCCAGTGAAAACCGTTCCCATAGCTGTGCTGCCCGCTCTTTTGTCATCTGCTCTGTTTTGTTTTCTTTCATATTCCATATGCTCCTGCAAATAAAATAAATCCGGCGCCTGTCAAAACCAGGGTATTGATGACAAGGCCCAGATACGAAAAAAGATAATATTTGTCCGGTTCCATTCTGGACAAAATGCCGAGTATCAGCCCGGCTATGGAAAACAGTACCGCCGTCAGTACGGCAACTCCATAGCGCGGCTCGGCAATCCCGCCATTTCGAAATGTAAAATAAAGCGCCAGCAAAATGGAAACAGCAGAAACAATCCCCAAAACGGTTGACATAATACCTCTCTGGGGATGCTCTTTATTTGTAAATATATAGCCGTTTTTTTTTGCCATTCCTGCCTCCTGTCCCGTGGATCATACCATACATGAGGCTAAAACAACAATTTTGATTTGGCAGCCAGCAGCCTGCCTCCTCCTACAATCAATAATACGCCGCCTGCCACACCTGCCACAATTGCAAGAATGCCCAGTGTAATGTTCAAACCTCCGGTGATTCCCATTACCTTATATGCCTTTTCTTCCATCAAACTCCTGCTCCTTTTATTGTTTTGCTCCATAAACTGCATAATATGCATCTATGGACTCTTTTATTCTGTCATCAATGTAAACCGTGCCCCGATAGTCCCTGTGATACAGATAAGAAACCACATCCTCCATCGATACAATCGCTGCCGCAGGGAAACCATAGGTTTCCTGAATCTCTTCCAGAGCGCTCCTGTCACTTTTCTGTCCCTTCTCCATCCGGTTCAGGGATACGATCAGTCCCACAATCTCCACATCTGCCTGCGCTTTCAGGATCGGATACGTTTCTTCAATGGATTTCCCGGAAGTCGTCACATCCTCTATGATAATCACCCTGTCCCCGTCCTGCACCGGACTGCCCAGCAGGATACCGGTATCCCCATGATCCTTACTCTCTTTCCGGTTGGAACAATATTTCACATCTTTTCCATACAGCTCACTGATCGCCATGACAGTCGCCACGCCCAGGGGAATCCCCTTATACGCCGGCCCGAACAGAATATCAAACTCCAGGCCATAGTGGTCATGGATCGCCTTTGCATAATACTGCCCCAGCCTGCGGAGCTGTGTACCGGTCACATAAGAACCCGCATTCATAAAAAACGGAGATTTCCGCCCGCTCTTCAATGTAAAATCGCCGAATTTCAACACATTGCTATCCAGCATAAATTCAATGAATTCCTGCTTGTACTGTTCCATACTGTCTCATACCCCGCCAAATATTTTTTCTCATTCTAACACATGTCCCGTTTATTATCAATTGTTTTTCGACGACGCACCCGGTTTGACACCTGTACCGGCGCCTTACGGATTTTCCGGATACTCCTTATCTTTCCAATACCACCATTTCAGTTTTTCCGGCTCATGCTCTTCATGCTCTGCAAAATAAACTGCACAGCGAAATACATACAACACACATGGGTCATCCTGAAATCCTTTTTTCAATGCATCCAGATGATACAGTTCCTCCGGGCTTTTTCCCTTCAGATCGGCAACGCAGTGGATTCCGATGTTCTCCAGATGCCGTTCCATATTCTTTCCCACACCGGGAATCTTTTTCAAGTCACTGACAGGACATCTGTTATTCTCTTCCGCTTCCTGTTTCCCTGGCTCCTGGCTGTTTTTCATAATTTCTAATTTCCTCCTGATTATAAACCCCTTCCCGTCCCCAAAGCAGGGTTTCTATCTTTTCCGGTGAAACATCCCCTGCTTTTTCATACCTGGGAGTCCCCCGGATACATGCACCGAAAAAATACAGCTCCCCGCATTTAACACATTGCAGATAAAAGCATACCGTAAAATGCGTTTCTTCCTCCAGGACCTGCACCATACGTTCAAAAGGGCAATCCCCTGCATACACCCTCAGTTGCCCTCTGGATACCAGTACGGACAATAATCTGTAGACCGGAATGAAATTCTGATCCGGATTGGTTTTGGCCCCTGTAAAAACACAGTCAACAATATTGCAGTTTCCACACATAGTTCAGCCCCCTTTTGGATTTTTCATGCTGCCGGTTTCCGTTTCCAGATACGCATCTGCCTCCTGCCTTGATCTGAAAATATGTACGGTCTTCTGATTTTGATATTTTTTTATCAGGAAACAGAGCTGCGGGCGCTGCCTTTCGGGAAAATGCAGAATCCACTCTTTCAATTCCGCGTCAAATTCCGTTTCTGTCCACGGCATATCCTCTCTGCTTTTCCCAATCCTCGACCACGCTCCTTCCAGACATACCTCCACCGGATAATCCAGAAAATATATGGTATCACATGCCCGTATACGCACCTCAAGGGTACGCAGATAATTGCCGTCTATGATCCACTGCTGCTTATCCAGTATAACAGATAAACGAAAATCAAACTCTTTCCGGCTGATATTGGTCCGATCCGGCTTATGCCAGATCCGATCCAGATAATATAAGGGAATACCGGTCCCATCCCGCAGCTTTCTGGCAAATGTGCTTTTTCCGGCTCCGGGACTTCCTATTACGAGCGCTCTCTGCATATGTACTCCTTTATGAAAAAATCTTCTCCAGCCTCGCTGCCCGGGCACACACGGCTTCCTGTCCTGTCCTCCTTGCCAAAAGGAAAGCAGCCAGCCTCTCCCGCAATTCTACAAACGCATTTTCGATCCCGGAAAGCTCCCCTGCCGCTTCACTCTGCTTTTCCCCGTCAGGCTTATCGGCGCTTTTCAGTTCTGCTATTCTGGCCCCCACTTCGTCAAACAATCGTTCCAATTCCATGCAGTAGGTATTGATTCCCTGATACGCAGACAGGATCCTGCTGCATTCTTCTTTCAGATCAGCCGCCTGTTTCTCCTGATTTATATTCTCCAGCGGAATCGGCTTTCCTCTGTATCTTACTACCGTCTGCTGACAGAAATCATGCAGCGGGCAATGTTCTGTCATTTCTTTCAATCTTTCCGAACCCAGGATGCGTAATTCGATGGGACCGAATCGTTGCAGCAAATCTGGTATGATTTCCGGCTGGTTTTTCTCCAGCCTTACAATGCTGTCTCTCAATTCCCACATCTCCTCCAGAGAATTGATATAGTCCACCAGCCTTGCCGGCAGATACACTGTGATAGCCGCGCCGTCTCTCTTCAAGTCAGGGCTTTTGCTGTAACCTGCCAGCAGAAAGAAACCGTTTGCCCCCAGGTTAATTATCTTGGTTACATTTTTTATAACCACTGTTTTACTGTTGTCCTTATACTGATAGCGCCAGGTACCGCCTGCCTCTTTGGCACATCCGGCAGAGATTCCCGGCCCTGCCGCCCGGTCAACCGGCACTTTAAAATAAGTATAACGTCCTACATTATTCCGGTATTTTTTTATCTTTTCCAGCGTTTCCAGTTCCGTAATTTCCATCCAGTCATCCTGACTGTATGCAGCAGGCGCCTGTAAAACAGGCATCCTTTCGGCCAGCTCACTGCCGGATTCAAATCCTTCCAGCGCTGTCAGCCCGTAAAAGGCTTTCAGGATTTCAAACAACCCATCCCCGTCCCCTGCTTTCAGCGCGCTTTGCAGGTCAGAATAAATGGCTTTCATTTTTTCAAATCTGTCAGGCTCCATCACACTCATATATCTTGCGTCATAGTCAAATCCTTCTTTTTCTCCTGTTTCTGCCCGTATCATCGTGTTCGGCCCGTAAAAAAGATTCCCCTGGGGCCAGATCAGATAATCCTCTTCTGTTTCATTATATTGATTTATATAGCTTACCTGCTCTGTTTCAATAAAATTCCCGCTGCTGTCTTTCTGCATCCAGGGCACACCGGCACACCAGTACAGTTCCCGCTTTTGTTCCCGGCTCAGCAGCGCCAGAGCGGCTTTCAGCAGATTCTGGGGAATAATGTGATGGGCTGTCTGAGGCAGGCCTCCCACAGGTTCCCGATCAGTCGATTTGTCAAAAGGATTCCTCTGCACAGGCCCGTCCGGCACAGCCATCCTCTGCACCGCCTGACTTCCTCCCATAGCCCTGCCGATCTCATCTGCCTGTCTTTCCAGTACCGGGTCCGTATTCATTTTTACGCCGCTTGCATGCCGGGTATCGGCCCGGACGATCCCCTGCTTTTGCTGGACCACATGCCCCAGCTCATGGGGCAGATGCCGCTCCTGGCCGGGACCGATATACACCCGGTTTCCCTGCGTATACGCACGGGCATCCAGCCTGGCTGGACGATCCGAATGATAGGACACCCTTACATCGTCCAGAGAAAAGCCGCTGCTTTCTTCCACTCTCCGTTTCAACTGCGGCGGAATCCCGGTATCATTCCGTTTCACCGGTTTCCGGCTTCTCGCTTCGTTTCCTGCCTTTTCGTATTGGTATTGATCCATCTGACACCTCTCACTCCACAAAAGAATGGCTCATAATATAGAACTCTTCCTGACTGGGCCGGTATGTTCTCTCTTTCTTTTCCAGAGTTTCATCATACCGGAGTGCATCTGCTTCCGTAACCGCCATAACAGGACTGTCATGATAATACCACTTTCTCCCGTCAAGCGCATGGGGAACCAGTTCCTTTACCAGCATAGCTGTCGGAAATTTGTCATTTTCCGTACAGATATGAAATCTTTTGCAGCACTGAAATCCGCTGGATACATAGTTTGACGGCGCTCCGAATATGACGATTACATCATAGCCAAGAGCCGCTGCCTTTTCAAAGGAATGCTGCATCAGCCGTTTCCCGTATCCCCTGCGCTGATACTGTGGTGCAATACAAAGAGGCCCAAAGGTAAGGATTTCCTTTTTTTCACCTGCCGTATCTGTCAGGGAAGCCCTGGTATACATAATACTGCCGGCCACCTTTCCATCCACTTCCAGCACAAAATCCAGCTCCGGAATAAAATCGGCATGATCCCGCATCACATGCACCAGATAATGTTCCACACATCCCGGGATATACAGATTATAAAAGGCTTCCCGTGTCATCTTTTCCACAGCCTGATAGTCTTTTCTTTCTTCATTTCTGATGAAAATCATATGGATTTTCCTCCCGTCGTCCTATCCTTTTTACCGCTTTTCCTGTATCCATCTGCGCACACTTTCCGCCGCTTCCTCCTGTGCCTTAATCACCCGGTCACACCAGGCGTCAAATTCCGGATCTTCCTTCCGGCATTCCTCATGGCCAAGAACGTACTCCACCGCTCTGCGTACCCCCTGGTCAAAACGCACGCAGGCAGTAAATCCCGGCACAAGACGTTTCAGCTTTGCATTGTCAAATACCACGCTGTTTGCCTTATCTCCCAGCAGGCCGCCCCGCAGATCCAGATCCGGCGGGCAGCAGGATGCCAGAAATTCACTGGATACATAACATGCCTGCAGCTCTGTGCCCAGCGCATCTGCAATCGTCCTGTATATCTGATTCCAGGTCAGCGTTTCCTCACCGGTAATCTGCACCGCTTCCCCAATGGCATGGATGTTTCCCAGCAGGCCGGTAAAGGCTTTTGCAAAGTCACTGGAAAAGGTCATGGTCCAGAGCGACATACCATCCCCATGAATCAATACCTTTTTGCCTTCCTGCATCCGTTTCAGCACCTGATAACTGCCCTGTTTTCCATGTATTCCCACAGGCACCGACCGTTCGCTGTAAGTATGGCTGGGACGCACAATCGTTGCCGGGAATCCTTCTTCCCGGTAAAACCGCATCAGCGTTTCCTCACAGGCTATCTTATTACGGGAATATTGCCAATAGGGATTTGCCAGCGGTGTCCCTTCATTGATCCTGTAATCCGACAACGGCTTCTGATAGGCAGAAGCCGAACTGATCAGAATATACTGTTTCGTCCTCTCCCGGAACAGTCTAAAATCCCGTTCCACATCCTGCGGCGTAAACGCAATAAAGTCTGCGACGGCATCAAACTGATGATTCCCCAGCTTTTCTGCCATACTGTCCTCATCCCGCATATCTCCCTGTATGGTATGGATTCCTTCCGGCAGTCTGTGATTTCTGGTCCCCCGATTGACCAGCCACAGCTCATGGCCCTCTGTCAAAAGCCTTTCTGATATTGCCATACTAATGGTTCCTGTCCCACCGATCAACAACACTTTCATATCATATACCCCTTTCCGGATTTATTTGTTTACCGCAACTGTCTGTGAATTTTCTGCATAATTTCGAATATGGCCGGATTGTATTTTTTCCCCGCATCCCGCTCCATCATGGCCAGCGCCTCTTCTCCATTGAAGGAAGCGCGGTAGCAGCGGCTTTCTGTAATGGCACAGTAAGCGCCCGCCACTGCCACAATCTGTGCAGACAGAGGGATTTCATCCCCTTTCAGCCCGCAGGGATAACCGCTTCCGTCCCAGTTTTCATGATGGTAATGGGCAATCTCAACAGACATTTGCAGAAAATCATTGTCATCGTCTGTATTGCGGATGTCCTCCAGTATTCTGGCGCCAATGGCAGCATGCTTTTGCATCGCCGCCTGTTCTTCCGGTAAAAGAGCGCCTTTTTTCTGCAGGATTTCTACCGGTATGGCCATATTGCCCAGATCACAAAGCGGCGCCGCCAGCTCCAGTGTTTCGATAAAGGTATCGGAAATCAGTTTCCCGAAACAGAGGGACAACTGCATCGCTTCTGCCAGAATCCGGCAGTTATAACAGAGCCGTTCCATATGATTGTCGTCATAACAGGCATTTTCCCTTGCCACACGTATCAGGGCGTACAGAATATTCTTTTTCTCCATTTCCAGTTGACGGAGCTGCTCCTCCACAGAGCTTTGCAGACGCCGGTTCATTTCCTGCAGCTTTTCATTGGTATGATGCAGTTTTAAATGAAGCCGCAGACGTGCCTTAACCACTTCGGGAATAATCGGTTTTGTGATATAATCCTCCCCGCCCAGTTCAAATCCTTCCACTACATCTGCCGGATCATCAAAGGCCGAAATAAAAATAACAGGAATCTCTCTTGTTTCCACACATTCTTTCAACTGTCTGCAAACTGTATATCCGTCCATCTCCGGCATGGACACATCCAGAATAACCAGTTGCGGGCATATCTGTTTTGCCAGCTTAAGCGCCTCTGGCCCATCCTGAGCCAGCACCGGTTCATATCCCATCTCCTGTATAATATCCCGCAGAACAAATCTGGTCATTTCCACATCATCTGCCACCAGTATTTTAACCGATTCTGATTTCTGTCCTTCTTCTGTTATCATTCCTCTGCCATCCCCCTCTGCGCATAAAAAGCAATAGAAAGCGTGCCCTTAAGACAAACTTTCTATTGCCGTCTTGATTCATCTGAAACTACAGAAAGAGCTTTCCTGAACGTTCTGACGACTGCTGTCAGGAATCAGATACCTGCTGTCCACATAGTCAGCCAGCCATACTTTTTCATTGCCCAGATAAAATTTTACCCCTTCCTGCCATGCCCTTCCGGCATCAACTGTCAGAATACACGGTTTTCCGTCATGCCGCTTTCCTACCTGCTCTGCCGTTTCTCTGTCCTGGGACAGATGGACATACTGCCTGCTCTGAGGCAGCAGTCCTTTGCTTTTTATGGATTCCAGAAATCTTCTGGCCGTACCATGATACAGAAGATCCGGCGGCTTTTTCTCTTCTCTGACAATCTTCATCGGTACGGAATGTCCGTAAAAAGCCCTGATCCTGCCATCCTTTAACTCAAACCGTTTCTTTTCCGATCCCCGGATCACTTCCTGCAGATCCCGTTCGTCAATCTGCCTCCACTTCGCTTCTCTGTGCAGCCCGTCGATCAACTGCCTTGCCAAAACCCAGCCTGCCTCATCCATCTCCAGTTCATATTCCCAGGGAGCATGGCGCAGTGCATAGGACATTTCTTTGCTTAACTCTTCATAAAATCCCACGGCTTCCCTCCTTACCGGAGCCGGAATCTGTGAACAGAATCTTTCAACTCGCTTGCTTCGTTTTCCAGTTCTCTGGCGGAAGAAGCCGCCTCCTGGGAAGTTGCAGCATTGGTCTGCACCACATCACTGATCTGGCGCATTCCCTGTGTCAACTGTTCCAGAGACTGGGCCTGCTGCAGAGCCGAATCAGCAATCCGTTCTATCATTTCCGTAGACCGTTTACCACCTTCCACTACCACCATCAGGGCCTGCATGGTATCTGCTGACAGGGTGGTACCATACTGTACCTGTTTGATGGAATTTTCAATCAGTTCCGTAATATTCTGTGCCGATTCCGAACTCTTGTTTGCCAGACTCTGTACTTCATCCGCCACGACGGCAAAACCCTTGCCTGCCTCTCCTGCCCGCGCTGCCTCCACTGCCGCATTCAGCGCCAGCAGATTTGTCTGGAAAGAAATATCCTCAATGGTCTTAATGATACCGCCGATCTGACGGGAAGATACGGAAATCTCCTCAATAGCAGCCGTTAATGCAGTCATTTTCTCATCACATACCATCAGGGCAGCCACTGCATTATTGGACGACTGTTTTGCCTGTTCGGAATCTGCAGAGGTCCTGCTCACCTGAGTGGAAATCTCCTGAATGCTGGACGATAACTGTTCCACTGCCGATGCCTGTTCCACAGTACCATTGGACAGCATCTCTGCATTATTGGCCATACGGCCTGCCTCTTCAGACACCTGCTCTGCTGTCCGGTTGATCCGGGAAAGCGCCCCGTTCAAAGCATCCAGTATCTGACGCATAGCGTTCTGAATGGGCAGAAATTCTCCCCGGTAGGTATCCCCCATGCTCAGATTCATATTGCCCTGAGCCATCTGCGCCAGATGATAATCTATATCTTTAATATACCGTTTTAATTCCCGCTTTGTCTCATGAATGGACTGTACCAGCATACCGATCTCGGAAGTATCCGGCGTTAAGGAAAAATCAGCGGAAAGATTGCCTTTGGAGATCTCAACCATCTGATCTCTGATCGTAACAACAGGACGCAGAACCCGCCATCTGACCAGAAGCATATTCATAAGCTGCAGAACCAGAACCACTGCCAGTGCGGTAAATATTACGATTTTAATAGAATTTGTCTCATGAATCAGTTCATCCACCTGATTCTGTGTCCGTGCATCCAGATCTGCCAGAAACGCTTCTTTTAATGTATTGATCTGCCCGATGGCAGCACCGTACTCCGGCCCATATACATAAAGAAAAGCCTCCTCCCTCTTTCCTTCCTTTACCTGATTCATAGCCGCTTCCTCCAGGGGAACCAGCTCATTGGAAATCGACGACATCTGGTCAATCATATCCTGCTCTTCCTGGGTAATACCGATCTTTTGCATGGCGGCAACACCCAGATCCCTGTTTTTCAGTGTATTGACCTCATTCCAGTAATTGTCATAATGCGTCTGGTCTCCTGTTGCCGCAAAAGCCCGTACTTCGTTGGTCAGATATGCCGAACCGTTCATAAAACGATTGGCATTATAAGTCAGGGCAAACCGATCCTCATTGGCCTGATTGAGCTGACTGCTGGCCCCGCTGTAAACAAACAGCGCATATGCCATAAGCAGCAGCGCAAGGATGGAAAACCCGTTTAAGATCAGGGTAAGTAACGATTGATTCATTGCTTTTTTCATGTAATTTATGCCCTCCGGTGCATGTCGGATCTTCCTCATCTCTAAAATGATCATTCATTTTATGAAAAGTGAAAAATCATCAATAGTTAACACATCCAGTTTACAAAAAAAAGCAGGGAAATTCAACACCATAACCAAAAATAGTATGACAATACCGGAAACAGCAAAGCCCGCAGCCGAAAAAATCGGCTGCGGGCCGGACTTATTTATCCTTCAATCGGAATATACCTTTGTTCCTCTGCCGCCGGTACCGGCACTTTCTTTGGAACAGATATTTTCAGGATACCATCCTCAAATTTGGCTCTGATATCCTCCTGCGTCACTTCCCTGCCCACATAAAAGCTCCTGCTGCAGGTTCCGCAATACCGCTCTCTGCGGATGTAGGTCCCTTCTTCGTCTTTTTGCTCAGTATCCTGTCCTGACCGGGCGCAGATCGTCAGATATCCGTCTTTCAGTTCCGCTTTCACATTCTCCTTTTGAAAACCCGGAAGATCAATGTGCAGCTCATAACCGGCATCGTTCTCCTTTACATCTGTCCGCATCACATTCCATCCTGTTGTTCTCTGTCCCACAGAATTTCCTGCCGTACCTGCAAATCTGTCAAAAAAATCATCCAATAAACTCTCTCCAAAAATACTCGGCATCAACATACATCATTCCTCCATTCTTTCATCTGATCCTATGCATCGAAGCACTACATATCTTATGCACCGCTTCTTTGTTGTTTCCTTTGTTCTATATATGTTATAACATATATATTAGCACTCGTCAATAGGGAGTGCTAATATTTTTTAAATTGTTCCATCTGTCTATTTTAACCATAAAATATCAGAACATAATGCAGACAGAACATCTTGTATTTCAAAAATCGTTATGCTACCATAAATTGATACAAATGATAGAAAAAGAACAGGAGAGTTTATTATGTCACAGATCATAATATCTTATAATATGTTTATCTCTTCTCCGTCAGATGTTAAAAATGAAAAAGAAATTGGCGCTATCCGGGAAGCAGTCCGCAAATTCAACCGGTCCCGTTGGTCTCTCCCCACAAGGATCTATCCTGTCAGATGGGATTCGGAAACACTTCTGAAAAGCGGAACCCCCCTGCAAACCTCCATTGATCCTCTTATTCAGCAATGTGATTTTTTAATTGCCATATTCCGTACCCGCCTGGGCACTCCTGTAGATGGCTATGAATCCGGAACTGCAAAAGAAATAGCAACCGCACTGGATGAAGGCAAACAGGTATTTGTTTATGCAAGCCAAAACGACCGGGTTATCGCAGAAGCTGTCAGATCTGATCTGGATCAATATTCGAAATTGCAGAACTTTCTGAAACAACTGGATCACAAAAAAAATGTATTTGTTGATCACTACGTGGATGAAGAGGAATTAAAAGATAAATTTCTCCATGAACTGGAAAAATATAATAGAAATGTATTGAGCAAACAGGAAATACACAGTCAGACAGCAGAAAAAATGAGAAACCTGGGGATTACATATCTCACTGAAATGGGAACAGCCCCAAAAGATATTCTGTCCGAAAAAATAAGAACAGCCAATGTTGTTAAGATCCTCTCCACCACAGCCCGCCAGTTTTTCTGTTCTTACATAGAAGATATAACAGAAATGCTGCATCGCGGAGGAGAACTGAGACTGCTGATTCCCAGTCCGGACAGCGAATTTTTAGAAGATGTGCAGCAAATTGAACAACGCCATCCCAGAAATTCTATTCATACAGAAATCTATGCCACTCTGGATCAGCTCCGTACAGCCCTGCATGCATCCAATGGTAAAGGGAACATTTTCATCGGATGCTGCTATACACTTCTGCGTCAGACAGAAACGATCTGCATTAATGAAAATGAAAGAATCTGGGCATGGACCACATTGACAATGCCTCCGCTTAAAGCCTCCGGCGGAACTGTCTCACTGGCCTCTCAATGTGATAAAGTTCACCCGGACACACCGCAAATAAACGGAAAAAACATTGCTCTGGCATCCCTGGCAAATACTTATTTTGACAAAATCTGGGAATTTTCCGAAAAACGAAACACTGTTTTTCCTGTCTGCGACGATTCCATATTGGAACAGTTTTATGAAGATCCTTTTCTCTGTGGCAAGGCAAAACAACCGCGGTTTCCGGATATGGAAAACTACTGGGAACAGAAACTCAGATCTGCCAGAAATGCAGTTTTACTGGCAAAAAGACGAGGCACCGGACGCTTCCTGATCGAAGTAGCCGCCCAGCACCCCCTTACTCCGGAAGGGACTCCCAATGAAGAATTTACAGCAAGACTGGAAGCAGGGATCGCAATATACCAAAAACTGAAACAGACAGGGCTGAACGGTTCTTTTTATATCCCCGGCAGTCTCCATATGGATAAGCAGGGACAAATTGACAGGCAATCTCTGAGTGCAGCCGGAACTGCTTATCTGATTCGTCAGAACATTCCGGCCGACTGTATCTATGGAGAAGCAGAAAATATAAAATACAAAGGGGCTTTTGGCGTTTACAATTCCGCCGATGAATGCTTTGTAGCTGCACAGATCTGGAAAGACAATAACTTTGAACAGCTTATCTGCGTATGTTCTCCGGAGCAGACTTTAAGAAAAGCCGCCCATTATATTGCCTTTGGCGTGTATCCACTGATTTATGCAGTCCCTGTATGGAACCCTTACCACAGTTATATTGAAGAAATGCTGCAGGCCCTACCTCATGTATTATATCAGGATCCCGATCAGCAATCTGAACGGTCTGAAATTGCCATCTATACGAGACAGCAACGCAGACCCAAACCGTTTACTCCATAATCTCATACTGCATCCACTCATATTTGAGCCTGCTGCCCTCTGCAATCTCCGGCGGCAGCAGCGCTCTGGCAACCAGCTTAACATCCTGTGTCTCCACATCCGTCCGTTTCAGATTCGCATAATCCCCGTCAATGCTTACCACCTGATAATACCATGTTTCCATAAGTCCTCTCCTTTAATATTCCTTTTCCATTTCTTCAATCCCATACCGGCGTTTGAACGCTGCAAGCTCTTTTTCAGTCCGGATCAGTTCTTCTTCCCGGAAGGCCCCTGTATGGACATTCTTAAAACCGGCTACCTGTTCCCCATTGCAGATACTGCACTTTAAAACCGGTTTCCAGTTTTCTCTGTCATAAGTCTGTATATCGGTTTTTTTCTTTTTCAGAAACATTCTCCCTGCCCCTTTCACAGACCCGCTCTTTCTCCTGCCTTCTCACCTCTGCCCAAATGTCATGGATTGCATATAATGGGCTTCAAACCCCGGCTGTTCTGCCAGATTCAGTGACCTGCTGATCTTTACAATATGCTGCAGACAGTTCTCCCGCTGCGCCCGCTCCTTCTGACCTTCCCTGCCAAAGCGCACTGCCCCTGCCAGGGAGGTATTGCCCACTGCCACGCACCGCTTTTCCAGTATCCCCGGAATCAAACCTATTCTCACTGCTTTTTCCACATCCAGTTCATATCCGAACCCGCCCGCCAGATACACGCGGGCCAGTCTGTGCCATCCTTCTGTCTGATCCAGCAAAAGAGAAACGCCGGTACAGACGGCCGCCTTTGCCATCTGCAGATTCCGGATATCCTGCTGGCGGATCAACACCTCTTCCCGGCCTCCCACAGGATACCCATTCGTAAACCAGGGCTCCTGCAGCAGCCCGCTTTCATCCATACAGCCCGCCTGCAGCATATCACAGGCCAACGCCGTCATATCCGTTCCCAGTACCTCGGAAGAAACATTGCCTTCAAAAGCAGAACCGGCCGCAGTCGCAGTACATAAAATCCCGTCCCGGTTCCCTATTGCCATTTCTCCGTTGGTTCCCAGATCAATAAAAAGCGTAAACGCTTCGGTTTCCGCCATCCCCAGGGCATAGATACCGGATACAATATCAGCCCCTGTAAAGGCGGAAATCCCCGGCAGAAAAACCGCCGGATATCCGCCCAGCAGAAACCGGGAGAAACCGGTATGCGCCGGAACAAACGGAGCTTTCCCCAGCGTATCCACCGGATATCCCAGCAGCAAATGTTCCATTGCCGTATTGCCTGACAAAATGATCTCATCCGGTCTGCCGCTCTGTTCTATTTCTTTCAGTCCCTTTTCCAGCCCGTCCACAATCAGTTTCTGCAGCAGCTCTGCCCTGCCCTCTTCTGCCGCAGAAATCCTTGCCAGTACATCAATCCCATACATACGCTGCGGATTCTGAAAAGCACAGGTATGCAAAGCATTCCCTGTCTGTCTGTTTATCAACTGCATTACCACTGTGGTCGTTCCCAGATCCACCGCACAGAACTGACCTCTGCCGGCCCGGTCCGGCTCGTACAGGCTTTCTGTTTCCGGCTTTCCCGGCATTGCAGCGCCTGTTATCTTTTGAATCTCTGTCAGAATCCTGGCTTCCGGCCCCCGGACAAAGCACGGCTCCACTTCACAGTCCCCTGCCGGTCTGGCCAGGCAAGCCAGACGGTATCCTTCCCGTAGCTGCGCCGGTGTGAAAAATCTCCTGTCCACAGAAGAAGGAAGCGGCGCCCCGGACAAAAATTTTACCCTGCACTTTCCGCAGATGCCCCTGCCGCCGCACAGGCCGCAGCTTCCCGTCTCATTTCCCGATTCCTTTAGGATCTGCTCAAACAGACTTCCCTTTCCTTTTTGATACCGCATGCTTTCCCGGCCTCTCTACACATAATCCGCAGGCTTCAGGCCAGCCAGGGCAAATGCCTCTCTCCAGGCCTCTGTCAGACGCACAAGGCTCCATGCCGCATTGGCCGGACTGGTGGAAGGAAGCCTCTCTGCGGCCGGCTGACCTTCCTGCCTGCAATATTTTCCAAACAGTTTGTATGCCGTATCTCCATTGGCAAAAATACGGCGAATCTGCGCCTTTTTCAATATGACATCCATGTCATTCCCCTCCACATTCCGGATAGAAGAATCCGCAGAGCCTGCAATGTCACAGGAAGCGATCACATCCCATACTGCAATACGATGCCCCAGTAAAAACGCCCGTTTTTCCTCTATTGTCACAGGCGCCTGAACCTGACAGATCTCTGCCAGCACGCTCCAGAACCGGTTGCGCGGATGTCCGTAATAAAACTGATTTTCCCTGGACTTTACCGAAGGAAACGACCCCAGTATCAATACCTCTGATCTGGCGTCAAATACCGGCGCAAAGGTATGTGTCACATGTGTATATTCCATCTTTACTCTCATTCCGCCGGATACCCCCACGTCGGCTCAGATAAACTGATTTTTCTCCCTGTCATACTGACAGCCTATCCCGGCAAGTTTTTCCGTAATTTCCTTCTGGTCTGCCCCCAGATCTTCACACAGACCTTCCAGATCAAAATCATAGTCCCTCAGCTTCAGATTGATAAAACTCAGCAGTATATAAGGATCTTTTGGTATCATTTCCATCCTCTCCTCTCTTTTTTCTGTCTCCTTGACTTTCTCCCGTTTTCTGTGT
The DNA here is from genome assembly GCA_947385955.1 of uncultured Clostridia bacterium. GTDB lineage: Bacteria > Bacillota > Clostridia > Lachnospirales > Lachnospiraceae > VSOB01. The sequence continues at coordinate 27,806 of CANDNA010000001.1, forward strand.
ATAGTAAATAGTGGAAGCAGGGCCGTCAGTTCCTGTTTCCGGAAAACAAAATACCAATTACACGCTAGGGGTGCTTATTGCTGAGACAAAACGGCTGATTTGCCGTTTTAAACCCTCATTACTTGAACCGGATAATACCGGCGTAAGGAAGCGGCGGAGCAGTTTTTTCATGCTCTACTGTCAGCAGCCCCTCTTTTTGTTGTAATGCAAAGGAGGATTTTTTTATGTTGTATGAAGTGGTAACAAACGAATGGGGCGAGATCACTTATGTCCCCACCGCGCAGGGCAATCTTTTGCTGGCAGTGCTGATTCTGGCCCTGCTGTCGGCCGCTATGTGTTTTATCAAAAAAAACAGCCGCAGACTTTCCGTCCGGCAGCTTGTCGCCTGTGCTGCTGCCATCGCTCTTGGGACTGTCCTGTCTCATGTTAAGCTGTTCCATTTTCCCACCGGGGGATCCATCACGCTGCTTTCCATGCTGATCGTCTGCCTCCCCGGACACTGGTTTGGTCTGGGCGCCGGCCTCATGACCGGAACTGCCTATGGCATCCTGCAGATACTGATTGACCCATACATTCTCTTCCCGGCCCAGTTAATCGTAGATTATCTGCTGGCCTTTGGCGCTCTGGGGCTGGCCGGGCTGTTCTCCCATGCCAGAGGCGGACTGATCAAAGGTTATCTGGCAGGCATACTTGGCAGATACTTTTTTTCGGTGCTTTCCGGCTGGATCTTTTTCGGGACCTATGCCTGGGAAGGCTGGGGAGCGCTGCCCTATTCTATCGTATATAACGGCATCTACATATTTTCGGAAGCCGCCATTACCATTTGCCTGCTTCTGCTTCCCTCGGTAAAGCATGCTATGATGTGGGTGAAAAAAACAGTAACGGAATCCATCACCGGTATCTGACGAAACATCATTTTTTCCGTCTCTCCAGCAGCTTTTTCAGATGTGCGTCAACAACAGCCGACTTCGCTTCCAGATAAACCGGATGCGAAGTCAGCTCTGATTCTTCCATAAAATCATCTGCCTCCCACCAGTCCGGCAAAACCACTCTGCTGATATGCTGACAGGCCCTGCAGCTACTGCACCATACCCATATCGTTCCCCTGCCATGATCCCAGCAAAAATCACTTTCCCACCGCCGCATGTAGATATGTGCGCTTTTTCTGTGGCACACCGGACAAGGCAACGGAAATCCAATCTCTTTCTTTTCTTCCAATTCATCCAGAACATTCAGGATTTCATCCCTGCTATCATCCCATTGGTAATAAGCGCTCTTTTTCCGCAATATTCTCCCTTCTTTCTGGCCTCCTAAAACCGCCGTTTTCATCCTATCCGGGCGGCGCCTCCACATATTTGGGTTCTTCCACCTGAAAGCCCTGTCTTTTCAATGCTTCTGTATCCATCACATGGCGATTGTCCATCGTTTTCATAATATCTATGATCTCCAGCTCCCGGTTCCCCCGAAGCCCCAGGTCGATAATACTGTTATCCCGGAAGTTCAGTACCACCGGGCGCAGGACATTCTCAGGATTCAGCGTCAGAACCAGCGCTTTTTCTTTGTTGTTCAGTTCCACACTGGTACCCGGCGCCAGAATATGAATGGAATCAATCAATGCCTGCACCGCATTTGCATCATAGACTTCCGGATGATCCAGCAAATGCTTTATCGCCATCACCTCGGAAGCCGGATTCTGTCCGAACTGCATGGCTGTCATCTGGTCATACGTCTGCGCCACAGCCATTACTCTGGCTTCGGTGGAAATGCGCAGATCCGGCCTTTTCCCATCCTGGAAATCCCGGATACAGCGATAACACTGGGCACAGATCCGTTTCACCGAAGTATCTCCTGTATATACCTGATCCAATATGCGGAAGCCTTCCGCCTGCATATTGTCCAGGACCCGCTTTTCCTCCTCATTCAGATCGTTTTTTCCGATCAGTTCTCTCGGCAGCCTGAGCTGCCCGATGTCATGCAGCACAGCCGCCCGTATCACAGAATGCTGTTCATCTACCCTGAGTTTCATCACATGGCTGATCATGGCACAGAGCATTGCCACATTCAGGGAATGTTTATACAGATAATCCTCCCTGCTGCGAAGCCCCTGGATAAAATTAATTTTATGATCCAGCTTCCCATAGCTTTTGGTAATACTGCTGACAATCATCTCAATCTTGCCGGCCTTATGAGTCTGCCACATCCGCTTCATCTCTTCCCGGATGCCAAACACCTGCATCATCTGAAACCGTTCGAACTCAATATCATCTTCCGTCATCGGCGGAACCGGCTCTGCAGGCTCCAGAATAAAAATACCGATCAGGCCAAAGGTTTTGATACTCATAATTCCCTGGCCGGTCAGTTTGGAATTTCTCTCATATAAAAGCACACCATTTCTGTTATAAATCGGCCGCGCCAGGCGCATGCCTATCTTCAGATCGTCACTTTTGACAAATAGCATCTCCCCACTCCCTCCGTTATTGTCCCTTCCCCTTCCTGCAGCCGCCCATGTCACTGCCCTGAACAATAAGCTCTCCCGGCAGGTCCTCCGGCTTACAGGATTTCACATTAACAATCTTAAAAGCAAGCGTCTTACAGGATTGATTATAACAGATTGCGCTCTAAAATCCAATCACAAAACTGACGAATCTTATAAACCGGCACAGGCATACCAGGCGGCAGCCTGCAGCACACTCCCGTGATGCAGCCATATTCTGGGATACTGCCCTGCCGGAAGAGGACATGCTGCATTCCCTGTTTCAAAGGTAACGGAACGGACAGGGGTTTCCCCGCTGTAAAGCCAGTCCAGATAACTGCCCGATGCACCTCCGCCTCCCATTCTCCGATAAGGGACCATTGACAGCATATAGGAAGAAAATCCCCTGTTCAGTTCTCTGTACCGGCTTTCCGATGTATCCCAGTATGCCACTTCTCCCATAGAATGATAGCTGATCACAATCGTCGGCTGATACTGAAGCGTAACCGCCCCCAGAGAAGCCGCCTCCGGTTCCGAAAAAGGCAGAAGTCCCCCATAGCCTGCATAGGAAGGCTGCACCGCACTGGTACCGATCCCAAATCCAAAAGGAAAATTCTTGTTCAGATCCACTCCGCGGGCATTGGCTTTCCAACGGGTCAGATATACCTCATAAGGTTTGTCTGTCCGCCCCGCCAGGACATCATACACATAGCAGATACGGACCATTTCCACCAGCTCCGGTGACCGCAGAGCGCTCTCTCCGAACTGGCTGAGCGCAATTCCGTCCGGATTGACCATAGGAATGATATGAACGGCTGTGTTGGAAAACAAATCCCGATAGTTTGTCCCATGAAATGACCCACTCTCATAATACTCCAGGCACTGTTCCAACTGCTCCATCACAAGAAGCGGGTTCGTATATTCACGGGCATGGATACCGGCATGTACCAGAATATGCTGCGTGGCATTTTTCCCTCCCATCGTCAGAACATACAGATCCCGGCCATCCGCAGAGGCGCCTGCGGTATCCACCCGGAGCAGTTCCGGATATCTGGCCTGTAACTGACGGATGTCCTCCACCATCTCCTCATAGGTATAGATATCATAATCCTCTACAATGGCATCGGCCCGTTTCAGATATCTTGCATCCACATACCCTTCTGCCCCGGTATCACATACCCGTATCCCGGCCAGTGTATCCACCGGCCCAAGCGTCACCTGTACTCTGGCGCCGTCCGGAAGCACTGCTATGGGAACACCGGACAGCAAAGGATCCGCATAAACATACAGCCCCTGGCCCGAAAACCGGACGCGGCACACCGGCAGAGCAGATTCCTCTGACGAAGCTTCCTCCCCGGCAGGCTCCTCTGCCCGGAGCGGCATGCAGACCCCAAAAAACAACACCCAAAACAAAACTGCCAGCCTCATACCATATCTGACTGATTTCATCAAAAATTCCCCTTTTCTCAAACGCAAAGAAGGCAGAACACCTTGTATACCTTATATACCTTGTACACCCTGTACGTCCTGCCTGTGTGGTTTTATGTCTTCTCTATTATACACACTCCGTTGTGAAATTACAAGAAATCCCCTCCTCCCGCTGCTGATTACCAATACAAATATCGCTTTCTGTAGTGGATCAGGCACAGTACCGATATGAAAAACATAATCCCTTCTGCGGCGGGCACAGCCAAAAAGACACCGGTAATTCCGAAAAAGTGAGGCAGCAGCAGGATACCGCCGGCCAAAAGCCCAAATGTCCTGAAAAAAGAAAGCACTGCCGACACCATTCCCTCAGACAGGGCAGTAAACATGGCAGAAGTAAAAATATTCAGGCCGCAGAACAAAAAGCTCCAGGAAAAGACGGAAAACCCCTCTGCCGCAATCCGGTAAACCGGTGAAGCCGCGGGTACAAATATCCCCGCCACCCAGGCGCCTCCCAGCATGGAAAATCCAAATGCCGGCAAAGAGGATGCCATTATAAACCTCATACAGATCCGAAATACCTTTTTCTGCCGGATGCTGCTCTGATTTCCATAATTAAAACCGATGACCGGTGCAACGCCCATTGAAAATCCGATGTATAGCGTATTCAGAAGAAACTGGGAATAAATCATAATGGTAACAGCCGCAACACCATCTTCCCCGGCCAGAGCCATTATGGTAATATTAAACAAAAACGTGGTGACAGCGGCTGCCATCTGTCCTACCATTTCCGAGGAACCGTTCAGCATACTTTCTTTTATCACCTTCCATTTCCACCCGAATCCTGCAAAAGAAAGAGAGCCTTTGCTTCGCAGAAAGAAAACCGTTCCTGTCACTGCCACAATACAATAGCCGCATCCTGTTCCCAGCGCTGCGCCGCGGATACCAAGTCCGCAGAGCACCATAAAAACATAGTCCAGAAGGATATTTGCCAGACCTGCCAGAACAGAAAGCCCAAATCCCAGCCCCGGCCTCCCGGCTGTGACAAACAGATTGGAATACACTGTTTGCAGCATATTGGCAGGCAGAAACAAAAGCAGCACACCCAGATACTCTTTACAATATGGAAAAAGCAGATCACTGGCACCAAGTACATACACAATCCGGTCCATCCATATGGTGCCTGCCGCCAAAATGATACCCCCGGTCACTGCTGCCGTCATAACCAGCACCGTAAAATCCTCTTTTGCCTCCTGTTTCTGCCCCATTCCCATTTTCCGGGAAATTACCGCATTCCCTCCGGCCGCAAACATAGTACCCAGCCCCACCGTAATATTGACCACAGGGCACACCACATTGATGGCAGAAAGTGCATCGGTGCCTGCCATCCTGGCTACAAAAATCGTATCCACAATGGTATACAGCCCCATAAACAGCATCATAATAACCGTAGGGAAGGCAAACCGCAAAAGCCCTGCCGTATCCCACTCCTGATCTAACACATTGTTCTGCATCGAAGCCCTCCTCTCATTCTACCGGTAATACCAGCCTCTGTACCGGATACCCAAACTCCGTCAAAAGCTCCGCTCCCACAAAGCCAAGCCGCTGATATGCCGCACGCTGCCCTGTATCAGCCCGGTCCCCTTCCCGGAATGTGGTGATACTGATTTCACGGTCTGCCAGGCCGCTGCCTGAAATCAAATCCAGAAATGCTTTTTCGATTCCGTATCCCCGGTACTGGGGGTGGACCGCCAGAAAATCAATTCTCGACCTCTGCCTGGAAAATGCGGCGGCCCCTGTCACAATATTTTTGTCCCGTATGATCCATGCCTGCTTTTGTTCTATATAATCTGCAAGCCGTTTCAGATGTTCCGACGCTTCAAAACAGGGGAATCCGTCAATGACCCGTTTCGTAAACTCCATCCAGTCCGGTATCTCTTTTGGTGTGATGCAGGTAATATTCTGCGTCACAGCCTCCGTCCCAGAAGGTGCATCATACAGGCAGAACTGCAACTGCAGCGGATAAAACTTCCCGTTTTCCCGGTATTCCAGAGGGCTCTGTTTATACATGGACCTGAAAATGCCTGTAAAAGCCTGCTGGCTTTCATACCCTGCAGCCAGTGCAATTTCCAGAATCGGTTTCCTGGAAAACACCAGCAGCCTCGCAGCCTCTGTAAGTCTCCTTCGCCGGATATAGTCATGCAGTGTCATCCCCACAGTTTTGGTAAACATACGATGCAGATAATATTTTGAATAATGCACTGCCGCCGATACACTCCCCAGATCCGGTTTGCCCATTACATGTGCCTCCACATAGGCAATCACTTCCCTGACAGTTTCAACCGCACTGTATTCCATGCATTTTCCCTCCTTTCAAATGTGGCATCCTGTATCATAACATAATTTCCGGACGGTGTTTTCATCATTCTTGCGGTGTATATAAAAGATAAATCCCCTGCCGCCGCATCAGACAAACGGCCGCAGGGGATCCTGATATCTTATATTTTACTGTTATATTTCACTGAATCCCCAGGCTGGTATACCCCATCAGGCTTTCATCCACCGCTCTGGCGCTTTCCCGCCCTTCCCGGATGGCCCACACCACAAGAGACTGGCCCCTGTGCATATCGCCTGCCGTGAAAACCGTTTCCACATTGGTGCGGTAACTGCCCGGCTCAGTGCTCACATTGCCCCGCTCATTCAGGGTCACGCCAAAGGCATCTGCCACATATTTTTCACTTCCCAGAAATCCTGCTGCAATCAATACGATCTGTGCATCCAGAATCTGTTCGCTGCCGGCGATCTCCCGGCTGCCCATACGTCCTGTTTCGTCTTTTTCCCACTTCAGTTTTACCAGCTTCACCCCTTTTAACCTTCCGTTTTTGTCCTTTAAAAACTCCTTTACCGTCGTTTCATACAGACGGGGATCGTGGCCGAACAGGGCAATGGCCTCTTCCTGTCCGTAATCGGTCTTGCAGACTCTGGGCCACTGGGGCCAGGGATTTTCCTCCGTACGCACATCCGGCGCCTTTGGCATCATTTCGATCTGCGTCACCGATTTACAGCCATGCCGTATGGCAGTCCCCACGCAGTCGTTTCCGGTATCGCCGCCGCCTATGATTACCACATCTTTGCCTTTGGTATCGATGTATTTCCGATCCGAAAACTGAGAATCCAGCAGGCTCTTCGTATTGGCTCCCAGAAAATCCACGGCAAAGTAAATACCTTCCGCATCCCTGCCCGGCGCTTTGATATCACGGGGATTTGAGGAACCGCAGGCCAGTACAATCCGGTCATACTCCTTTAACAGCTTTGCCGCTTTTACCTCTTTTCCCACATTGACGCCTGTGACAAAGGTAACGCCCTCTTCTTCCATCACTTTCAGCTTTCGTTCCACAATGGATTTTTCCAGCTTCATATTGGGAATGCCATACATCAGCAGCCCGCCCGGCCTGTCGGAGCGTTCGAATACCGTGACCAGATGCCCTCTTTTATTCAACTGGTCCGCTGCCGCCAGTCCTGCCGGCCCGCTGCCGATCACCGCCACCTGTTTCCCGGTCCTGACCCTGGGCGGCCTGGCTTTTGCATAGCCGTTCTCATAGGCATATTCGGTAATGGCATATTCATTTTCCTTTGTGGCCACCGGCTCCCCGTTCAGCCCGCAGGTACAGGCATTTTCACACAGAGCCGGGCAGACTCTGGAGGTAAACTCCGGAAAATTGTTGGTTTTTTTCAGACGGTTATAGGCCTGTTCCCAGTTTCCTCTATAGACCAGGTCATTCCATTCAGGCACCAGATTGTGCAGCGGACAGCCGCTGGCCATCCCGGCCAGCATCATACCGGACTGGCAGAACGGTACGCCGCAATCCATACACCGTGCGCCCTGAAGCTGCTGCTCGCTTTTCGGAAGATGCATATGAAACTCCCGGAAATGTCTGACTCTTTCTTTCGGCGGTTCCGCGCCGGATGTCTTTCTCTCATATTCCATAAAACCTGTTGGTTTTCCCATTGCGCTTCCCTCCCTACTTTCTCATATTTACATAAAACGCTTCAATCTGGGCCTGTTCCGCAGAAAGCCCTTTTTCTTCCATCTGCACGATGGTCCTCAGCATCCGGTCATAATCATATGGGATGATCTTTTTGAACCTGGGCAGATAGGCTCCGAAATGCTCCAGTATTTCCTTTCCTTTCGGGGAATTGGTGTATGCCACATGTTCCCGGATCATTTCCTTCAGCTCCAGCACATCGTATTTGGACGTGATTTCGGAAGCATATACCATTTCTTTATTCACTCTTGTATACAGATCATTTTCCTCATCCAGTACATACGCGATGCCGCCGCTCATACCCGCCGCAAAGTTTTTTCCGGTCCGTCCCAGCACCACTACCCGGCCGCCGGTCATATATTCACAGCCATGATCTCCCACGCCTTCCACTACAGCGCTGGCGCCGGAATTTCTCACGCAGAACCGTTCCCCGGCCACGCCGCCGATAAACGCTTTGCCGCTGGTGGCCCCATAAAGGGCCACATTTCCGACAATAATGTTTTCCTCCTGCCGAAACCGGCTGCCAGCAGGGGGATAAACCACCAGCTTGCCGCCCGATAACCCTTTTCCGAAATAATCGTTACTGTCTCCGGTCAGTTCCAGTGTCAGCCCTTTGGGAATAAAGGCGCCGAAGCTCTGGCCGCCTGCGCCCCGGCAAAGTACCCGGTAGGTGTCCTCTTCCAGGCTGTCTCCAAAACGCCTCGTCAGTTCGGAGCCAAATATGGTACCGAATGCCCGGTCCGTATTGCCCACTTCCACTTCGATGCTGCGCTTCTGCCCGCTCTCCGCCGCCTTGCCCAGCCGACGCAGCAGTATCTTTTCATCCTTGGTTTTTTCCAGTCCGAAATCATATACCTGTTTCGGATCAAATGTCACCTTTTCCCGGGAGCCTTCATAAGGATTATGCAGGATGCTGGTTAAATCAATCTTCCGTGCCTGCTCATCCAGATCGTCCCTGACTTTCAGAAACTCTGTATGCCCCACCAGTTCATCCACTGTACGGACACCCAGCCTGGCCATATATTCCCGCATTTCCTGCGCGATAAAGCGCATAAAATGGATCACATATTCCGGTTTACCCCGGAAATTCCTGCGCAGCTCCGGATTCTGGGTGGCCACACCCACAGGACAGGTGTCCAGGTTGCAGACCCGCATCATCACGCAGCCCATCGTCACCAGCGGCGCTGTGGCAAATCCGAACTCCTCCGCGCCCAGAATCGCTGCAATCACCACATCCCGGCCGCTCATCAGCTTGCCGTCCGTTTCGATGCGCACCTTCCCCCGTAGTCCGTTCATAATCAGTGTCTGATGGGTCTCTGCCAGTCCCAGCTCCCAGGGCAGCCCTGCATTGTGAATGGAGCTGCGGGGCGCCGCCCCGGTGCCTCCGTCATAGCCTGATACCAGAATGACCTGTGCGCCTGCTTTGGCCACACCTGCGGCCACCGTACCCACTCCCGCCTCAGAAACCAGTTTCACCGAAATCCTTGCGTCCCGGTTGGCATTTTTCAGATCATAAATAAGCTGGGCCAGATCTTCGATGGAATAAATATCATGATGGGGCGGCGGGGAAATCAGCCCCACTCCCGGCGTAGAATGCCTGGTTCTGGCAATCCAGGGATATACCTTGCCGCCCGGCAGATGTCCGCCCTCCCCCGGCTTGGCCCCCTGGGCCATCTTAATCTGGATCTCCTGTGCACTTACCAGATACCGGCTGGTCACCCCGAACCGCCCGCTGGCCACCTGCTTGATGGCCGAACACCGATTCAGGCCGTCCGGGCCCATCTCCAGCCGCTCCGGCTCCTCGCCGCCCTCTCCGGAATTGGATTTGCCATGCAGCATATTCATGGCAATGGCCAATGTCTCATGAGCTTCTTTGGAAATCGAGCCATAGGACATGGCGCCGGTTTTAAAACGGGTCACGATGGCGTCCACACTCTCCACTTCCTCAATGGGAACCGGTTTTTTCGCATACTGAAACGTCATCAGCCCCCTCAGGTTCTTTATGGAATCTTCCGCATCCACCAATGCGGTATATTCTTTAAACAGTCCGTAATCTCCCCGTCTGGTGGACTCCTGTAAAAGATGGATGGTGGCCGGATTGTAAAGATGCTCCTCGCCGCCGCTGCGCATCTTATGGCTGCCCGGGCTGTCCAGCGTCAGGTCATTTTCCAGCCCCAGCGGATCAAAAGCGCCCGAGTGAAGCATATCCTGCTGTTTTTCTATATCTTTCAGAGAGATACCGCCAATCCGGCTGACCGTATTGGTAAAATATTTATGGATCACATCACTGTCTATTCCCAGCGCCTCAAAAATCTGGGAGCCTTTATAAGACTGTATGGTGGAAATCCCCATTTTGGATGCGATTTTTACGATCCCATGCAGTACCGCATGGGTATAATCCTCCACTGCCGCATAATAATCCTTATCCAGCATGCCGTTTTCAATCAGCTCATGAATCGACTCCAGCGCCAGATAAGGGTTGACCGCGCAGGCTCCATATCCCAGCAATGTGGCAAAATCGTGGATTTCCCGGGGTTCTCCCGATTCCAGGATCAGCGCGATGCTGGTACGCTTTTTGGTCCTGACCAGATATTCGTTCAGCGCCGACACTGCCAGCAGGGAAGGGATGGCCACATGATTTTCATCCACACCCCGGTCCGAAAGGACAATGATATTCGCTCCGTCCCGGTATGCCCGGTCCACTTCCACAAACAAACGCTCAATTGCCCGTTCCAGGCTGGTATTTTTATAGTAGAGAATGGGAACTTCCTCCACCCGGAATCCTTCTGCTTTCATGCTTTTAATTTTCAGCAGATCCAGATTGGTCAGAATCGGATTGTTGACCTTTAAAATATTACAGTTTTTCGGTGTTTCTTCCAGCACATTGCCCTCTGTCCCAATGTATACCGTAGTGGAGGTAACCACTTCTTCCCGGATGGCGTCAATGGGCGGATTGGTCACCTGGGCAAATAACTGTTTGAAATAGTGAAACAATGGATGAATGGTTTTGCTCAGAACCGGAATGGGGGTGTCCACGCCCATTGCCGCAATCGCTTCCCCGCCGTTTAACGCCATCGGCAGAATGCTGGTTTTCAGTTCATCATACGTATAGCCGAATGCCTTCTGCATTCTCTGCCGCTCCTCTTCGGTAAAGGAAGGCATCCGCTGATTGGGAATCTTCAGATCTTTTAAAGCAATCATATTGCTGTCCAGCCATTCCCCGTAAGGCGCTCTGGAGGCATAGGCTTCTTTCAGGCTGTCATCATCAATGATCTTTCCCTGCCTGGTATCCACCAACAGCATTTTCCCCGGATGAAGCCGTTCCTTTTTTACAATCCTGGCCGGGTCAATCTCCAGCACGCCCACCTCAGAGGATAAAATCAGATGGTCATCGTCCGTAATATAATACCGGGAAGGACGCAGCCCGTTCCGGTCCAGCACCGCCCCCATGATGTCCCCGTCAGAAAAGACAATGGACGCCGGCCCGTCCCAGGGCTCCATCATCGTGGCATAATACTGATAAAAATCTTTTTTCTTCTGTGTCATGGTCCGGTTATTCGCCCAGGGTTCCGGAATGGTAATCATCACTGCCAGCGGCAGGTCCATCCCGCTCATAACGAGAAATTCCAGGGTATTATCCAGCATGGCGGAATCGGAACCGGAGGCATTGACCGCCGGAAGCACCTTGTGCAGCAGTCCGTGCAGCGCTTCCGATTCCATATTTTCTTCCCTTGCCAGCATCTTGTCCACATTGCCCCGTATGGTATTGATCTCTCCATTGTGCACAATAAAGCGGTTGGGATGGGCACGTTCCCAGCTCGGATTGGTATTGGTGGAAAAACGGGAATGCACCATCGCTATGGCCGATTCAAAATCCTCACTCTGCAAATCCAGGAAAAAGGTGCGAAGCTGGCCCACCAGAAACATCCCCTTATATACAATCGTCCTGCTGGACAGAGAAACCACATACGTATTGTCCGTGGACTGCTCAAAAATACGCCTTACAATATAAAGAAGCCGGTCAAAGTCCAGTCCTGCTTCCACATCTGCCGGTTTTCGGATAAAAGCCTGCATAATACAGGGCATACATTCCACTGCCTTATGCCCCAGCACCTCAGGTGAAGTGGGCACCTGCCTCCAGCCCAGAAACTCCAGCCCTTCCTTCTGTACGATGATCTCAAACATCTTTTTGGACTGGTTCCGTTTCAGTTCGTCCTGTGGGAAAAAGAACATGCCGATCCCATATTCCCGCTCTTCTCCCAGCCGGATTCCCAGCGGCCTGGTGACCCGTGAAAAAAATCTGTGGGAAATCTGCACAAGAATCCCCACGCCGTCACCGGTTTTCCCCTCTGCATCCTTTCCTGCCCTGTGCTCTAAGTTTTCCACGATTTTCAGAGAGTTCTCCACGGTTGCCCGGCTTTTCACGCCTCTGATGTTCACACAGGCCCCGATGCCGCAGTTGTCATGTTCAAAGCCCGCCCTGTACAGAGGCGGAAGTACTCTGGTTGGATTTGCATCAAACATTGGATATCATTCCTTTCCTGAAAACACAAAAACCGAAGATGTGGCTGCCCCTTTGCAGCCGTCCATCTTCGGATTCTGATTTTATAAGTTATGAAATTGAACTTTTCTTCCGGGACTTATCATACACTGTTTCTCCCGGCCTGTAAACCCCTAAATTTTGTAAATTATCTGATTATTTTACAATTTAACCAAAAATATAATATCGTCTGACAATTTTCTTTTTTCTTTTCTTGTGCGCTTTTCCGAAAATTGTTATACTATAATAGAGTCATTTCCCTGAAAGGAGCCGATTTTTTATGAAAAAATTCCTTTATTTATCCGTTGCAGCCGGCCTTTTCTGTCTGCTGACTGCCTGCTCGGAAACCTCCTCCGATACGGTGCGTCCTCCTGCTGCTGCCATAGCAACCATAGAAACTGCCCGGCCGGAAGCAGAGCCGCCAAAGACCGATACCGTCACATACAGCTATGAAGATATTTATCTGTCCGTTACCCTGCCGGATACCTGGGAATATCAGGTCAAAACCAAAGAAGAGATGGAAGAGGAGGATTCCATGCTGTCTTGTGCCATAGATTTCTGGCCCGCCAACTTCCCCGATGCGGTTTTTCATCTGGGATATCAGACCCAAAAACTGGGGATATGTGCCACCGGAGTCACAATAGAAGAGTTTTCCCTGTCAAACGGGCTGACCGGATACCGGTACACCGAATCCATCGAAGATACCCTCTGGCTCACCATCTCATTTGACAGGGAAGAGGAACCGACAGGGCAGGAACATCCCGGTAATTACCTGATTTCAGCCTCTCCCGCCCTTTCAGAATGGGAACAGATCGCACCTGATTTTGAACAGATACTCAGTTCTGTCCAAGTGGGAACCGCTTTTTCCTCACCCTGACAAGACACAGGGCAGAAACCAAAAGACAGGCCATACAGTACACCGGCGCACCGGCAGCCATGCCGGCGCCGGCAGGCGCATCATAGGATACGGCAAATACACAGGCATTGGCCAGTCCGTGCATCATAACCGGTATTTTAAAATTCCCTGTCAGCTCATAAGCATAGGAAAACAGCAGGCCCATCAGCAGGCCGTACAGGGCCTGCACCAGATTGCCATGATAGATCCCAAACAGGGCGGAGGATGCAACGGCAGAGGTACGCAGGGAAAACCAGGTTTTCATCCGGTTATAGATCAGGCCCCGAAACAGCAGTTCTTCCGCCAGCGGCGAAATCAGGCCATACAAAAGAAGCCCCGGCAAAAAGGGAATCTGATACTGCATCTGTTCCACTTCATAATATCCCACTGACATGGCTGCAATCTGCAGAAGCCCAAACAGCAGATTCATACCAAAAGCAGACGATACCGCCCAAATCCCCATAGTAGGATACGAAACCTGCGTCCCTGACTGCCATCCGGTACATTCCTTCCGAAATAACGGAAGCAGCACTGCCGCCCCGGCCAGCATGGAACAGCCCTTGGCCAGGCTGGCAATCCCCACACTGTTTTCACTCATCCACTCAAATCCCGCGCCGCCCTGCAGAATCAGCCGAAACAGCGTCACGATCACAATATAGCAGGCATTACTGCCAAGATAATACAAAAGGAACGGAAACATAATATGCCAGGTTTTTCCCAGAACAGAGGAAGCAGCACTGCCGCCCTCTGTTTTTCTTTCCGGTTCTGCCGCCCTTCCTTTATCTGCCGCCTTCCCGCTCTTTTTCTTCGGTCTGCCGCCGCCCAGCAAAAAAACTTCCAGCTCCTTCACTGATCTGGCAATATAATCGGCTCCTGCCGCCTCCAGCTCACCCTTCCCGGCATATCCAAAAGAAACGCCCACCGTGGTCAGGCCATGTTCCTGTCCGCCCTGGATATCATATTTGCGATCTCCCACCATAGCGCCTTTTCCGGCCTGCTTCCCCAGCCGATGCAGCGCTTCCTCAATCACCTCATCCTTTTCACTGCGGCTGCCGTCCAGATTACTGCCCACCACCACATCAAAGCTGGCGTCCAGATGAAAGTGCTCCAGAATCTGCCGGACAAAGGGTTCCGGCTTGCTGGAAGCCACAGCCAGCTTTATCCCGGCCGCTTTCAGATGTGCCAGCATTTCCGGAATCCCCGGATATACCTTGTTTTCCAGAATCCCGATGGGCGCAAACCGTTTCCGGTAGTCCACTATGGCTCTGTCCGCCTGTTCCATACTCATATCATAAAAATCCATAAAACTGTCCCGCAGCGGCGGACCGATAAAGGGCTCCAGCTTGTTCAGATCCGGTTCCCGGATCCCCTGTTGAAGCAATGCAAACTGTACACTTTTGGTAATGCCCTCTTTGGGGTCCGTCAGTGTTCCATCCAGATCAAAAAGTATAAATTGAAACATATCCGGCCTCTCTTTGGTTGATTCTCCGTTTGCTATCTGTATTCATAAAAACTGTATCACAAAACCTGCGGGGTTTCAATCTTGTATTCTGATCTGCCACCACAAACATATGTATTTCCTTCACGGCCTTTCTGTTTCCTCCTCCGCTCCATCACTGCAAATGACAGGATATTTACAAAAATTGGCGGAAATACTATAGTAATGGGAAAAAATCTGCATTATAATGACAGGCATAATGAAAATAAAACAGACCAGTACAGACAGGGAGGAAATTCATGAACTACACACACATTATATTTGATATTGACGGAACGCTGCTGGATACCGAATATGCCGTCCTGCATTCTCTGCAGAGAACCATCCGGCAGGTCACCGGTGCGGACATGGCCTGTGAGCAGCTCACTTTTGCTCTGGGGATACCGGGAGAAGAGGCGCTGAAACAGCTTTCCATCCCGGATATCCCCCAGACCCTGCAGCTCTGGATCCGGTACCTGAATGAGCTGCATGATACCGTCAGCTTATTTGACGGCATCCTGCCTGTCCTGGACACCCTTTCCGGACACGGCTTTCATCTGGGGATCGTCACTTCTCAGATGAGCCATCACTATCAGAATGATCTGGGCAGCCAGCCTGTTGCCCGCTATTTTCAGACCGTAGTCTGCTCCGACGATACCACAAAACACAAACCCTTTCCGGAACCTCTGTTATACTATCAAAAGCAGACAGGAGCGCCGCTGGAGCAGATGCTGTATGTGGGCGACAGCAAATACGATATGGCCTGCGCTGAGGCGGCTCATGTGGATTTTGCACTGGCAGGATGGGGCAGCAGGGGCCGGGTGGATGCAGCCTGCATACTCCATACCCCTGCTGACCTCTTAAAAAAAGCCGGCTGCCCGGACTGATTTTTATGCCTTCCGGGCGGTGAGCTGCCCGTCTGTTACTTCAATCCGTATGGTATCTCCGCTTTCCACCGCATCCGAAAGGATCAGCTTCGCTGACAGCGTTTCCACATGCTTCTGAATGAAACGCTTCAGCGGTCTGGCGCCATAAACCGGATCGTATGCATGTTCCACAATAAAGGTTTCCGCTTCCGGTGTAAGCGCCACGGACAGTTCCCGGTCCGCCAGCCGGCGGTTCAGATCTGCCATAATCAGACCAATAATACCGCCGATATTGTCTTTTGTCAGAGGCTTAAACAAGATGGTTTCGTCCAGACGGTTCAAAAACTCCGGCCGGAAAGAATGGTGCAGTTCATCCATCACCTGCTTCTTGACTTCTTCTCTGATCTCACCCTTTTCATCAATTCCTTCCAGAAGATACGGCGCTCCGATGTTGGAAGTCATAATCAGAATGGTATTTTTGAAATCCACGGTCCGTCCCTGGGAATCCGTGATACGCCCGTCATCCAATACCTGCAGCAGTACATTGAACACATCCGGATGGGCTTTTTCGATCTCGTCAAACAGGACAACCGAATACGGTTTTCTTCTGACCGCTTCCGTCAACTGCCCGCCTTCTTCGTATCCCACGTATCCGGGCGGCGCCCCGATCAGTCTGGATACGGCATACTTCTCCATATATTCACTCATATCGATCCGCACCATATTGGTTTCATCATCAAACAGGGCGGCCGCCAGCGCTTTGGCCAGCTCTGTTTTTCCCACCCCGGTAGGTCCCAGAAACAGGAACGAGCCGATGGGCTTGCCCGGATCTTTGATGCCTGCCTTAGAACGGATAATGGCTTCCGTTACCTTGGTCACACCCTCATCCTGTCCCACCACACGTCTGTGCAGCTCTTCATCCAGATGCAATGTCTTATTCCGTTCGCTTTCCGTCAGCTTGGCAACCGGGATTCCGGTCCACCGGGAAATGATTTTGGCGATTTCTTCCTCGGAAACATTTTCATGTACCAGGGAAAGCGCCTGTTTTTTCGTATTTTCCTCTTCGATCTCCAACTGTTTTTTCAGTGCAGGCAGTCTGCCGTAGCTGAGTTCTGCGGCCTTTTCCAGATTTCCTTCCCTTTGGGCAATCTGAATCTGCCCGTTCAGGCTTTCGATTTCCTCCCGCAGTCTGGACAGCTTTTCAATGGATGCCTTTTCATTGTCCCACTGGGCTTTCCGGTTCTGAAATTCAGCCTTCTGCTCCGCCAGTTCTTTTTGCAGCGCTTCCAGACGTTCCCGGCTCAGCCGGTCATCTTCCTTTTTCAGAGCCGCTTCTTCAATTTCCATCTGCATCACTTTCCGTTGCAGCTCATCCAGCTCTGTGGGCAGGGAATCCAGTTCTGTTTTGATCAGGGCGCAGGCTTCATCCACCAGGTCAATGGCTTTATCCGGCAGGAAACGGTCCGAAATATAACGGTTGGAGAGGGTAGCCGCACTCACCAGCGCACCATCCATAATCTTCACGCCATGAAATACCTCATACCGCTCTTTCAGCCCTCTCAGGATGGAAATGGTATCCTCCACGGTAGGCTCTGCCACCATGACAGGCTGGAACCGGCGTTCCAGCGCCGCATCCTTTTCGATATACTGCCTGTATTCATCCAGTGTGGTGGCGCCGATACAGTGCAGCTCTCCTCTGGCCAGCATGGGCTTTAACATATTTCCCGCATCCAGTGCGCCATCCGTCTTGCCTGCTCCCACAATGGTATGCAGCTCATCGATAAACAGGATAATCTGTCCGTTGCTGCTCTTCACATCTTCCAGCACTGCCTTCAGACGTTCCTCAAATTCACCTCTGTATTTGGCGCCTGCCACCAGCGCCCCCATATCCAGTGCAAATATTTTCTTATCCTTCAGTCCCTGGGGCACATCGCCCCGCACAATCCGCTGTGCCAGTCCTTCCACCACAGCCGTCTTTCCCACGCCCGGTTCCCCGATCAGCACCGGATTGTTTTTTGTCTTGCGGGAAAGGATACGGATAATGTTCCGGATCTCATTGTCTCTGCCGATCACCGGATCCAGCTTCTGCTGTCTGGCTCTCTCTACCAGCTCCTGTCCGTACTTTTCCAGAGTATCATAGGTTGCCTCCGGATTGTCGCTGGTCACACGCTGATTGCCCCTCACGGTGGAAAGCGCCTGCAGAAAACGTTCTTTTGTAATACCGTACTCCTGCCAGATCGCTTTGATCTCGCGGTTGGGATATTTCAGCATAGACAGAAACAGATGTTCCACGGACACATATTCATCCCCCATCTGCTTTGCCTCATCCTCTGCACTGATCAGTACCTTGTTCAGATCCTTCCCCATATAGACCTGACCGCCCTGTACTTTGACCCGCTTTTCAATGGCCTGCTTTGCCCGATCCAGCATATGCGGCGCATTGATTTCCATTTTCTCGATCAGCTTTAAAATCAGACTGTCCTGTATGGTAAGAAGGCTGTACAGGAGATGCTCCTGCTCGATTTCCTGATTGCCATACTCATACGCAAGTTTTTCACACATTTCCACTGCTTCCACAGATTTTTGCGTAAATTTAGAAATATTCATAGCCACGCCTCCCTGTTATTTCTATTTCTAGTGTTTGCCTGTTCTACAATTTCTATAACATTTTCTTTGCAGTCAACAATATAGCACCCGTTATTAGCACTGTCAATAGTTGAGTGCTAATATTGTATAAACTATTTCTAAAAAATGGAACAGGACAGGTCGCAGGCCGGATGGGAAATTTTCCTGAATCCTATTCCAGACTTTCCATCCCTTTATGAAAAGCAATTGCCCAGTCCGGTGAATAATTCCCGACAGGTGTTGGAATAGAAAATCCTTTCTTCAGCAATGCTCGGAACAACTACAACATATTTACTCCCAGCCCATGCGAAGCAATGGTATCGGCAAGCCTGATGTTGTTTCGAGCCTGGATTCTGTGAATATTTTCAAGTAACTGGCCAAAATCAAGTTAGCCCCTGGCATTGGCAAACCCCATGTACAGCTCTTTGTCAGAAATCCGAAATTCGCAATTTTTCTCACAAAAAGTGCTGATTGGGGCCTGTAGATCAGATGGGAAAGCACTACATTCGCATTGTAGGGGTCGTCGGTTCGAAATCCGATCAGGTTGCAGGGATTGAGCCGCTTCCTGGCCGGAAGCGGCTCAATATTCTGCGGTCAACAGGAAATCCGCAACATGCATTGTTTTGATCCCCTGGTAATTTCCACCGGCAAATTCGTCAGCGCACAGGACATATTTGGGGTAGTTATCCCGAATTTCCAGCAGGCGCTCATACTCCCGCTTCTCTGTCTTTTCAGATTCAATACGCTGTGTGACCTGGACATATAGCTTTTCATTCTGACGAACCGCCACAAAGTCGATCTCCCCGGCGGTCTGTTTGCCGACATAGACAGTATATCCCCTGCGGCACAGTTCCAGATACACCACATTTTCCAATGCCGCCGCCACGGTATCCGCACTGTAACCCAATACGCTGTAGCGCAGAGCGGTATCTGCCAGATAGAACTTCTCCTGTGTTTTCAGGATTTCTTTCCCCCGCAAATCGTAGCGGGAACAACGGTGCAGTAAGTAGGCCTTTTCCAGCTTTTCCAGATAGCTGTATACTGTTTCATTGTCCAGCGCCCGGTGTTCCGCTTTGAGATAGTCGGATACAGACTTGGCCGAAAAGGCGTTCCCCACATTGCTGAAGGCGTATTTGACAACCCGCTCCAATTGATCAACCTTCCGGATTTGGTTTCGCCGGACGATATCGGAAAAAACAGTGGAGTTATAAATATCCCGAACGATGGTATAGACCTCATCCTGGCTGTACTCCCGCAGATGTGTCGCCGGGAATCCTCCCAGGCGGATATAATTTGCCAGTTCAGCATGGCGCTCCTCCAGGGTAGCATATTGCTTTTTGAAAGCCAAATACTCCGCGAAGGAGAGCGTATAGATCCGGAACGCAACATACCGTCCGGTCAGATAAGTGGAGATCTCCGAGGACATCATGCGGGAATTGGAACCTGTCACATATAAGTCAACGTCATAATCAGACGCCAGAGAATTGACCGCCTTTTCCCAGCCCGCAATCTCCTGCACCTCATCCAGAAAGAGGTAAGTCCTGCCGCTTTCAGCCAGCCGCCCCTTCAGCACCTGATACATCTCCCTGACGGTCATGTCCTCATATTCCATGGAATCAAAGCGGCAGCTGACAATACGGTCATCCGGAATACCACGCTCATTGCGGAGCCGCTCCATAATCATATTCAGGATTGTGGACTTTCCGCACCGGCGGACGCCTGTCAGCACCTTTACAAAGGGTGTGTCAACATAGCGCATGATTTTTTCCACATACATCGGTCTTTCAAGCATGATGATCACCTCAGCTATATTATACCGCAGTTTGTTCTTTATATCAATAATTTTGCGGTTTATATCCGCAATATTTTCAGTGAGTTTTTCCAAGTTCCAGTAAAAATACCTGTAGCTTATCAATAATTCTCTGTTCAGGCAAAGATTCTGAATATTTGCTTTCTTCCGGTAATCCTAAAAATTCAAGAATATATGGATCTTTTAACAAACGGTTGCCCTCATCATATTCTCTGAATCAATACTGCCTTCTGCCCCATCATGTCCAACAGACTTTTCCCTGTCAAGGGAAGTGTCTTTGCAATCGGTACACTGGCAAGAACCACCGATTTTTTCTTATCCGGCCATGTAGACTGATAACGTTCTTTCATTCTTTCGTACCTTCTACAACCTCCGAAATCTCCTGTATGAGAACATCAGCATCAATAGCGCATTCTATTACCGGTTTTCGAGTATCTCCCCAAAAATAAATCATATGAAAACAAAAAAATCCCGCATCCCCTGATCTCTCGGAGTCTGCGGAATCAAACGCTTCCCATAGTTTTCACTCTCCCAGTGCATCCAGCAAATCCCGGTACATCTGCGCCAGGTCTTTCCTGGGATGCCAGCCCAGGCCCTCCAGTTTTTTCCCGGAAAGCCGCAGTCCGGTTTCTGCTGCATAGCCATAGCAGTTTTCTTCGGGAATCTGGCAGATCACCCGGCTCTTTCCGCCTGCGATCTTTTCCGCCACCAGCTCCGCCATCTGGCGGATGGTCATTGCGTTGGCTTCATTGACCACATTGTAGGCTTCGCCGTCTGCCCCATGCTTCAGGATGGTAAAAATTCCTGCCACGGCATCATCTATGCTGCAATAATTTCCCATAGAATTGCCCTGTGTATGGAGCACAATATCGCTGCCCGCCCTGGCTGCCCGTGCAAACTGAGCAAATACACGGGATTCCTCCGAAGATACGCCTCTTCCGAAAGTCTGGGCAAGTCTGGCAATCTTAACAGGCACCCCGTATTCTTTATAATACGAAAAACAGATCTGTTCCGCCATACGTTTTCCCAGCGGATAACAGCTCCGGGCCTGGAACAGCTCGATTTCTCCCAGCTCCTCTTCCTCTGCCCGGTGCCCGTCAGAACAATCCAGCCTGCCATAGACCTCCATGCTGGAAAGATAAACCATGCTTCTGACCTGACACCGCCTTGCCAGCTCCAGGATATTCTGGACGGTATTGATAATACTCTCTGTCACCTCCACCGGATGGGCAATCATTTCTGCAGATTTGGTCACTGAAGCACAGTGGATGATTGCATCACAGTCTGTCTCCAGCGCTGCCACAGCCGCCCGGTCTCTCAGATCTGACCCGATAATCCTGACCCGGCTTCCAAACTCCTGAAAGCGCACGGCAGCTTTCTGCGTATTGCGCACCAGAGCGATCACGCCGGCATCCTTTTCCGTATGCATAATATGCTCCACGCACATGGAACCGATATAGCCTCCCGCTCCTGTAACCAGATACACTGACATATTCCCCACCCTTTCCGGATTCAGGCTTCCAGGGCCAGAATCCGCTTCACTGCTTCTGCCAGATCAGATGCTTCCAGATCCGGTTTTACATCATACTTTCCGTCCGTCCCCGCCTGCCCGGTATGGACAAGCACGGTTTTTATCCCTGCATTTTTTCCCGTCTGGATGTCTATGGTGCTGTCCCCGATCATCCAGGACTGTGACAGATCAATATGATGCCGCTCTGCCATCTCTTCCACCATGCCGATGGCCGGTTTTCTGCAATTGCAGGGAATCTTAAACAGGGGATTTTCCTCCGGAAACCCCTTATCCGGATGATGGGGGCAGAATATGATATCATCCAGATAAGCGCCCTGCTCTCCCAGCAGCACACCCATCTTCCGATGGATATTTCTTACATCCTCCAGTGAACACATGCCCCTTGCCACCACCGGCTGATTGGTAACCACAATGGCCAGATACCCGGACCGGTTGATCTCTCTGACTGCTTCTGCTGCGCCCTCTTCCAGCTCCAGCAGGCTGTCCGTGTCAATCAGTCCTTTGTAGCGGTTCAGTGTACCGTCCCGATCCAGAAAGATGCATTTCTGGCGGCTGCCCAGATTCCGCGCCTGCCAGAGCCCCTGCTTCTGTTCCTGACACACATCACGAAACCGCTCCACAGTTCCGGCATCCTTCACATACTCGGTACTCCGGTAGCCATAGACTCTGCCCGTGCCGATGGCAGGAAACAGCAGGTCATGCTCCAGATCATACTTTTTCAGAGCGGTGATCTGCTCCAGAAGCTGCTTCGACAGCACGAAAATACCTGCATTCACGCAATTATCATACCAGTATTCCCGTATATTGGTTTTGGAATCAAAACCGGTCACCCGCTCCTCCTCATCCAGAACCACCAGATCGGAATCAAAGGGATGGGCATTGGGATGCACCAGCAGTGTGGCAAGCGCCTGGTGGGTTTCATGAAACCGCACCATACGCTCCACATCAATATCAAACATCACATCTCCGAAAATCAGAAGGAAATGATCGCCAGGCAGACTGTCTTTCAGGCAGTACAATGCTCCTGCAGAACCCAGCGGCTCTTCTTCCTCAATATACCGGATATGCATGTCAAACCCGGAGCCGTCGCCAAAATATGCTTTTACCTTATCTCCCAGATGGCCGATAATCAGGACCACTTCCCGGATGCCGTATCGTCTGATACATGCAAGCTGCCACTCAATCATCGTCTTTCCGTTCAGGGAAAGAAGAGGCTTGGGAATCTGATCTTTCGTCAGCTCCCGCAGTCTGGTCCCTTTTCCTCCTGCCTGTATCACCGCCGTATAGTCTGAAAGCATTTATCCTTTTTCCTTTTCTCTGCGTACTTCCTGTATCGTTTTTCTGACTGCCTCATCCGAATCATAGACAGCCTTCCAGCCTGCGGCATGTATCTTGTCAAGGCAATAACAGAACCTGGGGACATCCCCCTTCCAGCCGCCTTCACCGCCGGTGTATTCATACGTGACAGAAGAAAGCCCCATCTCTTCACACAGAATATCCGCAATCCTGGTTACACTGGTGTCTCCTTCCACACCCAGGTTGTACAGCGTCACCCCGGTCTTATCTTCCTCCAGCACCGAAGCAAACTTCATAATGGCCTCTACCAGATCCGTTACGTAAATATAGGGCTTTGTCTGTTTTCCATTCCCCAGAATCTTCAGTCTGGACGGATCTTTTTCCAGCTTCCGCATAAAGTCAAAAATCACGCCGTGGGTCAGTCTGGGGCCGATCACATTGGGAAAACGAAAGACCAGTGATTTCATATCATTCATGTAAGTAAATGCACTGATCAGCGCTTCACTGCCCAGCTTTGCCGCCCCATAATAGGAAACCGGAGCCAGGTTCGGCGTATTTTCATCCAGAAGCACATCCCGCTTATCTCCGTATACCGCCGAGGTGGAAGCAAAAAACAGCTTTTTCACCTGAAACTTTCTCATGCAGGCAAGCACCTGATATGTGGTGGTATACGTATTTTGGTACTCCACGTCCGGATTGGCCGCACTGGCCTGAATGTCTGAATTGGCCGCCAGATGGTACACAGCCTCCGGCCTGCTCTTCTCAAACACTTCTGCCAGCACATCTCCATCCGATGCATCCCCTTCCCACAGGGTAAATCCTTCCTGCTCTTTCAAATGTGCAATGTTTTCTCTGGTTCCCAGGGAAAAATTGTCCATACAGCATACTGTATGTCCTGCTTTTAACAGAGCGTCACACAAATGGCTTCCGATAAAGCCTGCGCCGCCCACTACCAGTGTTTTCATTGTTTCACCTATCTTTCTTCGTTATTTTCTAGTCCCAGTACTTATCTCCGATATAGACAATGGAACTTCCGTCATGCTCAAAAGAAAACGGAAAAGGTTTCAGCCGCAGCTTATTTGTCAGCAGATCCTGTTTTTCTTTCGGGCAGTAAAACAGCAGAAACCCGCCGCCGCCCGCACCCAGCAGTTTCCCGCCCAGCGCACCGTTTTCCATTGCCGTCCGATACAGTTCATCGATCCGGTTGCTCGTAATCCCTCCGGCCATTTCCCGTTTACGCCTCCAGCCCTCATCCAGAATCGCCCCGAAATCGGAAAGCGTATTGGTTTCCAGAGAATGTTTCATATCCCTGGCAAGCCGGCACATCTGTTTCAGGTTTTCCATTTTATCCGATTTTATCAGATTGTGTTTCTGCTCCGCCAGGATCCGGTTGGCATCATGGGTAATCCCGGTATAAAACATCACCAGGTTTTCCTGCAGCTCTTCCACCGTGCCGGCTCCTGCAATCACCGGTTCCACCGACACCGTATCGTCCTGATGGAAAGAAATAAAGTTCAGTCCGCCGAAGGCTGCCGCATACTGATCCTGCTTTCCAATCGGGCTGCCCAGTTTTTCGATTTCCACACAGCAGGCCTCACGGGCCAGATCTGCTTTGGATACATACTTTCCTTTGTAGCAGTACAGGGTGTGCAGCAGTCCCACGGTAAACGAACTGGAAGAGCCAAGCCCTGTCCCGCTGGGCACATCCGCTGTACTGCCGATTTCCACGCCGCTGATTTTTTTATCATTCAAAACGCAGCGGAAAATGGAATGATTGATTTCGTTGATGTCATTCACGATCTCATTCTGGGAATATTTTAACACAGTTTCTCTCTCATTAAAATAGGGATGGATATTCAAATACATATATCTGTTGATGGTGGTACTCAGCACACAGCCCCCATGTTCTCTGTAAAAATCCGCCATATCGCTCCCGCCGCCTGCAAAGCTGATGCGAAACGGTGTTTTTGTTATAATCATAATTTATTCCCTTTCCCTTAGTCTTTCCGACAGATTTTTGCTTTCCCGGAGAATCCGGTCCATATTCCAGTACTCAAAATTCCCAAAACGTCCGTTCAGACAGATACCCTGGTCGCTGTAGTAAGCCCGGATTTTTTCCATATTGGATTTATGATGCAGATCATACAGGACATAGGCATACTGATGCCTGGTAATCCGGAGCACCTCTCCATCCTCCGGTTTCTCCACAAACCCGATTTCCTGTAATCCCCCAAGAATCTTCGCTTCCAGTTCTGCCTGCTCCAGCCGGTCAATCCAGTCGCCCTGCCGATAAGTCACTTCCACCATATAGGTTGCGCCGTCGCTTTGGTAATGTTCTCCCAGAAAATCCATCTTGGAAATTCTGTGGAACAGAATCTGCTTTTCCGCAATCATAAAGGCAAAATTATCCCCTGACAGATCCTTTTTGGTTTTCACAAAGGCAATCAGAATGGAATTGTATTTCAGGTCTTCCACGTATCTGCCAATCTGCTCCCCGGCGCCTTCATAAAGCCTCGTAAGCTCCTGTACCGGAATGGTGGATACCAGCAGATCCGCATCGCTCTCCCCTTCCTGAGTCCGGATAAGGAAACGATCCCCTTCCTTTCGGATACCTTCTATTGTCTGATTCACCAGAATCTTACAGCGGTCTGCCAGCCTGTCTGCAAAACCCCTGACCACTGACTCAATCCCGCCTGTGGCAGGATAATGAAAATACAACTGGTGCACGTAACCGTCCACCGTTTCCCCTGCCGCACTCCGCATGATCTCCTCATCCGTAGGCTTGGGAATCCGGTCTACCATCTGGGTATCCATAAAAGAAGGATCGTGTTTCCAGATCTTTTCATTATAGGGACGCAGATAAAGATTGGTGATGCCTTCCCCGAAGGTGCGCAGGAAAAACTGCAGCATATTCTCCGCTTCATACTTTTCATAAGGATTGTTCTGAAAAGCAGTCACACAATAGTTCAAATCTTCTCCTGGCAGCTTGGACAGATCATTTTCAAAAGGATACTGTACATATCTTCCCCTGTGGATGATCTGATTGGAACGCCGGAGCTGATTGGTTTTTGGTGTTACCTCAAGCATCAGATTCAGCATTTCCTTATCTTTGGAAAACAGGATATGGGGCCCGATATCATAGGTATAGCCTTCTGCCTGTATACTCCGGCACAGACCGCCGATAGCATCCTCTTTTTCCAGTATGGTGATCTCTTCGATTTCCATAGCTTCCTGCATAAAATAGGCCAGGCTTACCGCCGATAAGCCGCCGCCCAAAATCGTCATCTTCATATGGTTTCCCTCCTGTGCTTTGGTCCGTTCCTGTTACAGATTACAGAAATCCGTCCACCAGCTCTTCCACTCTGCAGTGCAGGATTTTGTCCCCTGCAATCTCCATATCGGCCAGTTGCTGCTTTATCTGTAGGCCATACTGCTTATTGGCAATCAAATATATGGCATCCGGATAGCTCTCCGCTGCCTCCTGAGGAGACAGTACCGGCACACCGTTTATCTTTTTTCCCTGTTTTCCAGGACTGTTATCACAAAATGCGGTAATCTCCCGGCCGAAAACAGTTTTCAGAAGAATCTGCAGATTGCTGCCGTGGCTGCCTGCCGAAAAAATAATACAGTCCCCGCCGGACTCCAGCCTGTCAAACAGGTCATGCCGTTTTTTCTCCATGTCCGCTTTCTGCTTCTCCAGTTTGTCTGCAAATTCCTTGCCGGACTTAAGAAGCACATCCAGATAATCCAGTTCATAGGCATCAAACAGCTCTCTGCAAACAGCGCCCTGCTCGTATCCTTCTCTCATTTCTGCATAAAAACGTTTTACAAAATCCGGCCGCAGCGCTCTGTCCAGACGCTCATACGTCACAAAATAACTCCGGAACAGGGCATGGTAATAGGCCGGCAGCACCCGCTCCCAGATCCGGCTATCCCGGGAAATCCGTTCTTTTACAAACCTGTATTCTTCACACATCACAAAGGTGCGGTTGGGATTGTTCACCGAAGCATTGGGATTGTCCCTTCTGTAATGGTAAAAATAATCCCTTAACAGCATGATACGCCGGGCATAGCAAAAGGTCTGGAACCAGAATCCCACATCCTGAAAGGCGGCGCCTCCCGACTCATTGTGCCGTATCCCATATACTTCCAGAAAACTTTTCCGATACAGTCCTGTCCATGTATACATATCCCATCCGAAATACCGGTTATCAGACCTGGGATCGATCACTTTTTCATAATCTTCCCCACACAGGGAAACAGCCTTTTCCGCAAATAAACGCGCCTTTCCCTCTCCCAGAAAAGACCGGTAATTTCCTTTGACCATATCCAGATCATAGCGCACCGCTGCATCATACAGCTTTTCCATCATATCTTCCGCGATATAGTCATCCGGTTCCACGATGGCCACATAACCGCTGGCAGCAAGGTCTATTCCCAGATTTTTGGCATATCCTGTACTGTGCGCCGTATCTTCCAGTATCCGGACCCTGGAATCCTGTCTTTCATATTCCTGTTCGATCTCCAGTGTCCCGTCTGTGGAACCTGCGTCCACACAGAAAATTTCCAGATCGGTCAGTGTCTGATGTACCACACTGTCCAGACATTCCCGTATGTAAGGCTGTACATTTAAGCTGGGAATGACTATGGTTACTTTTGGCATGTGTCCCTCCTGTAATGCTTTTCCAAAAATACATCAATATCCTTAAAATCCTGAAAACAGGCTTCAATCTTTTGTAGTGGCCAGTCCCACCATCGGATCTCATTGAGCTGGTCAATCTGTTCCCGTGTAAACCGGTATCGGATCACCCGGGCCGGATTTCCCACTGCCACCGCATAGTCGGGAATATCCTTTGTCACCACCGAACCCGCGCCGATGACCGCACCGTTTCCGACGGATACCCCGTTTAAGATAATCACATTCCTGCCGATCCACACATCATTGCCGATCCGGCACTTTTCCGGATTGAAATCCTTCCACTCCACCCCTCTGTTTTCAATCTGAATCTGTGGAAAATGGTAAGAAGAATACATAAACTCATGGGTGGACACATAATTCATAGGATGGTTGGGCACCACACAGGAACCCGGCGCAGTGCTGCAGAACCTGCCCACGTAGGCTACTTCACGAGAAGGCCTGCTGACCGGCCCATAGGAAAAACTACTGTTTTCTTCTATCCCATACAAATATTTTTCCGGTACGATCTTTTTCATGGCTTCTGTAATTTCCGGTATCTGACTTGACACGATATAACAGCGGCCGGTTATGTCTTCTTCCGTAAGCCGGGCAACAGATTTTACCGAAGGATTGTACCGGCAGAGCTGATTGTCCACCAGTACAATATCCCGGATCCCATATCTGTGTTCCAGAAGATACTGCACCAGCATCCCCTTTTCCCCCAATGGGACAATCCCGAATTTATGCATTCCGTCATCCAGACAATGCATGATCAGATCATTGTATTCCCTGTAAAACTCCATCTTCCTACTCTATCTCCATCGTTCTGGACATGACCTCATAGGAGTCCAGCACATAGTCGCAGACTGCAATTCGCTCCGGCAATACTCCGCCTTCCAAAAGCTGCTTCCAGATACGGGTAGCATGCGCTTCGTTGGCAATCACAAAGAAGCAGTCCTGATATAAGTCAAGCCTTTCAGGGCTTTCCACACGCACTCCGTTTTTTTCGCTGCCCCATTTTTGCTTATCATTGTCCATAAAACATCTGACTGTGCCGCCGCCAAATCTTCTCATGGCACACAGAATATCCATACCAATCAGTCCTTCGCCGAATATGACCACTTCTTTCCCATCCGTCATACGGACAACACTCCTGATCCGGTCCCGGCAGGCATCCAGTTCCCGTGCCAGTTCCTCCATATAATATTCCGTGGAAAGGTACAGCTTCATCAGATCCTGATAGACATATCCGGAATGCTTTGTCAGAAATCCTTCCAGCAAGGGAACACGGAACTCTTCTCTTACCGCCTCCAGTTTTTCTCTCCACACTTCTCTGGCAGAATGCTTCAGCACATTTTTATATCTGGCAAATTTTTCATAATAAAATACATCTTCAAAGCCCTGCATGGAGAGGCTTCCCGCTTCCATATCCTGTTCGATCAGATGATATTCCTCCATCATTTTTTCGATCATATTGGCCGAATAAACAGAGGAATTTTCGTTGTCCCGCCGATAGTAATACAGCGTTTCGTCCAGATACATCACCCGCTCTGCCTTCTGGATCGTCTGGTACAGAAAGCCCTGGTCCTGAAACGCCGCCCCCTTTGTTTCATGCATAAAGATCCGGTTGCCTGTCAGAAAATCCTTTCGGTAGATTCCCTTCCACATATAGCCGTCACAGATACGGAGTCCGTGACAGATCTCCTGATTGATCACCCGGTTATAAAACGCCCTGTCCTTATGATAAAAGGTGGGAATCTTCATATAAAACCGCTCTCCCCGGATGTCCATAAACGCTTCAAAATCCGCCTTCACAAAATCCAGGCGGTGCTCTCCGGCCTTATCATACAACAGTTCAAACATATCGGCCCGGATAAAATCGTCTGTTTCCACAATGCCTATGTATTCCCCGTTTGCTTCTTCCAGTGCCTTCCTGAAACTGTATCCTGTACTGCCCCTGTCATCATCCAACAGCCGGATACGCCCATCCTCTGCCATATGCCTTTTGATGATTTCTCTGGTCCCGTCCGTGGAAAAAGCATCCACACACAGAATTTCCAGTTCCTGCAGTGTCTGTCCACGCACACTCTGCAGGCATTCCTCCATATAGGCACCTACATTTTTAGAAGGCATTATTACGGAAACCTTAATCATCTGACTCCCTTTCTTATCAATCGCCATCTTTCTGTCTCTGCTTTCCTGTTGTTTTATCATTCTGTCATCGCCGTTATTACATTAGCCGGTTGGTTGCAAAATGAGGATTGATCTCCGCATTAAAAATCCGGATTCTGTCTGCCGGAACCTGCAGGACTAGAAGCTGGCGTTTTAAATCATTGTGATATTTGTCATTGGCAATGACAAAACATGCATCCGGATACCCTTTGGCCGCATCTTCCACCGACACAATGGGGATCCCGTAAAATGCCGTTCCCTGTTTGTCTTTCTGATTATCACATACGGCAGAAATTGTGGCAACCCCGTTCCTGCGCAGCAACATATGTAAATTAGTACCCTTATCCCCACAGCATACCAGCACCAGTTCTTTCTGCGCCCTGATCTCCCGTATAAAATCATGATACATTTTATCTCCGGTCAGTACTTTATTTCTCAGCCAGTCATAAAACGTCCGCGGGCTGTTCAGAAGCAAAGCAATATCCTCAATTTCTTCCCCGAATATTTCCTGAGAAATCTTTCCGTTCCTGATGCCCTCACGCAGCAGTTCCACGTAGCCTTCCATCTCTTTCCCGGTTTCCTCACTGTATGTCTTATGGCGCACAATCTTGGCAAGCTGCCCCCGGAACTGGTGATACAGTTTCAGATAATACCACTGCATAAATGGCTCCATGACAGACTGATGAGATGCGATAAACTGCTCTATAAACCGGTATTCTTCCAGCATCATCCGGAAGCCCTTCGGATTGTAGTCCGAAGAATTTTCATTGTCCCTTCTGTAATGATAAAAACTCTGATTCACATACATGGCCCGCTTTGCCAGCGACAATGTCTGATGAAGGAATCCGTTGTCCTGATATGCCGCACCCTTTGTCTCATTCAGCCGGATATTATGTTCCATGATATAATCCTTCCGGTAAAGACCTTTCCACATATAACCGTCCAACTCCAAAAGCTCCGGATACTCTGCCGGATAGATCACTTTCCCATAGATATTCAGTGTGGACAGGGAATGGATATTCTCGATGGCAATTTCTTCTTCTCCATCCTCAATAAACATGGCGTAGTTGGCCTTAATATAATCCAGATCATTGGCCTTTGCCATTTCATACAGAGTTTCCATCATATCAGGAGTGATATAATCATCCGATTCCACAATCGCCAGATATTCACCCTTTGCCTGGGAAAATCCCAAATTGTCCGCATAACCGCTGCTGCCCATCGTATCATCCAAAAGCACGATACGACGGTCCTGCTGCTGCTGCTCTTTGATGATCTCTCTGGTACCGTCCGTGGAACAGGCATCCACACAGATGATCTCCAGATCAGAGAGTGTCTGGTTCCTCACACTTTCCAGACACTTTTTCATAAAACCCGCCACATTTTTGGACGGGACAACTACAGACACCTTACACATTTTTTTCTTCTTCCTTTCGTATCTGTTCCGCCGCATCCAGTACAAAATCCTCCAGTACAAGTAGCGGCAGCCCGGTTTTCTTTTTCAGCTCCTGTGCAATCCCCTGCCCGCCCAAAGGCGTTATCAGCACTGCATCACAATCCGGAAATCTCTCCTTTGGAGAAATTACCGGCAGTCCGTAAAACTCTTTCCTGTTTCTGTCAATGCCATACAGAATCTCCACTTCTGTCCCTGCCAGTTCCCGATACAGCACTTCTCCAAACGTTCCCAGGCCGTAGATCCCAATGCGGCTGATTCCCCCTTTTAACAGGCACCCGGCCAGAGTCCCTCTTTTCTGCTTGATCCACACCAGCCTTTCATACAGTACATGAGAGGCAAAACATCCTCCTATCCTCCGGAAAATCCGCATATTCTGCCCTGCTTCAGAAGCATGCCGATAGATATCGACCAGCAGTTCCACCATTTCCATGTTCAGATTCCGTGCAATTCTTTCAAAATACTCGCCTTCGATCCGTTCCACCAGACGCTTTTGCAGCAATGTATACTGATGCTCCCAGGCAAACCGCATATTGTCCCGCAGCCCCATCAGCGTCTGGTCTGCCATTTTTTCATATTTTCTGAAATTCTGATGTCCCAGCCGCAAACAATACAGCTCTACAGGACAGACCCAGAATTGCCCGGCTGCTGCCATCGCCTGCAGAAAAAACGGAGGATCCTGATATCTCCTGTAAGGCGGAAATACAATCCGGTGCCGGGAAAGCAGCTTCCTTTCAAAAATATAATTCTGATAATGCAGATCATCCTGATAGTCGGAAAAAGCAATTCTCACCCCTTCCGTACCGGGCCTGCACACATTCCGGTGCAATTCAAACTCCTGATACTTTCCTTCCGTCAGAATCCTGCGGAAACTGCCGCAGACGGAAACAGAATGCTTTTTACAGGCATGGTACATGATTTCCAGGGCTTCCGGCTCCAGATAAAAGTCATCCGCATCCAGAAAGGCTACGAACTCTCCCTTTGCCAGGCGCAGCCCATAGTTTCTGGCCGCTCCTGCTCCCTGATTATCCTGGGTCAGGCAATGGATAAAGGAATAGCGGTCTGCATATTCCTGCAGGATTTTCAGGGTATTGTCTGTTGAGCCGTCATCAATACAGATAATCTCTTTGGAAGTAATCGTCTGCCTGACGGCGCTGTCCAGGCATTCCCGTATATAAGGTTCCGTGTTATAAGCCGGAATGATTATTGTAATCTTAATGTTCTCTTCTATATCTGCTCCCTCCTGTCAGGTAAATCGTCACAACGGCTTTGAAAGGATCACCGTATGGCAGGAATCCGGTATACGTACATATCCCACATGCTCTCTTTGGCAAAACTCCACCACGGCTTTCCTCACCCCATCAAGACCTCCGAAATCATGTACAAAAATCACTCCTCCCGGATTCATACGGGGCCAGAAAAATTCCAGACCGGCCAAGATGGGCTGATACAGATCCGTATCCAGACTGACAAGTGCAAACCGCTCCTCTTCCAGTCCTTTTGCCGTTTCCGGGAAATATCCCTTTCTCACAACGATATCCGCATGACGTCCAATCTCATCCAACACCATATCCACTGTAGTATCACTGAAGTCATAGGAAGAAAATGTCCCGGAATCACTGTCTATATTGTCCCGTTCATCAAAACCTTCAAACGTATCAAACAAATAAAGCTTCCTGTCAGGCAAAAGCATATTAATCGCACGGGAAAAAGCGCCTTTGTACACCCCGCATTCGGCCACATGTCCTTCCACGCCATTACAGTAGATTTCTCTGGCAGCACAGTCCAGCGTTGCATACCGTATATCCTCATAAATTTTCTGATCCCGGTAAACATTGCCATCAAAATACATAGATGGGGAAAACACATCCACAATCTGCTCTCTGCTCACAATTTCCAGTAGTTGGCAACGAAGCTGACTGTAAACACTTTCCTGATCGCTGGACAATAAAATCACCATACCATCCAGATCTGCCTTTTTCAGTTCGGCAAGGCTGATCATATCCGGATTATCCGCACCACCTGACAGTCCATTGTCAACAATGTATTCTTCCATAATCCCATACTGCTGATTCAGAATCTGTTTGACCTACCTTCCCCGTTCTCCAAAGGGAAAAATCACAAACCGCTTCCTGCCGGACTGAATCAGTCCTTTTAAAACCCGATCCGCTTTTCTGCAATAATCCATATCACTTTTCCTTCGTAGCCATATATTTATACTTCATACACAATATCTTCCAGTGAAACAATGGGACAGTCTACTTTCTCACTCAGTTTTTCTTCTATTTCATCAAAGTAACTGATGGCAGTTACCACAATGGCATCCACAGGAGCCAGCGGTTCCTCTGCTGACACCACTTCCACTTCAGCAAACATATGGTCTGCATTCCGGTCAATCCCATACAGCACTTCGATCCCGGTTCCCTTTAACTCATCCAGAAGCCTCTCACCTGCATAGCTCAGGCCGTAAACCGCTATCTTTTTATAATTGTTCTCTTTGAAATATCCTTCCAGGCTCCTGCCTTCCTGTTTCAGTTTCAGCCAATGGTTCAACATTTTCAGGATGGCTTCATTTTTCTTAATGACTTTATAGTCATAATCCTGCCGCTTTGCTTTCTGATAAGCCACTGCTCCCGCTCCTGCCGCTGCTCCCGCACATGCTGTCATAACTGACAATATCCCTTTTTTCATGCTTCATTCCTCTCTTTCTTTTCTTCTTTTTTCCTGTCCTGTATCTTTTTATATATATAATATAATCACATGGCCGGAAAGAGTTTTCTCTTCCAGCCTTCTGCAAATCTCATCCTGGCTGAAATAGCTGGATACCACAATATCTGTCCCGGACTCAATGTCACAGATATTCATAATATCATATCCTTCCAGTTTTTCTGTATGGCTCTGTCTGCTGCTGTCAATGAAGATAAGCTGCCTCTCTGTTTCACAGGCAATTTCTTCATATATGGGAAACAGCATCCGGGTATGATTTCCCGTTCCGTAAATGCCCAGATATGTCCCTTCCCGGTTTTTCAGGCTGCTCTTTATCTTCTCCTTTACCGCACTGCGCCACTCCTTCAAGGCTTCTGCTTCCTCTCTTTCAAACGGAAACGCCTCCATAACGGCCCGCAGATAAAGAAAAACCTCCACTGCCAGCACAGGCACTGCCGGATCCGATATTTTCTGTCCTGCCTCTTTCATATACCCATAAAACCAAAGTGCCGCTTCTTTATACCACAGCTCTTTTCGCTGGCTGTCGGATATCCGGATCCGGTCGATCAGTACCCTGACACGGTCATACAGATATCTGACCAGCACAGGAGCCAGCGAAGGCGTCCAACGCAGCTTTATAAACTCTGCGTTGCCCTGCAGAATCCGGAAAAAATCATGAAGCTGCTTGTCGTGAAACCCGCTGGTCATAGCCGAATTGTCACGGTATCTGCGTATATAAAAAATTTCATGGATATATAAAAGCCGCCTGGCCGGGAGCAGCGCCCGGAACGTATAATCCTCATCTTCATGGGTGTAATTCTTTAAAAAGAACAAATGCTGCCGCTCCAGATAGTCTCTGGAGAACAGGTTCAGCCACACAGGAGTCCTGTAAGCATCTTTACGGTAACAGGTTTCAAAAAATTCCGCTCCCGAAAAAATAACACCCGCTTTTATTTTGTCTTTTCTGATATAATTGTATGCATCCCACTGCTGGTCTGTCTCATTCACCACACCTGCATCAAACAGCAGGATTTCCGGCTCATATTCCTCCAGGTTTTTCCAAAGCAGTTCATTGTATGCCCCGCAGATCCAGTCATCCGCATCCACAAACCAGATATATCGTCCTCTGGCTGCGCGAAAGCCCGTATTTCTGGCTTCTGACATCCCTTTGTCATCATTGAGCAGGACACGGATCTCTCCGAATCCCTCCAGATACCCTTCAAGCGCCCCTACCGTAGAATCCTCCCAGGAATCCACCACCACCAGGATTTCCTTTCCCACGGTGATCCCAAGCAGACTGTCAAGGCATTTCCCGATATAATCACCTGTCTCATAAGCCGGAATGATAACAGACAGCAGAATTTCGTCTTTCATATCCTTACCTCACATCCAGTATCGTCCAGTCCTTCTGGTACATTTCCGCCAGATATGCCGCATCCTGAAACCAGACAGCCGGTGCGATCACCGTCTTTTCCCGATTCTCACACAGATACTGGGCCCACCAGCTCAGGCTGCTGTTGGACATAATAAAATGTCTGCAATGTTTCATCAGTTCCAGCGTTTCATAATCTCTGCATCCTGCAGGCTCATACAGAAAATCAGCCTCCCCGCCACAGGCTTTTTTCACGGTTTCCACCTCATCAGAAAAGACAAAAAACCGGGCATCCGGATATCTCTGTCTCATCATTTTGACCGCCCGCCTGTAATAACTCTCTGTACAGACCATATGTACTTTATTTGTCTTATAATCTCCCAGGCGGATATGGAGACAGACCGCGTCAGATCTTTTGATCTGTTCCAGAAACGCCTGCTGCTCTCCTGTCATCTTCCGTCTGATCTTCAGTTCTTTCCGTAAGGTATTCCTCAGTCCGGGGAAAAAATCCTCTGACTGGAAATACCCTGCCAGATAAATATTTTTCTGCCTGAGCAAAAGCCTGGTATATCTGTCATTGGAAAAGCTGTTTTTCACAATCCCTATGGCCTGCAGGGGATATTTCATCATCCGCTCCGCCCATATCCGCTTCTCTATGGTATCTTTTCCATTGACAAAAGCAAGCACCCTGTAGAAAATCCAGGTATGCAGATTTTTTATCCGGGCTTTTCCACTGTCCAGATCCTGCTTTTTGCAGGCCGGAATCCGAAAATGATGCAGGGAAAACTGCCGCAGCCTGTTATGACTGTATTCTGTCACATCCAGTACCAGTTCCCTGTCCCTTTTCTTTTTCTGCAGATACCTTGCCGCGGCATATTCAAAAAGCTGATTGCCCAGCCCCCCTGTTATCCTTACATAAATCATGGTTACTCCTCTATATATCTTCCGATCAGTCTATCCAGCCGTTCCCGGAAATGAAGATGGTGCTGATTATAATATGCTGCCGTTTTTTCAGAAAGAAGCCCCATTTCCCGTTTCCCCATCTTCATGGCTTTTCGGATGATATTAAAATTACTTTCCATATCCATACAAGGCTTCAAAAATCCCAAAGGCGAATACGAAACACCGGTTTCTCTGGTCAAAACAGGAATCACGCCGCAGTACATGGCATCCAGCACCGTGCCTGCCTGTCCTTCTGCAAGGCTTGGCAGGACATAAAAATCCTGCTTCCTCATCACTGTATAGTACCGCTCATCATATACCATTCCCAGTACATGGACGTGGATTCCCCTTCCCCTCATTTTCCGAATCAGTCCTGCATAATAAGGATTCTTCACGGCTCCCATAATCGTAATTTCAAACTCATATCCTTCTTCGTGCATCCTCTCCATAAGCTGGACAAAAATATCAAATCCCTTGCCAAGATACAGGTTGGCGGCAGAAAAAACAAATCTGACCCGCTTTCCCAATTTTCGCTTTGCAGCGGCTTCTCCCCGCATCAGTTCATACGACATCGTGTCAACTTTCTGTCTGCTGAGCCCATTCCGAAGATAGGTATCTGCCGTAACCTGATTGCCTATCACCAGCACATGATCCACATCTCTTAAATCAGGAACGAATACAGGGATTTCCTCCCTCCATCTGATATTCCATATCCGGTCCATTCCCATCCGCTTTGCCATCCTGTACACATATTCATTGGCAATATGCCATTTCTTTCTGCTTTTGAATGAGATCAGTTTTTCGATAAATACAGCCGGATGCTGCGTAACCGCATAATACACACTCTTTTTACAGGAAATCGCTTTTCTGATTTCATTAAAATTATGATTGATTCCTACAAATAAATCATAATACCCCCCCCTCACTTTTTCTATCTCAGAGGTGTCTATATAATCCACATCCCCATACCCGCACAATACTTCATACAGCGTCCTTGCGTGAATACCGGCACTGGAATTTTGATATTTACTCGCCCTGCCCGGGATAAAAAATGTTTTGCAATATGCCAGTAAAATTTTCATACTCTAAACTCTCTTTCTGTAAAAACGATTTACCTCTCCTGCCAGCAGCCTTTTCAAAAACCACAATAATACAAACGGCCAGATATGCTGTACCGGCTCCCTGTGATAATGGCCGCTGACCGTTTCATACACTTCCCCAAAACGTTCTGCCAGCACCCTTTTCAGGATCGCTTCATCTCTTCGGTAGCTTATTTTTTCTCTCTTTAACTGTGCCGTTTTGATTTTTAAGATCCGGAACGGATTGCTGTTGGACTCCACAAAGTAAGCACTGGACGAATTGTTTTTGTGTATCCTGTACTGGATCAGCACTTCCCGCAGCAATACAATGCTTCCAAAATGCGCTGCCATAATGGTAATAAACGAATCGTGTTCTGTAAATCCGGGATCTATGGGGAAAATTTTGTCCAGATGCTGATTTCTCAGACACATACAGTTGGCGGCAAAGCAGGCCGGTTTGGCAATCACCTCCCCAACCCCCATTTTCTTTCTGTATACGGGATTTTTGATCGTCTCATGGGATACCAGCAGTTTCCCATCGGCGTCAATGATCTGCCTGCGGCAGAAGCAGGCCATACAATCCGCATTCTGTTCCATATATCTGACCTGTACTGCAATCTTATCCGGCAGCCATACATCATCCTGATCCGCCAGAAAAATATACGTTCCCCTGGCATACAAAACAGCGGCAGAAGTTGCTTTTCGCAGCCCATGATTTATTTCGGAAGCATATATCTCAATATTTACTTCCGGATCTGCCTGCTGCTCTGACCACCTTCTTACAACTGACAGACTTCTGTCCCTGGAACCGTCATCATATACAATAATCTGCAGTGGCCTGTATGTCTGTTTCAGCAGGGAATCCAGCATTTCTTCCACATATTTTTCACCATTAAATATCGGCATAACTACAGAAACCAACATATTTCTCCTCTTCTATTCCAAATGGGCAGCCAGCATATACCCAAAGCACAACACTTCATCGGAGCCTGTATCCGTCTGTGACAACCGATGAAGCAGTTTCAAACTGTCTGTTAACGCTTTTCTGTCATCCCGGTTCATATCATAATGTGAATATCTCTGTGCAATTTCCGGCAGCCTGTTGATTTCCTGTGCCAGCCACTGATAAAAGTTTCCCCGTCTTTCCATTTCATCTATCTGAAATCCAAACTTTTTCAGGCTTTCTTCATACCAGTATCTGCCGAAGCCGTTCGCATAATAATAAGGGGCCATATGGGTAAGGCTGCAGAACGGGGCTGTCAGCAGCAATACTCCGCCCTTTTTCAACACCCGCGAAAACTCCTGCAGCGCCAGTAACGGTTTATGCAGATGTTCAAATACTTCGGTACAGAGTATCACATCTACCGAGCCATCTTCCAGAGGCATTTGCGTAATATCACAGGTTATATTGACCCGGCTGGTATCCCACCTGTCTGTACCGGTCCAAAATCCTTCCTGCTGATCACTGGGTTCATATTTGCCAAAGTCCTGAGAGATATAATGCAGGTGGGAACAGTATGGAGCATAAGGCATTTCCCCGGCCCCTGCATCCAGCAATACTTTTCCCGGAGGAATTTCCTTTATTTTTTGAATGACCCATGCATCCCTCAATTCCGCATTTTGGAACGTTCCGATCAGGTCAGCACGGGATGTAATCTTCCCGGCATCCACTCCGGCCTCTGTCAGTTCCGCTTTTATTTCATCATAATACTCTCTGCTGGTTATGTACACATAGTCGGCTTCTTTCCATTTAAGCTCATCCGGACTGATATATCCGTCTATATCAAAAAATCTTTTATCACTGTAGCCGGTCACTTCAAACTGTTCGTTGATCCATTCTTCCTGTTCTCTGTATGCCTGCCCAAGTCCATATACAATTGCTGTTTTCTTTCCGCTCATATTCCCCTTTCGCGTCCCTTCGCTGTTTTCTTTTCCTTCACGACCGGCCGTATGTTTTTTTCCAGTTTCAGGATCGACCAGTCTCTTTTCTCCCGGTGCAGCAGCATCCGAAGCAGCAACTCTGCAGAATCCAGGTAAAGTGCCCATCTGGGAGTCACATATTCCATACCGGATGTACCGGAAACCCTTTCGATATCCAATGCCACCGGAAAAACATGATATGCCACCCGCTTCTTTCTGACCGCCCTGGCAACGCTGTTTTCCAGATAAAATCCTCTGCTGTCATTCACAGACTGGTAACAGTCTTTCAGAAAAGACTCATAATCACGGAGGGATACTACAAAGAATCTGGTATCTATAAAAAAGCGATTACGCTGATCCACATAAGAGTTAAAATAGTTGCCGGAGCCGTCCAGCAGCCGGATCACCATATCCATATTGCGTACTTTCAGCCTTCCTGTTACCTTCGCCATATAACGGCACCCCTGGAGCAGTTTGCTGTTCTGCAGGACATAGGTTAAGATTTCTCCTTCTCCATATCCCTTTCCCTGTTCTTTTGCCTTTTTTTCATCCCCCTGATAACGCAGCCATTCAAACTGTTTCCGGTTCTCTTTTGCCAGTTTTTTCAGCAGGCCGATCTCCTCTGCATCCGAATTATCACAAAAGACAATATGTTGAATCCTGGTTTTCTCAATATAAAACCGGGCTGCTTCCAGATACTGCTTTCTTCTTTCCTTTTCATCTCTTACCGTCAGGGCTTTCACCTGTGCAGAAGGTGCGATGCACGCTGTCATAACCAGACATACTTCATCATATTTCATTCCGTGTTCACTCCATGCCCCAGAGTTTGCCCAGTCCCATCAGGATGCTTCTGGTATGTCCGGAAGGAAAAAGCCCCTCGTACTGCTCTCTGCTGCTGATCCGGTCCTGCATCAACTGACAGTTGATATATTCCTGTCTTTTTACAAATCTCCTGGGCGTTATTTTCTGTATCCTGTGTCCGTTTTCCCTTTCCCGGATTGCTTTCCATGCTCTGCGCCATTTGGCTTCCGTCCATGTATTTCTGACAATATGCCCGCAGTATTTCTCTCCGTTCCCCCGCAATACCTCCAGGGATTTTTCTGTTAACTCCGGAATCGTCCTGGCGGCGCTCACACCATAATTTTCAATCCCCCGGCTCAGCAGATGCAGTGACACATATGGCACATGGTACATCTCAGCCGTAGTCGCCCCGGATGCTTTCATAGGAAATGACACCACATAAAGGTCGGCAG
This sequence comes from uncultured Clostridia bacterium, assembly GCA_947385955.1. GTDB lineage: Bacteria > Bacillota > Clostridia > Lachnospirales > Lachnospiraceae > VSOB01. The sequence goes on from CANDNA010000001.1 coordinate 68,365, forward strand.
CAGCAATCAGCTCTTCCGCCTTTTCTCTCTGCAGATATCCCAGCGCCCTGACTCTTCCCTTTGTTTCCGCCTGCAGCTTTTTCCAGCTCTCTTTGGACGGATCTGCCCCTATCACATAAAAATAAGCATCCCCTTCATATGCTTCCAGCACATTCCTTACAAATACGCCAAAATCACACCCGATAATACTCTGGTATTTAAAATCCGATCCCATTGAAACAATCAGTTTTGCACCCTTTTCCATGCCATATGATGTTTTCACCGTGTTTCCGGCGTTTTCCTTCTCACAGATGTCTGTACTTTCCAAAAGTTGGCCGTTCCCCGGAAACTGCATCCAAACACTGTTTTCTGGTTTTATACCCCTGTAAGAAACGGCTTTTTTCACATCATACGGACACATATTCAAAACACAGTCTGCCACGGAAAATCCAAAGGAAAATCTGAAATCCGCATGGTTATACAGGTACACCGGACGTTTCCACTCCGGATTGCTGTACGCCAGGACCGGCACGACATCATACATATGCGTATGCAGGATCACCCTTTCATACCGCTGAGAAATCTCCAGCAGTTCTTCCGCCTTACTGAGATCATTTTTCCTTCTGTTGATACAGAATATTTCACCGCCTGATTTCTTTACACTTTCTTTCAGGAAATCCGGGATCTTCGTACCGGGCATGTCGGTAAATACAATCGACGACCGGGTGTCTTTATCCCACTTAATCCAGTTGTTCACGATCACCGGATGACCACCTATGGCAAAGCCCTGCGTCATAACATGCAGGGTCCGGCCCCTGACAGGCCCTTCTGCAGGTCTGAATGGAATCTTCTTTCCAATCCTGATGATTTCCGCTTCCAGTATATCACTGCTGTACACACCGGTCACATAGCCTGCATAAATCCGTCCGATTAAGGTAATCAGCTTTAATTTATCCATATCATTTTTTTGAAATGGTATCAGCTTTTCCAGGCATTTGACATAGTAGTAATTTTTGTCTATCCTTGCCCGTACCTGGCTTAATTTCTGCATTTTCATAGGGTTACACCTTTATTGCGCCGTTCTTCTTATTGGTTATCGTCCTGCCATAATAAGTCCCGAAATAATCTAAAATCTGTATGTTCCTTCCAGCCAGGCACTCTTCCAGAGCATCATAAAACCGCTCCTTAAAGTCCGCCGGGCATGCTTCCACATAGCTTTGCATAGCGGGCATAATGACAATAACCGGCTTAATCTTCTTTCTCTCCAGCAGGACCAGAAACTGTCGGAACAGTTTTTTGTTCTCCCACACTGTTATCGGGTAGCTTTTGGCAAAATCCCGCTTTGCTGTCTCAGCGCCGTCCTCCATATTCAACGTATAAGGATATCTTTTCTGAAACAGCTCATAGTATATCTTTACACTCTGAAAATATTGCTCTGTTGTTTTCACAAGCCCGGCAAATTCTGCTCTGTCAACCAGATTATGAGGATCCCGGATATACGGATAATATCTGATGATTTCCCAGCCATTCAGCGTCCTGGAAAGATCCAGCTCAAAACTATAATAGCACAGTCCGATCAGGTAATGAGTCACGCAGTCCAGATCAGTTCGTTCCTCCAGCAGTTTTGCAATCTGATAATCGTAAAAATGTCCTGTCCCTTATTGGCAAAGTTAAAAGCCTCTTTTCCCGTTTCTCTGGAAATCACCCGCGGATCAATTCCATTGCGGTGATAGGATAGGATATACCGGAAACGATCACTTCAGGCCTTTTTTCCCTGTCCAGAAATTCCTGCCATTTTCGTTTGAATAAATCCAGCTGCCAGACCTCATATGTCTTGGATTTTACAATAGGATCATGCAGTATCTTTTCAGGTCCCCCCTCATCCACTAACTGCCTGTATATCTCTTTGTAAAAAACAGAACAGATTACCACAAAGTCATAGCTGTCCTGCTTTCTGAGTTCCTCCATTTCCAGCCGCTTCAGGCCGCCAAACTCTTTGATCGAAGCATTGTTATCCATAAATCCCAGTACTTCCACCCAGTCGCTCACATGCTTCAGCGCTTCTCTGCCAATGTTGCCGGCTCCCTATAGGATAATTCTGTATTTTTTGTTCATTTCCGGGCCTCTTCCTGTACGGTTTCCGTTTGCCACTCGTCAGAGCCTTCCACCTCTTCCAGAAGCGCAAGCACCTTCATATCTTTCTCCACCGTATTGGGAAACGCCTCTCGATTTTCTATCCCTGAAAGAAAGGCTTCCATCTCCTCGATGTACATATTTTCCCCTATGTTCTCGTTATACCCTTTTTCATGCAGTTCTTCATCCACCTCTATGTATTTCCAGACGCCCGTTTCTGCCTCATATAGCTCAATCACCCGTCTGTCCCATCTCCACTGGATCTGTGCCTCCTCCAGATTGATGAGCAGATTCCGCGCCCCGTTTCTGCCTACCACATCCACCAGCAGACTTCCTACCATATCCTTATAGTCAAGAGCACACACATAACTGTCCTCGATGTCACATCCCACATCTCTGGTTTTCCTGTAGTACCCCTTTACCTGTCTGGGATACCCAAATAACGCCGTAATCCATGTCAGCTCAAAGGGTACGATCTCACGGGCCCCGCCGGTCTGACGCCTGCTCACATAAAAATCCTTCACATTCTCCCAGGGATGCCAGTCAGGCAGATACTGTCCACTGTGATAAGAAAAATTGCACACCTTTCCATAGGTTCCTTCTTTTACCAGCTCCCGGATCTTCTTTAATGCCGGATGGAACACCATCGTGCAGGATGGAGCCACAAGCACCCCGCCCTGATTCCCTTCCCGAATCTTTCTCACATCCTCCAGCATAACGCTGGCTTCTGTAAATACCGGTTTTTGATGCCGGAACGCCACCTGCGCTCCCAGATAATGCCGGTCCGGAGGCAGGGAAACAATCACTGCCACAATCCTGGAAAAATCAATCTCTTCTTCCGTCTGCACAGTCCGTATCCCATATTTTTCTTCCGCTTCTTTCCGTCTGTCCTCTCTCAGATCCATCCCCGTCACTGCTTCACAGGGCACTCCCAGATGCAGAAGGCACCTGACCCTCCGTTTTCCCATTGACCCCAGCCCAATAATCAGATATTCTTTCATAACTTTTCACGCTCCATCTTCATAATGCTCTCAATACACACAAAGTCATAGATATCATCAATTTCATAGTTCTGCCACCGTTCGATATAATAAGGCAGCATCTGATCCGTATAGATGGTATGGACTTCCAGGAGTTTTTCAATCCGGATCAGATATCCTACCCCGTAAGGGAAGTACGCCCGGTCACACTGCTGTCTCTGATACACCGACGGGCCCTCTTTTATATATGGTACCACCAATCCCTGCGGGCTGATTTTTTTTACGATGGAAGGATGTTCTCCATGCACCTCCCCTACCGAGATTACCCCGTCCTTTTCCGGATGCTCTGCGGCCAGAGTAATGATCTGATCGATGTCATCCTTCTTTCGCAGCGGAGATGTAGGCTCTAACAGCATCACATAATCAAACCTCTTTCCCTCCTTTTCCAGAAGTGAAATCGTATACTCCAGCACATCCATTGAAGACGTCCCATCCTGGGCCAGATGAGCCGGTCGAAGCGCCGGCACCGGATACCCAAAGCGCTCACTTACTCCGGCGATCTCCTCACTGTCAGTGGAAACAAACACTTCATCCAGATATCGGCTGCACCCTGCCTGCTTCAGTGTCCAGCCAATTAAAGGCACCCCGTCCAATTCTTTTATATTTTTTCCCGGAAGTCCTTTCGAACCTCCCCTGGCTGTCACAACAGCCAGTATCTTATATCCCTGATACATCGTTTTGCCCCCATTCAATTCCGGTCTTTTCGCAGCGCTTCATACAGTTCTTCCTTCCGGTCCTGCCATACGGGAAATCCATGACGGTATTCCCTGACCGCTTCAGGAGTAAGGCTCCATTCCAAAAGCCCCTCCTCCCCTGAAAGACTGCACAGCACAGTCCCTTCCGGACCGATCACACAGCTATCCCCTGTATACAAAAGTCCGTCCATCGCCCCCACACAGTTCACAGCCAGTACATATACCTGATTTTCAACGGCCCTTGCCTGTAGCAGGCTCTTCCAGTGTCCGGCCCGTTTTTCCGGCCAGTTAGCCGCCACGATCAGCACCTGAGACTTATCAGACGCAATCCGGAAAATCTCCGGAAACCTCAGATCATAACATAAAAAAAGGCTGCAGGTCAGGCCATTAAGAGAAAAATAAGAAAGTTTACTGCCTCCCTGAAAATAAGCATCTTCTTTCATATAGGAAAAGGGATGGATTTTCACATAGTCTGAAAGGACTTCTCCGTTCTTCCCCACTACTGTATAATGGTTTTCCGATTTTTCCCCGCAGTCCTTTACCCAGCCAAAGCCCACTGCCATGTGATACCGCCGGGCACAGTCCCTCATCCGCTTTATCGTCTGTTCGTCCTTTTCTTTTGTCACATCCGTATGCATGGAAAACCCGGTAAAGCTCATCTCCGGCAGCAGAAACAGATCTGCCCCATCTTTTCCCGCTCTTTCCATCTGTTTTTCTGCCTTTTTACAGTTGGTTTCTTTATCTTCCCAGCATATGGACATCTGATATAACGCTGCTTTTACCACACTTACCCGCTCCTTAATTGTATTTTCTGAACACAGGCCGAATCTCCGGGCCTGAAAGGAACTGCCCTGCATCCCCGTTAAGCGCACTGCCATAGATACGCATGGCTTTTCTGGCGGCCTCCAGCGTCTTTTCTATCTCCAGGTCTGTATGCTCATAGGCTATGGCAATATAAGGCATCAAAATCCCTTCTTTGATCATTTCCTGTAAAAATATGGTCCGATAAGCAAAGGAAGGCGCTTTGTCTTTTCCGCAGATTACCAGGTTGGGGGAGCATGCCGCCCCTTCCAGATAAAAATACTCCTCCAGCTTTTCTTCCGCCGCTATCTCGGAAAGCCCTGTTACCATTTTTCTTCCCATTTCCCAGATATGGTCTGTCACACCCAGTTCCTTATATACTTCAATGGTCTCTAAAAGCGCTCCCAGACTGCTCATTTCCGCTCCATGAGTGGTGGAGATTAAAAATACCCGCTCCCTGCCAGGTGTCAGTCCTCCCAGATCCATGATTTCCCGCCGACCTCCCAGGGCAGCCACGGAAAACCCGTTAGCCATACCCTTTCCAAATGTCACAAGATCCGGCTCCACTCCGTAGTATTTACATGCCCCCTGTAAATCCCATCGAAATCCGGTGATCATTTCATCCAGAATGTATACCACCCCATACTCTCTGCACAACTCCCCTGCCTTCTGCAGAAAATCACCTTCCGGCTCTTTTGTATCACAGGGTTCCATAATCAGGGCCGCTATCTCTCCTTTATACTGCTCGAACAGGTTCCTGACGGATTCTATGTCATTAAAGCTAAACTGCAGTGTCAGTTCCTTTATTTCCTCAGGGACGCCTGCATTCATTACCGTACTTCCGATAAACCAGTCGTCATAGGAAAAAAAGGCATGTTCCCTGCACCGGGCTATGTACTTTCTTCCGGTATAGGCCCTGGCCAGCTTAACCGCCGCTGTGGTCACCGTAGATCCGTTTTTGGCAAACTTCACCATATCCACCCAGGGAAAAAGCTCACACATAGCCTGCGCTGCCTCAACTTCCACCCTGGTAGCTTTTGTGGCTGTATTCCCGTTTCTGATCTGACGAATGGCCGCATCAGAAATCCGCTGATAATCATATCCCACTGTCACCGACCTGCACGCCATGCCATAATCAATATACTTATTTCCATCCACATCCCAGGTATAAACTCCCTTGCTCTTCTCGATCACCCTGGGGGCATTGGCCGGAAATACCTCATCACTTCTGCTGTAAGTATGGGCCCCTGCCGGTATCAGCCGGTGCGCCTTTTCTCCATATCTCTCATTCTGACTCATACGCTTTTCCACCCTTATTCTTTCTCTATCCTGTCTATCAACCTCAGGATCTCCTGATCCTCTTCAAATCCGTACACCGGCGTCTTCCCCGAAAGCACCGTCAGGAACTCTTCGATTTCCCGCTCATAAGCTGCCTCGTTGATCACTTCCGCATATCCCGGCTGCTGTACCTGTTCTCCTGCCTGCACCTGTTCCAGCGCCCCGGTGCTCAGATTTTTTTCATACAGGAGATCCGGCCGGCCTTCCCATCTCAGATACAGCCCCTCATGGAACACTTCCAGCCGCCTTACCGCCTGTCTGCTGACCACATCCACTGTGAGATTTCCCACGCTTCCTCCCTCATGCTCTAACTGAATCAGGTAAGTATCGGCAAAGTCCAGGGAAAGTTCTGTCAGCTTTCGTCTGACCACATGCACCGCTTTGATCTTTCCAAATGCATTCTGAATCCAGGGCATCTCAATAGCCAGAAATTCCCGGCACCCGTTGGTTCTCCTCTGACTGACAAAAAAGTCCTTCAGGTTATCCCAGGGATGCCAGTCGGGCAGATACTGCCCCACATGGTACTGATAGGCGCAAGGCTTCCCGCTTTCCTTTACCCTCTTTTCTATGTACTGCATTTCTGCCCGGTACAGAGGCGTAGAAGATAAAAACAGCACTTTTCCCCTCTCCCTGGCCAGTTTCCGGTTTTCCTCATACAAATCATCCACCAGATTAATTTCCGAAAACACATGCCAGTTTCGTAAAAGACACTCTTTGATCAGGATGCCGTGAAACTGGGGCGGAGTACAGACAAAGGCACAGTCCTGACGGTCCTTTATCTCTTCCAGGGAATGATACCCTCTTATCCCGTATTCTTCTGTCACAGCTCTGACCCGCTCAGGGTTTTGGTCCACTCCTGTGATCACTGCATCCGGCAGCATCTTTTGTAACAGCCTGATCCGCCTTTTCCCCATAGAACCCAGGCCAATCACACAAAAATTCATTTTCCCTGCCTCCCATTTCTACAGAGCTTCTGTCACCAGTTCTGCAATTCGTTGGATCTTTTCCCGATCCATCTCCCAGGTGGTAGGCAGATTAATTCCCATATGAGAGATTTTTCTGCTCACCCGGCACACCTCTGCATATCCGCTGTACAACTCCATTTCACTTAAAGGGATAAAAAATGCCCTGGCATCCACGCCGGTCTCTTTCAAATGCTTAAGTACAGCATCCCTCCTGTCCTCTGCCACCAGGATGGATACCAGCCATGCAATCTTCTTTCTGCCTTTCAAATCATCCCTTTGTAATATAACACCTTTTATTCCCTGAAATGCCTGACGATACATCTTCTCCACTTCAGTGCGCCATTTTAAGATTTCATCAATCCGCTCTACCTGCGCCGTCCCGATGGCCGCCTGCAGGTTGGTCATCCTGTAATTAAATCCTACCACTTCATGATAATATTTTCTTTCTTTGCTCATTCCGTGATCCCGCAGGATACGCATTCTTTCATACAGCCCTTTATCGTTTGTTACACACATGCCCCCTTCTCCGGTAGTCACCACCTTGTTCCCAAAAAAGGAAAAGCAGGAAATAATACCATAGGTCCCTGTTTTTTTTCCATTCCACTCTGCCCCGTGAGCTTCCGCACAGTCCTCTATCAGATACAGACCGTGTCTTTTTGCCATCTCACACAACCGCCCCATATCACAGGGCTGTCCATATATATGAACCGGTATCACCGCCTTTGTCCGCTCTGTCACTGCCCGCTCTGCCGCTTCCGGATCCATACACCAGCTTTCCTCTTCCAGATCCACGATCACCGGCTTCGCTCCGGTATACAACACTGCGTTGATGGTAGCCGCAAAGGTTAAATCCGGCACGATTACTTCATCCCCTGTTCCAATCCCCAGCGCTGCCAGCGCCAGATGCAGGGCCGTGGTTCCGTTGGAAGTGGCCACTCCGTATCCTGTCCCGCACCAGGCCGAAAATCCTTCCTCAAACCGGCTCAGGTATTTACCCGTACTGGAAATCCAGGTGGATAAAAACGCGTCCATCAGATATTTATATTCATTCCCGCTGAGCTGAGGCTGCGCCAGAGAAATATGTATGTTTTCGTTGTACTCTCCATAGTCCACCGGCTTCCCGTTTTCATCCACAATCGGCACGATCCGCACTGCATAATTGAATTTCTTTTGGATCTCTTCTGCTTTTTCCCTGGTGGATGCATAGACGAAATCTTTCTTCATATAATCCTGAATCGGTTCATTCAACCCGTATCCTTCCAGCAGCAGCCTGCGGATATCTCCATCTGTCACTATGCCGCTGAGCCTTCCCTCATCATCCACAATAAAGGCGGTCCCTTTTCCGTTTTTCTCTATGCACACCATCACTTCTCTGATCGTAGCTCTGTGACTGCACAGCAGTTTTTCTGCCCTCATATCTTTTCCCCATCCTTTTGCCGTCGCTGCCATCCTGTCAGCGCTGCGCTTTGTAAGATTTCCTTCATGTCTCCAACGGTTTCCAATGTTATGGGTATCTTTCTGTCATACAGTTCCTTCCATGCCTTTACGATGCTGCCCTCTTCTCTGAGCGGCTGATGGGCATCCCATTTCCCATCATTGTCACTTATATGGAGCCATCTGGCATGTGCTCCTAATTTTCTGCATTCTTCCCTATAATCAAGTCCCAGGGTATGACAGGATACATGCAGGTGTCCCAGATCCAGAAGCAGCCGGAATGTAAGCTGCTCTTTCATCCTCATAATCGACTTATAGTCTGTCATCATCATCAGGTTGCGCCCGCCAAAAACCCGGTAATTCTCTCCACTCAGTACGTTATTCTCCAGGAACAGGGTAATACCAGCCCCTTCACACAACCCATCAATCTGCCGGTACGCCCTGATGAACCGTTCATAGGCGGCTTCTTCTTCATAGACTACCTCACCCTGGAGCCGTTTCCCGATTTCCCCGACCCCTATCCGGGTCAGAAATCCGGCATGTACGGACAATGTCCTGCAGCCGATCCGCTTTAACAGGCCAATGCATTTCACATAGTGTTCTATCGACTGCTGATAAATTTCATCATCACAGGAAGCCAGGTTGACCACAAACGGCTCCTCCGGCGGTGGAAAATAGGCATGGCAGGCATAGGTCAGTCCGTATTGCCTCCCAAAATTCAGCAAATCCTGTTCTATGGTTTCATAGTAGTCTGTCCCACCTGAAAGCTCGATATGGCGAATACCTGACTCTGCCAGTTTTTTTATGATGTCCCCTATTCTGCATGGCTTTTTCTCCCTCAGACAGGAGCTTGATATATAAAGCATACTTACCTCTTCTGAATTGCTATACTATGATGATCCCCTACCGGGAACGGCAGGATCGTAGGATCGGTTTCTGTTATAAAATCTCTCAAAGCTGCATTGACGCCTTCATATCCCTGTGTGAAATAATCATGAACCATAATAATCCCGCCCTGTATCAAAAGTGGATAAAAAAACCTCAACCCTTCTAAAGTCGGTTTATACAGATCCATATCCAGATTCACAAAACAAAACGATTCTTCTATCCCATTGGCCGATTCCGGGAAGTACCCTTTCCTGATGATACAGTTCTCCGGATATTTCATTTTATTCAGGACCAGCTCTTCCGAAGTAAGACACAAATCTCCCTTCGCTGCCTCTGAAAATCCGTACGCTTTCTCATACTTTACATCCCTTTCATCAAACCCGGTAAATGTATCAAACAAATATAGCCTGGAATCAGGAAAGCTCTCATTGATTACTTTTGCAAACTCTCCCTGAAAAACACCTGCTTCCGCAACACAGATATCAGGCGCAAAACCGGAATTGCTCCGGATAATGGTTGCATAATCCTGCACAAAAGACTCTCTCGCCCGGATTTTATACTCCACATAGGAGGTATTGATTCTGTTTTCAGGTACCACCCCCCCCTTTATATCCAATAGCTGCTGTCTGATAGCCTCCATCGCCGTCAAAGACACGATAATAATTTCATCCCATTGATACTGTCCTATCTCCCCGGGGGAAATAACCGGGGTATGATCCAACTCTGTGCCCCATTTTGCCGGGTCATTGTCACAGTAAGCCACGATATGATACCGCTTTTTTATTTCATCATAATATTCCTGGCTTGACACTGCTGCTCCAAATACAATAGCGTTCATAGAGGCCTCCCAAACTCTGTCCATTTTCTCCTGTTCACATCTTCCGTGCTCTAAAGCTCAATGATCTGATTCCTGTCATATGATTTTCCGGCTCTTTTCCCCACTATGCTGTCATAATAAAGCGCCGATATCCCGGCCCCGCCGGTTCGTTTGGCTGTTATATTTTCTTCTGTAAAAAATTCTCCTGCCCTGATCTCTGTGCCTGCCACCAGGCATTTCTGCAGTGATCTCCTGGTTCCCTGCTCCGAACAGGTGGGCGTCTTGACATTGCTGCCCAGATAGGCTTCCACTTTCCGTATCTCCATAACCAGGCGCTTTAACTCTTCCGGCGTCACTGACGCCCTGTGGTCCGGTCCCTCCATCCCTTTGTCCAGCGTAAAGTGCTTTTCGATCACCTTCGCACCGGCTGCTACCGCATAGGGCGCCGCCCCCACTCCCTGAGAATGATCCGAATACCCCACCAGAATTGGAAATTCCTCCTGAAATGTCCGGATTACCCGCAGATTTGCCTCCTCATCCCGGATAGGATAATTCGCCGTACACTGCAGCAGTATCACATCCTGGTTCACCGGGGCGATCGCCTCCAGCGCCAGCCTTACTTCTTCCAGATAGCACATCCCGGCGGAAAGGATCATCGGCCTGCCTTTCGCTGCCACCTGGCGCAGAAACTGTATATTGGTCACGTCGGTGGCAGCCACCTTAAAAGCCGCAACCTCCAATTCCTCCAGTTCTTCCAGGCTCACCCGTTCAAAGGGTGTGGAAAGGAACAGGATCTGCTTCTTTTTACAGTAATCCATCAACTCTTCTGTCTCTTTTTTTCCCACTTCCAGCCGCCGAAGCATGTCGTACTGAGATTCTCCCCTGTCTGTAGTCACTTTCTGATAAGGCGCTTTTTCCAGATCTTTTAAGATCAGATGCTCTGCCTTAAAAGTCTGGAATTTCACCGCATCGACCCCTGCCTCTGCAGCCACGTCAATCATTTCCCGTGCCAGGCCCATATCTCCATTGTGATTGACACCGGCTTCCGCTATGATAAATGTCCGCTCTTTTTCCGAGATCATCCGATCCCCTATTTTAATTTCCTGGTGAAACTGCATAACTGCCCTCTTTCCCTTCCGATCTGACAAATCATGATTGCTCCTCTTTGCTTCGGTTCCGATATGCATTTGTATATTCATCCCTGAAAATGCCTCTCAGGCCCACAGGATTCACCGAAACAACCTCTATATCCGGATAATTCCATTGTGCAAACTCTTTTAATCTCCTCCACGGTTTCACATACGCACTGTAATCATAAATCTTTCCTTTTACATTCAGTCCTTTCATATGTTTTCCCCGTCCATAACAATCTGCTCCCACAATATAGATTTTGTCCGGATGTGTCCACAAAGCGAACTGAAATACACAATACAGGAACGTTCCATAAGATTTAAAAGGAGACACTGATAAATCCAGCGGAAATACAAGTTTTTTGTATGCCTCATACTTCATTCCATATATTCCTGCATCATGACTGTCTACATAGATGGTTTCCACACCTTCCCTGTCTCTCAGATACTCCGGAATCAAAGCGTTTCTGTTCACATCTTTTCTGTAATTAATGGCAAAAAACTTTTTCAGTTCATTTCCATGTGAAAATATTTTTTCAAACAGTTCTTTTTGATGACAATAATCTGCTACAAAAATATAATCGTAGGGAATATCATCCCTGTATATGGAATCGTTCACTCCCATATGGATACAGCCCGGTATCGGTTCATAGTAAGCAAGCGTAGGGCCGGTTCCTGTAATCACAACGGTTTTCCCTTTATACATGCCTTTGTATTTGGGAAACACTTTCTGATGCTGTACCATAGCCGGCATATAGATATCCGTTAACATAGCCAACTGGTCAATAATCACATCTGTTCCCAGTATATGCCGGAGCCGTTTCTGATTGTTCTCTAAAAAATTCCAAAACTTATTTGTCTGTTTTCCCAAGAAATCATTCATTTTAAATTTCTCCCGTAAAATTTTGACCGCCAAATATATTTTTCACCAAAATACCATATTGCTTTAAGTATTTTTCCCTGTATGCCTTTAATTCTTTTCGCTGTGCTTCTGTCACCAGTGAATCAATAATATTGACATCTATACCGGCTTTTTTTAATAGATCAGAGAAAATATCATTTTTGGTTCTGGAAAAAATAAAAAAACCTTCCTCCTTCAGTCGTTTCAGTTTTTCCAATTCTTCAACCGCGTATTTCCAGGGATAAGATAATATGCCAATATCATTTTCTTTTAAAAACCTTATCAGTTTTCCCAACTCCCACTTTCTTATCTTGTCAGTGGATTCTGTTTCTCTTTCATCATCCACACAATACTGATATTGTAAAAGTCCTCTATAATTTTGCAATGCCTGAATCATCTCTTCATTGTACGTTTCAAAAACAATACGCCTGCCATCAATACCAAATATTTTAATATAATATTCTATTTTATCCAAAAGCAGACAAGTTTCACCATAACTATAGACTTTGGGATCAATCATAAAAAGACTGTCCGGTAATCTCTGAAGCAGTTTTATTATGTCCTCCAATGACATAGGGGTTAAACCGCTTGTTGACTTTTTATACAATTTCTGTTCCAGAAACCATCCACAAGTACATTGTTCTGGTATTTCTTCTATTTCCATCTTTTGAAATGTCTCTTTTACAAAGTCATGGCAGGCAACAAATTCATCGTCCCATGTACGATCCACATCCGCTTCAAATATCCTGACTCCCCGCTCATACCAGTATTCCACTGCTTCCAATGAATTTGTAAAAATCAAACCATGTATCAATCCACAGGAATGCATACAAAAAGAAAATTCATCGGGTAAATAAGCTGTTTCCATAGATTTCTCTTTCCTCTCTGTTTAAAATAAAGACTGACTTGCTCTTTCATAATCTTTATAATCATCTATTTCATACCAAGTCCGCTCATCAACCACACATATCTGTATATTGTCATTCCTGAAATAAATCAACGAACCTAATACCAACTCATAGTAACTCTGTAAATTTCCGGTCTTAACATAAAGTTCCAACGCGGGCATCAGTTTTCTAACCAGAAAATCCTGTCGGAATTTATAAATATTAACAGTTTTATAAGCATTTCCATAATCCCTGGATTCATCCTGATGTGCTTTGATCAGAAGTTCCCTCGCCCTTCCGTCCTCTGCCAGAATTATCGTTCCGTCCATCGTGTCTTTATTATATGGACTTACCAGAATATTGCAGTCTGCTTCACCGCCCATTATAATGTCCATTACACTTTTCTGATAATACAAATCGCACTCCAGAAGCAGGCAGTCGGCATTCACATGATCTTTCACCAAATACAAAGAATAGACATTATTTGTCGTTTCATAGTCCTGATTCACTATGTACTCAATTTTCATTCCCTGATAAGATCCACCTATACTGTCCTGAATCATATCAGCCATATATCCGCACACAATAATCACCTTGTCAACTTTTCCACTGGCCAGCAAATGATCCAATGTATGAAAAATCAACGGTTTATTTTTTATTTCTACCATACATTTCGGCATCGTTTCAGTAAAAGGCTGCAGACGGCTGCCCTTGCCCGCTGCTAAGATAATCGCATACATATTTTTTCCTCTTATAATTTCAAATGGTAACGCTCCTGTAAAAATTCACGATACGGGATATCAGGATAATAATCAATTTCATGACCTCCCTTTCGCATCTCAATCGGCGGATATTCCATATAATCGCCAAAATAAATACGTAACTGTTCATCATATCCGGCAGGAATGCGAACCTTGATGCCCTCAAACTCCTTTTCCACATAAGTGTTGAAAATTTCTTTGGGCCAGATTTTCCTGGAAGCATCATACTGGGTAGAAACAATCAAAGATATATAATCTGTCTCTGTTTCTTCTTCCTTCATTGCTACCTTTTCTATCTCTTCGAATATATCCGCAGGCGCCGCCTCCCTGTCATAATACTGTGAGATAATAGCCTGATCACGCTCAGACTTATTCTGAAAATTACGTCTCATATACGCTGAATTTGTCATAATTAACTCATGTATTTTTTCCCGTCTGGACAGATAATCTTCCTGCGTCACTTTATCCAAAGGGAAAATATCTATGAAAATCCCATGATTAAATCTACAGGTACTGAATCGTCTGGTATCTGCTGTTGTATTTTCATTCCTCAAACGCATAAAGGAATACCCATATTCCGGATCTGTATATGCATTCTGTAAAAAGTACGGGCTTTTAAATTCCGATGCCAGATTTTTAAGTTTCTCATAGGAACTTCTGGGCATACATACATCCAAATCATCATCCCACGGTATAAATCCACTATGCCTTACAGCACCTAAAGTGGTGCCTCCATCTGTAAAATATATCAGATTATTTTTTTCACATACTCTGGCAAATTCCTTATAGAGATCCAGCTCTATTGCCCATACCTTTTTCATATTTGCAGATATTGTATAATCGCAGCTTACCGTTTCTTTCCAAAATACTTCCGGCAGCCACCCCTCCCGATAAATCCGATCAGCTTCTGTCATCTCTTTCCTTTCTGTACACACTGTTCAGATCGCATATAAAACCGTTTCAATGCCATACTGACTATGGTTTCTGACATAAAATTTATAATCACTTCTTATAGTGGCAATATAAGCAGGAATTTCAATCAGGTCTTCCGGTTTATGATACATGCAGATCGCCAGTCTGGGTTTGTATTTCTGAATTGTTTTTTCAGCTCCATGAAGTGCCTGCAATTCTGAACCTTCTACGTCCATTTTAATATAAGTTGCCTTTTCTCCCTGTAAAAGAGAATCTATCGTTTCTACTCTGACCTGATCAGCCCCATTCTCAACTATCCTGGAAGTCCGTCCATAGCCGGAAGCCATACTCATATAGCCGGTCTTATCCCATACACCTGCATATACAATTTCCACATCTTCGTATTGCCCCATTGCCTCCTGCATTTTTTCGGCATTTTCCTTGTCTGCTTCCACACAAATAATCTTTTTGTATTTCTTAATTTTCTGAGCCTCAATATGGGCAATGAAGTCAATGGCAGACTCTCCCTGATATGCACCACAATCCACAAATACTTCATCTTCTTTTAAACAAATAATATCGTCTGGAAAATACTGATCAGACTCATATTCATCCTTACTGTACCTTCCGGACATCCTCTGAACAATAAACTCCTTATATGCCCTTTTGGATTTTTCGTCACAAAGATGATCTTCCACCCATTGAAACTTCTCTATGTTATTTTGATAAAATTCCTGAGAGAGCGGACAGTAATAATGTTCCATGCAAAGAGCCCCTATAAAATCCAATACATACAACTTATGAATCTGATCTCTGTATTGCGTAATTTGTGCCTCATCAAATCCTGCAAAAGCTACAATCAGATTGCACTGGTTCTGCGCCAGATAATCCTCAAACACATAAACAGGACAGCCATACAAACTGTCTGATGCATCATCCCGATATTTTCTGTTGATTAAAAATCCCTGGATTCCAATCTCCCGGTCATCTAAAAATTGTTTGATTTTTCTGGCAAGTTTTGCCCCGCCAAATATAAATACCGGAATATCACTGTGTTTCAACTCCGCAACTGCCTGTTCGATCAGATTTTCGGGCAAATATTTCAGCATATTATGTTTCCTCCTGTCTTTTATCCCGTCTTCCGGCCCTGTCTCTGCAGAGCCGCAATCAGATATACTCTCCTGCCGTAATCCGGAACGTGCTCCCTGTCATCATAGCCGATGCATCTGACATCAGGTAAATCAAAGCCTCCAGATAATCAGAGCGTTCCAGCATCCGGCCCATCGGCAGGATACCTGCCGCCTGGCTGCGCAGCTCTGATTCCGACATACCCTGCCTCTCCCGGAAAGCCACTTCACCCTCTGTGGGAGTCCATCCCAGTGTCAGATAATTGCACCGGATCTGTTCCGACGCATAGTTATGGGCAATGTGCTCCATCAATGTCAGCAACACCCCTTTGGAACAGGCATAGGCCGCCCTGTCCTTCTGTCCGCCCCAGGCATGGGCGGAACCGGTCAGTATGATAGACCCGCCGCCGCTTTGGCGCATATAACGGATCGCCTGTTGACAGCAGAAAAAGCAGGCCCGGAAATTGATGTTCATCACCTGGTCAAATGTTTCCTCATCGCAGGTATCCAGACCGGATACAGGAGTAATCCCTGCATAATTGAAAAAACCGTCGATCCTGCCGTATTGTCTTACCGCCTCATCAATCAGATTCCGACAATCCTCCACACGTCCCAGCTCTGTAGGCACAAAAATACCTTCACTTCCATAGATCTTCATCATCCGAATGGATCCAAGAGCTGCCTTTTCATCCCGGCCTCCGATTACCACTCTGGCCCCTTCTCTGGCATATTCTTCCGCAGCGGCCCGGCCCACGCCTTTCGTGCCTCCGGATACTACGATAACCTTCCCCCCTAATCTTTTATCTGTCATATCCGTCCATCTCCAACGCTTTTTTTACCCGGAATCCCTGCAAAAGCATACTGTGGTTTTCCCGATCCAGCACTTCCACTTTCCTCATATACTCTGTCAGGGCATCTGCCAGCTCCTGTTTGCTGTCACATACCAGATACAGTCTGGTCATCACCTGCTTTTCCGTCCCGATCCACTGACCCGGCACCTGATCTCCCTCATATAATCTCTGTACATTAGCCGCTACGCGGGCATCTTTTCCGATCTCTTCCAGCCCTCTGATACTTCCAATAGTCCCTTCCTTCAACAAAAACCAGAGCGTGGCCGCCCATTTCCCCCGGAAATAAGGATCATCCTCCTCTTTCAGGTTCACATTTCCTTCCGAGCCTGTTAATGCAAAGCGGATCAACATTTCCCGCTGGTCAAACCCGTGTACTGCCTTCATCAAAAGATGGGGTGCTTCTCCCTGCAGACGGAATCCGGTATCATACACATAAAATTCTCCCTTATCATAAAAAGCCGACAGCATCAGTACCCCGTTTCGGATTCCGATGGTCTGGAACATTCTGCAGGCATTTTCATGCATACGGCTGAAATATTCCCCGATGTGTTTGGACGGATATGTCCCGCCCAGACAAACTCTGCTCAGCCCTTTCTGCTCATCTGTGGTATACCGGTCATAGACACAGGAGGCACTGCACACGCCGTCCTTGAACGTATAATAAATCCCCATGTCCTCACACTGCATATACTTTTCCACGACAAAGCGTTTCACTCTGGATGCAGCCAGCGCCTTTTCCACGGCAGGCCCTAATTCCTTTTCCGTAAAGCATACAGTCATCCCCATACCGCTGCAGCTGTCTACCGGCTTTACCATCACCGGATATTCAATTCTGGCAAGATCCCTTTCCTTCAGGTCCGCATCCAGATAATATTCCGGTATCCCGTGAATGCCGAATCTTTCACAGGTGGCCTTAAACACATCTTTATAAGAAAAAACATCCACAATTTTTTGTGTGGCATAGCAGTGGAATCCCAATGCATCACATGCCTTACAGTAAGCCGGCACCAGGATATCTGCCACTCCCACCAGAATGCCGTCCACCTCTTCTTTTCTGGCCAGCGCCACGATACCCGGCACATCCATGCCGTCCGTTTCAAAGCTCTTCCAGGCATACTTTTTGGCTGCATCCGATGCGCAGTTGCTTGTCACCAATGTCAGAACGCCCATCTCATTGGCATACTCCACCAATGGGATGGTTTCCGGGTTTGCTCCCAGAATCAACAACTTTTTCCCTTTCAGATCATCTTTCATAACAGGATCCCCTCTCCCTGCGTCATAAGCAGATATTTATTTTCCGGACAGATTTCCCTCATCTGTTCCATAAACAGTCCGGGACTGCCCCCATGCGACGCAAACATTCCATAATGGCTGGGTATGGTCAGGCGCGGCTGCAGAGCAGAGCTGAGTCTGGCACATTCCTCTTCGTTCATATTGCCAAACGCTCCGTTGATCGGTGCAATCATCACATCAAACGGCCCTTTTTCCGACAACTCTTCCACCCGATCGGGCCGGAAACAGGTATCTCCGGACATATAGATTCTGATGCCGTCCACAGTGATCACCACCCCCACCGCGTCCCTTGCAGCGCTTCCATGATCACAGGGCACAAATTCCAACGTATAATCCTCCAGCCTCCGCACATCCCCCGGCTTCACATAAGAGACCCTCTCTTCCTGTAAATACAGTCTCTTTACTTCCTGCGCACACCCTGTGGATGCAAACAATTTTGTTTTCTGACCGGACATCAGGCATGGCATAGCATCTGCATCAAAATGATCAAAATGGGCATGGGTAGCCACAACCCCGTCAAGCTCCAGCGCAAACGGGGATAAAATCCGGGGAAGCAGACGTTTAAACCCCATATGCCCCTCAATCCGTTCCACACATTCTGACAGATACAAGTCCAGGCCCAGCAGTTTCCCGCTGCCGCTTTTCAAAATATATCCGGCCTGCCCTGTATAAAACAGATGGATTTTCCCAGGTGCTGCATTTTGAATCTTCCACCCCAGGTCATTCATTTCAACTTCTCCCATATCCGCTCCCCTACATTTTCCCACTCTTTTTCAGCAGGCTGATACCGGGGTAAATACTCCAGATACTTTTCCAATGACAGCTCTTTACACTCATACAGGGCGCTGTCTTTCTTTTCCCGTGCCTTTTCCATATAATAAGGAACCAGGTCTGTCACAAAGGCCGGTTCCCAGATGCCGTTTCCGCTCTCTGTGTCAATCACCAGATAATAATTGGACAAACGGGCCGCCACGTAAATACAGCCTTCTCTTTCTTTGATCTGTGATATTTTGGCCCAATTTTTCCGGGAATCATAAGCAAAATCCGGAGGATAGCCGTCATGTTTCTCCACACTGCCGGTCTGCCTGTCATACCGATAGATATCCTCAGAAAATGCAGACGGAAACAGCCAGATATTTTTCTTTGTCGCCGCCAAAGCGGAAAATGCCTGACCTATCCCCTGTTTATGCAATGACTGCTCCAATTCTGTCAGACAGATCCGTTCCGGTTCTGCATCCTGATTTTTCAGACTCCGGATGCTGATATGGCTCTGATCCTCCAGAACATAGACCGTGTCCTCAAACATACAGGCCGCAATCATGGAAGCCGGGAAAAAGTTTTCCGATGCATGTTCTGCCTTTTGCTCCGCCAGATCATAAAAGAACAGGTCATATTTCCCACCGGCCAACGCCCTTATATATAAAGTCCGGCCTGCCCGCCAGCACCAGAGCATACATTCTGTCTGTTCTCCCAGCCACTCTGCCAGCAAACGGCTCAATCCATCCTCCCTTACCAGCGTTTCCTTTTCTGTATCCAGTAGATAAACCATCCCTTTGTACTGAGAGATGACAAACACACAGGTCCCATATTTCTCTACTGTCAGGATATTGTTGTCAATATTTTCCTGACAGTCCAGCGGATATACTGTATGCACTCCGGTTTCTTTCTCATAAACCACCAAGGCTTTTCCCTCATTGTCCGCCAGATACAGTCTGCTTTCGTCTGCCGCACAATGTTTATAGCGGTACTCCTCTTCCATAGTAAGAAGCTGCGCTTCCTTTTGCCCTGCCGGAAACACAGCCAGGCTTCTTTTGTCCAACAATTGCACATACAGGCTGCCGCCTGACACTTCCATTGTTTCAAAATAGGCCACTTCTCTTTTTTCTTCCTGCTCCATCTGTTCCCATCCGTCCATTTTGTATTATTGTCTCTCTATGACTTCCAGGATCCTGTCCTGTGTCTCCGGTTCCATCCCTGCATAAAAAGGAAGGATCAAAACCTGCTTTGATAATTTTCTGGCCACCGGCACCTCTGCCCTGCCATATTTTTTCCGATAACATTTCTGGTCGGAAGCAATCGGATAAAAATATTTCCGGGCATAAATACCCTTTTCCTGCAGAACCTGATACAGCTCATCTCTGCTCACCGGACAGTCCTCCCCAAGCAGAATCGGAAAATAGGCATAGTTTTTCTCCACATCCGGATTGTCCGTAAAAAAGTCAATGCCAGGAAGCCCTGACAGCCGTTCCCGGTATTTCTCCCATAGTTTTCTGCGGCTTTCTATATCCTCTGCTATATGGTTCAGGTTGCACAGGCCCATAATGGCAGAGAACTCATTCATCTTGGCATTGGCGCCCACGGATACCACCAGTTCTTCCCCCCGGATGCCAAAATTTTTCAGATCATACAGCCTCTGATACAGTTCATGATCGGAAGATGCCACCGCACCGCCTTCAATGGTATGGAATACTTTGGTGGCATGAAAACTGAATACGGAAGCATCTCCATAATTGCCGATTCCTTTCCCTTTATACTTTACGCCAAAGGCATGGGCCGCGTCATAGATCACTTTCAGATCATAGTTGTATGCAATTTCCTCTATTTTCTCTATCCTGCCAATGTTCCCATATACATGTACCGGAACAACAGCCACAGTACGCTCCGTGATCAGCGCTTCTATTTTCGTTTCATCCATTGTCCCGTCCTCTGCCCTCACATCGCAGAATACAGGCTTTAACCGGTTCCTTACAATCGCATGGGTAGTGGAAATAAAAGTAAACGGTGTGGTAATCACTTCCGATCCTTCCGGAAATCCAAAAGACTGTATTACCAGTTCCAGCGCCATATGCCCGTTTACCATCAAAGACAATTCCGGTACATCCAGATAACCACACAATCGTTTCTCCAGCTCTCGATGGTATTTTCCCATATTTGTCAGCCAATGGCTGTCCCACAGCGGTCTGATCGCCTCGATGTATTCCTCATAGGGCGGCATCGACGACCGGGTTACCAACACTTTTTCATCCAGCATGTTATGCTCCCCATTTTTCTTACTGTGTCAGCAGAAATTCACTTCACAGATATCTTCCTGACGGATTCCCCTCCCCGACAGCATTTTCCTGATCTCATCCCCATAATTGATGCTGGCCACCAGATAGACAGCCTCGTCAAAACGATTTCCGGCCTCCTTCGGCCCTACGACCTGCTTTCCAAACAGCCCGCTCCCCCAGAGGCTGGGATTGCTGTCACACAGTGCTGCGATCCGATCCAGACAGCCTGCTCCCCTGCTGTAATTCAGCAGCCGGATGCCGTCACTGCCGCAGCCATACAGGACCAACTTCCTGCCGCCCTCTGTCAGCTCATGAAACCGGGCCTTTTCCGCCATCCTGTTTGCATGAAATACACTGCCTCCCTGAAGCAGCTCTTCCAGCAGCTTTTGCTGTCCTTTCGAAAAACCGATGGCCTCATGCTGTGTTTCTCGTTTCTCCCTTTTCTGCTGCATATGTTCCTCCATCTCCTCTGCAAACCGCTCTGCAAAGGCAGGCTTCAACGTATCATCCAGCCTGTAATAAGAGGACAGGTAACGAATAAATTTCACCCATACATAGGTAGACTCAAAGCGCTCAAATATTCCTTCCCGCTCCAGCCGTTTCCTGATAAACTCATATTCGTCGCAAATGGCAAAGAGCCTGTTCCGGTTATGGACGGAAGAACCCGGATTGTCCATCCGGTAACGGTATCCGGATACCGGCAGATAATACAGCCGCTTTGCATGCACCATCAGCAAAAACCAGAAACCATTATCCTGATAGGCGGCTCCCGGCGTTTCATTGTGACAGACAAGACCTGTTTCAAACAACTCTCTGGCAAAAATACCGGCCCATGTGGACATATCAAACTGAAACAGCTCCTGCTGTCTGGCCGGACAGTGTACCCTGCCATAGGCATCTTCTGATGCAATGGCCTTATCAATCCACTCCCTGTTTTCCTGATCTCCGAAAAAAATCCGATAATCTGCCCTTACCACATCGGCCTCATGTTCAATGGCTGCCTGATACAGTTTTTCATACATATCCTCTGCCACAAAATCATCCGGCTCTGCGATGGCCAGATACTTACCCCTGGCCGTCTGCATGCCCAGATTGTTGGCATATCCTGTACTGCCTTTTGTATCATCCAGGATATGCACTCTGGCATCTCTCCCGGCATACTCCTCCAAGATTTCCCTGGTACCGTCTGTACTGCAGGCATCCACACAGATAATCTCTATTTCCTGCAGGGTCTGATGCACCAGACTTTCCATACACTCCCTTATGTAAGCTGCCGTATTAAGTACCGGCATAACAATGGAAACCCTGATTTCAGATTCTCTCTCTGCTTTTTGTTGCTTTGCCATGTCAGCCACTCTCCTCATGTTCCAGCATACGTTTCAGGATTTTCTGATAGTTCCTGTGAGTTTCCAGTTTTTCTTCCCTCTGCCCGCCGCCTGTCCAGGACCAGTCAAATCGATGTACGCCAAACGTTTTATCCGTGGTCTGTGTCAGACCCGTAACAGAACTTCTGGGATGAAAATATTCCGACGGGAATACCGTCAGGCCCTCTATATTCTGCAGCGTACCATCCAGACGAAGCCCCGCTTCCACCAGCGGAAGAGATTCAAAATAGCCGCAGGTATCCCGGTTCATGGAGCCGTCCGGCATACGGAAACTGATGTTTTCCCGAAACTCCAGAAGAGACTTCAGAATCGGCAGCCCCTTCCTGCATCCACTTCCACCTCCGAAATTGACGGTGGGATACTCCTCAAAGCTGGTAAACCCGTCCAGATACAGCAGTTCATCCAGGCTGCGCAAAAGTTCCACATCCGTATCCAGATAGATGCCACCATGATGGTAGAGAAGATCAAGCCGGGCATAGTCCGGTACATATCCGTATTTCCCCGCTTCATAAGCCTGCCGCATATATTCGTTCTTGCTGATATCATAGCTGCCCTCATCCCACCTGACGATCTCATAATCAGGGCAGCATTTCTTCCAGCTTTCTATGTACTGCCGGTTTTTCTCCGGCATCTCTTTCCTGCCAAACCAGCAGTAATGAATCACTTTTGGTATTTTCTGCTCTTTTGCCTGCCATGCCCTGATATCTTCCTGCTGCTCCCGATGGTTGGTAATATGCATAATGGGCGCCACATAACATTCTGTCTGATCCAGTTCCCGCATGGCATCCAACTGCCGTATCATAGACGCAAAATAACTGCTGGCAATCAGGAGCACGGTTCCTTCTCCATCCACATGGCGGAGGCTTTCCGGGCCGCGAATCACAAATTCCTGCCGGTTGACGTTCACCGTTCTGCCCCACTTATCCGGGTCATTGTCCACGATCAGCGCCACCTGCCCTGTCATGCCATATTCCCTCAGCAGATAAGGAATCCAGCTCTTCAAAAGTGTACCGGCGCCAAACAATATGATCTTTTTTTTATGTTCCAAAATATCCTTCGCGAATCGTTCCATTGGAGCATTTTTTAAAATCACGGTTCTTTCTTCTCCCCTTATGCCGCTTTTACGGCTTATTTATCCTTTCTCCCGTCGCCCTGATACAGAATCCGATAGTTCTGGATCATAACCGGCTTTCCGGTGGTCTTATACAGCTCTACCACACTGCTCATATCCCCATAGTAAGCATCCGTAATGGCAATCGCCCGTTCCAGATCGGCAGTATTATCAAAAATCCCTTTTTTTTCTGTCCGGTATCTGTCCACAATTGCCCTGTATCGTTTCAGCAGCATGGGCCGCATAGATCTCATCGTACTTTCCAGAAGCGGATGAGGTCTCCATAAAAGCACTACATCCGGCATCTTTTCAAACAGGCGTATGGTATCTTCTATCTTATCCAGCGCCTTTGCTTCTATCTTCAAAAGGGATTCTATCGTCGTGTTATAAAATACCACCTTCCGATGGGAACCATTCCTGCCCCGGATGATCTGCTGCCATTCCTCCGGGATTTTTACATCTTCCCGCTGAATCCGCATCACCCTGTCAATTTTGGGCGAACCCAGTGCTATGATCTTTTCTTTTGGATCACCGAACCTTCCCCTGCAGTTATTTTCCCGTTCAAACTTCCGAAATTCCTGTATATATGTTTCTCTTACTTCGCCGGACTGGACAATCACCCGATCCGCATACAGGATACCGGGCAATGTGCAGAAGTGTTCCTCCACCTGATCGTTGATCGCAATGAAATACGGAATATATACCAGCATATCTGTGTACTGTTTCAGCCTTTTTGCATAAAAATTCGGATGGATCCGGGTAACCAGATTACAGTCATCATAGGGATTGTGAATATATATGATATCTGGCCTGCGCTCCTCCACTTTATAAGACATCCAGTCTATGATCTCCACATAATCCGGATAGTCTCTGCGGCCTTCATAATGCATCTGCCCCAGACTGCCATCTCCATTCAGATCATAATAGGGAACCGGGACACAATAGACATCACAGCCAGAGTCCGCCTTTGCCGCCAGATAAACACTTTCCAGACTGTCCCACATAGATGCTTTGTACGGGAAAAAAACCACTTCTTTCCGTATGGGAATCTGGCCTTTTACACTGTTTTCCACTTTCAGCAGCTTTTTTTCCAACTGCCTGCAGACCCCTGCCTCGTTCACTTCATCGCCCATTCCCTCATACAGACGGTACAGCGTTTCACAATACGCCTCTATATGGGGTATCACCGGACAGTCCTCACCTTCAAACTTTTCGATTACATTTCCCAGCTCTATGGCAAATTCCTGACATTCGGCAAGCATATTACGAGCCGAAACAACATCTTTTTGCTTCAGCGTTTCCCTGATCTCTTCATGAGCGCCATTCATGCTCTTAATAAATTCCAAAATCTCCTGCTTCTGCGCCGTTCTCATATACTTCCCCTTTATATTCCATAGATCTGCTGACTTTCCAACGCCTCATACAATGCCCGGATAATATAAAAATCAGCCGGCTCTGTGATTTTAATATTGTTTTTCGTACTGTGGATCAAATGCATGGGTTTGTGATATAAATGACACAAATGGGCAGAATCAATGCTTTTGACACCGTCTGCAAATGCAGTCTCATACAAGCCCAGAATATCCCCATAACGAAATGACTGCGGTGCTTTGGCCACATACATCTCATCTCTGGGCGGCACATCCGATATACTTTTTCCGTCTGTACTTCTGACCACACTCTCCCTGACTGCTTCGGAAGTGATCGCATTTCCGTATTTCTTTACCGCCTCTATATTCATAGAAATCAGCTCTTCATTGATCAGAGGCCGTACACCGTCATGAATCAGCACAATATCATTCTCTGAAACAAACTCCTGCATTCCCAGCAGGCCGAAATGAATGGAATCATGCCCGGTTTTTCCGCCCGGCACAATTTTTTTCACCTTGGTAATTCCAAACCGCTTTAAAAATCCCTGCAGCTCTTCAATCCATTCCCGGATACACACGATCACCATATTATCAATTTCTTCATGGTACTCAAAATGCTCCAGTGTATAAATAATGATAGGCTTCCCATGCATCTCCAGAAACTGCTTCGGTTTTGAACGGGAATTCATCCTCTTTCCCGTCCCTCCTGCAAAAATCAGCGCCGTAGTCATGTCTCTGTCCCGTCCTTTTCCATCAGTGCATCCACGATCTGCTGCAAAATCAGGTTATGTATGGACTCCACGATCCCGTACTTACTGCTGGGCACATATACATTGATATCTCCCATCTGCTTCGCCCTGTTATCCGGCAAAAAACCTGTAAATGTAAGAACAGCCGCCCTTTTCTCTCTGGCGGCTCCGATTGCCCGGACGATATTGGGAGAATTTCCGGAACTGCTGATTGCCACCAGCAAATCCCCTTCTTTTGCAAGGTATCTGATCTGCTCTGCAAAAACATGCTCATATCCATAATCATTCCCCAGACAGGTGAGTACAGACTGGTCATAGAGACAGCATGTATTCATACCTCCGTTTTTCATAAAGTCGGCTGTCATATGACTGGCTATGGCACAGCTTCCTCCGTTGCCAATAAAAAAAACGCTTGTCTGACGCATCTTATGCACGGCAAACACTTCTGTCAGACCTTCTATTCCTTCATCATACCCACACTGTTTTTCAGTGCCGTCCCAAAACTCTGTATGTTCCAGTTTTTCTATCAATTCTCTGATATACAAATTATTCATACCTACCCCGCATCTCTTTCATTTTGTTATTTCTTCAATTTTAAATAAGACACATTGGACATCTTCCGATGTTGCAGACACCCATCTGCTTCGCTCCCCGCTACATCACGGTATCCCGTGTTCACAGGGTCCTGGCATACCCAATACGCAGGCCGCCGCAGCTCGCCCGCCTTCTAATGCCGTATCCTGTTTTTATATCATGAACGCACAAAGCAGTCCCAGGCCGTCAGGCTTTCGGTAAAACCCCGGCTCATCACCGGAATTTATCTGTTATGCTGTTCCTATGATCTAATAAATAACCTTTCCGTCCAGGCCCCGCTGCAGGACATTTCTGGCCGTATTGGTCTTTTCCCTGTCCGTATAGCCGCAGGCCTCACAGAAAAAAACGCCGTCCTTCCGTTTGCCCACACTGCCGCAGCCGCTGCATACTCTGCTGATGTCTTTTCCCAGAACTTCTATCAGTTCCACTGACCGTTCCTGACACTTCTGCTGCAAACGCCGCCGGATGTATCCCCGCTGCCACATAGTTACCGTATGGTTCATCTTCCGGTTCACGCCTCCTGCCTGAGGGCGTGGCAGTTTGACAATATAAATCCGCCCCGGCTGTTCTGACTGAAAAAAACGGTTCAACTCATGATTAATATAGCTGTGAATCCGTTCTTCGTATCTGTTCTTTTTGGCGTTGTATTTTTTTCTTCCCGGATTATCCGCCCGGTTGCGGTTGTAACTGCTGGTCTGGCTCCGCATCCATTCCGAATATTCGTCCTGCATCTCCCCCAGCGCTTCTCCGTAACTGTGTCCGTTGTCCACCGTCAGCATGGTAAAAATCCCCTGTGCAAGACCCACAGTATTCTGCCAGGTTTCATATTTCTTTGCTGTCATCTGAACAGGAATCCGGATCTCCATACGTGCCTGCTCCGGATACAGTTTGATATACAACTGTCTGTTGTACCGATTGTTGTCTGTCAGCAGTACAAAAACCCGTCTGCGCTTTTCTTTGGTGGAAATATAGATCCCGTGATCTCCGTAACGGTATGCCCGTTCCGCAATGGAAAAACCGTCTGCCACATCGGTATGCAGCATGACATGATATTTTCTCACCTGTCTGCACAGATAACGGTGCAGCCTTCCGGAATCCGTCAGTGCCGCCAGCTCTTCCTGCTTTTTTCGTATGGCTTCCGGCAGCTCTGCCGGTGTTTGCTGCAGCACCGCCGCAAATGCGTCCTTTGATTTTAATAAAAACCGAAGATAATGCTTTTCTTCTGCTGTCAGATGGATATTTCTGCCAATCAGCTCCAGAACCTTTGATCTGGTCCGGGACCACTGGCTCTTGATGTCTCCCAGGGCATCAAAGACAGCCAGATAATAATACACAGACGGCAGGCCCAGTTGCTGCCTCAGATCCGCTTTTGTCATTTCATTCTGAATGGTATAGCCCGGATATAATTTGGAAAGGCTTCTGATCCCGCCATACCTGGCATAAACATAATTTTTTACAGTGCAATAGTCCCCGGCTACATCCAGCAGCTTCGTCATCACCTCTGCCGGAACCGGCTCTTTATTGTACTGGCGTATCGTTTTGTACAGGGTACGCCTCTGCTCCTCCTGGGGAACAAACTGACTGTCCGCACACATGATATTCACAGCTCCGCTTCTTTTGGGTCCCGATACAGGCCCGGTCTGTCAAATTATGTATACTTTATTTGAATGAAATCATACCGCTCAAAAACATAATCATTTTACTACATTTTTATTGAAAATTCAAGGGAATTAATTTCCATACAATCATTTTACAGGTTTTCCTTCTATTGTCTGTCAAATTTTGCCGAAAGGTTTTTACCAAATAAGGTATAATTTTTTTCACTGCAGATTTCTTTATTGTTTCTCCTGCAGTTTTTTTGCTTTGTTGTAAAAAGTGGCGCTGGTGAAATCACATTGTCTGGCGATCTCTGTGGCAGAAAGCTCTTTTGCCAGCCATTTATGATAGAGCTGTTCAAAATTATCCGGCAGCGGCTTGGGCGGCCTGCCGAATTTCACGCCTCTCAGCCTGGCCGCTTCGATTCCTTCCCGCTGACGCTGCTTTATATTTTTCCGTTCATTTTCCGCAATGAAAGAAAGCAGCTGGAGCACCAGATCTGCAATAAAAGTCCCCAGAAAATCTTTCCCCCGCCGGGTGTCTAAGAGCGGCATATCCAGCACCACAATATCTACCTTTTTTTCTCTGGTCAGCACCCTCCACTGATTCAGTATCTCTTCATAATCCCTTCCCAGCCTGTCAATGCTTTTGATATAGACCAGATCTTCCTCCCTCAGTTTCTTCAGCAGCTTCTGATACATGGGACGGTTAAAATCCTTCCCCGACTGCTTATCCACGAAAATATTTTTCTTCGGCACTTCCAGTTCTTTCATGGCATTCATCTGCCTGTCCTCATTCTGATCCCGTGAACTGACACGGACATATGCATAACGATTTCCCATTCGCCCTTCCTCCTCCAGACCATGCTTCGCGGTGTTCTCTTTTGTATCTTTTTCTTTATTATATAAAAATATCCGGCAAAAATCGGGTGCCAAAAGCCTTCGCTTCTGACACCCGATTCCAAGCCATGCAATATGGAGGTAATATTCTGTTTTATTTTATAGAAACTCTCCTCCACCCCCCCCTCACAATAATAGCTGAAATACTGTTCTTTCAATGTTTTATAAGAGCCTCTGGGCGGATAGATTTTTTTCCCGTTATGGAAGCAGATATCCTGCGCATTCATATTATCAACATACTCCAGATTGAGAATATAGGTTGCTCCCGCCTTTACAAATTCCGGATATCCTGACAGCATCCCATAGATTTCCCCCATTGTCATGCGGAGCAGGAGTCGGCTGTCATCCACAAGATACAGACACTGCTGCTTCCCCTGGGCCTCACAATATACAATATCATTGACTGCCACACGCCGGATCCGCCCCTGTATCCGCAGCACCAGATATTTTTTTCGTTCTTCCTTTACCTTCTCAAGCAGCCTGTCCAGAATCGGAAAGAGCTGCTCCTCAGAAACCGGTTTGACCAGATACTGAACCGCATCCACGCCGAATGCCTCCAATGCATGTTCTCTGGAAGTGGTCAGAAAAATAATCTTACTGGTATTCCCCATTCTGCGCAATTCCTTTGCCGCCTCCATTCCCGGCTTTTGAGGCATATAAATATCCAGCAGAATCAGGTCCGGCCTGTAGGCTTCTTCTCTGATCTGCTCCAACAGCGCATCCGCATCCTCAAAAGACTGCATCCTGAATTCTGTTTCCGGGCGCCTTTTCTGATAAGCATCCAGCATTTTCCTGGTTTTCTTTAACTCTGTTCTTTCATCATCGCAGAGCGCTATCAAATACATAAACTGCCTCCTTCGCTTCTCCCCCTCCGCGCCGCCTTTTCAAAAGCTATCTGCCTGCATCCGCGCCGGGAATATTCATAATCAGCCGAAAGATAAACACTCCATTGTCATTTTTAAAATCATATTCTCCGCCATATTTATCCGCCGTCCTGGTGATGCTTAAAACGCCGATGCCTCCGGTAAATTCCGGCTTGGGCTGCCCGTTTCTGAATGCAGTCTCTTTCCGGCAGGTATTGCTGCAGCAGATAACCAGTTTATTCCGTTTTCGTTTCAGCATCAGGTAAATAAAGCATTCCCGCTCCTTCGACTGCTTTTTCACTTCCATACAGCCAAAAATAGCATTTTCATACGCATTGGCCAGTATTGCCACCAAATCGATGCTGGGTATTGCCAGTTCTCTGCCCAGCTCCACATTCAATGTCACTTCGATCTGTTCCCGCTCCGCCTTTCTTGTATACGCAGACAGAATATTGTTCACCGCTGTGTTTGCACAGATATTTTTCCCTGCGCTTACCTCCATATCTTTTTCATATTCCTCCAGATATTGCAGCAGTTCATCCGTCTGCCCCCTCCGCACATATTCTCCAATCACGGCATTATGATGTCTGGCATCATGCCGGATACGGTCTCCGGCTTTTACCGACTCTTCCAGCAGTTCCACATTTCTCTCCAACAGCCGGTGATTCATCTGCATTAACTGATGCTCTCTCTGGTACTCTTTTTCTTTCCCAATATGGAGATAAAGACGAAATACCAGAAGCTGCAGGGAGCCTGTCAGAAAAAAGTTCATTACAATCTGCAGCAGACGATAAGGTGTCTGTTCCCGTATATCCGGATTTAAAATAAACCCGATACCAAACAGAATGCTGATAATCATAACCGCTATGCTGAACTGATCCAGTTCAGTCTCCACATAATCTCCAAATCCTCTGATGGAGTCTTTGATCTTTTTATCAATCAGATATGCCATAATACCGATCAGTAAAATCCGGGTGATAATATCCGCCCATACATTTTTGTGAAAAAACAGAACCGCAACTTCGATTCCTCCGATCAGAAACACCGCCAGCAGATAAAAAGTAACTGCAAGTTTATACACAGATAAAAAAAACGGATCTCTGCTCATACAGATAGAAAAGACAGCAAAAAATATGTACAATACAAAAGCCACCATCTTTACACAGTTTGCCCAGTCAATCACATACCAGATACATGCTGCCGCAATGCTTGCCACACTGAAACAACTATAGAAAAGTATCATCTTTTTTCTTTCAAACCGGGGATTGCTCATCAGGAAAAACAGCAGAATGACCCCGGCAAGACTGATCCCAAACCGAAGCAACGCTATGAATACCGAACCGCCCAACATATCTCACATGCCTCCTGTCACTTTTTTTGCTTCATCATTTTACCCCCCCCCAAAGTAAAACAACAAAGCTCAAACATGATAGCTGCTCAGATTGTTGTTCATCACCGAAACAGCCCTGCAGGTTTCCTCTGTCAGAGTTTCGATTTTCCCGATATCTGTATTCGTATCAGCCAACTGCCCGGAAACACCTTCAATCTCTCTGCTGTTTTCCTCAGATGCACTCCCCACAGCCAGCATGGCGTCCTTTATATATTCCAGCGATTTTGCATATTGCTCCGTAATCTGCTGTAACTCTTCCATAGAACCTCTGATCCTTTCGGACTGATCTGTAAACGCCGAAGAAGCATCTCCGAATTTTATATAATCCTCAAAAATTTTTTCCTGTAACAGGTTCAATGTCTGCTCTGCCAGATGCCCCAGTCCCTGAATGGCTTCCACCACATCTTCACTCATTTTCTGAATTTCATTTGCAGCATTGCCGGTATTGCCGGCCAATATCCCGATTTCTTCTGCCACTACTGCAAATCCCCTTCCTGCCGCACCGGCACGTGCCGCTTCAATGGAAGCATTGAAAGATAACAGATTGGTCTGCTCGGAAATATCCAGAATGACATGTGACAACTCTCTGATCCTCAGAACTGCCTCCGCCTTCTCTTTCTCTGTTTTCAGATTCCCGGATATCACCTTTACATTATCCCCGATTACCGCCGAAGAATGTTTTGCCGCCTCATGCAGTTCCGCCGAAGCCGTATGGATGTCCCGTACACAGGCCGTATTCTCATTCACGATCTCCACTGCTTTCCGAATCTCCCCATACGCCAGTGATGCCCGTTCCCCCACACGCTCCACAGACAGTGCAGTTTCCTCAGACGATGCCGCCATAGACCCTATGGCATCGCTGATCCGGGCCATCCGGGAAACGGAACCGCAAACACAGTTTTTGATACATTCCATTTTTGTGTCAATTTCCCCGGCTTCGTTTTTTACCTCCCTGACCGTATCGGCGGTTTTCTGCAGCAAACGGTTCAGACTGTTTCCGATGACCTCCAGCTCATCCCCCGAAACAACATTCACCACCCTGGTCAAATCACCGCCGGCAGAAACCACCTCCACAATTTTATCATTTACTTTCCGGAAATTTCTCCTGATTCTTACAGATGCCAGCGATGCTGCCAGCAGTGCAAACAAAACGCCAATCGTTACGGAAATCAGCATATTACGTACCAGACTGTTTAATGAAGTCTGTATGGAAGATGCTTCATAGTCCACTGCCACAATCCCCAGCACCCTGCCATCATACCGGATCGGGGCATAGCCACTGTAAAATGTTCCCCACTCATCCGTAAAGGCTTCCTTTGTCACAGACGGCCTGCCTGCCATCGCCTCAGCCATTCCGTCCTGTGCCGCATACGCCTCGGCGTATTCTCCCGGATCCTCCGGATCTGTATCCAAAACGAACTGAAAATCCCCCTGCTCTCCGGGCATTAATGTATACACATAAGTGACAGAATCCCCCACAAGAAAAAAACGAAGAGAATCCTCCACTGCCAGAAGAGCTTCCGCATCTCCCTCCATCGCCTTTGCAAAAATCTCTCCGTCCACATTCTCCGCAGCAATTACTGCAATCTCTGTTACATCATCCATGCACTTTTTTCTCAGGAAATTCTCCATAGTAGCATAGGAAACAGCGCCCACAAGCAATACCACAATCATAGCAGTTCCTAAAATGAAGAGAAAAAGCTGTACGGCAATGCTGATTTTTCTGGTTTTCATCTCTTCTATCCCCCTGTTATAGCAACATCACAACTGTATCACATCTTTCGACATTATAGCAGATATCCGGACAAAAAATTCTCTATGGCACAATTTGCACTTTTTCGGGTATCTATTGCCAATAAATCCCACCGGGCAGAAGTTTCGGGTATACAGTGAAAAAGAATCCTGCTTTACAGGATTTCCCGCCTGCGGCGGATCGCTTCAGCGATCTATTTCCTCTCCGCCGCAGTGCGATCCCGCCCGGAGGGCTTTTTGTGGTACAGGAAATCCGGAGGAATTTCCTGTATCACAAAAAAAGCCAGAGCATCCGGATTTTAAAGAATCCGGATGTTCTGACCCAAATCAGATCAAAATATTCCCCTCTACGCCTGCCAGTCCACAAGAATCTGTTTGACCCACGCGCAAAGATTCTGGCTGCTTTCATTGGCAATCCTGACAACCTCTTCATGGGTATGCTTCTTTTCCGCAATCCCTGTTGCCATATTGGTAATGCAGGCAATCCCCAATACCTTCATCCCCAGATAATTGGCTGCTATAGTTTCCGGTACTGTGGACATACCGATCGCATCCGCCCCCAGTCCCGCATAGGCCCGGATCTCTGCCGCAGTCTCGTAACAGGGCCCGGAAAAGATAGCATACACACCCTTTTTATAATGCAGATCGAGTCTGGCAGCCGCTGTTTCCGCTTTTTCGATCAGCTCTCCCGCATAAGCCTCTGACATATCCGGGAATCTGACGCCAAAACGCTCATCGTTTTCCCCGATCAGAGAATTTCTTCCCAGCATATTGATGTAGTCGGTCAGAATCATCAGATCTCCGGGGACAAAACTTCTGTTGATCCCGCCGCAGGCATTGGTTACAATCAGATGGGAAATACCCAACAGCTTCATCACATAAATGGGATAGGTAACCTCCTTCATCTCAAACCCCTCATAATAATGGAATCTCCCCTGCATCGCCGCTATGGTTTGTGTTCCGATCTGCCCGATTACCAGATTTCCCGCATGGCCTGCCACATGAGACTGGGGAAAACCGGGAATCTCTCCATAAGGGATCACTGTCTTATCCTCCATGATATCCACCAGACTTCCCAGGCCGCTTCCCAGAATGATACCGATTGTGGGCATCCGGCTGATTTTGCTCTGTACAAAATCCGCTGATTCTTTTACCTTCTCATAAAATGTCATCCTTCTTTTCTCCTCTCGCTTTTTATGTTTCCCTGTACAGGCCCAATATCCCGGCCTGCCTGCTGCCCGATAAGGCCCTCAATACAATTTTCCCTGTGCATACTGTTTCATGGACTCATACTGCTGCACTGAAATATAGATTTTGCCTGTACGAAGAGAAAGAAATCCCAGTTCTTCCAACTTCTTTGCGTTTCTGTTAATGGTTTTTTCCGAAAATCCAATTGCGCCGGACAACTCTTCCCTTGTCTTTCTGATACAAAGCTCCGAACAGACCTCCTCCTTTTCGTAACTTTCCATCAGATATAAAATCATACGGTCCATGCTCTCCAGCATCAGATACTTCCGGTCATTTCTGGTCTGTTTTGTCAGGTCATACAGAATCTTCTGCGTTCGCAAAAACAACGCATTTCCATCCTTTTTCATCCATTCCAGATACAGATTCGCAGGAATCACATATAAGGTACACGGCGTCAGGGCACGGATCGTAATGCTGTATTCCGGTATGGCAGACAGACATTCAAATTCTCCCAGAAACCTGCCGGGGCCAAACTCTTTGAATGCATACATTTTTTCAGGAATCTGCATATCAATTCCCAGCGCCCTCCCTTTTAAAATCAGGAAGATACTTCGGCACGGCTCTCCCGCAGTCACAAAGTTCCTGCCTTTTTCCACTTTTCGAAGAGTCATGTTTTTCTCAGTCATTTCAGGACATCGTACAAAAAGCCGCTCCATATACGCCTGCTCATCCGGAGGCAACAGTTTCATCTTTTCCATAGGATTGATCACCTTGTACCACATTATAAAACAGTTTGCCCTTCTGTGTAAGGACATCTGTCCTGATTCATCAAATTTTTGTATCTTTCTGTTTTAAGCATTCCCCTGCATAATCCGGTCTGCCGATTTGCGGAAAATTTCCGCAAAATAGGCATCGTCTGACAAAGAAGAATCTGTATAAAACCAGTCCGCATACTCCAGAAACGTTCCCCTTGCTTCTTCATCCATTATGTAAACCGCTGTTCTCCCTGTATACAAATAGGTGTAATATTCTGATTCTGCATATTCCATAAATGCAAATATCATATGCCCTTCATCCTCATACAGGGAATCATAAAGCTCCTGCAGATATCTGTGGGCTTCCTCATCCGTAATTGTCTCCCCCTTGCCGTCAAACGAATCACAGATCAGCAGATAGGGCTGCACCCCTGTCTGCGCATAAAAATAGCCCATTGCCTCTTCCACCATCCGGGTATCCGAAATCCAGCCC
Organism: uncultured Clostridia bacterium; assembly: GCA_947385955.1. GTDB lineage: Bacteria > Bacillota > Clostridia > Lachnospirales > Lachnospiraceae > VSOB01. The sequence goes on from CANDNA010000001.1 coordinate 103,512, forward strand.
AGTCTGTCATCCATCACCCGATCGCTTCGGATACAGGATCCCTCTGCCAGTTTTTCCTTTCCCGGCTCCTGCATCGCCTCTTCCCTTTTTGCCTCATCCCCGTCCCGGCGTCCCGGCCAGTGTTGCTTTCCAAACACTTTATCCACATCGGCTTCATCCATGCCGATTTCATTTTCCAGCCGGTCCAATACCATATATTCTTCCGTTTCCACCGTATTACCAAAAGGAGCCACGGCAGCAAACAACGCTGCCAGAAGAAACAGCCCCGGCCCCATCCCCCATCCCGGACCGCCTCTGCCTCTGTGTCCACCGCCATTGCCGGAGGAAGGCGGATCGCCGCCGGAAGAATGATTACCCGAAAAACCGCCTCCAAAGCTGCCTCCGCCTCCGGAAAAACCGCCTCCGCCAAAACTGCCTCCGCCCCCGCCGGAGCTGTTGCCGCCTCCACCGCCTCCCCTGTTTCGGATGCCTGCGCCAGGCCCCCGGCCCGAACCATCATTTCTGTCCATATACTCCCCCTCTTTCCCTGCCCCGCCGGCTTTTGCCGGACTGCTTCATCAGGCTGCTTTTACCGGATGTCCGTCTGTGGCTCACAATAAGATCCTTTTTATTTTATCACATCCGCATCACCCGTGAAACACACTCTTACCCGCGGATGCAGATACATCTCCCATATTTTCTATTGTCCTAAACCGAAACCGCTGCTTTTTTGCCGCCGGGTAAAAAAGAAAGTCGTGTCAGACCTCCTGTCGTCAGGCCATTGCAGACAGAAGGCGCTGGCGCTGTTTTTGTTTACAGCATTTTCTTATGATCAACAGGAGGATTTTTTTATGAATCAGGATGAAATTTTTATGAAAAAAGCCATAGAGTTATCCGCTCTGGCGCTATGGTATGGTCTCAACCGGGACGGCTGGTATATGCTGCCAGCAATATGGACCTGAATCGGATTTTTCACGAAGAAGGCAGCAAATGCAGTGAAATGGTATTTGCCCACTCTCCTTACAGGCCCCGGGTGACAGCCGGCGTACTCAGAGAGGAAAGTCTGGAAATACTGAAACGGTACTTTACAAATCCGGAGCATTCCTGACAACAGCCCAGGTGGAATGATGCCAGAATATAAACGATACAAGTCAAAATAAGAAAATCCTGTCACAGGCTGCAACACGCTGACTAAGCGGCTGAAACATGTGCCCTCTGACACAGAAAAACGCCTGGAAGCTGTGAAATCATCTCCGAATGGACGGTCAGCCCAATGAAAGATACTTACAAGAAAGTGACCTACCTTTGGACGGGGCGGTCACTTTTTTGTGTGGTTTATGTACGCTATCAGAATCAATACAATGATTCCAGGAATCATCAGAACAACAGAAAGCACAGGGCGGCACAAGACCGCCCCAACACTTTTCTGCATTCTTCTGTTTATTTCTCTTCATACAGTTCCAGCACTGCGCCGTCTTTCCAGACAAAAGCAAGTCTGGCTTTGCCGCTGCCGGAATCCATCGGGCCGCAGATCACGCTGTCCGCATCCTCTATGTAATGTTCCAGATTGTCCACTTTATAGGCCACATGAGGGTTGCGGTGAAGCACCTCCGGAAACGGTGTGCCTTCCTCGAATTTCAGATATTCTATTTTGTAGTCATAATCATCCACATTGCTGACCCAGAATTTTGCCCCTTCATTGTAGGTCATACCTGGTTTTTTGTTTGTAATCGGGATACCGATGTGCATATATTCCGCAGACATTCTATTGCCTCCTTTATCGTTTGGTCAGATACGGCGTATGGCAGGGTGCATTCCACAGACGCAGGAGTTCCTCATCCATACGCGCCATAAACATCTGGAAACCGGCCTGTTCCTGTACGGTTAAAAGCTCGCCCACATAGTTGGCTACAATCTCTATATCCTGTTCTTTCAGGATTTCCTCACAACGGCGGTAAATAATCAACTGTTCCATCAAGGTGGTCGCGCCGGAACCGTTGATAATCAGCATAACCTTCTCGCCTTTCTTGATCCCGATGTCTTTTACCAGTGCATTCACCATAATTTCCGCTGTTTCATCCGCAGATTTCATAGGCTGGCGCCCGCCGCCGCCTTCCCCGTGCTGCCCCATGCCGATCTCCATATCTTCTTCCCCCAGATCAGCCAGCGCCGCACCGGTAGAAGGATGGGTCGCGCCTCTCACAGCTACTGCCAGCGTAGCCATATTGTCGGCAAAGCGCTGTGTCACCTCTGCAACCTCCTCCAGGCTCCTGCCTTCAGCCGCAGCCGCACCGGCAATCTTGTAGGCGGGAATACATCCTACCAGACCCCGGCGGTCATCCGCATTCTCACGGGGCGCATTGGACACGTCCTCCTGTGTCACTACCTTTATCACATGCAGTCCCTGCTTCTTACACTGCTTCATCGTCAGATTACCGGTCAGCATATCCCCCGCATGATTCAGCACAATATACAGAACACCCTTTCCCTTGTCCGCCAGCTTGATGGCATCCACACACGCCTGCGGGCCGGGCGCTGCAAAGACATCGCCCACGACCGAAATATCCACCATGCCTTCTCCCACAAAACCGGATATGGCAGGCTCATGGCCGGAGCCGCCCTGTGTCACAACCGTCACCCGGTCCGCTTTCTCCAGCCCCCGGTTGATGATCATATTGTCCTCACCCCGGTACAGAATATCCCGGTTGGCTGCTGCCAGACCATCCAGCGCCTCTGTGGTCAGATTTTCCGGGTTGTTGATAAACTTTTTCATTTTCATTGGCCATGCCCTCCTTATTCCGAATCTCTTTTACAACGACAAATCTTATAACACGCCTGCACCTTCCGCCAGCCCGCGGATAAACAGCGATGCCGATACCGCCCCTGCATCAGGGGTGCCAATGGTCTGTTCCTTATAACTGCGGGCACGTCCGAACTTAGCCACAAAGCCTTCACTGGCTTTTGCACCTGCCTGGGCAGCATCCGCTGCCGCTACCAGAATCGCCCGGATGTCTCCTTCTGCAGACTGCGCTGCCTCCACCGCCGGAATCAACGCATCCATCATAGTCTTGTCGCCCACCTTTGCCGTGGTAATATCTCCCAGTTCCTGTAAAATGCCTGCAAACATCCTGCGCAGGCCCCCTTCATCCAATTCCTTCTCGTCCTCTTCCAGCAGTACACCCAGTCCGCTGATCAGTGCACCATACAGCGGGCCTGCCGAGCCGCCCCGGACTTCCATAGCAGCCATCCCCAGATCATCCAGAAACGCCGGTATGGAACGCTCTCCCCACCGGGGCACCTGCTCTGTAATCAGCCGGGCAATCTTATTCATCGTAATGCCGTGGTCTCCGTCCCCGAAGCGGGAATCAATTTCGCAAAGCCGATCTGAATGCTCCGACAGCAGCCGTGCGGCGCCAAGCAGCATAGCGGCAACTGCCTCCCGGTCCAAAATCATGATGCATCCCTCCCTGATACCAAATCCCATTTACCTTCCACAGGATTGCACAAAAGTTCAATAGATACTTTTTATTATAATATTTATGTTACAAATGTCAATATAAATCCTTATTTTTGTACAAAAATAAATTTCTATTTTTCCTTTTTTCATAATGAATGCACAAAAAAATAACTGCATTGCCGTTCCATCCTTGCAATGCAGTTACATATGTTACTTTTTCATATTTTCTTATGGCGCTTCCAGAAGTCCCTGTACCAGACCGGCCCGGGCCACAATATGTGTGAAATATCCGCTGTGTAAAGCACCCCGGAGTGCACGGACACTGGTGTTGGCAGAACATACCCCCACCACATTGGTACAGCGTTTCAGAAGTTCCCGGGGTATCTGAATGGCAAAATCCTGTTCCGAACAGATTATATTCCCCTTCTCATTGTAATAATAAGCCAGCAGACGGCCGCAGGCATGCTGTTCCTGCAGACGGTTCCCATAACGGGCTACGGAAGCAAAATCCGGCGTGGAAGGATAATTGCTGATATTGACCAGCGCCGTATCCATCTGTTCCCACACCCTGCAGATCTGATGATATAACTCTGTGGAACACAATACCTGCTTTTCATCCAGACTTTCCGGCAGGGCCGGCAGATAGAGGAAATGAGGGCCGGCATCCAGATACTGCGCCAGAAGGCGCACATTTTCATTGGAATGGTAATTGCGGATCGGGAAACCAGCGTTTCCCACCAGCGGGCAGATCTCCTGTACACTGCTTTCCGGCCGGGGATTCTCTTCCAGCCAGGTCACAAGCTGCCCCACAAAATACCCCCATCCCACTCCCAGACGGCAGGTTTTCAAATCCTGCAAAAGCTCCGCCGCTCCCTGAGACAGACGCCGGTTGGTCAGCCGGTCATCTCCTGCATCTTCAATCACCCGGCCGCCCTTAAGGGAATGCAGCCGGCAAACCCTCCGGAAAAGTCCGTCTGCCTGACTGTCAGGTTCATGGACTGTAATTTCCACCACCCCCAGCGCTCTGGCTTCTGACAGCATACGGCTGACCATAGGACGGGAAATCCCCATTTCTTTTGCAATGTCACTCTGTTTCTGATTGTCCAGATAATAACGGCGGGCCACATATGCCAGACGCTGCTGTTTTTTATCAGTCCGTTCCATGCCCTGCTCTGCTCCCTTCCTGTTCCGGTTTTGGATAGCAGTCTCCATTTTTATTTCCTTCCGCTTTTTTATATCTTCTAAAGCAAGCCGAAACTGCCGCAGGCAATCCTGTACCTTACTCCATTTCAAAAGAAATACATTATCAGGATTTTGGTATTAAAATGCCTTTTTATTATATCACATGTCGTCAGCCGTCAGGCTGCCGACCTACGCGCACATCAGTGCGCTTCCTATTATATCATGTCGTCAGCCGTCAGGCTGCCGACCTACGCGCACATCAGTGCGCTTCCTTAATCATATCATAAAAAGGCCTCGAAAGATAGATGGCATAAAAATCGTTCCTTTTCTCTTTCGTGTTGGCAGTTTCGACCACCAACGATCTCACCAATGGCTTCTTAAAAAGGAAAATTGGTTATGACATAATCAGTGCAATAAACCGGTTATATACGTTGTATTAAATGATTTTTGACTGTTGACAATCGCTTCTCCGTGCACTATAATACTTCAAAAATGAATAATCCAAAAAAAGAATATATACGTATGGAGGATGAGATATGAATCCGAATATTGAGATATTCAGAAAAATCCCACTGGCATATAGCGCAGTATGCAAACCGTTTTGCAAAGAGTTAAATCTTCCACAAACGGCCTTCGACATATTGATGTTTCTTGGGAACAATCCCACCTACAAAACAGCCAGCGATATCGTAGAGGTACGCCATATTAAAGCAAATCTGGTATCCGTCCATGTGGAGCGTCTGGTACATGAGGGATACCTGATAAGGCGTTCGGTAAAGGGCGACCGCCGCAAAACAGAACTGCTTTGTACAGACAAAGCTCAGCCTGTGATCGAACAGGGGCGGCGGATCCAAAATTCTTTTATAGAGAGGCTGTTTTCCAACACAGATGATAATATGCGAGATACGTTTTATAGTGTGATGTGCATGATTGAGGAAAGTTTAGACACAATTTTAGAGGAGGAACAGTAATATATGGAAATCTTGTTGACGATTTTTGTAACATTTTTTGCAGGTATGGGTGCTGGACTCGGCACCGGTTTTGCCGGAATGAGCGCCGCTGCGGTCATCAGTCCAATGCTGATTACTTTTTTGAATATCGACCCATACATGGCAGTGGGAATTGCACTTTCATCAGACGTGTTAGCCAGTGCGGTTTCAGCTTACACCTACCATAAGAACAAAAATCTGGACATAAAAAATGGATTGGTTATGATGGCCAGTGTGTTAACCTTTACGGTAGTTGGCAGCTATGTGGCAAGCCTTGTTCCCTCAACAACGATGGGCAGCTTTTCTGTATTTATGACATTCATCCTTGGTGTCAAATTCATTGTGAAGCCTGTCATGACCACCAAAGAATCTATGAAGGATATATCCGCCAAAAAACGTGTGCTTCAGTCCTTGCTTTGCGGCGTTTTAATTGGCTTTATCTGCGGCTTCGTAGGCGCAGGCGGCGGTATGATGATGCTTTTGATTCTGACAAGCGTTCTGGGGTATGAGTTAAAAACAGCTGTGGGAACCAGCGTGTTCATTATGACGTTTACTGCGTTTACAGGTACGCTGTCCCATTTCGCGATCGGAGGCATACCAGATATGCTGACGTGGGCACTGTGCGTGATCTTCACACTTTTATGGGCACGCATAGCCGCTGTATTTGCCAATAAAGCACAGCCCAAGACACTGAATCGTGCTACCGGTATCGTGTTGGCGATTCTTGGAATTATCATTATGGGATTCCGATTCCTGAACTGAACGGTTTTCTGTCATTTTAACAATGAGGAAATTTTATAAGCGTTTCTCAACACAAAATGGAAAAGGGAATAAAAATTTGCCATACAGATATGATTCGAAAAAGAGTGTTTGTATCTGTCAATCTTTTCCTCCCTGTGCTATACTCTGTCTGAACAGAAAATCACAGGAGGAAAACATAATGAGCAAATATGAACCATTATGGGAACATGTAAAACAGGACAGCCGTGATTCTTTCCGGTTGTCCTTTGATGAAATACAAACCATTGCCGGCATACCAATTGACCATTCCTTTTTAAAATACAAAAAAGAATTGACCGCATATGGGTATCAGGTCGGAAAAATATCCATGAAGGAACAGAATGTCCTGTTCAACAAAATCACACGATCCCCCTCCTGATTCCTGTTTCGGAAAAATCCGTCAGATTGGTATGGACCTTTTTCCTGAGATCAGGCCCTATATCGCCGACCATACCATAGACGCCATTGTCTTTCAGAATCTGGAAGCCCAGGCCCACCTGGCCTGCCGCCTCTTATTTGAAAAGATGTGCTATGGCCGGGAAATCACCCGGAGTAAATACTACTCCAAACTGGAAATCGTTATGGCCGGAAACCTGGAGTATTTTGCAGAGCCATAAAAAATTTTTGAAAAGGAATCCCCCGTATAACAAAAGAGGCTTTTCGAAGCACCCCTGCACTTCGAAAAGCCTTTTTTACTCTGTTCTTATCATTTGCCTGAATGAAAAGCCTGCCTATGCCTATATCTGCCAATTGGTACATATCGTTTGCTGACCGCTGCCTGTGGAGGATATTAGAAGTTCTTAGTGCTTTGCTCACTGTCAGCAATTCCCGGACAGGGATGTCCGGGAACGGCCTGCCTGAGCCTGGATGGCGAATGCAGGCCAGTTGCGTCACCTGCCAAATCCTGAATCAAAGTACTTAGAACTACTTATATCCGCAGCCCGGAAGCGGACGCAAACGATATGTACAAATTGGCAGGCACAAAAAACACAGGCTTTTCACATGCAAATCCTATATCTGAAACCGATTCATCAGCTCCACCATAGCCTCTACCTGGGTCTTTTGCTCTTCGCTGACTGCTGCCGTTTCTTCTGAGGTAGCCGAATTGTTATCCACTACGGAGGATACCTCAGCGATACTGTCGTTGACATCCCGCATATGAGCTGTATTCCGTTTCAGCATCTCCACAATCTGACCGATCTTTTCGGTAGCGGCTTCTGTATCTTCCATCACTTCTTTCATATTGGCTGTGGTCTCATCTGCAATGGTAATTCCTCTTTCCATTACGGTCACTGTGGTTTCAATCAGTTCCGTGGTTTTTCCCGCAGCTTTTGCCGACTCATTGGCCAGATTCTTGACCTGTTCCGCCACAACCGCAAAGCCTCTTCCGGTCTCTCCTGCCCTGGCAGCCTCAATCGCCGCATTCAGGGAGAGCAGATTGGTCTGAGAAGCAATATCCTCGATATCCTCAATGATCGTACCGATCTGACCGGAGCACTTGCTGATTTCTTCGATGGCTCTTCTCAGTTCTGTCATCTTCTGATTTCCTCTGGACAGTGTCTCACCGGCTCTGGAAGCAATTTTCGCCGATTCCTCCGCTTCTTTGGCATTCTGCTCCATGCTTCTGGTCATCTCATCAAAGGTAATCATCAGCTCTGACACCTGGGTAGCCTGGGCCGTACAGCCTTCTGCCAGATCCTCAGCCGCACATGCAAGCTGGTCGGAACCGCTGTCGATCTGAGCGGAAACACGGCGGATGGTCTGCAGGGTCTCCCGCATTTTCTCCCCGATCTTCTGGAAAGAATCCTTTACTTTTACAAACTCACCCACATATTCCTGTTCAATCTGTATGTTGTAATTGCCATCTCCCATCTGCTCCAGTACTTCCGTGATTTCCTGTATCATGCCAAGCAGATTCCGCTTCATAAAGGCAATCGCTGATACCATCCTGCCGACTTCACTGTCATCCTCCTGCAAAGCCAGACCCGTATGGAAATTGCCGCCGGCCAGCACGCTCATCTGTTCCGATACCTTCACAATGGGCTGCAACAGCTCTTTGTCCGAAAACTTTATCGTCTTGATCAACTGCATGACCACATAGAGAAAAGAAGCCGCAAACAACACTTCCGACAGAACCTGAAGCCCCTGCAGAAACGCCTGATTTTTGTCCTTACGTTCCAGAATACTGTTCACGGTAGTATCTGTCAGCGCATTGATCTGTGTCACACTTTCCTCATACTCCACACTAAATACACAGTCCTGGGCAGCCTGCAGATTGCCCTCCTTCACATATGCCATTGCCTGTTCTTCCAGCGGGACAAGATTTTCCGACAGAGAAGCGATCTGGTTCAGTTTCGCCCATTCTTCATCGGTGAGCCCGCAGTTCTGTAATGTCTCGATGGCATGATCCCTGTTCCGGTCCGTATTCAGCTCTTTCATATAAGCATTATAATACGTTTCATTTCCGGTCACCGCATAAGACTGTACTTCATGCGTCAATGTTTTGGAACCAATCCGATACTGGTTCAGCGCTTTGACCGTATCCAGCTGGGCTTTCTGTACTCTTGACATGCAGATATTAAATGCAAGAAAACCCAGCAACAGAACCATACCCAGCCCCACTGCAACAAATGCCTGTTGTACCAGACGGCGCAGCCGCGCGGCCTGACTCTTTTTTCCCTGTACACCAACTTCACTTTTTCCCATAAGTTTTCTCCCAATCCCTGAACTAACCAGTTAATATTGATACTAACCATTATACCTGAGAGAAGCCCGATGGTCAATGTTTCCTGGCATTTGAGTTTCCCTGTTTACTCCTGGATACCATAAAAATGCAAAAACATTGTACCTTTCATAACAGAGAAATGTCAGCTGTGTAAGCCTTGCCACGGCTGTCCATAAAGGCGGCATTTTCCCCGCGGAATTAAAGTTATGTCTGTCTTTCCAGATACACTCCAACAGCCTGCATATCCTCCCTGAACCGTACATGCACGCCGTCGTCACGGAGCACGGCCTGACCGGCTCCGTCAGAGTACAGATCACGAATCACAAAACCATCCGGTATGGGAACGGTTCCTTCTGTTCCTGCCGCCCCATGAAATCCATGAAATACTGCAAATGCCTTTCCGTCATCCCCCACGCGCAGTACGCCCTGCCAGCCCTGGGGGTGGCGATAGCTGGTAATCTCCGTACCATACCTCCAGGTAAATCCTTTTTTTATCACAGGTGCTATTTTCTTATAAAAAGCAATACCGTCATCGATCACCTTCCACTGCGTTTCCGAAAGCTCCTGTACATCTCCGGAGATACACATCCGTCCCAGAAAAGTGGCTGCCATGGAATAGGCAATCCGCTTCGGGGAATCCTCTCTGCGGAGCACAGCCCAGATCTGGCTTTGGCGTGGGAGAATGGCCCGATGGAGGTTGGCGGCGATAATGGGAATCTCCTCGCATTCATGGGCATCGGAAAAAGACGCCATACTGCACTCTGACATCATCAGCGGCTCCAGTTTATGACCGCCGGAAGAACAGTTTTCAAGAACAATTCCCGGCACCCCGGCCTTCACCATCCGTATAAAAGCCAGCGAAGCCTCCATATTCTGCCGCAGCCCTTCTCCCAGACTTTCCGCCCCGTCGCATCCTAAGCCGATGGTATCATTATAATCCATCTTCATATAGCCAAAACCATATTTCTTTAATGTGCCGATGACTTTTTCCGTCAGGTATTCCTGCACCCAGGGCTGACGCATATCCCAGAAACGACGCATAGTCGTGGTCAACGGCCGTCCGTCCCGTTTCAGCAGATGTTCCGTATCCTGATATGCCTGCGCCTGACTGCCTATGTTGTCAATCTCAAACCAGATGCCGGGCTTCATACCGTTTGCCCTGATGAGATCCGTTGTCTTTTGCAGGCCTTCGGGAAACAATTCCTCCGATACCTTATAATCCCCCATAGCGATGTCCCAGGGGATCCCATTCTGCCTGTACCAGCCGCAGTCAATTACAAAATAAGAAAACCCTTTCCCTTTGATGGTCTCCACAATTTTCTGAATATTGTCATGACTGGGACATCCCCAGGTCGTACAGTATTCATTGAAGAGAACAGGAAGCTCCTGCTCGCACTCCGGCCCCTGATCCACTGTCCTATCCAGCGCCGATGTCAGTCTCTGAAAGATCACTTCCCGGTCCCGGCTGCGGCATACGGACAATATCGCCTCCGGTGTGGTAAAGTCTTCCCCCGGCTCCACATGTTTCATCCAGTGTCCCAGTTCCCGGTCAGCCAGGCCGCCAGAGATCGCTACATCGTCACCCCGCCGGTATACTTCCATCTGCCAGGAGGCATTGTGGGCAATCTGCGCACCCCAGAATATCTGATTCACCTGGTCTTCAAGCACCAGAATGGGAAAATATCCGTTCACCGGCATGGAGCCGGCCTGTCCGAAGCGTTCCGCCCGTACTGCATGCCCTGCCCAGGAAGGCTCCAACTGCAGTTCTTCCAATGTCCTCGTTTCAAGACGCCCTTCCATACTCCACACACTGCGCAGCCGGTGCATGCGAATGGTATCATGGCCATCCCCTTCCATAAAGGGAGAAATCTTCCCCAGGGAAAAGCTGGACAAAAGTTCCAGCGTCGCCCTCTTCCGCCCTGCATTGAGAAATGTGCAGTACGACCGGAGAGTCTTATCCCCTTCATGAAAAATCAAATGATGTTTTATTTTATAATTACGTCCATCTTCCAGAACCGTACAGATATCCGACCTTCCGTTATCCCCTGTCACGGTCTGCTCTCTGTACCGGAAATCCAGTACGCTCTGTCCCTGACGCAGCGTCCTTCCGCCGGCATAGCCGCCCGGATACGTATCCCCTGCTATTTTAATCTGAACCAGACTGTCGCCATAAGGTTTCTCACGCTTTGCCTCCCGGTACTCCATACCGGCCGGCAGCAGTACCAGTTCCGGATTCTCAGTCTCACTGTCCATTCCGTAAACGGCCTGCATATCTCCCAGCTTATGCATTGCTATTATTTTCCACATATTGTCCCTTTATCCTTTCTCATCCTTTGACCGCGCCTACCGTCATTCCCTTGATAAAGTATTTCTGCAGGCTCATAAACAGAATCGCAATAGGCAGTACGGAAATGACAATGGCCGCCATAGCCGTCGTATAGTCGCTGGTCTGCGCTGAAAACAGAGACTGGATGGCTACCGTCAGGGTCTTTAATTCCTTCTTGCTCACATACAGACTGGCCAGCAGATAGTCATTCCAGATCTGAAAAGCCTGCATGATAATCAATGTGGCCATAGCAGGCTTCAGCAGCGGCATCACTACCGTAAAATAGGTGCGGAATACCGAACAGCCGTCAATTCTGGCTGCCTCCTCCAGTTCTATGGGGACAGTGGACATAAAACTGTTCATCAGAAAAACGCCGAACGAAATACCTGTCGCCACATACATGAAAATAATACCGTACCTGGTATTGGTCAGATTCAGGCGGTAACCAATGATATAGATTGGCAGGAATAACGCCTGATAGGGTATCAGGATGCCTACAATAAAATATATGTAACAGAATTTGAAAAACCTGGCCCGGCATCTGGCAATAGCCCAGGCAGTGGTCCCGCATAACAACGCCAGAATCAAAACGCTCACCGCCGTGTATAAAAAGGTATTGGTAAAGGTGGTAGCCAGATTCAGTTTGTCAAAAGCCTTTTTGTAATTGTCCAGTTGAAATGAGGACGGCAGCGACAGAGGGCTGGTCAGATACAGTTCTTTCTTTGTCTTAAACGAATAATTGATGATAATGAGCAGCGGCGCGATAAATACCACTGCCATCACAGACATGATAATCTGTATCAACAGCGTGGTTCTGGTATAACGCTGATGCGGCGCCTCTTCCGCCTGTTTCTTTTTATTCCATGCCATTATTGCTGCACCTCCTTACTCTTTAATCCTTTTACCTGGATCAGCGCCACCAGCAGCAGTACGATGACCAGCGAAACGGACATGGCCGATCCGTATCCATACTGTCTGCCATTGATGGCCGTGGCATAAGTCTGATAAATCACGGAAGTGGATGCCCTGCCCGGACCTCCTTTGGTAGACGATACAAGCAGATCATACACTTTCAGGGAACCGGTGGTAATACCAACCACGCAAATGGTAATGGCCGGCGCCAGCATGGGAATGGTCACATTTTTAAACCGTGTCCAGGCGCCTGCGCCGTCTACCTTGGCAGCTTCATACAAATCGCCCGGTATGGACTGCAGCCCTGCCAGATAAATCAGCATCCAATAGCCCACCCATTGCCAGTTATTGGCGATCAGCAAACCGGAAAGCACCGTCTTGCCGTCCCCGAAAAGCAGGAAATTGAAACTTGTCCCCAAAAGTTCGTTCACTGCAGGCAGTACATTGGAAAACATCTTCAGCCAGACAAAGCCTACGATCAGCGCACTGATCAGACACGGCACAAAAAATGCCGTACGATATACCTTCTGGGCCTTGATGCCGCTGTCCAGCGCCACCGCAAACAGAAGGGCCAGTACATTCTGGATAATCGTATTGCCAATGGTAAATTTCAACGTAAACCACCAGGCTGACCGGAAATCCGGATCCTGCAGCAGATCCAGATAATTCTTGAAACCCACAAAGGGTTTTTCCGCCGACATGCCGTCCCAGCTCGTAAAGGAATAACGGAATGCCAAAAGCAACGGAATAATCAGGCCAATTGTAAAAATAATCAGGCCGGGAAGTACCAGAAGCAGATATTGCTTCTCCATATTTTTTTCCATGGTATTGTTTCTTTTCATAGAACCTCCAATCATGCATATTTCTATTGCATTGCAGAAAACCCGCCCTGCATGGATGTCATGGGCAATATCGGATACGCGTTTACTGCAAAAGGGCTGCCGGCAGTCGCCGCAGCCCTTTTCTCTCTTTTGAGGTTGTGATCCTCCGCTGTCTGCGGCATTGTCAGGTCAATCTCTGTTCTCTGCAGCGGAGTATCCTGTACAGCGTCAGTTCGCGCTGCTCGCCCCCACTCTTCCGTCCGATGCTTTAAGCGCATCTTCAAATTCTGCATCGCCCTGAAGCCACGCCGCAATATCTTTGGCATTTTCTTCCTGGAAACCGCCCCATACAAGCTGGTTATTGCCCAGCGTCACATCGACGATCATGCCGTCTGCCGCATACTTGTCAATATCCTCCTGGCTGGGATTTGCAAAAGTCGGAGTAACATCTTTGAGCATGGAAGCCGTCTTTGTATAATCGTAGATTTCCACTGCCAGATCCTTGTTTCCGGTCAGGACATCCAATACGCAGTTGATGGCGTCCTGATGTTCGCTGTTCGCGCTGGTCATAACGGTAATATTCGGTTCAAAGATCAGTTTGGAATCACCGGTCTGATTCGGGAACGGGAAGATTCCGAAATCAAAACTTTCATCAATATCCAGGAAATTCTGGATGGACCAGGAACCGGATACCTTCATTGCCGCTTCGCCCAGTACCATCTTTGCGTCGCAGTCTGTCTGTTCTGTGGAGAATGTCTCCGGATAGGTATTGTCAAAAATCAGTTTGTTGTACTGATATGCTGTCTGTACCGCTTTGTCTTCAGAGAAAGATACTTCCCCTGCTCGGAATTTGTCTCCCCACTCCGGATCATTGTTGAATACATCATTCATCATGAACTGCATGGTCACATTGCCGATAGACCATGTATCCACCATATGGCTTGCAAAAGGTGTGATGCCCTTTGCTTTGCAGTCGTCAATAATAGCCTGCAGATCTTCCTGGGTTTTGGGGATTTCCCAGCCGTTCTCCGCAAACATGGTTTTATTGTAATATACTCCCTGGTATAATGCGTTGTATACAAGGCCGTAGGTCTTGCCGTCAATCGTTACATTTTCCCTGGCGGCATCCAGTCCTCTGTCCAGGTATGTGGCATCAATCTCACCGAGAATACCCTGCGGTGCGTAAGTAGCCACATCCTGCGCCTTGCCGATCATAATATCAGGCAGGCCGGACTGCATATACTGCTGCATCTTTGGCTGGAAATCATTTCCCCAGTCCACGCATTCCCACTCCAGTGTGATGTTGGGATACTGCTCTGCCAGCGCTTCGTCGATCATGTCCTCAATGCCCGCATCCGTTGTGGACTGCCCTGCCAATACGGTCAGGGTCACCGGTTCCGATACATCACCGCCGCCTGCATTTTCTGCCGCTCCGGCAGCCGCTTCTTCATTTTCCGCAGGCGCAGGAGCCTCTGACGGCGCACTGTCTCCGCCTCCACCGCACCCTGTCAGAGCGCCGGCAACCATTGCTGTTCCTAACATAAGGCTGATTAGTTTTTTCTTCATACGCTTCTCCCTATCCTTTCTGCTTTTTCATGTTGTATCCAGTTTACCCTGTTTTGCCCGGCAGGAACTAGGACATATTTGTAAAGATAGGTTGTACTTTTTTGTGCATTGCCGCTCTCAGAGATCCCCCCGATACTCCCTGGGACTCTTCCCGGTAATTTTTTTAAATACTCTGCTGAAATAGGTATAATCATCATACCCTGTCAGAAATGCGATTTCTGTCAGGTTGATGTTTTTATCTTCCATATATTCTCTGGCCTTCCCCACTCTTTTTTCCGCAATATACAGCATCAGGTTCTTCCCTGTCTCCTGTTTGAACATTCTGGAAAAATAGGAACTTTCCACACCATACCGGCCGGCAAGCGTCACAAGGGTCAGTTCTTCAAAATAGTTTTCATCAATATATGATACAGCGGCCCTGATAATATCCCGGATGGTGCCGCCGGAATCCTGCCGGATCTGTGTCATCGCGCTGTCGATCAGTTCGGTCAGAATATCGGCCAGCAGTCTTTCATCCAGCCGTTCCACCATCTTATCCGCCATTTCGGCCAGATTTTCCATCTCCTGCATCTGCTCCGGCAGTCCTTTTTGCAGGGTATCGTCCAGCAGCAGGTTGGAAATCCGCTTAACGGTCTGTTTTACTTCCAGATAGCCCCAGCCCCGGTCTGCGCAGTGCGCCAGGCCGATGCCGTCCAGAATCAGTTCTTTCAACGCTTTGCCGTTCCCGCTTTTCAGCAATGCCCGGATCTGCATTTCCGTTTCCTGACTGATGCGGCTCAGTACCGTTTTCCGGATGCTCGTCTCCTCCTCATTGCAGAATATAACCATACTGTCTCTGCTGAAGGGCCTTGTCATCAGGACAGACACACTCTGCACATAAGCCCCATGGATGCTTTCCATGGTATAGGTATGTTCGCTGATACCAACAGTAACAGGACTTTTTCCCTCTTCCCTGAAATGCTCCAGAATCCGCAGCGCCGCTTTTTTCTGCCGGCTCTGATTCAGTTCTGTTATGATAATAAATTCATTGGAGCGATAGATATGATTAAAGATCAGAAGATTTTCCAAATCGGTAATCTCCCTGATCCTCTCTTTGATATGGCAGGAAAGCAGGTTCATATCATAGTGAAAATCCTCCATATAACTCTGCAGTTCATGAATCTTAATCAGCATCACACTGCAGCCGGCCATGCCTGCCCCATCTCCCACGGCTATGGCCGGCATATAGGGCGTGCGCTGTTTTTCCACCAGAAAACTCAGTTCCCGATCCTGCATCAGGGAAGCGAATTTTCTGGTCTGCAGGCGGTCCGCCTCCTGCCTGCCGATAATCTCCAGCGCCCTGGAAATGGCATGTACCAGTTCTATCTTGCTCACAGGCTTGAGCAGATAATTGATAGCGCCCGCTATCAAAGTATTTTTCACATACTGAAAATCGTCGTAGCCGCTGATCACAAACACCACCGTTTCCGGCCAGCGCTCCTTTACCCGACGTACCAGATCCACACCGTTTACAAACGGCATATTAATATCTGTAATGAGAATATCCGCTCCCTCCGTATCCATCCTCCAGAGAACTTCCTCCCCGTCCTCCGCCGGTTTCATAAACGTGATATGATATTCTTCCCAGTTGATCATGGTTCTGATCTTCTCCCGTGTCCAGTACTCATCATCCGCAATCAGCAGCCTGTATTTTACCTGTTCCATGTCTCCACCTCATCCACTTTCATGCGGGGAATCCGCAGCCGCACACAGGTGCCTTCCCCATAAGCACTCTCCACGGACAGCCCGTAATCCTGTCCATACAACATTTTCAGACGGGCATTGATATTGTAAATGCCAATGGAATCCCCGGATTCTATGACATCCTTGTCATTTTCCCGGAGTTTCCGGTTCAGTTCCGCGCTGTCTGTCCCTACCCCGTTGTCCGTAACAGAAATCAGAAGAAGTCCCTCGCTCTCTTTGGCCGTTACACTGACACATTTTTCTCCGTGTTTGTTTTTCAGTCCGTGGTTCAGTGCGTTTTCCACCAGAGGCTGGAGAGAAATACGGGGAATGGAATCCTGCAGCACACTGTCTTCAATGCGAAAACTATATCTGACCTCTTCCCGCATCCGCACATTCATGACAAAAATATAGTTTTTCAGATGGTTTATCTCCCTCGCCACCGTGGAATAGGGATGCTTCATATCCAGACTGTAGCGGAAAATGCCCGACAGAGACTGACATAAGCTGCTGACAATCTCACAGTTCTGGATACTGGAAATACTGCTCATGGTATCCAGCGTATTATAAAGAAAATGAGGATTGATCTGCGCCTGCAGAGCCTTATATTCCGCCCGGTTCAGAAGAAGCTGGTTCTCATACTCTTTACCGATCAGACGCTGTATCTCATCCAGCATTTCGTTAAATTCCTTGCCCAGACGTCCGATTTCATCCTCCGCCCTGTAAGCCGCCCGCAGCCCTGTATTGCCGTAGCGGATGCGAATGATCGTATCTGTCAGCTGCTCCAGCGGTCTGGTAAGGCTTTTTGTAACATAAGAAATAGCAATGGTCATCAGTACGATCATGGCTGCCGCCGTCAAAATCAGGTTGCGGGTAAGCAGCGCCTGATTCTGGCGCAAAATCTCCTGGGGCATAATGGAATAGGCATTCATATTATATTTCTGCTGGGATACCTGAAACAACACCTTGTTTTTTTCAGAAATATGTGCAATTTCTTCTGCTTCCCCTGCCCGGATACAGGCGCTGACCTTTTCATAATAGTCCGCGCTTTCCGCCTCCAGGTTGCCGATGGCATAAATCTGCCGGTCCCCCATAGGCTGCAGCCAGATATACATGGCGTCGTTAACCACATATTTCTTCATAATCTTTTCCAATGCCTTACTGTCCACATCACAGACCAGATAGCCGATCCGCTCATCCAGATCGGTGGTATTGTAAATCTTCACCACAAACCGGACAATATTCCTTTCCCGGTGCTCATTATAATAACTGGAGATCAGCATGGCGTTGTCGGAAGAAGCCACATATTCCCTGACCTTCTTCCCGTTATATCCGGGCGTCTCATGGATATCCCGCGGATAATTGTATTTCGGTGTTACTGTCTTACGGTATGCGCTGACCAGTTCATGCTCCGCCGTATATACATAAAAAGCCACCACATTGTCGGCGGTGCTGAAATTTTCCGCTGCCATGTCAAAGGCCAGCCTGTAATATTTGCGCTGCAGCTCCTCCACGCTGCTGCTGCCCAGATCCCGCATAAATTCCTTGTCATTGTATATTTTAATCAGGCCTCTCTCTATATTGCGGAAAAAAGAGTTCAGCTCATTCTGCATATTCTCCAGTGTATGGAAACTTTCATTCTCCGCCTGGTCATAAATCAGCGCGGAGGAGGCCCCCTGATAAAGCACTGTCTGTATCAGCAGCGCTGCCAGCGTGCTGCACAGACACACCAGCAATATTTTTTCCCGCATCCGCAGTTTTGTCCTCATACCCCCTCCTTTCCCGGAATTTTTGTTTCCGGAATATCATATCCCTTTGCAAAAACTTCTACCTTTCCGTACTGCCATCATACAGATAAGACATTTTTGCGGCGGCGGCCCCGATGCGCCTGTATGTGACTCTTTTACAGAGAAAATCTGTCAGCTTTCCATATTTCCGGTAGAACAGGTTAAACAACAGATAGGGCACTCTCTGCCGCTTCTGTACCGGCATCCTTTGCAGGATATGCTTCAGGCTGTATACCTGCCGGTAGAGCCATACATATCCGGTATACAGCTCCCGCCCGGTCATCTGTTTGGGACGGAATACCACATGGGCCGTATTGTACAGAGACAGGTCATCCGTCAGAATCCGTCCTTCCCGTTTCATTCTGTCATACAGCGCTGTCCCCGGATAGGGAGTCAGGATATGGGATGTGACCGTTTCGATTTTATTTTGCAGGATCCAGTCCAGTGTGGCCCGGAAAGTCTCTCTGGTATCTCCGTCCAGCCCGAATACAAAACTGGCATTGATCATAATGCCCCTGTCATGAATGGCTTTCACGGCCTGCTCATACTCTGCCGTGCTGTTCTGTACCTTATGTACCGTCCGGATGGAATCCGGACTGATGCTTTCAAACCCGATAAACAGGCTCTGGCAGCCGCTCTCTTTCATCAGATCCAGCAGCGCCGGATCCCGGGCCGCATTGACGGAAACTGCCGCATTCCATTTCAGCTTCATAGGCCGGATGGTCTGCAGAAATGCTCTGGTCCATTCAGGATTCCCTGCAAAATTATCGTCAATAAACATAATGTGTCTGGAATGTACCGCCCGGATATCCTCCAGCACATCTGCAATGGGACGGTTCAGATAATGCCTCTGCTCTGCACTGTTATAGCAGAAATCGCAACGAAACGGGCATCCCCTGCTGGTATGGATCACATTGCAGTACAGATACATATCCCGGTCCGCCAGATCATAGGCCGGGGACACCAGATCCGCTCCCCGCAGCTTCCCGCTGCACCGGTACACCCGTTTCAGGCTGCCCTGCTCATAGTCTCTTATGATATCCGGCCAGGTCCCTTCTGCCGCCCCGATACACAGTACATCAAAGCAGCCTTCCGGAATGGTGTCCGCAGCCGTGGTAATATGAATCCCGCCTGCCACCACAGCAATTCCTTTCTGACGGAACCGCTTTGCAATCCGGACTGCCCGCGGCAGAGTATCCACCGTCACCGATATCCCCACCAGATCGGGACTGTCCTCATACACGATTTCCTGTACATTTTCATTTTCCAGAGAGATCCGGTGCGTCTGCCTCAGCAGAGCGGCAACGGTCAGAAGTCCCAGCGGCGGCGCCATATGGATTTTCAGATCCGTATCCATCGGCCTTTTGTTCATTTTGGGCTGAATCAGCTTAATATACATACCCCTGCCTTTCACCCGGCACAGCCAAACTCATGTTCAAACGCAGCAATACTTCTTCCGCCTCTTCGATCCAGCACTGCAAATACGACTGTCTCAAACACCCCGGCAAAACAATCACCCAGCAGTTCCTTCCACCACGCTGCGACCTGCTCCGGATCATTGCGGAATACCCCGCAGCCATAAGCCCCCAGAATCAGATGCCTGCAGCCCTGCCCTGCAAACACAGCCAGGGCCAGCTTCATCCTGTGCTTCATCACTGCTCCTGCCAGGGCGGTATCCTCTCCTTTTAACACCACCTGTCCCATATTCACCGCAGGAAGTGTCAGTACCGACGCCGTAACCGGCTCTTGCAGCAAGTGAAAATCACCGTCCCGGAAAAATACCACATCTTCGGCATAGATGGCATGATCGGTATACATCATCGTCCCACAGGCCCGGTTGGCCACGTAGTATGTCTCATGAACGGTCTGCGTCCTGTAAAGGCAGCTGGAAATGGCAAGGCTCTCCTCCTGTGCCATCGCCCCGTTGATAAACCCGCCGCCCGGATTTTTGGCGCTGGCAAAGTTCAGCACTCCCGCAGCCCTGCCCTCTGCTGCCAGCTCTAAAATCGCATCCACGGTACTGCCGTTTCTGACCCGGTATCCCGTTTCCTGTGTCCTGTCTGTCTTTTCCCTCTTCTCCCACTCCTCCAGCAATGCTTCCCCCTGCGCCGGTGTCAGCAGCATACTGTTTCGTACCGCCCGCTCCTGCTCTTCTGCAATCCGGACTTTCCTGCCCTCTGTTTCATAATATCCCTGTTCCATAATTGCCAGCGTTTCCCCGGCCATCTTTTTAAAATCCATCTTTCTTTCTCCCATCTGCTCTCCTTACCGCCCGGCCCTGCCCCTTTTTTTCTCTGCCCGAAACGCCCTGATCTGTTCCTGTATGGCCGTATAGTCCCGCTCAAACAGCGCCTCACACATCTGACGCCGCAAAAGGGCATCCGGCACACGTTCCAGCAGTTTTTTCCGGACGAACAGCTTGCTCTTTTCCCGGTATCCGGGAAGCCCGTTCCACTCCTGAATCTGTAAAAGCTCCGGCCTCCAGAGCAGGCCAAGCTGCCTGCCCCGGTCCACCTTGGGATTGGGCATGGGTTTTCTCAGAATATAAAAATCCACCCTGCCCTCTGCCAGCTCTGCCGTAATAACACCCCACCAGTCGGGAAGATGTTCCTTCACATGCAGGGCATGGCTGGTTCCCACCACAGCATAATTAAAATCATAATATAAATCATAGTCCTTTACCTGCCGCTGCAGCCGGGCATAGGTATCCGCATCGCTTTTGATTTCAATGCCGCAGAGGGCATTTTCCATAACCATAACGGCATCGGCTCTTGATCTCCCCATTGTTTTCTCTTCCAGGATCCGGATTTTCCCGTAAGTTTCCTCCAGGAAGTCAAACAAAGGCTCTCTGATATCCTTATCTTTCAGCATCCGTATTTCCCCCGCTGTAAAAGGTCTGTCACTGCCCATTATAAAACATACGCCGCAGACTGCAGATATCTTTGGGCAGGCTTTCCGCATCCCCCTGCTCTCTCTTCGTTTTCAGCCAGGCATAAAATTCGTTGGCCTCAGGCGTGGCCAGCGCCGATGTCCTCCTGATGTATCCCCGCCGGAGCGTTTCCCGGGCAACACCCCTCATAAACTTCCAGAACTGATAATATCTCAGCTTGAGCTTGGTCATAAAGCCTGCGCTGTCCTCAATGACAAATCCCTCTATTTTCCGGCCCTTATATTCATAGTCCTCTTCCAGGACTTCCCCGTACCAGTCAAAAAACTCCGGCCAGCCGGCAATTTCACAGGCTTTTTCTTTGGGGCGAAGTCCGAACCGGTCCGCAATATGACACATGGCTTCGTATTCATATCTGGTAAATTCCATCCGGTTTTCAATGATGTCAAGAAGATACAGGCTGCTTTCCGGATATTCGATAATATGCGGATCATGCTCCATATCCACACATTCAAATACGAAAGAAACATCCTGTTCTTTCAGATACCGCTTCATCTCCTCCAGCTTTTCGGCGCTGACCGTGCTGTGCAGCATTTCTTTCAGCCAGCCGGCAAACTGTCCGTCTATGGTGGACTTGCTGGCAATCAGCAGGTCATCCTCATACGGATGACAGCTGACGATTCCCAGAAATCCGTTCTCTTTCACGTAAACATTGACCGGGAACCGGAGCCTGTGCTGCAGCATATCAAATCTGGTCTCAGCCCGCTCATTGATGTTGAAAAACTTATTGTAAGCCCTGGCCGCCACCTTCCAGTTTACCGTATCAATATAAAGGCCCCTGGCGCGGACCGTCTGTTCATCCCAGGCCCTGTCATAAAACGCTTGATCCGAATAGTTAAAGGAGGACAGATTCCCGAACTTCTTTTCCAGCACATACCGATTCTGCCGCAGCGCCGCCACGGTTTCTTCCACGGAGCTTACCTGCTCTTCCTGCTGTATCCCGAATTCCGGCAGGCGGTATACATCATTTCTGACCTCCACCGTATGGATCCCTTCCCCGTCCACCTGCACGCAGCGCAGACAGCCGCCGTATTCCACCTGTCCTTCCAGATTAAATACCCTGTCATTTACCATAACCGGAAGCTGCTTTGTATTTCTGTGTCCGTGAATCTGATAACAGTTTCCCGGTGTGGTATCGTAAAATGCATCCGCTACCTTTTCAAAGTCATTATAGTCCCCCACCCCTTTGATCATCTGCTCTGTTGTCACAAAAGAAAGATTTTCCGGCAGGGTACTTAACCCTGCATGGGTTACCAGATAGATGTTTTCTCCATATCGATAATACGCACACTGGCCGAATTTCCGATAAAGCTGTCTTACGTCCTTTTTACTGAGCCGGGCACGCTCCAGAGCGCCCCTGGTCACTGTTTCAAATTCCATCGAACGCCCCTGACAGTCATTGGCCCAAAGCCAGAGCCATCTTTCATGATTGCCCTCCAGCAGCAGCACATTTTTCCGGTTCATAACAGAAAGGAGAAACTGTAAAACCTCCGCATTTTCCACACCCCGGTCAATATAATCCCCTACAAATATGTACATCTCATCTTCTTTGATGCCGCCGTTATCTTCCAGATATTTCTGCAACGCGGTATTGCATCCGTGAATATCGCCAATGTGATGGATCCTTTTATAGTGGGATAAATCAAACAGTTTCAGCCAGATCGTATCCAGTTCATCCGGACGGATCACCTTGATGCCGGACGGAACCTTCTGGGTGGCAAACCGGGAATACATCCGTTCGATGATTTCCTCCGATACCTGCTTCAGCGGTTCTCTCCCTGCGTTTCTGCGCTTTACTTCCTCGATGGGAATGTCTGTAAAATCCACACAATAGATCCGGTAACGGTACGTGCTGCACATCTCCCGATACCTGGTCATTTCGGAAGTTTTGGAGTTGGTGGCGTCAATCACCGTAAAATCCCCCCGCTGCATCCTGATCTCCAGAATGGAAAACAGGATCTTCCACACAGCCTTATCATTGCTCTGACTGATATTTTCCGTACCATCCACCTGCAGCACCGGGCTCTGGCACAGCAGCCGGATATCATCGGCGGACAATGTATAAGGCTTTAACCCGTTTTGTGCAATCCACGTGGTTTTCCCGCAGCCCGCACTCCCCCGCAGCAATAATAAAATCCTCATGTTTCTCTCCCCTTTTCAGGTATTTGGCTTCACTGCATAAGCCTCTGTCATCAGTATACATGACAGGCAGACAAATACAAGAGATTGCCGGTATAATATTGCGGCAAGGAAAAATCCAGGCGGGAAATCCCTTTCACCGGAATCTCCCCCTGGATCTGTCTGTCCTCTTTCGTTTGCTTATGCTTCTTTTAAATGGAACTGATTTACCAGTTCATGCAGACGTTTTGACTGTCTGGACAGTTCCTCACTTGTCAGCGCACTTTCCTGTGCCGCTGAAATATTGGTCTGTACCACGCCTTCGATCTGATCCACGCTTCTGGTCACTTCCTCCAGAATCTTTTTCTGGTTCTGGGAAGCATCGCTGATCTTATTCACAGAGCCTGCTATTTCTTTTGCACCCTCCACAACTGCCACCAGAGAATTGGCTGTTTCATCTGCAATCAGAACCCCGTTTTTCACTGCTGTCAGGGAGCGCTCGATCAGTTCGGTTGTCTGGCTGACAGATTCCGAACTCTTGGCTGCCAGATCACGAATCTCATTGGCCACAACCGCAAAACCTCTTCCTGCCTCCCCCGCTCTGGCCGCCTCTATGGACGCATTCAGGGACAAAAGATTGGTCTGATCCGCGATGTCCTCTATTGTTTTGATAATAGCCTCTATTCCTGCGGAAGATTCCCGGATGTCTGTCATGGCATGGATCAGTTTATCCATCTCCGCATTGCTCTTTTCAATCCTTTCACTGACATCCATCGCATTCTGACTCATCTTCTGTGCATCATCCGCATTGCCTGTAATATCCCTTGACAGTGTTTCTATGGATGCCGCCAGTTCTTCAATGGCTTCTGCCTGCTCCGCAGCTCCCTGGGAAAGCGCCTTTGCACCGCTGGAAACACTGACAGAACCTGTGGCCACATCATCTGCGGAAAGCATGATCTGGCGCAGTGTATTGTTCAGGGAATCCACAATCTTCTCGATGGAAGTCTGAATCGGGATAAAGTCACCAATGTACTTCTGACGGATTTTTACATCCATATCATTGTCCGCCATCTGGGACAACTGCTGAGAAATATCCTGGACATAATTGTCCACTGTCGTACTGATATGATTCAGCGCCCTGGCCATACGCCCCAGCTCATCATCCGTATCCACCCCGACAGAAATTTTCAGATTCCCTTCTTCCAGGCTGGAAGCGCCGTTTAAGATCTCCTGCACCGGATCCAGATACTTCTCAATGATCCGGTAAATCGTATACAGCAGTACCACGCCGAACAGAATCACCACCAGCATTAGTTTTACCGTATCTTTGATCAGTGCTATATTAAATTCGCTTTTATCAATGGCAAGGTAAAGTGTCCAGTAATTCCCACTGCTCAGTTTCAGCGGAACCGTAATGGAAATGCCTCTTTTTCCTGTGGCATAATTGGTCATTTTGGTATTTTCCACAGAAATACTGTTTATGTAAGAGCCTTCTTCCATCTGTTTCAGCGTTTCCGTATCAGACTGCATCGTATCATACCCTGCCTGGGAGGCCATTTTGCCCACGGTGGAAGGATCATTGGTATCCAAAAGCACCGTTTTGTCCTCTGCCAGTGCCACCATATGGGTAGATTTGTAACCTGTGCGGGCATACTGCTGCGTCTGCATATCATCCAGAGCCACATCACAGCCGGCCACACCCAGAAAAGCCCCCTCAGCATCATATACAGGGGCAATGATACTGATCATCATAATATCTTTTCCCTGAAGCTGATATACATAGGGCTCCATTACATAGACTTCACCGGATGATTTGATGGTCTTATAATACTCCTTGTCAAAATTATCAAACGCATCCTCATGCTTTTCAAATGTTACATTGGTACCGCTTTCGTCAAAATAAGCAATCGCTTCATATGCGATTTCTCTGTTATGTACATGATAGGGCTGCCCATTGGCATCCGCAATGGCATTCTGCTCAAAATAGGCAAACACCGTAGTAAAATTCTGATTGCCCAGTAACACACCGGCCAGCGCATTGTCAATGGCATCCCTCTGCTCTTCCGGGGGCAGTGCAGAAATATTTTTCAGCGAATTGGCAAAGCCAAGGGCCTGCCCATACGCACTTTCTATGCTTTTTTCAATCAAAAAAGCATTTTCATATGCAACTGCCACCAACTTATCACTTGTAATCTCTTCCAACGAACGCATGGATATGATGCCTGAAATGGAAACAATCAAAAAAAACATAACTGCTACAATAACTGCTAACTTTGAAATGATTTTCTTGCTGAGACTGTCAGATGATACAATCCCGGTACTTTTGTTTTCTTTAGACATAAAAAAAGCCTCCTGCTGAATATAATTTGGAAACAATCACCAATATTATAAAGTGTTCCATTATGAAAGTCAATTCAGCAAAATGACTAAAACTTTATACCTTACCTTCGATTGACAAGAGCACATACGGTCAGGGCAGAGGAGATTTGGCGTCCTGTATCGTTACTTTCACTCCGCGTACGTCCAGTACGCGTCGCTCAAGTGCCTTGCAGGGCACCAAATCTCCTTCTGCCTGACTCTGCAACCTCAAGCGGAGAGAATTTCAGCAGTTTCAAGACAGACAACAGAGGCGTACTGGACGTACGCCGATGGAGGATAACGCAGAAACTGCTGGAATTATCCCGCTTTGAGGCGTATGTGTCCTTGTCAATCGAAGGTAATATCGTTGAATTGTATCATAAAATCCGGTCTATCAGTCCATAGGAAAGCGCCTCCTGCGCACTCATATAGTAATCCCGCTCGGTATCCCGTTCGATTTCTTCTGCCGTATGCCCTGTGTTCTCTGCCAGAATCCGATTCAGTCTCTGTCTGCTTTTCAGCATATGCTCCGATGCAATTTTAATATCGCTGGCCTGCCCGCTGATGCCGCTGCCATGTATGGCCGGCTGATGGATCATAATTTCCGCATCCGGCAGCGCCATCCTCTTGCCCCGTGTGCCGCCTGCCAGCAGGAACGCTCCAAAGCTGGCCGCAAGCCCGATACAGATCGTGGACACATCACACCGGATATACTGCATCGTATCATAGATCGCAAATCCCGCTGTTACAGAACCGCCGGGACTGTTGATATAAAGCTGAATATCCTGATCCGGATTCTGCGCCTCCAGAAATAACATCTGAGCAACAATCACTCCGGCACTTTTGTCGCTTACCTCTTCTCCCAGAAAAAGAATCCGGTCAGCCAGCAGACGGGAAAAAATATCCTGGCTGCGTTCTCCCCGGCCGGTCTGTTCGATTACAAAGGGAATCACGCTCATGCCGCCCTCCCATATCCGCCGCATATCCCATATCCCCGCAGGGTAAACCGGCTCTGTTTCGGGACAAAATACCCCCTGCGTCTGTAGGCTCCGGGTGAGCAGAGATAGACTGAACGAAATGCAGCCGTAAATGCCTGCTGGGTACTGTAACCGGCCTCGCCGGAAATCTCCACAATCGTTTTGTCTGTCTGTACCAGCTTTTCTGCGGCCCGGGTCAGCCTGCGCATCTGTATATACTTGTGTATGGTACAGCCTGTCTGCGCAGCAAACATTCTGTTGACATGATATTTTGAATAGCCTGCCACACGCGCCACCTGTTCCAGATCAACAGACTCTTCCAAATGTGCTTCAATATAACTGAGTATTTTTCTCATGCTCTCTTTTCTGCTATCCATATTGCTGCCTCCTGATATCCGCTATTGTAACAGAATCATACAGAAAGGTATTACGAAAAAGTGCGCTTTTACTGTCTTGACTTCAATAATAAAAACCATTATTATAATATTGCTATATATAAGGAAAGAAAAACCAAAACAGGGAGGGGATTCCAACATGTATGAAATGAAACCGGAATATTATACCGGAGTGGATTTTATTGACAAGGAGCATGCCAGACTGTTCGAACTTGCTCAGGAAACTTATGATCTGCTCCATGACACTGCCATGCATTATAAGGCCAACCATATTATCAGCCTGGTTTCGGAACTGATTGATTATGCCCGTACGCACTTCGCCCATGAGGAAGCGTATCAAAAGAGCATCCACTATCCCTATCTGGCCGAACATGCAGCTCAGCACCGGCAGTTTGAGGACAGCCTTGCGCAGATTGATCTGGATTCCATATCGGATGATTATGAAGAACAGAACGAAACCATTGAAAATATTCTGGATTTTCTGATCAACTGGCTGATCAATCATATTTTAAAAGTAGATATGCTGTATGTGGAAAAACATAAATAACCATTGACAAAAAGGAACGCTGCAGGCTGCGGCGTTCCTTAACTCTGTTTTCCCTATGCGGTCATTTCCTGTTGTTTCAGGAGCACAATACTCTGGCAAAAATTACCATCCTCCTCCCAGCACACATATTCCCCATGATACTTTCCGATGATACCATAGATGCTTTCCATTCCAAATCCATGCTTTGCCGAATCCTTTTTCCGGCTCTGCAGCAGGGGGTTCTCTTCCAGTACAGAACTTTCTATACTGTTTTCCAGCAAAATCTCAATTCTGTTTTCGTCATTGCGTACAATCAGCTCCAGCTCTTTTCTTCCGCCCAGCTTCATACAGGCTTCCACCCCATTGACCAGCAGATTGTCCATCAAAATCCCCAGCGCAACGCAGTCCACCTGTTCCACTTTGCCCAATATCACATACCGGAACCGTATTCCTTTCTCTCTGCACATCGGTATGATCCGGATCAGCGCTGCATCCAGCCCTTCATTTCCTGTCTCCTGGGGCAGCTCCGGATATTCTTTCAGCATCTTATCCAGTTTTTCCAGATAATCCGCCACCTCCTGATACTTTCCTTTTTTCTGCAGCCGGTACATCACATCCAGCCCGCCGATCATATCATGTCTCCAATGGTTGATTTCTTTTCCGATTCTGTACAGATTCATAAACTCTTCCCAGCGCTTTTCCTCACGTTCTTTCAGATGCTTTTCTTCCAGCTTGGCTCTCTCGTACCGGCCCAGCTTGCCGTAAATATGGATCAACAACAGTGTCACGCCAAACTGTGCCATTAACAGTCCGATGGTCAGCCGAAACCGGGACTCCTGCTCCAGATCCCCATACTCCAGGCGAAACATTCCCAGTACCAAAAGGGACATAAGCAGAAAAGCGCCTGCTATAATACGGTCTTCAGCCCTGCGGGGACTGTCCTTTGTCCGGAACAACGCATTGGCAATCCTCCCCATAGAAAATTTCACAGTACTGACCGTGGCTGCCGTATAAATAAGAAGCCCGCCCTTCATCAGCCGAAGCTCAGCCAGCGTCTTTCCGGTTATCACACCTATGAGACCATATGCACCCAGCGAACCGGTGGCCACAATCACCACCCAGAGCAGCGCTGCATTCAGCAGTTCCCGGAACCTGCCCTCCAGCGCCACAATGCCATATCCCAGCACAATGACGCCATAGGAAAAAGCCAGAATCCCTTCAAACCGTATCATACAATTCATAACCGTCACAGTTGTGGAATAGATGATACAGCCGGCGGCAAACAGAAACCAGCGTCTGGCTCCGCTGTATTTCTTTTCAAATCCCCGGTCCATATATTCTATTGCGATCACTGCCGATACCATATCAATCAGAAAACTGCTAATATTCACGCCGTTCCCTTTCATACAGGATCATCGCCTCACGAACTGCCTTTCTCCGGTCCCTGCCCATTTCCAGCTCTCTGCCGTTTTTCAGATACACCTCCCGCTTCCCCACTTCCTCAATATAGATCTGATTGGCCAGACAGCTCTTATGTATCCGAAGGAAGCCATGTCCTGCCAGTTCTTCCTCCATTGTTTTCAGACTGCCATATTTTTTCAGACTTTTACCGTCTGTCTTAAATATGGTCAGCGTATGTCCACAGCATTCAATATACAGAATATCCCGCAGCAAAATCTCACAAAACCCGAGACCATCCTGTAATCTGTAACTGATCCGCTCCATTGCAGTCACCTGGAAATATTTCCGCAGTGCCCGCTGCATATCATGTTCCAGCATCCCTTTTCTTACAAACCAAAAGGGTGTGTATTCCTGTGAGTCAAATACAAAACTTTCATGGACCGACACGAAAATCAGACGGGCCCTGGGCCGGTCCATACTCAGCCTTTCTGCCAGTTTAAACCCATCCACATCCGGCATTTCAATATCCAGGAAAAACAGATGATAGAGTTCCTCCCTGCTGCTTTGGTACATCTGCTCTCCGTCCCGAAACAGGCGGCAGTGCATTCTGACGGGCCTGTGAAATGTCTGTAAAGCCTCCTGCAGTGTCTGCCGGATCCGCTCCAGATCCTCTTCCTTATCATCACAGATGCCGACCCGCAGTTCATCCGTTATCATCAGATGGTTTCTCCGTAGGGCCGGTTTCCGTATCCCGTCTGTCCTCCACCATACAGTTTTTACAGCACTGCAGGACCACCTGATTAAACGACATCTTTTCCCGCTCGCTGACTTCCTGCAGCCATTCAAACAAAACGGACGTAAACCGTATCGTTCTTGGAATGACCGGGTTTAACAGTTCTCTGTCTATATGCATCATTGATATAACCTCCGGTTCTTAAAAATCACCGTAATTATATCAATACCCAATTTTTTCTGTATATAACCTTATTCAGAATCAAAAATATACTATTTTATATAACCACTTTTTATTTTCCTACTTATTATTATGTAAAATACACCAAAAACAAAAAAATAAATGCAAAAATAAGAAAAAAACAGGAAAAAAACGGAAGAATCAGGTGAATTTTATTTTATCAGGGTACATCCGGGATACCCTGTGACCTGCAGGTTTGTTCTTATTTAATCTGAATCAGATTATCATTATAAGATGCCCCTGTACATTTCTTCTCTCTTTAATAATCCATAATGAAAGAAGAATACAATCAAAGGCAATTCTCTGATTTCCTGAATCTGAAAATTGCCTCTGATACTATGGAACTAATTATTTTCACAAGATTCCCTTATTTCATCTCAATCCACCTTCCTTAGATCACAATCCCAATATCTTTTCTTTAGCCTTTTTCCTTCAATTTCAATAAAATAAAATGATGCCTTATCCTTCGTATGCCAATTAATGTCTATAATTTTTCCTGTTATTGATTTCTCAATTATCTCCACTTTATCCCCCACTTTATAAAATGGTTCTTTCACTATCCGATATAACTGTGGCCTTACCTGAAATACCTTTTCTCCATATTTCAAAGTAATATTTCCTCCATTCATTGATATACAATGGAAAACTTTCCCACCCGGATTCAATCTGAAAAATTCATCTCTGCAGCCAGCATCAACCAGCTCATAGTCATGCGTTGAAAAACACTCATATAACCCCCATGTATCTATGTAATCCATAATGATCCCCCTATTCTTCAAACGGTATATATCCTATAAAATCTTTTGAAAAAATATTTTGTGGTAAATTACCAAATGCATTTTCTACTATTTCTAAACATTCACTACCTGGTTTATAATGACCACTGGCATTGTTTACACTATGTATTTTCCCTCCTCGTATATCTATTATACCAGCTGCCTGTACGCGAGGATCTTTTCCTCCTATTAATGTAGGATGGGGCATTCTTTGGCCATTCCTCGTCCCCACAATAATATTCCCATCCATGTCAATAACATATGTATAATTTCCATTCATATGTTTGCTTCCCAAATAGTTGGAGCCTTCATTAATGTAATCCGTAATATTATGAGCAGTTGGATTTGTAACATATGCTCCATTTACTATTTTTCCTTCTGCTATGTCAACCGGCAACATAATTGGATCTACGGAATATCCCTCTCCGCCATCACCGCCGATTTTTCCTTCCATCGCACACTTTTTACGATAACCGCTGGGATCGGAATAGGCCACCGGATTGTTTCCACAGTATGCATACAGGTTCAGTCCATCTCCCTGGTAGCTGTCCTCCTGCAGGAAACGCCCCCACCTGGGATGATAATATCTGGCCCGCATATAATACTGGCCTGTGAGCCTGTCGCACTGCTGTCCGCAGTAGCGGATACGGTTGGAAATCCTCTCTTCTTTTGTCAGCTCCCTTCCAAACGCATCATAAGTATAGCTGCCGCACACATTCCCCTGCCTGTCCGTAAGCAGCAGTGTACTTTGCTGCTCATCCTGATGATAATAGCCGGTTTCGCCCGATCTTTGCATCGCTTTTACGCTTCTGCCGTCAACGATGCAATAGCTGGTTTCCACGCTCTCCTGCTGGTCTTTTTCATACAAAAGCGTGCCGTTCTGATACACAAACTGCAGCAGTCTGCCGTTTTCTTCCATTTCATAGCGCAGCCCTTCCGCATCATACCGGTTTTTCTGCACCCGGCCGTCGGAAAGTTCTACCCGTATCTGCTGATTTTTGCTGTTATAAGTATACTTTTGGATCCCCTCCGGCCCTTCTTCTCTCAGAATACTCCCCTGGGGGCTGTAAGTAAAGACCGTTTTCCCCCGGTAATCCTCTGCACAGACCAACTGGTTCTTTTCATTATAAAGATATTCTGTCGTCCTGCCGCCTTCTTCTTTTCGGACCCGGTTGCCTGCCGCATCATAGGCATAGCGGACTGTCTCCTGATTCCGCTTCTCTTCCAGTAATTGTCCCAGCGCATCGTACCGACAGGACACCTCCTGTTTCTCCCCTTCCGCTCCCTGGGTCCCTGTTTTTAAAATACGGTTTCCATTGCCGTCATACCGGCAGGTAAATGACAACAGAATCCGTTCTCCGTCCCTGGTCTGCAGATGGCTTACATTGCCGTCCTCATCATACTGATAGAAAGTCCTGATGCCATTTCCACAGGAAAGCTGTACCGGACGGTTCAGACAGTCATATTCATATCGGAGCTCCATCCCGTTTCCACCCACGATACGGCTGGTTCTGCCCAGACTGTCATAAGAAAAGCAAAGGCAAAGCCCTGCGGGATCTTCCCTTTGGATGACCTGTCCCGCCTGATTATAGACACAGGAAATCAGACGTCTGCCGCCGGACCGCTTTTCTCTCAGCCTGCCCTGTGCATCATACTCATATTCATAGGAATGTCCGCCGCTCACCGCCTGTACCAGACGTCCGATGCTGTCATAACGATAGGTGGAAATGCACGGATTTTCTCCTTTGGAATCCACCGCTTTTTCGTAAATAAGATTTCCAAGCCCGTCATATCTGCGATGGATCTCATTTCCGTCCCGGTCCACATAACATGTCAGATTCCCCTCGCCGTCGTACAGGAATTGCTCCCGCCCGCCGCTCTGATCGATCCTCTCCCGGATTTTTCCCATACTGTTATACCGATACCGGATTCTGCCCCCGTTTCCATCTATGCTTTCGCTCACCCGGCCTGCCGGTGTATAACTATAGCGCTCCGTTTCCTGCCCGGAGAAACGGACAACGGTAAGCCGCCCCCAGTCATCCAGCTCGTAGTCCTTCCTGACACCGTTTCCGTCCACGATGCCGGTTATCTGCCCTCTGTCATTGTACAAAAGCTGCTGTAACGTTCTCTTTTCCTCTCCACGTCCTCTGCGCAGCTCTTTCACACTGCCGTCCGGCATATAAGACAATTCTGTCTCATTTCCCAGACCATCCCTGACATAAGAAGGCATATCCTGCAGTGTATAACGCCGCTCCTCCACCACCTGACCCAGTGCATTTTCCACCCGGATGCGATTGCCCCGGCTGTCATAACTATATACGGTTCCCGCTTCCCCGTCGGTTTCTTTTGTTCCTTCAAAAGGTGAAATTTCCCGGATCAGCCGGTCATTTTTATCATACAGACGACGAAGTACAGCGCCGCCCCAATCCGTTTCATGAATCAGGCGGTCTTTCCCGTCATATTGACGGGTTCTGACCAACGGCCTGATATGCGGTCCCTCCAATGTTTCACGGATCAGATTGCCCGCCTCATCATAGACATACGTCAGTCTGCGGTCAATGCCGTTTTTCCGATCCACCATCCGCTCACCCGTCAGACGGTCATCCTCATCATAGCTTTTGTACATTTCCATACCGCCCGGCATCCGTACATAAATCAGATTTCCGTTTTCATCATATCCATAGCGGGTTATCGCTGTCTTTACCGGGCCATTTCCCTGTATCTCTTCTGTTTTCTGTATTCTCCATCCGTTTTTATTATATTGATAGCAGATCTTCTTCCGTATCCCTTCTTCCACGATCTGCTCTTCCTGTGTCCGGTTTCCCAGACAGTCATACGTATACCGTATGACTGCTCCCAGGTCGTCCCGCACACCAATCAGATGATTGTTTCCGTCATAGGTAAAATAAATCCGATGCCAGCCGGACGGTTCCCCATCCCTGACCACTTCCTGCCGTCCATAGGCTTCCTCTGTTTTATTTCCCTGCATATCATAAGAATAACCGATCACACGATAATAAGCCGTCCCGTTCTTCCTGCCGGCGCTCACCTGCTTTCGTGTCAGAAGCCCCAGACCATTGTACTCATACAGTGTTTCCTGTCCTTCCCCATCCACTTCACAGATCATCTGGTCATGACCATTATAGGTATAACGATGCAGACAATTCCCTTCCGGATCCCGGATACTGATCAGCCGTCCCTGCCTGTCATATGTATATCCATACCCGGCGCCATCATCCAGCTCCCTGTCATAGTCCTCCGGCATAATCTGGCGCAGCATATGCCCGTCAGCGTCATAAAAACGTCGTTCAATCCCGCCGTCTGCGTAGTGAATCCGGATACGGTTCCCATCCTGGTCATAGTCATATACGGTCCCTTCTCCATCTTCCCCCTTCCCGGCATAGCTGACCGGATGTACTGTCCGGAGCACATTTCCGTCAAAATCCCGGAACAGTCTCTTATGTCTTTTCAGCGGAGATATGGTATCTACCTGCCGTTCCAGGAAATCATAGCGGTATTCATACCCGTCTGTCTGATTTTTCCACTGTTTTGCCGGATAATAGGCAGCCAGCTTCCCCATACGGTCATAAAACCACCGGCTTTCATAACCTTCCCCGTCTGTCCGTCCGGTCATATAATTCCGGGAATTATAGCTTAACTGTACGGTCCCATAAGCATTGCCAATGGACATCCTGCGGCCCACCCGGTCATAGCCATATACCGTTTCCTCCCCGTTTGGGGTAATCACGCGTGCCGGATAAGCCCGGTTCTCTTCATACTGCTGAAGGGTGATATTGCCGCAGCCATCCTGTATGGAAATACATCTTCCTTTTTCATCATATCTGTAAAGGGTTTCTTTCCATTGTCCGTCCGCTATCTTTTCTTTCACCTGTATCAGATTATGCCTGCTGTCATATACATGACAGATTTCCCGGCCGTCCGTGTCCCATTTTCTCACGAGATCGTGATTTTCATCATAAGCATACCGGCGTACAAACCCTTCCGGGTCCTGTTCCAGCAGCAGCCGCCCATAGGTATCGTACTCCCGCCTGGTTTCGGCGCCGGTCCGGCTCACTTCCCCGATCCTCAGATTCTGATCCGAATAGGTATAGGACACACTGGTGCCATCCTCATAGAGAATCCGTTCCGTCAGTAGCTCCTTATTATAGACATAGGTTTCTTTCCTGCCGTTTTCACAATTGGTAATGGTCGTTCTGCGCTGCCTGTCATCATACTCAAACAGCATACATGCCCCGTCTGCAAAAGACTGCCGTACGATCCTTCCCTTTTCGTCATAACTGTTTTTCAGATACTGTACGCCGTTCTGATCAATGACGGAAGTAATATGCCCCTCCTCATCATACGCATAATGGGTAATCCCCTCGTCTGTATACACCACATCCGTTAACAGATCCCCTTCATACCGGTACTGGGTCCTGCGTCCGATCTCATCCGTAATCTGCAGAATCCTTCCTTCCCGGCTCTCTACCTCCAGCACATTCCCAAGAGGTGTGGTGATCCTGGAGAGACCATCCCCGGTATAGGAAAACAGCAGCTTCTGACTGTTAGGATATTCCACGCACATCAGACGGCCATTCTCATCATAACCACACCGGGTATGGTCCGTTACATCTGTCAGGATATATCCCTTTCCTTCTTCTGTTTCCAGTGAAAATCTGCCGGTGCCCCTGCTTTTGTTGGCCCACCGCCCGTTTTCCTGTTCGAAGCATATGGTATGCCCGGTAATGGTGTCCAGATGCACCCGTCCTTCCCAAGCCGTATCCCGATAAAGCCGGCTGGCATAGGGGAACTGCCATCCACGTCCCAAAACAGAGACTTCCCTGCTGGCAGACCGGTAATTCCTTTCCAGCTGCAGCGGCACAGGAATGCTGGACAGGATCACATCTGTCTCATGCAGCATAAAACTTCCTGTGGCGGCATCTGCCGGGTCAGCGATCACAACTGTCAGGCCATTGGCAAGTGCATTCTGTGCCAGACTCTGCCCCAGGTCAAATTCTTTTCCTGTCAGACCGCCAAGCATCCCATCCGCAGACGTATCCACCACAGTGCCTGTCAGCATCTCCACAGCGCCTTTCACCACCGGCTTTTCACCGATAATCCCCAGCTTTCCCAAAATCTGATCGGGCAGCCAGTTACCGGCAGGTACCCTTATCGCTCCCACTGCAATATTTCCAAGCAGCCCGGCCATATTCACATTGCCAGTATGAATCAGGTCATTCACCGCCCAGTTAAGGGTATCCCTGCTCACCTCCACCAGTCCTTCAAAATGATTTCCTTTTTCACTCCCGGATAACAGCTTTACTACTTCATTGATTGTGCCGGCCACTTTATTACTCTCAGACATCCCCTCTACCAGTTTGCCCAGTCCACCAGCCACTGCTTTACCGGAAACCACCTCAAACGCAATATCATTGATTGTCTCCGCCACCTTATAAGCAGCCTGCTTGTTCTCACCAAAGGCAGCCTGGAAAACCGTATCTCTGATAAAGTTAAAAGACTCCGACAGATCACCGGCGTAGCTCTTATTTATAGTCTGAGCGCCTTCCCACATATCAGCAGCGGCAAATGTTACCGTAGTGCCGGCCAGGGCATAAGTTCCCAGCATCATCGGCGCAACCAGCGCCGCACCAGCGCCGCCGGTTGCAACGGTAAACCCGACTGCCAGCACTACAGTCCCTATGGCTGCCAGTGCCTTGGCTGCCCCCTCCAAAACCTGGTCTACTCCATCCTTATATTGAGCCACCATTTGTTCGCTGACTCCCTGGTTGATTGCATCTCTTCTCTGGGCATCTCCCTCCGTGAGCATTTTCATCAATTCTTCTGCGGAAGGGGAGGCCGGTGAGCTGTCAGAAGCATCTATTTTCACAAAGGCAGCAATGATACTGATTTCTTCGGTCAGACTGATACAGGTCTGGCCCTCCCCTACAGAAGCCGTGATGGAATTTGCACGCATGCTGATCAAGACCGCTCCGTTTCCCACAGTCATGTTATTTCCTGCGCTGACCGCCACCTGTCCTCCCTCTATACGCACATCTCCCCCGTTCATACAGGCCGAAGAGCTGCTCCCTCCTGACGCCACACTGGCCAGGGCCGGCGTCATCAGAAGCTCCGCGCCGTCCACATTGGAAAAGGACTTATTGTCCGGGTTCTGCGCATAGCCTCCTCCTGTGGACGTACGTACCGCATGTACCGCAACCGCATCCTTTTCCTCATCCGTCGGGAAATAAATATGGACCTGACTGCCCACCTCCGGCATACAGTAAATAAAGCTGCTCTCAATGGCATAGGTGAAATAGCGGGTATTCGGAGATGTATCATAAACCGGATCAATATGAAAATGCACTCTGACACAATTGCCGGACCGTTCCTTTACGGTGGCCGGAATACTCATGCCGTCCACTCTGGGGTTTTTTATGGGCACGCTCAAAACACCCTTTTCCCGGCTCAGTTCATAATACCGGCACAGCGCCCCCTCCACAGTGCGGTATTCTATGGAAGTCACAATGGTACCAAGCCCCCGGAACGCCACTCTCTGCGCCAGATGAAATGTCTGCCCGCACCTTACTTTCCATTTCATGATTTCCTGAGACAACAGTGTCCCGGACGGATTTACCTGATAATATCTGTCCATATCCTTGACGGTCTGATAGTCCTCTTCCCGGAGAAAGACCTCTTCCCCATACTGAGGCATCCCGAAATAGGCTCTTCCGTAAGCCGCCTTATAGTCCGGTATCAGAAAACTCTGAAAATGGCTGGCCAGCCTTACCAGAAAATCCCAGTCTGTCTCCTCATACTGCAAAAGAAAATCCGGAATCCGGGCGCCTCCTGTGATGCAGTCCAGGATTTCCGCCTGCGGCTGATTTTCCAGGACTTTTTTCATCACCTGTTCATAGGTGGCATCCAGGTTCAAAAAGCTCTGGCTGACAATGGCAAGCTGCCAGTCCATCGTATAGGAAACCGCTTTCAGCTTTATGTAGTGCTGCCCCCTGCAGAGCTTCATCTCTGTCTCTGTGATTTTCCCTGCAAACAACGGCTGTGTTTCAAAAACTTCTATTTCAGCCCCTTCACCAAGCCCATGAACAGACTCTTCTATACGCTCTTCTTCCATCAAAAGCAGCAGGCTGACTTCTGCATGGCGGTTAAAGGAGGCCGTCAGAGAAAAATCCTCCGCCTGAATCACCCCTTCTAACGGAAGTATGATCTTAAGTCCCTGAAAAGTAAGTTCCATAGTGTATCCCCCTGCCTTTCTCCCACTGCCTATTCCGGCTGTCCCGATAATATAATCTTAATTTCCCCGCCGAATTTACATCTCAGCTCACATCTTCTCAAAAGAGGGTTTTCCCCATTGATAGTCGTCTTTTCTCCATGATTTCCCCATTTTGTTTCCAGCACTGCACCGGTGCATTCCCCGAAACACTGCGATGTCAGACTTTCATCGGCTTCTTCGTCTCCTTTCCCTTCTATAAAGGATCCTACTAACTGATGGAGAAAATCCCCCTCTGCTTTGGCCTGCTGGATTCCGCTGACGCCATTCTCTATCGCTTTTGCAATCGCTTCCTGGGTGCTGGGATTCTCCGCACTGTTACAGCCGCCAAAATTGATTACATTTTCATTGAAAACAGAATCCATCACTGTCATCTGCGCCAGCCCGTTGGTATACATCCCATGTATGTTTCCCAATGTCAGGTAACTGTCCCGCATTCCACAACTGCACTGTACACGGGCTGTATTGACAACAAAAGAAATATCCGCACCCCTGGCAGCTTCCAGTTCCTCCATTTTCTGATTCAGTGCATCTTCCGCCTCCTGTGCCGCCTGTGCATCCGCTTCAAAATCAGACGTGGCATCATTTAACTCCTGATTGGCTTTCTGCATCTCTTCCGAAGCATTCTGTACCCGTTCCATCTGATCTTCTGTGGCAAACCCCTGCATCATGCCCACTTCTGCCATTGCATCCTGATAAGCGCTTTTTGCCGCTTCTGCCCGGCTGTTTGCCGCCTCATACCTGTCATAGCTCTGTGAGCAGTTCTGATATGCCGTACTTACATTTGCTTCCAGTTCATATATAGTTCCTGCTGCCATTTACTCCACCTCTGCTTCTTCCAGACAAATACCCGTTACCTTTCTCCGCAGGAGACTTTCCGCCATCGGCAGGCTGATCAGGGGATCCTTTCTCTGTACCCCCTTCAGCAAAAACAAATGGTGGCCGGCTGCCTTTTCCCCCTTTAACACCAGATGTTTTTCCATTCCGCCCGGATACCATTGGGATTTCTCACTGAGCCCGTCCACACAGTCCATCAGCACATGCACATAGCGGTACTGAAGTCCGCTCTCCTTGTGAATCAATACCACACTTTTGAAAACCAGTTCCGGTTCATAGGCTGTCAGGATTTCTTTCAGCCTGTCCGAGAACATGATAACCGGACGCTGGATGAAGTCCGGCCTTACTTCCCTTCCGCTGCCCGATAAGAACAAAGGCACCATATCTTTGATTTTCTCCTGATCCTCTTTTCGGAACAGATGACGCCCGCCCCGGATATCAAAGTCCCTGTATTGTATCTGGCAGGGCAGAGAAAGATCCTGTGTAATCCAAAAATATCTCATACTTCCTCCTTCCTGACCAGTAAAACCCTCTGTAACTGTTCCGCATCCAGATGTAAAAACGGAATGCTTTCCGCCGGAAGCAAAGCTCCTGTCAGATCGGCCCCCTGAAACGTCACCTGCTCCAATTCGCAGTCTGTCAAATCAGCTCCCCATAAATTACACTCTGTAAAGCTGCATCCGGTAAACCGGCTGCCCGGAAACCGGCTGCCTTCCAGATTGCATTTTTCAAAAGCAATTCCCGTCAGATGGCATTCCTCAAACACAGAAAACTGCAGATCCTGTTCCTGCAGGGAACTGCCCTGGTATTCTCCCTGATACCAGTAACCAAACGCCAGTGTTTCCGGCGCATGTCTGGCTTTTTTCAACGCTTCCTCCCACTGAATGCTCTCTTTCACCGTCCGGTCCATCCGGACGATACATTCCGTCCGGTCCCGGTATTCTCCCCATTTCAAAAACCAGGAAGGAGCAAGCGTCAGATCTGCAAAGATACCTTTTTTCTCCCAGTCTCTCAGCCGGTAACGAAGCAGTCCTGCAATCTGTGCATCCACATACGCAAGCTCTTCAAACATCCTGTGGGCAACATCATATTCATTGACCAGTCCCTTATAGATCCGGCTCTCTTCCGACAGACTTTTCCACAGTCCGGCAAAGGGTTCCAGCAGCCCGGATGCATCCACATAAACTTCCAGGGGGCTTTCATCCAGATACCAGGCAGAATCCAGTCCGTGAAAAAAGAAACGTGCTCTACCCTGAAGAAGATCTGTTTTTAAAATGGATCCATACAGAAAGCTGACCGATTCCTTTTTCTGTTGTTCCATCTCTTTTCCCAGACGCTTCATCCCTTCTCTGACCAGCTCTTCCAGCCGGGGAGCATGATCCAGTAAATGCTCCGCCATATGTTCTCTGCCTTCCCGGAGCTGTCCGGAAATACTCTCCCTGAATGCCTGCAAAGCCTGCTCCCGTTCCATCTGCCCATCACCCTCCTCAATCAAATGTGATCTTGCTTCCTTCTAACTGCGCTACGCCTCCGGCCAGGCTGACCGATGCCCCCGGCAGGCTCTCCATAACCAGTGCCTCCGCTGCTTCCACATTCAGTTTTTCTTCTGCATGCAGCGTTACTTTCTCCCCGCCTGCTATGGTTACGCTGCCGCCGGCGCTGACAATGACACTTCCGTCATTTTGAATCGTGATGCTGGAACCGCCTCCGCAGGACAGACTCATCTGACCGGGAGACATAGCCAGTTCCTGTCCTGACTTGGTCTTGAGATACCGGGTATTGGGATCCTGCATACGGTCCTGCCCTTCTGACGGAACATCATAGCCGTTGACCGCACTGAGCGCTATGGCTTCTTTCTCGTATTTGGACGGAAAGTAAACGCGTACAGCATCCCCGTTCTCCGGCATACAATACCAGCCGCTGCCATCGGGAGAAGCGGATATGGTGGAATAGATAAACCAGTAAACCGGAGGCGTTCCCTGGTCAATATCCAGCATCACCTGCACCCTATTCTCCGCCACATTTGTCACCTTCCCCAAAAGAGCCAGCCCAATCATATGCATGGGATACTGCCTGGCCTGTACCAGCCCGTTTGCTCCCTGCAGTCCATAAATCCCTGTCAGCTCCTGACTGCCAAAATCATAGCGATAGGAGTCCACTGTCAGATTGCCGCTTCTGGTAACCACCTTCCAGAACATCCCCACAAAACGATCCGTCACAATCTCATATTTGGTAAAATCCACGGTTTTTACCTGATGGCCATTGGCCTTCAGATAATAGAACCGGTCCAGATCCTTATCCATACTCCTGATCTGAAACGGTACATTTATCTCAGGCAGCTCCGGAATCCCTGCATACACAAGGATGCCTGTCCGACTGATTTCAGGCGTCAGACATACCCCTATCCTCGACAATACCCGGTTCAAAAACACCCAGTCCGTTTCCTCATACTGTACAATCAATGTGCCGATGGCTGCCTCCGGCGCCGCATAGAGCAGGGCGCTGCCCGGATATCCTGCCAATACCTGCTCTGCCAGTTCTCTGTAACTCATCCCGGTATCCTGAAAACTCCTGGATTTTTTCGTCAGATCCAGAAGCAGGCTGCTGCTGCTGGCTTCCACCCGTATCACCTGCAGCTCTGCGGATTCCTCCAGACTCATGTCCGTAATCACCCCATAAAACAGCAGTGTTTCCCCGGACTCTCCCTGTTGATACACTTCCACCGGCTGGTAAGCAGGCAGCTCATACAGCATCTCCTGTCCGGATTCCGGATACCCTTTCAGAATCAGGGTACTGTGCTCTCCCAGCCCGCCTTCTATTACACAGCCAAGGAGTCCGGCCATCCGGATTCCCTTTACTCTCAAATCATGCAAGTTATACGCCATAGACACCTCCCTGGGCATTTGCCACAACCAGCGTTGCGTGGATTTCTACGGTATCGCTCTTCATAGAAATATTGGCACCGTTTCCGCTAAGCAACACTTCCTCCCCCGCTGACAGCTCCAGGGCGCCTTCGGTCTCAATACTGATGGCAGATGCCGCTCCTATGATGACATTCATCCCCGAACTGATCTGTGCCGTTCCGTCATTGGACACCACCACAGTTCCCGCACCGTCTCCGGCAGACAACTGCATACCGTTTCCCGTAAATCTCACCGCATTGCCATCCGGAGGGGCAATCTCTTTGATCTCCGGAGATGACATGGGGCTCCCTGCCTTTGGCGACGACTCTCCCTGTATATTGGAAATGGCATACCCGTTTCTTTCATCGCTGTCCGGAAAAAAGATCCGGACCTGGTCGCCTGCCTTGGGCATACAGTACCAGCCGCTGCCATCCGGAGAAGCCGCCACTGTGGAATAGGGAAAAAAGTACTGGGACTGATAACTGTGCAGCGCGTCTGTTTCCATCCGTACCCTGATCCGGTCCCTTTTCACACCTTCCACAGAGGCATTCACCGATATGCCCATGAGCAGAGGATTTTCATACCGCCCCGGCTGCAGGCCTTCCCGAAAATACAGGGTATATTCATTGCAAAGCAGGCCCTTCTGCATCTTTCTTCTGATGCCTCCCACAAAGAGCTCCCGGTTATGAAACAGGACACCCGCTCCCAGTTTTAATATGTCATAGGTTTCCACCCGGTAGCTGATCTGCCCCTTTGTCAGTCCCTGTACCCCCGGCACTCCGCTGCTGCGTTCCAGAAAATAAGGCAGATCATCCCAGTCCACCGATTCTCTCTGCCCGGAAAGCCCGATCTGCAGATGAGGCGTCCTGACTGCGCTGTCCGCATACACAAAAGCGCCCTGGCCGGAGGCCATCCGTTTGATAAATTCCCAGTATGTTTCCCGATACTGCATGGCGATCCCGCCCATCGGCCGGTCAGGTACGGCAATCAGAGCTTCTCCTCCTGCAAAATCCCCCATCAGCTTCTGTATCAACTGATGAAATGTCATGGCAATGTCCTGATAGGAAGCATTGCATTTGTGCACATCCATTTGATAGCTGGCTGTTTTTGCCTCCACTTCGATCATGCACATCTCTCCTGTAAAGGAAGCCTCCAGCTTTGTCACGATTCCGCAAAACAGCGGATATGCCTTTTCCTTCTGCTTATAAAGCAGGGTAACCTGCCCTTTCCCGTCATACAGAATCTGTTCTCTGACAGTTTCTTTTGCCAGCGCTGTCGCGGAAAGTTCTCCATGCCGATTGGGAAGCTCCCGGATCTCCAATGTTGTCACACAGGCCTCTGCCTCCTCAAACAAAAGATACAGCTCTCCGGCCATAGCAGCGCCGCTCTGCCTGCTTTCTCCACTTTTCCCTACTTCTTTCCAACCCATAGCCCCCTCCTTTTCCTATCGATTCATTTCCTCTGTCACATGGACCATCGCTTCCAGCAAAAGTCCCATGCCGTTCTTTTCCTCCTGCATACAGTTCAAAGAACCTGTATACAGATTTCCGTCTTTCAAAAGCCGGAACAGAATATTGTAGGTAAGCCCCTGATCCGAAGGCATTTCATAGGTCATATACTCCAGTTCTCCAACAGTATGGGACACGGGCAGATTCATCTTAAGTCCTGTCTGTTCCACAGTTTCTCTGAGCTTTGCCGTCCATTCCGAAAATGCCTCCGCCTGCGCGGCAGGCATCCATCCCATTACCATACAGACTTTTCTCAGATTGCTGGCATACAGCAGGTTCTGTGGTGTTTCCTGTACTACATCAAAGAAATCTGTCATAAACGGGATGCAGAAAGCTCCCTCAAATATTTGTCTGGACACAAAACACAGTTTCAGCGTATATAAATACAGCTTTTCTTTTTTGATTCCTGCAATCAGTTCTTCCAGCGTATAGGCAATCCGTTTCTTCGGGTCATATTGTTCTCTGACAGCCCTGATCTTCTCCAGTTTCT
This sequence comes from uncultured Clostridia bacterium, assembly GCA_947385955.1. Classification (GTDB taxonomy): domain Bacteria; phylum Bacillota; class Clostridia; order Lachnospirales; family Lachnospiraceae; genus VSOB01. Next base: position 147,252 of record CANDNA010000001.1, read on the forward strand.
CCTGCAGCTTTTTCTCACTGACATACAGAGCAATCAAGCGATCTGTCTCCATACCATGTCTCCTCTCCCTGCATATTTTTATCTTATATCCGGTGTTTCAAGGAGCAAAGGGTCAGAAGAGCATCAGTCCCCTCTCACGTCCCTGCTTTTCTTTTTGCCCTCCTGACGGCCCTTTTCCTCCCACCTCCTGTAAAATCTGCCGTAGTCTCTGATAGATCGTTTCATTGGTATACTCTTTCTGCTCAAAGCCGTCCCGGCCATTCAGATAAGTACAGATGGCTTCATAGGGAATCGCTGTCTGCATGGGGGGACTGATTAAACAAAAAGCACAATCCCAGGGATTCTGCACCGGCAGCTTCCTCATCTCCTCTCTGAACATGTCCGTAATCTGGGGGGCAATGCTGTTTTTGCCCGGTGATGCATAAGGGGTATGGATTCTGTCCACGGTATCAAACTCTGTACAAAAATCATGAAAATCCACATACTCTGTCCGGAGCCTTGCCCCTTCCTGCAGCTTAAAACGGGCCAGCTCCAGCTCATATCCATCTTCCGGCGCTTTTTCATCCAGCAGGATCCGGGCCAGATATTCTTCCTTCCCTGTACTCACTGCCTTATCCGGGAAACGCACTTTCAGATAAGTCAGCCGTCCGGTTGCGGTACAGGGCAGCGTATAGTTTTCTGTCAGCAGATATGGGATCTGTCTGTGGTACAAAATCCCCGGGCCAATCGTCAGTTTCAGGTTCTGTGCCCTGACCCTGCAGCCTGTCAGAATGCCGTCACTGTAATCCTGATAAAAAATGCCGAACAAATCCCGCGGAAAATCCCGCAGTAGTTCCAGCATTTCTTTTTTCAGCACATGCTTGCTGTTAAACAACGGATATATATTCCGGAACATTCATCCCTTCCCCTTCCTTTAACAAATGGCAATTTCATCAATCTGCATGGTTTCTTCCACGCCGATAATGCCAAAATGATATTCGTAATACACTTCCACATGGTAACGTATCTCCAGAAACAAATCTGTGAGCAGCCTGATCTTCTGTTCCAGTTCTTTTGTCTTTTTGTATCCGGTAAAAAGCAGCAGTTCGTCCGGCCTGATACGGCTGCGGTATAAAATACTGTCCTCAATCAGCCCCCGGACCATGTCGCCGAAAATGGCCAGCGCGCTTCCCGCCTTGCAGCTCCGCAGCCAGCCGCCCAGCAGACAATCCCGCTCCTGTTTCTTCATTCCTTCCACCACCTGCCTGGCATCTTCTCCAAAAACCCCGGCCCTGAAATCCCGCAACAGCATTTTTTTATAATATTCCTCTCTGGTCATCCCCTTCCTGGCATCATTGGATGCCAGAACCTGAAGGATCAGATTGGTCAGGCTTTCTCTCAATTTTTCATATTCAGACTGATCCGGAGGGAACATATGCGCAAAGATCCGATAAAACCGGTGGTAGGTATTCACTTCTATCCTCCGTGCGTCTCCGAGTTCTGTCTGGTTGAGACAGGGAAAAGCCATCTCCTGATAGGGACTGCCCTCTGTAGAATGCACAAACCTCAGCGCCTTTACAGGAATCCCCTCCTCCTGAGCCTCCAGCACGCTCTCCCAAAGATACCTCATACAAAAATCCCTCCGCATTCATATTCCGGATACAGACGCTGCACTTCAGATACCAGAAAACTGGCAATGTCCTGTTGCAGCCACACCTCATTTTCACCTGCTCCAAACCGCAGAACCAATTTGCTCTGACCCTGTGTATCCCTGATCTCATCTTCGATAAACGGATTCATGGAATAAGTCTCTCTGGCCTGTTCCCATTCCGGTATCACTTCACAGCCAAGATAACGCACATAGGCATCCATTCCGAATCCCCGGATAAAACGCTCCAGCTCCGCCCTGGTCTTAATGCCCTGGTTCCCTTTTTGCTGAAACCGTTCCGCAAAATTCTCTGCCCGCTTATTCTCCATCACAGGATATACATACCGGTCTATTTTACTGTCCTTTCCTCCGCAGATCATATAGATGTCCCATCGTTTTGCCTCACGGATGCTGCTGGTAATCAGCAGCCTGTCCTGACTCTGACGAATGCTCTGTATCTTCGGATTATCCTCCGCCAGATAAGCATGCCCCGTTCCGAAATTCCTGACAGAAATGATGTGTTCAAAATTTATATGATCCTCACAGGGAACCGGAAATCCCACACTGTCCAAAGACAGCTTCCTGATGTTCCATACCGGAATCAGGTTGTGCCGGACAAATGCATGATGTTCCCCGAAATGGATACTGACCCGGCTGATCGCTTCATTCTCCTCTGTCTCCTCCGGCAGCCCGGTCAATACCACATCCGCCATTTTGTACAGATAGGGACAGTTGACCGTCTGCCAGGGGACTCCGTTTTTGATAAAAAGCTGATAAAGCCGGGCCACTTTTCTGATGTATTCCATATTCCGGCGCAGCTTTACCCGGATTCCACAGTTCTTTCCTGTCGCCGTTTCCAGACTGCCTTCAAATTCCGGTTCCTTCTCCCACAGTTTCCAAACCCGCATGGCATCATAGCAAAGCAGCACTTTCATCAGTACAAACTCCCCCTGCTCTTTCAGCCCCGCTTTGATATCCGCCATGTCATACTGTCCGGCTTTCAGATCCGCTTCCTCAATCGGCGCCATCAGATGATGGGAGGCATCAAAAAATTCCCGTTCCACCACGCCTGTCCTCACCAGATAGCGATTGACATCAAAAGCCAGTTCTTCCTGAAGCCGCTCCTCCAACTGTGTATACATCTGTTCATTGGTTTCATATACCGCAAGGAATACCTCTTCCATCAACGCTTTAAAGACGGTCCGCTCTTCCAGACCGGGAATCGACTGTATTTCCCGATGTATCATCTCTTTCATATCTGTTTCCCGTATCGCCATATCATCCCTCTATTTCCTGCCGTCAAAGAAGTTCAATTCCCACGTGTCATCCTCGAAATCAAAAAACTGCTCTTTGTCCCTGTAAAGCTGTTCCCCGCTGCGCAAAACGGGCAATACTACAAATCCCCAGCGTTTTCTGGAAACCCAGACAAAAAACTTCATCTCCCCTTCCAGAATGATATCTGTTTCCTCCTGGATCACCGTACCGGCATATTCCAGATCAATCTCTTCCTGGGTGGTTTTGTGAAATGCAGAGGAATCATATCCATAATGATAAGTACGCAGACGTCTTCCCTGATCATCATACAGATACAGATCCAGCTGGTTGCCGACCCGGAATCTGGAAATATAACCGATGTGATCTTCCGGATCCAGACTTTTCACCAGAATCTTTTCCCTGTTCTCATGGGTCAGCGCCATAATCTCATAGGGAAGGCTTCCCACCTGATAGTCCTGGTTTACTTTCATATATCCCAGCTTACAGTTCAGAAAATAGGACAAAGCGCCTTCCAGACAGCACATTTTGAGTTCTGTGCCGCTGCCGTCCCGTTTTCTGTTCTGAATCAGCTTCCCCGGAACATACTGTTTCAACGCTTCTGTAAACAGTGCCGATTTGCAGGACTGCCCGGTCATCTTGATCATTTCATACCCGGACAGTTCCCCTTCCCTGAATTTCCGGTCCAGAAACCGTTCCATCAGACTGTAAATATCCGGCCCAAGAATCGCCTCCACCTCATGGATATACAGGGAAAATTCCACCTCTCTGGTGATATGCTCAAATTTCCCAATCTGATCCGGACACACCGACAGCTTCCATTTATCCAGCACCAATGTTTCCTCTGCCATGTTTTCCTGTGTGGAAATCCGCAGCTCATACCGGAACCCGGACTGAAAAAATTTCATTTTTATCAGTTCCGCCATATGAAACAGATAATAATAATTGTTTTTGACAAAGAAATACTGCTCCCGTCCTCTTTCTTCATATTCCTTAAACCGGGTGGGAATCCATGCTTCTGCCTGGCGATAGCGCCGCTCCAGCTCTTCGTAAGGCGCTCCTTCTTCCTCTTCCAGCGCTGCCCACTCTTTTCCGGAAAAGAACCCCAGCTTCTCTGCCAGCCGGATCTTCAGCATCTGCAGGATCCGGTATGTCAGATTGTTCCCGCCAAAATTGGTATCTCCGTTTTCATAACGAGTCTCCAGGTCAATGCTGTAAGAGACCCTGTTGTTTTCAATCCGGAACCGGCCGGAAGTCAGATCTGTCGTTCCTCCTCCACAGTCTATCGTCAGTGCATGGTACCAGCGTCCCGGTTCATAAGATTTCTCCCGTATCATATGGCTGATGCTGTGAAACAGCACCGCCATCCCCTCATCCAGTTCGCAGTGAACCGTATAATCAGAAAGAATTTCTTTGAACAATTCCCGGAACTTCTCTTTCTGGCGGATGGGAGCCAGAAACTGAATCTGCGTAAAGCTGCATTTAAACTGCTGTCTGGCCAGCATAAGAAGATAGTCCAGATAAGCCCGCAGCATCTCTTTTCTGGTGAACTGATATTTGTACCCATTCTGTAAAATCACACTCTCCGTCCGGTCCGGATCACTGATCCATCGCTTGATATCATAAAAAACAGCTACATCTTCATCCCGATAAGTTTCCCGTTCCAGTTCCCTGGCTTCCTGCCCGAACAAAAATCCCGTTTCCCCGCCGTCTTTGCCATCCTGCTCCTGCCGCACCTTTATGCCCAATACCGTAGGGATCACCGACATCCCTTTTACCTGGGCGATCCGGGTACTCCCGTCAGGGAGGCAAATCCCCATTGTGGTATTGGAACTGCCAAAATCAACCACCAGCGGAAGAGCCGTTGTTTCAATGCTGCGCATCTGGATGTCCAGAAGGGGTATCCGGATTCCTTCCAGATACCCTGGCATAGCGCCTCTTTTCCCGTAATAACAGTCATAGAGAAATTCCGAATCGCTCTCTTTGGGAAAGTAAAGAATCGAATACCTGTGCTTGTCCAATGGCTTTACCGGTACATCCTTTCCTTTGAAAAGCCAGGCCCCCTCCCTGGTCTGCCTGATATAAAAACAGGTATATACCCGCAGCTTTTCATCTACCAGCAGCAGATTCCCCTCATAGAGTCCGCCGGCCGCATGAATGACATACCCATCCGATTCCTCCACACCGGTCTTTTCATAAAGTACAATGGAACCCGGCACATTGATCTCCATCTCCCGGTCCCCGGAAAACCGGATGTCGGAACTTTGAAGATATGCCTGCAGACGGTCCAGACCACCTTCACAGTCCGATATGATATGCCGGTATTCCTTCTGCCCGCGAAACCGCATAATCAGACGGATCAGCCCTTCCCTGTCGCCTTCTGCCCCGGATGGTATCACAAGCCGCTCCCTGCGGCAGATTTCCCGCAGATGAAATGTTGTCATCTTTTCCAGCTCACTTCTCCTGTATGTACCACTCTTTTCTTTTTCACGGTCCGGGTTCAGGGTGTATGTATATCGGCTCATAGATTCTCCCACTCTTCTTTTGTCCTTTGTCTGCTTTACTGTCCGGCTTCTTCTGCTTCATCCGGCAGCTCTTCTGCTTCCTGCATCTGCCGCTCCAGCTCTGCCGCCTCTGCTGCTTTCTGAGCGGCTGCGGCCGCTATCCCTGCCCTTGCAGCATCAATCTTTCCGTTGATGGCATCTGCCGGTATCGGCAGCTCCAGACGGATATAAATGGCCTGTGCAGTCTGGTAAAACGTAATGGCGCTCTCATATTCTCCTGCTGCCAGCAATTCGTTTCCCTGATTTTCCAGCTCTATGGCGCTCTGCCTGTCATTTGCTCTCTGCTGGTTTTCCAGCTCCTGGTCCGCCTCTTCCTCTGCCTGCTGTTTTGCCGCCTCCTCTGCCAGTGCATCTGCCTGCTCCTTTTGTTTCTCGGCCTCTTTCATCCGGTTTGTTTCCAGCTGTTCTTCCGCTGCCGCCTGCCTGTTCAGAGCCTCCTCCTTACCTGCCATATCGTATATAGCCGCCGCCTTATCCTTTGCCGCCTGGTATAAGGCAATGGCCCCTTCCAGATTGCCGTAGGCCTCCTTTTTCTCTCCCAGGGCAATCAGATCAAACACTTCCATATACTCTCTGTTTAATGCAAGCTGTTCTTCGATATACTCTTTTCCCACATGTCCGGCTTCTGCGGAAAGCTCTTTCGCCGTCAGATACATCTCCTGGGCTTTTTGGTATTCTTCTGCCGCCGCTGCCGCATCCGCCAGAATAATCTGCTCCGCCAGTTTTTTATACCGGTCCGCTTCCGCCTCTTCCTTCTCTTTTTTCAGACTGCCCGCCAGCTTTTTGGCTTCCCCATATTCTTCCACAGCTTTCGGATAATTGTTATACTGCAGGTAGGCTTCTCCGCTTTCCATATATTCTTCCAGCGCAATTTCCTTTTTCCGGATACTGCGGTGCCGCAGATACAGCCCCAGGAAAAGCCCTCCCAAAATCAGTACCACAGGCAGCACAATCAGCAGTATCTTTTTGAATGTCCAGGGCTTCCGGGGAGACTGATAGACCTTATTGACAAACGTAACCGCCAGTGTATAGTTGTCAATATCACCCGACTCCTGCTGCTCCAGGATATAATCCTCTGTCTGATTTAAGATTTCTTCCGCATCTTTGGCATTGTTTATGATCTCCAGCAATTCCTCATCCGGGCACCGTTCCCAGATCCCTCTTGTGAGAAGCAGGAAGATATCTCCGTTTTCCAGTTTTTTCTTACCGGAAATCTGTATCCTGGGCTTTGCTCTCCCGCCCAGAAACGAATACAGATTATTCCTTCCCTCATGAACCGCTACCTGGTCTGCCGGCAGACGTTCCGCATCCATCAGGTTTTGAGACAGTGACTGGTCTTTTGTCCGTTCCAGGAACCTGCCGCTCCGAATCAGATAATATCTGCTGTTCCCCGCATAGGCATACCGGATCTTTTTATAGTCGGTGACGGCCACTACCAGAGATGCTTTCAGGCGCATGCCTTCTTTTTGCTGCAGCAGCCCCTTATGGGCCCGCCGTATATAACGCAGAAGCCTTCTCTTTCCCATAGACGGCGCTTCCGTAAAATCACGGATCAGGCTTTCCACCACCAGTCTGGCGCTGTTGGCGGAAGGCTCCGCGTCCAGACTGTCCGCCAGGACATAGCAGGCAAAATCATCCATCTCCACATATCCGAAATAGTCCCGGTTAGAGAGCTGTTTTCCTTCTTCGGACATATTGGCAGTCCTGAACTCAGAATTGATCCTTCTCATATGACTCCCATCCTTATCTTTAAAAGTACAACAGTTCCGTTGTCTTTTCCGGGATTCTCTTTTTCCTCCACAGCCCGGATGATATCTTCTGCCGCCCTCTGTGCGTCCACCCGTCCAATCAGGATATCTTCTATTTCTCCCCAGGACAGTTCTTCAAATATCCCTTTGCTTGCCATCAGAATCATATCCCCGGCTTTCAGTCTCACCGGCTGTCCGCATGTTTCTATCTCATGAAAACCATCCATACCCACATAATTCCAAAGCCGTTTTTCTTCCATACTCCACAGCGCATCCTGTCTGGTAATCTTTCCCTGTTTCCATGCATCCATTGCCAGAATATTGACAGTCTGTCCCCTGCTCAGAGGAATCAGCTCTTCTCCCCGCAAAAGTCCGATCCTGATGTTTCCCGCCAGTGCATAATAAAGATAAGCCCGGTTTAAAAATACTGCTCCCAGGCTCACGCCGCCGCTCCGGTCCTCCAGTGTCATCTGGATTCTCCGGTTGGCCTCTGTAAAAGCCGTCCGGAAAAAATAATCCGGATTGTTCAGCACACAGTAAGGCTCATAACGATCCAGTACAGTATCCACTGCAAGCTGGGCGCAAAGCCGTCCCCGGTTGCCTTTGCCGATCCCGTCTCCCAGCACTGCCAGAATCCCGGCGCTGCTTTCCGCAGCCTGTGCCCGGTCTGCCTGAAACTCCTGACTGCCTGTGGTCTGTGCGATTCCCACATATCCGAAGATTTCTTTTGCCGCTTCGCAGGAACATAACAAACGGTAGATTCCTGCCATCAGACATACCACTATATCAATTACCATCAGCCCTATTTCAGCCATTTTCCCGCATCCTTTGCATCCCGCTGCTTCCGGTTATTTTTTCACATCGTCCCATGAAAAGTTTCTGCCGCACAGGGGGACAAACAAAAACCGGCTGTTCCCAAGACTGATGGTATCATAAGGCTTCAGCTCCGTCGGAACATACACCGGTTCCTCATTCAGATAAGCCAGTCCTGCCGAATCCCCCGGCAGGATCACGGTATTTAATTTTTTGGGATCGTATACGATGATGGTATGGTTTTTCCTGTTGATCTCGTTATCACCGATAATCTGGATGTCCATTTCATCTCCCCGGCCTACAAAATTCTTCCCTTTGTGAATTTTATAGTCTTTTCCGACCCTCGCTCCCTCAATGCAGATCAGCCATCCGCAGACCGGCGTTTCCTCTTCCTGCAAAAGTTCCACCGGAGGTTCAAAGCCGTCGGGTTTGGCCAGAACCGCCTCCTCCTGGGATTTCATATTACAGTACGGACATACGTTTCCATAACGTCTTGCATTGTATACATGCCCGTTCGGGCACCTCACCAAACTCATTGTTGTTATCCCTTCCTCCTAGCTCAGCAAAAGCCGGGTATTGGCAATGTAAAGGACATCACCGGCTGACAGCCTGCAGGGACGCCCCATAACCCTGTAGCACTGTCCGTCTTCCACTTTTCTCACTTTTACACCGTTCCGGGAACCAAGATCCTCCACATACCAGCAGTCCTGACTGAAATTCAGCGCCGCATGCTGACAGTCAATAAAGCTGCTGTATTCACAGTCCTGCAAATCCACATCCACCTCTGCTTCCCGTCCGGCCCTTCCGATCACCAGGGAAATACGTCCTGTCATATCCCAGGATTTTACCGGTTTATCATACTCGTCCAACAGGATCAACTGGAATACTGCGGAGAAATCCGGCTCGCAGCTCATCTCTTTTTCTCTTATCAAAAAGAGCCGGCACAGATCCATCAGCACAAACAGAAGAAAAACCAGGGCAAATCCCAGAAATACCGGGGACCAGCTTTCATTCCAGGGAATATAAAAAAGAAGTATGATAAAAATAGCGCCGCAAAGCAGCATGATAATATCCGCCGCAGCCTTTTCCGCTTTATTATGTTTCATTGACGACCTCCTCTTTTTCTGCCCTGAAAGGTTTCCATACCCTTCCCCGGCTGAAAACCAAAAAACTGCCGGAACCGGGCTTCGGCTGACAGGGGATCCTGACGGCTCCCTGCGGCGGTCTCTGCCGTGTATCTGTCCTTTGGTACACTGCTTTTCCCTTTTTCACCCGTTTTCCGGAACCCCTCCTGTCCCTGCCGTCCTCTCTGTCTGCGCTCCAAATCGTATTTTTTCCGTTTTTCCGCATTTCCCAGGCACTGATAGGCTTCCTGGATCTCATACATATGTTTCTGTTTTTCTCCGTCCCCTTTTACCACATCCGGATGGAAACGCTTGGCCAGTCTGCGGTAAACTTTTTTGATCTCTTCTTCTCCCGCATCCTCAGCCACTCCCAGTACTGCATAATAATCTTTCATCCGTATCAGCTCCTGTACATAATTTCTTTTTTTGAAAAAGAGCCGCCTGGAAACAGGCAGCTCTTACGCTCCGCTAACGCTGCTGGCGGCAGCATATCATGTTATACGCTGTAACCGCCTTCTACTGCAACCTGCGCCATCTTGTCTTTTTTCTGCTTGATGATCAGACGGAATGTTCCCACGCCTTCCGTATCGCCATAATCTTCTTTATAATCCACTACGAACGCATTAGGGAATGTAAATTTCCTTACCACCTGAGAAGCTGCGATCACCCTGATCTCTGCTTTTCTGTAGCAGTCCGCCTTCTCTGCCGGTACCAGCGACCACAGACCGAGCTGTTTTGTCCCGTCAAAAGGATCTCCGTCCACTGCCGTCAGAATCTTTCCTGTAATCTCCACGGTACTTCCCATATCTGTGGAACGGGCATTGGAATCATGGGGAATATCTGCACGGAACTTTACTCCGGTGATGCTGGTGGTACCCAGTTCAATCGTACCCTGCCCTTCTATTTTTAATGTAAATCCCATATTGTTCTCCTTCCTTTCTCAGATTTTCCGTCTGTTATTCTCCGCTGAATCCGCCTTCAAATGTAAGCGCCGACATCTTATCTTTTTTCTGTTTGATCAGCAGCGTAAACACACCCGTACCGGTTTCATCCGTAAAATCCTCTTCGTAATCCACCACGAACGCATTGGGTAACGTAATCTGCCTTACGATCTGTGAAGCATTGACCACATCAATCTTCGCATTACGATAGCAGTCAGAGTTTTCTGCCGGCACCAGCGCCCATCTGGCAATCTTTCCGGTGTCGTCAGCCGCTTCCCCTCCTACGGCTGCCAGGATTTTTCCTTTGATCTCCACTGTGCTCCCCAGATCTGTGGAGCGCGCATTGGAATCATGCGGAATGTCTGCCCCGAACCGTACCGATATAATACTGGTTTCCGGCAGATTGATTGATTCATTTCCTTCGATTTTCAAGCGTAATCCCATTGTCCTTCCTCCTGCTTAAAAGTTTGTCGCCTATCCGGTGGTCCCGGCTCTCCTTGTCAGTTCCACCTTCAGATTCCTTGTTGTATTGCTGAATGTCACCATGACATTGCAGATACCGTTTTTCTCGTCGATTGTATAATCCAGCTCGTCCCCGTCCTGCAGAATTGCATTGACATGCTGACGGTCCGAATCCCAGCGGCTCTTCTGGCTGCTCGGATTGTTGCTGAAAAATTTCAGTATTTTGTCCTGTTTAAAATCGCCGCTGTAAAACCGCAGCATCCTTTCGATGTATGTAATCACCATCGTCTTATAAATCGGTTCAAATTCGGTTCCGTTGCTTAACAGATTCCTGGCTTTGTAAACCATAATATTTTTGATTTCTTTGCCTTTGTACTGGGCATTATCCGATGTAAACACAAAACCGAACCCGGTATGGTTGATGGAATTTTTGATGGCATTGGTAAATCCTGAAATTTCCTTTGTCATACTGGTGGCTGCCAGAAGCGCATTATCATCCGCCTCCACATCAAACCGGACTCCCGGATACTCCATGCTGGCGCTTACAAAACGCTGTTTCAGATATTCCGGGCACTGCCATGCGGCTGTAATCCCGGCCGCCTCATAGGCCGCTCCCACATAGATGCCTTCCAGCCACATCTTCATCACATCTTCTTTCTCACCGGAAAGAGATACATTCCCGTCCTCATCCATCACCATCCGCTTATCCAGGATCAGCCCGGACTTATCCTTGGGGATCACAGTCACATTGGGGATACAGGGAACCGCAAATTCACTGTATTCCTTTTTCATCAGCGGCATACATTTGTCCTTGAAAATACCCACGCCTTCTGTGGCCACATAGCTGAAGGTGGTTTCCTCCCCGGTCTGGAAGCTGAAAAACGTTATGATGCGGTAAGGTGAAATCGCATGCAGAAGCGAAGTCAGGCTTTCCATCGTATTCGCACCCGGCTTTTCCACCTTCTGATTTCCGGCAAACCGGAGTCTTTGCAGCCGCCCTCTGTCCGACTGGTTCAGTTCCACATCCGGGACAATCCCCAGCCATATGGCATGATCAAATTCATTTTTATCGTTTGTCGTATTCAGATATGTCAGCAGCCTGGGCAGATTGCTGGCTTTTACCATCATATCCAGGGGTGTATTGGTAATCAGAAGCCTGGGCTGCATCCCTTTTTCCTTTACCTGATACTGGTCAAAAAATGTCTTTACACCCAGGATTTTTTCAATCAGAGGCTTTACGGCCTTTACGAAATCATCCTTGCTTTTCTTATAAAAATCCAGATAATGATTATAATTCCTCACTTCCACTTCCCGGTCTATCGTACTTTCCATTGTAGAAGTCAGCGGACAGAATGTACGTACCACCAGATCCCGTACATAATCTGACGGATTGTCATTGAGCGCGTCATAATCCTCCCGGAACGTTTCCATCAGGCTGGTATTGATATGGTCGTCCACAACAGCAAGCTGAGTGCTCTCTTCCTGCTTCATCTCCAGGATTTTCAGCTCACCGTCATCGCCCATACTCAAAAGCCCGGCCCTGAAATCCCGTCCTTTCTTACCGGTCTCCCCCTCTCCCAGCAAAAGGCGGGTCTTGATATCCTCTATTGCCAGCGGCAGCATGGCCAGTACATTATTATAATTCTGGCTGGCCTGCTCGAACTGATAGTTCAGCGTATCTCCGATATCCAGCCGTTTGGGATCCTCCTCATCCAGTTCCATATATTTTCCATAGGTATACTGGATTTCCCGTCTGACCTGACGGATATCCTCCATGATCTTTCTGGGAGAAATCATATCCAGAATATTGCTGAATTTAAAATCCACATTGGCCACTCCCTGCGCCTCTCTGGTACTCAGCAGCGTAATCAGCATATTCAGCAGATCATTCTGTTCATTTAACGGGATCTCCGTAATACAGCTCTCCGGTATCGTTTCAGGCCTGATCAGACTGTATCTGACAGCATCGGTGGAGGCATCACACCAGGAATACACCACCGGTGCAAACTTTTCCATAAACTCATCAAAACTGGACACCACCAGTTCTTCATTGATCTCTTTTATCTTGTCGTCATCCAGACTGGTCTTTCCTCTCACATCCCCAATCAGGGTGAGCAGGTTCACCCTCTCCGGATTCATTTCGGCAAACAAAATGGTTCTGTTGGTCTGGGTTATCGTTTCCATAGGCTTTCCCCTCTCTTTCTCTTTTTTCTTACCGGAACACCGCCACATAATGAAGCTCCAGTTCAAACGCCCCGTTGGGTGCGGTAATGTAAATCACATCACCAAAACATATGCTGTATGAAAGCTGCCTGCATATAATGGAATTGCCTGCCATAACAGAAGATTTCGACATATGGTAAAGAATCATCTTTCTGTCCTCATCTGCAATCAGATACACCGTATCCAGCCCCAGCGCTTCCACCGCGTCCGGATATTCCTGCAGCAGGCCGCCCAGATTTATCTTGGCTTCCCTTACTTTATACATTTGAAATGTCAGCGGCGGAATCTCATCCCGCCCCTCCGGCTGTATGGTAAAATAGGCATCCAGACGTCCTGCAAACCGGTTCTGATTTTTAACCTCCATCAGATGTTCCAGTTCCGTCTTTTTAAAAAACCATTTCCGTAAAATCAAAGCTACTATAAGAGCTGCCGGAATAATCGCCCACCAATAGGCTTTCCACAGAGGAGTCACATACAGCTCATAGGTATAGTCTGTCACCGTTTCTCCGTCACTGGCCTGAATCAGGATCGTATGATTCCCCGATGTATGAGGATGCACGGTCAGCCGGTTTCCCTCCAGTATGGTTTCCACCTGTTCTTTGGAAGCGACACGATACGTCAGAGTATCGCCGTCCGCATCCTCAAAATACGCATCCAGACAGAACGTCTGTCCTTTCAGAACAGTATACTCCAAAACAGGCATACTGCCGGAGGGCGGTGTGTTCTCCACTTCGATCTGTGATTCCAGAAAATAAGTACCATAGTCATCGGAAAGGGTGAGGCGGAAAGGATAGGTCCCTGATCCGGTAAAAACCCTGCTCCCCTGAAAAACACCGTCTTTCAGCTCTGTTTCTGCAGGCCCGGCCTCATCTTCCCATTTGATCTCACAGGTAAATGCCTGATAGAATCCCTCATCCTCAATGGTTTTTCCCTGCCTGTCCCTGAAATAAATCCGCCAGGGAATCTCTTTGTTTTTTGTGATGGAAGAATCGATCTGTAATACCGGAAGCAGATTCCGGTAACTTACCACGAAAATCTGGATTTCCTGATTCCCGGTGGTTTCCGTATTGATGACCAGCTCCCTGGCAGACGGATCTATCATTCTGCTTTCTATTTTTCCCACCGCATAGTGAGACAGCTTTGTCACAGGAGCCTGACCTGCGCCATAGGAAAGAACGGTGTCTCCCACCACGCCCGGCGAAGTCAGGAGCACATCAATCTCATCCAGATACCGGTCCTCCAGAACACATTTGATTTCCTGATTTCCCCCTGCATAAGTACCGCTGGAAAACTGCCGGATCTGATAAAACAGATTGTCCTGAAATATCCCATACAATATTTCAATCAGATCTTCCGGCCTTTTTACGGAATACTTTTCTGCTCCGGTTTCCTCTGCAATCTCTTCCAGAACAGCCTTGTCTCCCCCGTATTCCCCAAATTCCACCGTATAAATCTGAATGCCCTCTTCCCTGCACTGCTCCATGCACTGTTCCAGCTCCAGGTTGGACTGGGCCACCGTTCTGCCTGCGGACGGTTTCAGATCCGTTTCCCCGTCCGAAATCAATACCATAAGGCGTTTCCCTTCCCTGCCCTGCATCAGTGCGTATGCATAAGACACACCCAGTCCAATGTCTGTATCCCCCGCATAAGAAACCGACTCCATACAGTCTTTCAGACTCTGCCGCTTTTTTGCATCCGCCACAGAAACAGGCGCCGCATAGGACATAATCGTATCATTGTACGCCACATAGCCAATCCGGATCCCTTCCGCATGCACGGTATCGACAAACGCTTCTACCATATTCCGTCCGATTCCCATCGGATCGTTGGATTTCATAGAGCCGCTGCAGTCCATCACAAAAATGACCTGTAATTCCTCTTTCTGACCCACAATTTCCTGCGCATGAACTGACGAGGGAAAATGCAGACACAGGAGCAGGAAAACCATTATCTGCAGTATCCTTTTCATCATGACATCTCCCCCGTCTCTTTCGTCCTATTTCTGCTTCATTTCAGGCTTTTTCGGCTGAAAAATACCAAATTCAGAAGCCCTTCCGTCTGCTCTCTTTGCCGCTGCCTTTGCCACTTTAGCCAGAAACTCAAAGCTCTTCTTTTTCATCTTCTTTCCTCCCTTCTTTTACAAGCATATAAACTGCTGTTTCTATGAATACACTTATCAGACCGGCAGACAGCGTCCTGATCTGCATGGCCCATAAGATGCTTCCAGCCACGCTCCAGAAAACCCAGAGTAAGATACTGTTTTTACGAAACCGGACCCTCTCCTCCCCGGAAAGAGGACGGTTGGCATGTGCAATCGGCGCTTTCTTCAGGATCATGCCTCCCAGAAATACAATTGCCGCAAAAAACAACAGAAGCTGGTTTCCTCCGTACAATAAAATTTCCTGTACCATAAGCAGATACAGGAAACACGTAATGGCAAATAATGTAAAACACTTTCCATAGCTGTTCGCATGATATCCGCCGCTGAATATTCTGATACTTACAAAGACAACATAAAAAACCGTCACTTCGGGCAATGCAGAGAATAGAAATCCTATTGTCAGCACAATCAACAAATTGATCATATTCGCCATTGTGATCTGCAGTCCATACTGACACAGCTCCACTTCTTCCTTTTCAATGACAGCTTCTTTGTAAAGCAGTTCTGTTAAATATGCTGATAGTCTCTGAATTTTCTCCGCCTCCTTTAGTAATAATTATATGAATCAAACAGATAAAAACAAGTATCTCGACAGAATCCGTCATATATCGACAAAATCCGTGTTTTTTTCAAAAAACGGCTCCCGCAGCTCTCCCATCTCCTCCTCGGTCACCACTCTTCCGTACTTGGCCAGGCACCGTCTGACTGCCTCCGCAATATGCCTGTTTTTGATTCCGCAGCCTTCCCGGGCGGCGGCCACGGCAGCCTGGAAAAGTGTTTCCCGGATTTCACTGCCTGTCAGTTCAAACTGTGCGGCAAACCAGTCCAGTTCCAGCGTATCCTCCACGGGGGCATCCTCCGGCAGCATCTTTTCCCACAGCTCTCTGCGCCTGTCCGCATCCGGAAACGGAAACGGAATCATATAGGCAATCCGCCTGGAAAAAGCATCGTCCATATGGTCCTTCAGATTGGTGGCCAGAATGGAAATCCCGTCATAGGCTTCCAGTTTCTGCAGAAGATGGGCCACCTGCCCGTTGGCATTTCTGTCATGGGAATCGTTTACCTGCATCCTTCTGGAAAACAGGGCGTCCGCCTCATCAAAAAACAACAGCGCATTGCTGCTTTCTGCCCGCTCAAACAGACGGGAAATGTTTTTTTCCGTTTCCCCAATGTATTTGCTCATCATTTCTGACAGGTCAATCCGGTACAGATCCAGCCCCAGTTCATTGGCCAATGCCTGTGCCGCCATCGTCTTTCCGGTTCCCGGCGGCCCGTAAAACAGTGCGCAGATTCCTCTGCCATAAGAAACCCCTTCATAAAATCCCCAGCTTTCTCCTACCAGAGCTTTGTACTTTATCCTGCTGCAAAGCGCCTTTAAAAGTTCCTGTGTTTCCTGCGGCGCCACCAGATCATTCAGGCCAACCGGCGCTTCCAGCAGCCAGGCGCAGCCGGCCAGCCGATGGGCATGATGCTGTCTCAGCGCCCGGAACACATCCTGCCCGCAAAGCAGCTCCCTCCCCTCCCGGCTTTGGTAACTGGCAGCCCCCAGTACCGCCTGCTCAATCTCTCCTGCATTCAGCGCATACCGGCCGCTCAGCCCGGGAATGTCCAGGCCGGCCCCCGTCTGTCCCAGGAAATGCCGCCACATCGCCTCTCTCTGCCTGCTGCCCGGCTCTTCCAGACGGATTTCGGCCCGGTTGATCTGTCCATCCACACTGTCTGGAAGCCGCTCTCTTGTTGTCACAATCACACATTCCCCCTGCCGCTTCATATAAAACAACAATTCCGCAAGCCCATCCTCCCGGTCCCGGTCTGGCCGGCTTTTTTCCTCCCCTTCCCCTTCTCTTTCCCAGTCCGTGATACACAGAAAGCCATCTTCTATGAGCAGTTCCAGATACAGCAGATCATACAGGGCCGCCCGGTCCTGCGTCTGCTGCAGACGCTCCCCGGACAGGAATAGAACACTCTGACCGGTCCGTTCACTGAGCCATACTGTCAGAAACTTCCGCCCGCTTCCCTTCCTTCCCTTTAAAACAATGGCATCTGTCCTCTGTTTTCCCGTCCTGCCTCTCCCCTCCTGCCAGAGCCGTTCCAGTTCCCGGCAGCGCTCCTGTGCAAAACAGACAAGGCTGCGGCCGTCAGGTACATGGCTGCGGATAATCTCCTCCGCTCTCAGTCCGTTTGAATCCCCGTGAAACCAGCAAACCAGCCGCCGGTTCAACACCAGCGGCTCTTCCCAGAACGGTTCTCCCAGAACGGCATCCGCCTTCCGGAAACAAATACGAAAAAACATCTGTTCCGACAACATTTCCCGAAAAACAGTCTCCCTGTCCCCTCCTGCCAGAACCGCCAGCGCACATACCAGCCCTTTGGTGGCATAACGTCTTCCGGGATCCTTCGTACAGGCGGCAAAAAACATTCCGTAGCCCGGATCCCGGTCACAGGCCCCGCCCAGCAAAAGAGACAGCTTCTGCCAGCCGGAAAGATGCATTCTCTCTGAAAAGTCGGCAAACGGCAGCCGGATCCCCGGATCGCTTTCCAGCAGACAGTTTTCGATGTACCGACACAAGAGGCCGGCCTGCAGACAGTATGTCTCCAGATCTTTGTCCGGTTCCCGGGACCGTCTCCAAAGCTGCCACAGACTCATCCCGTCCTCCCCCATCAGTTCTCCCGCTGCCTCCAGCAGTGTATCCAGCGCCAGATACAGCAGATCCATCAGTGCGCCCGCGTCCGCAAAGCCCCCTGTATTTTTATTTTCCTCAAAAAACCGCTCAAACGCCTTCTGCAAACCACAGCGCCTCCTTCCCACATTTTTACCGTCTCTTTCCGGGCCCGCCGGACGGCGCCTCCGGCATGGGCCATACCCCCATCTCTGCCTCTGCCACCCTGAATACCTCTCTTTCCCTGCCGGATGCAATCATCACCGGTGATACCTTATAAAAAAGGGATACCTGATAACTCATTCCCTGAAAATTCCAGATTTGAGCCTTTTCCTGCATGGGAATCCGCTGCATCTGTACGTGCAGAGCCATCCCTCCATTGTCCGGCCCCTCTTTCACAGGAATCAGCGCATGATTATGGAATACCTGGGCCACACCTCCCAGTATCCTCTCTTCCTGCACCATTCTGAATTTCAGGTCACCTCCCCAATAGGCCGTTATCATATAAAACAGATTCAGATACAGGGGCGGATACGCCTGCCTGTCTCTATGGGTATTGACCATTCCTCTCTGTTGCAATTCCCCGCACTCCTGGATGTCATATAAAAATAGCCCCAGTGACATATCCCCATGTTCCTGTGGGCTGCACAATCCGATCCCGTCAGCGCTTCTGATCACATCCGGCACCAGTTCCGCTGCCAGCAATCTGACCAGTCTCTGGCTGGTATCCGCTATTGCCGTATATTTTTTCATTTCCTGTCCCCTGTCCGTGTTTCTTTTTTGCTACAGCATTGCCGCGCCTCCATCGATCACCGTTTCCGGCGCCCGGTAAATCCTCGCATTGCGGTCCATATAACAATAAGAGTCCATACGGCTCTGATCCCCGTAAAATACAAGATGCAGACGGCACCTGGCAGGCTTGAACTGGCGGAAAAGAAATAACAGTCCGGCCCGTTCCCGTTCCTCTCCCTGATAACGGACCAGTACGGTAACATCCTGGTCACAGGAACCATAGAGCCTGTTATAAACCGCTTTTTCTTCTTCCTCCAGCCGGACATGCAAAAGTCCCCGCTCCACAATCACTGCCTTTCTGTCAAGGATCAGCTCTGTCAGAGTTTCCAGCGCTTTTTTTGTCCCCTTGATCCGGCAAAGGGCATATCCGTGCCGGACCAGCTTACGCAGATGGGCTTCTTCCGGAAATTCCCCGTCCAGCATCAGTCCCAGCCAATCGGCATACCGGTACAGTAAATGCATGGGAGCCTTATCCGGATCCAGCCATCTGTGCACACTGTCGATCTCTCTCTGCAAATCCTCGTACAGCGTGGAAAACACCGTCAGATAACGGTGAAAAAATCCGCCCTCTTCCCGATAGATTTCCGGAAACGTATCCAAAAACCGGTCCCCCGTCCCTTCAATACGGATATCATGCAGTATGCCTCCGCCCATTCCCACGATCTCTATGAGAATCCAGAGATATTTTCCCTGCAGATCATAAAGCAGCATATCCCGGCAATTACTCCCGCACCGTCGCCCTGCCTGTTCCAGAAACGTCTTTCCTTCTGTCAGCGCACGCACGCCCATGAGAGCTTCTCCCATTTCTTTTTTGTCTGCCGCATAAGCCCATACGGTGCACACGGCATCCGCGGCAGGTTCATACTCCAGGTGGATTCTCCCCCATCTCTTTCCTGCCTGCTCCGAAACCAGGGCAGGAAGGAACAGCCTGCTCACAGCCCTCTCTGTCAGACCCTCTTTTACCCGCAAAACGCCCCCTTCCCCCATCTCCATACCTTCCATCACACTTCTGGACAGCCTGCTTTCTCCGATTTCATAGGTCCTCATCTTTGCCATTGCTTATCTCTTCCTTCCATATTCCAGTTCCAGCCTGCCCGGATAGCACAGGCAGCTTTCCTGCATCCGGATGTCTGCCCCCTGCATCTGCACACTGTCCCGGCTCCGGGGGTGTAAGGCCAGATGACTCACTTCTGTCACACAGTCCATCGCCTCCAGAGCATGGCATATCTCATAAAATGACAACACACTTCCGAACGGACGGTCAGAGGATACACAGTCCAACAGCGTTATCAGCGCCTCCTCCACCTGTTTCTCTGCATTTTCATAAAAAGGGCTCAGCAATATGGTCCCGCTCACATCCACCGGTATATAAACCGGGTCCAGCAGGGTCACTCTGGCGGCCAGCATCCTTCTTTTTTCGATTTCCGCCTGTATGATCCTCCGATATACTGCCGAAAGCCGCGGAAAAGGCTCTTCACTTCCGGGTTTTACCGCCACCCTGATACCTCCTCCTTCTACTGCAAACGCTCTCACTTTATGGATGCTCAGCCCCGGAATCTGCCGGATCAGCACTTCATAGTCCTCCTGTGTTACCAGCACGCAGCTCTTTCGGATATCCGACGCAAACCGGCGGCCCACCGCTTCCACAGTCTCTTCCGCCCTGCCGCCCCTTCCTGTAAAAGGATTGTAGAAAACGGCCTGATCTTCTGACGGATTCAGAGAGAATCCGTTTTCTGCCCGTATGTTGCCTCTCTCTCCCTGATATACCACACAGGCACACAATGATAACCGGGCTTCTTCATACGCTCCCGCATCCTCAATCCGTACGGCGCCTTCTTCTGCCAGAAGAGTATACCGAAGTCCGTCCCGCTCCTTTTCCCCCGGCCTGTAAAACTGATATTTTTCTCCGCCGTCCGATGTTTTCAGACAGGCAGAAAGGACAAACGTATCTCCCAGAATATGACACAGGGGACGCAAAGACAGTGTTTCTCCCAGATATCCATAAATACGGCCGATCTGATAATGGGACAGAAATTCCGGTCTGCGCAGTACCAGTACGGCGCAGGGCTTTCCTGCCCCGCTCTCCCGGACCAGTCCTTCTCCATCCAGCGTAAAACGCCATGTTCCCAGCTCTTCCCGCTCCCGCCAAAACCATCTTTTATTGTCATCTTCCAGCCGGGCTTCCCCGGCTTCTTCATATCTGTAATAAAATCCATCCCGCTCCAGTCCGTATACGGTCAGCTCACAGGTTTCCAGCATGGCATTTCTGACAGAGAACCCCTCTGCCATCTGAAATTCCAAAGTTGCTGCCAGCGTATCTTTCTGCCTGACCGGAAACAGAAAATCCAGAAAAAACCTGGCCCGGGGCGGGCTGTCATATTCCGCCCGGTCCAGACGGCACCGAAGCGTATATCCCGTCCCGCCAAACCTGGGATCGGCGCTGCCTTCCATCTCCGGCATCTTAAGCCTGATCAGACCGTCCTGCAGAAAAGCCCCGGTCCCGTCCTGGCAGACAATCCGGCAATATCCGCCTTTTGTATACAGGCTCCAGCTCAGATCGGCAAACAGGCCTCCTGCCGTTTCCGGGATCCGGTTTCTGGGAAAAGCCGGCGCTGCCTTCATCCAAATGGTAAGCCACTCCCCCGGCCCCGGCAGCCGCTCCAGTATAAAATAAAGACAGTCCCCGGCCTCCGGCCTGCTGCCAAATAAAAGCACACTGCCGGGCGTCTCTTTCTCCAGCCCTGTCCCGATGCTTCGCAGATTTCCGTCCGTTTCCAGAAACAGTCCCGTCAAAGCGCTGCCCCTTGTATCCACTTCCTGCTCTGTTTCAAAGCATAAACCGCCGGCATACAGTTTTTGACCGGGCAGCAGGCAGTCCGGTCCCTCTGTTCCCCGCCGTGTCAGCCACACACTGGCGGCCTGTCCCTTTTCCCTGTAAAAACCGGCCAGGCCGCAGAGCATCTCCACCGCCTGGCTGCTTACCTGGTACAGTCCGCTCCTCTGCAGTGCCTGAAAAGCAGTGAGATTTTCCAGAATGGCAATCCCCGGATCCGATACATGATAATTGGTCCACTCACTCCGGTAGAGAAGGATCTGTGCCATAGCCTCCTGCATCATCTCTTCCAGTTCTTTTATATTGTCAGCTTCTTCTCTCCTCTTACTCAGCATCCCCTTATCCTCCGCGCACATAAATCTGATGTGCCCCGTTGCAGCACACTGCAAAAGGATTGCCCGCTGCTTTTTCAAACGGCATCTCGTGCAGCCCCTTCTCATCCCGGCGGGCCGCTGTAACGGCATACCGTTCCACATAGCCATCCTGTCCTATGCCATGCAGCATCATACCAATCTGCTCTTCTGTGGGAAATTCCCCGATCTGCCGCCCCTCTCCCGGCCCGCTTCCCGGTTCCAGATACGCCTCTATCTGCTCCAGATACCGCCGCCTCACAGATATCCCCTCTCTGATATCCGGGATCTGCAGCCACAGCTTTACACTGACTTCCACAAAATCCGGCGCCTCGATACAAAGTTCTCCTTCCCGGCAGCCTGCCTCACACTGTCTGTCAAGTACGGTTTTCAGTTCCCTGCGCAGGCGGTAAAAAGAATGCATACCGTCCCGGTAATCCCTCATCAGAACGACCAGATGAATCTGCCGCTCCTGCACCCTGCCCTGCCTGTCCACACCGCAGATACAGGCTGCCTGTGCCACATCCTCTGAAAATCCCAGCGCCTCTCTCTCATAATCATATTCCGATACCAGCCTTCTCCTGCTGCCGATCAGATGACTGCTCCGCCAAAGCGCCCGCTGTGTCCGCTCCAGGTCACTGCCGCCGAATCCGGCCGCCGGGTTTTTCACCTCCCGGACAGACTGCACATTGCCGTAAAAGCCGTCAATGCTGCCGGGCTCCACATTGCCCAGACTGCCCCTGCAGCTTTTGCGAATCACCCGAAACGCCGTATCCGCAGTTTCTCCGGGAATGCGGACCCGGATACCGTCGCCGAACAGAAGCCTGTTGTTGATCCGGTCAACCTGATACAGCCGTTCTCCGCCCTCTGCCTCCAGAAAATGGTCGGCCTCTTCCCATTTTACATAAAAAGCCGAAATTTCTCCCCGGCTGTCATATTCTGCCTGTACCGTATCCGGCCGGTTTTTCAGCATTTCTTCCATCTCCCTGGGAGCAAGCCGGCGTTTTTCATTGACCCACACCTCTGCCTCCAGCAGATTGTCCCCATAAAGCGGAAACTCCATATCCGGCCGGGCCGTATCCAGATAATAGTCCTCTGCCGCGGCAGTCTCCACATTGTGCGCCATCACTGCATTTGGCAGGATCTCTTCTATGAACTCCCGAAAGCGGCTGATTTCCTCCCGGCTTCCGTTTTCATCCCGCAGCCTGAGCCAGCAGCGTTTTACCCCTTCCAGCTCCGTCAGCCCCATATCCGACGGAGGTTCAAACATCACAATACCCGAATGGCTCAGATTCCCGGTCCCGTCCCTTACCCACAGTTCCTGAAACCCTCTGCCGGTACTGTATTCCCACAAAATCCTGCCTTCCCGTCCGTTCTCTTCCCGGCGTAACTTAATATACAGGCTGACAGGCCCCTGCCGCCATACCTGGTCAAATCCCAGATACAGAGCATTGCCCGGATAAGGGAACGGGAGAAATACCGGATGGGAAATGCCGTTTTGTAAAAGCGGCAGCAGATCTTCATACCGGGCGCCGCACACCCTGAAAAGCCCGTCCGGTTTTACCGTCTGCCCCTCATAGCTGTAACAGATCTGCAAGTTCCGGATCACCGGAATGAAATGGACTGCCGGCCGCATATAGCAGTGATCCGACTTAAGAATCCACAGCC
The DNA here is from genome assembly GCA_947385955.1 of uncultured Clostridia bacterium. Taxonomy (GTDB): domain Bacteria; phylum Bacillota; class Clostridia; order Lachnospirales; family Lachnospiraceae; genus VSOB01. The sequence goes on from CANDNA010000001.1 coordinate 170,490, forward strand.
GCAGGCAGCGTCCCTGATAACCGTCCATCTGCAGCGCCTGCCAGTCATGAGGCGCATAAAAGGAAAAACGCTGTTTTCCTGCCTGTTCCCGTGCGCCAAACAGCAGTTCCGGATTCCCTTCGGTATGCAGTCTTTTCCAGCCCGTCCCGTTAAAATAAGCGAATCCCACTTCCTCTGCCGCACACATCCAGGGCCGCTCATCTGCCCGGTACCTGGGAATTTTACGGATCAGCGGCAGCGGCTTTTCCTCCTCTTCCCGCCTCAGTGCAAAGCATTTTTCTTCAAAAGACAGCACAAATTCCAGTTCTATCAGCGCCCCTTTTCTGGAAAACACCTCATCCTGTCCGATATAGCATTCCCGGTACAGGGCCAGCTCTTCTCCAAAGGGCCGGAAACAATCCACATCCTGTTCAAACATTTCATCGGAAACATACTCTGCCTTTCTCCGGCCCGCATCCCCGAACAGTTCCACCGACTTTATGGAAATCCCATCGCCGGGCATAAGCTGATGCAGTATCACCGCCCCGGTTTTTTCCCCGTAAAGAGGCAGCCTGCCAAAAGTCCCTTCCGTACGAAGGATAATCCGGTCTCCTTCCCGCCTTACCTGCTCAACCTCCCTCAGGCCTGTACCGCTATCATACAAAAAGCGATACCGCCTTTCATCCGAAAATAAAGAGGCCAGCTCTCTGGCAGACTTTTCACCCGAAAACCGGATACCTGCCTGCATACCGGCCCTGTCAAACAGATCTCCATGATAAATCACCAGCTCCTGCTTCCAGATCTCCCGTCCCTCTTCCTCCGGCCCCTGTCCTTCCGTCACAGGAAACGGCGCCCATGTTTTCATCTCTCCCAGATAAGAACGGATACTGGCATGCCCGCAGGATATTCCCACAATATCGGTCAGGGAAACACCCGACACAAACAGATCCTGCATCGTTTCAAAAATCAGAGGTTCCCCCTCCTTTGCCCTGGCTGTCAGTTTCGTGGCTTTTCCCACTACAGCGCCGCTTCTGTCCCGGGCCTTCATCACCACGATGCTCTGCGCCGCCCTGGCAGGCCGCAGCGCCATTCCCATCAGATCCGCAAACATGGTCCGGAACCGGGAAAAGGAGCCGTCAAACAGACGTATCGTTTCCTCCGTCTGCTTTGCATAGATCATTGCGATAATCGAACCGATGTCCGGGTTTTCTTCGGAAAATTTCCACTCAGGCACGTAAGAAGCCGCCAGCTCCCTGATCTGTCTGCGGATTTCTTCCGCTCTTCTCTGATCCGGCACAGATCTATCTTCTGCCGCCATTTATCCCACCCTCTGTCTCTGCATACAAGTAAAAGGGGAACACCAGATTCCCTTCCGTGTCCTCTGCCGCCAGTGTATAATCCATATGGATCAGCAGACAGCCCCGATCCAGCTTTTCCTCAATCCGGATTCCCACATCCGCGATCCGCGGCTCCTGCTCAAGCAAAGTCTGCCGCAGTTCCCTGGCCATCATATTCAGCCGGGTGACAGAAGTATCCATAAACGTATATGCCATAATCCTGCTGCCAAATTCCGGATGAAGCCACCGCTCTCCCCGCTGGGTCATCAGGATACTGTAGACCGATTCCCGGACACTTGCCTCACCGGAAGATACCATAAACCGTCCCGTTGCCCTGTCAATCTGAGGCGGGAATTTCATTCCTGTTCCCAAAAATTCCTGTCCTGCCATATCCGTCTCCTTCCTACCCCATTTTGATGACTTTGCCGTCTATCTTCGTCATCCCGTCACTGCTCAGCTTCAGCGCCGAAGAGGCTTCCGTTATCACCTGTCCCCCGCTGATACGGACACTGCCGTCTGCCTCCATTCCGATACCGCCGCTGGTCTGCATCATCACCTTATCCGCCTCCACCTTCACTGCCCCGCTTTCTCCGTCCAGTATCACCCGGATCCGGTCTCCTACCTGAACGGTCAGCTTCTTTGCCGCCCTGAGCTCTATCCGCCCGTCATCCGTAGTCATTTCCACATGACAGTTATTTTCCTTATCTGTCAGTATCATTCTGTGTCTTTCATTGTCCAGTATCATTTTATGGGCATCGCCGCTGGTAGCCACAGTGATCCGGTCCTCATCCCCCTCCTTTTCCTCTCCGCCGTCCTCAAACAGGATATAACTGCCGTTCCGGGTCATGATTTTTTTACAGGTATTTTTCTCGTCCGTGCATTTGCGTAAGAAAGCATCATTGTCCCTGGACAGACAGCCGATCACATAAGGCTTTTCTATATTACCGTTTTCAAAAGCCAGCAGCACCTGATCCTGTTTTTCAGGCATAAAACAGGCGCCCCATTCCCGGCCCCGGTACATGGCAGCCACCTTTGCCCATTTCAGTTCATTGGCCCCCTCATCCCGGACCGGGATGGTCACGCAGATACGCCCCGGCATTTTTCCACTGTAATTTTCCGCTACAATGCCCACCACCACACCGGTGATCCGCTCTCCTCCCAGTTCTGTCCTGGTCACCTGTTTTCTGGAAACCTCATCCACAATATCCAGCAAAGCCATCTTATCCCTCCTGACGCCGTTATGGTGAAATGGCGGCTGCCTTTCCTTTGATCATTGTCCGAAACCCGCCCGTATCACTGACAATATGCCGTACCTGCGTGAGATAAAACCGATTGTCCGCAGGCTGTCCCAGCCCTGTTGTCTCAATAAAACAGCCCGGCTTTAATTCCGGCAGCCCCACGCATTCCGCTTCCAGCGTTCCCAGCCGGTATCCCATTTCTTCCAGCATAAAACCTGCCCGGTACTCCGCCTCCTGCCTTGAAGCAATGCTTCCGTCCACATACACCCTTCTGGTCTGGGACAGCAGTGCCTTTGCCCGGTTTCCCAGAGAAATCCTGTTGGGATTTTTCAGGGAAGCCGAGATCACCCGGCCCCTGCCGGTATCCATTCCCCTTGCCTCCACGGTCTGTACCAGTCCGGTCATATCATAGCTGATTTCATATTCCAGCATCCCCTCATCCGTCCCCAGATTCATCAGGCACACATCCGTATCCTTCGCCCTGCGGAATATGACATTACCGTCATCTATATAAAATTCATAATTGAACCGTTTTGCAGCTTTTACCACAAACTCATAATCGCTCTCGGACACCATCTCTATGGTTTCTGCGCTCACATCCTCCGAAGCCCCTTCCGGCTTCTGATCCGGCGTAGCCGTTACCGACAACTGACTGTATATGCCGCAGGAAAGCATCTGCTGGTATGGGCTCTGGCCAAACAGCTCCCTGACCGCGTCACTGTAGCATCCGGCCAGAAGCTGCCTTGCATTACAGTTAGACATCATCAGTCCCTTGACATCCAGCGCCGTCATCCGCACATGGTGAGGGTCCCCTTCCCGGTTTACATACGATATCTGTGCAAGAAAGCCCCGGAACACCTCCTGCATTCTGTTTCCGTAGCCCAGCAGTACCCGCACCGGATACCCCAGATAAGCATACTGCTTCAACTGCTCCGTCCGGTACTGCCGCTTCTGCGCATCATAACAGCCATAGACAGAGAATGTAACAGCGGATGCCTCGAATCCGCTGCTCAGCTCCACTTCCAGCTCACTGACCATAAAACCGGCATTGTTTTCTCCCAGATTCCGCTCCTGTATCCATATCTGCACCAGGGGATATGTAAATTCCATATACTGGCTTTTCAGAGTTTCGTATGAATAAACTGCTGCCATATCAGTTCTCCTCTTAGGCTGGTCGCACTGCTTATATTGGCTGCACCGCATCTGTCATTTGCTGAGGGCGACTACGGAGGATATTAGAAATTCTCAGTGCTTTGTTCTCTGTCAGCAATTTCCGGACAGGGATGTCCGGAAAAAGCCCATCTGAGCCTGGATGGCGAATATGGGCCGGTTGCGTTACCTGCCAAACCCTGCAGGAAAGCACTTAGAATTTCTTATGTCCGCAGTCCGGAGCCGGAAGCAAACGATTGATGCAGCGCAGCGAACATATCCGCTTCAGTCCGCTTTTTCAAATGCACGGCTCACATCCTCCGCATCCTCCCGTATGGTCAGCTTTACGGATCCGGCCAGAGGAGCTCCCGTCCTGTCGAACATATCATAGGATGCGCTCATACTGCTGATAAAGCCTGTGCATTCCAGTTCTCCCCAGGAAAACGAAATCCTCCGGTCGGGGCTGTGCATCATAAGGGCCAGAAACATTTCCACCCGCTTTTTTACAATGTCCGGCGTTTCTTTCTCCCGGCCGGCAAAGACCAGTTCCACTTCCAGTGTCCGGGTGCAGTTGCCTGCCACATTCACTGCCATATCCAGCCCGTCCCCTGCATTGTCCGCCTGCTCACTGATCTGTTGGGAAATATGGAGAGAGGAAGGGTTATACTGCACAGAAATAATCTTTTCGTCCTGCCCTCTGACCGCCCCGGATGCCGCTCCCTGCTCCAGGACATTTCCGATCTGCATCATCCTGTCTGCTGTCTTTGTTTTTCTGCTTCTCTGAAGCGATACTGCGGAATCCGGATGCAGGAACCGGATAAGCGCTTTTGCTGTCTGTAAAGTAGATCCGTCCATATCTGCCTCTTTTTATCACTGTTATCTCAATCCGGATTCCGGACGGACGGATGTATCCGACATCGCTATTGTCAGATCCACTCTGGCCCTGACAGGGCTGCCATCCTGGCCGAACATTTCATACTCTGCCTCTATTTCCGTTACTCTGCCCTTATAATACAGTTCTCCCCAGTTAAAAGAAACCTGTCTGGTAAAGGGGCTGCGCACAGCAGCCAACAGCCCTTCCACCCGGGGCATTACATTCCCTTCTTCATGAAGGGTATGGTCAAATATCAGCGACAGGGACATGGTCAGGCGTTCCGGGGCTGCCGGTTCCGCATTTTCCGGTTTCCGCCTTCTGGTATCTTCCGGCTTGGAAATATCGCCCCTGCTGCCCTCTTTTGTCCTGGAGCTGCTCTGAAACCGCAGACTGGACGGCTGGAACTGTACCGGAATGATTTTGGTTTCCAATGTCCTGCTTTTGCTCCCGTCCACACCGTTTTGCAAAACCAGAGCCGTCTGTCCCGAAAATCCTGTATTCGCTCCCGCCTGCATTGCCACCTGATCCCGGTAATCATAAAATTCCATGTACGCCGTTTCCGTTTCCAATTAATAGCCTCTCCTTTTCCGCTCGTCCTGCAGCCGCCTTTCCAGCTTCTGATATACCTGCTGTGTAATCCGGTTGATCTGGACCGAAACTTCCGTCCCGGAAACAGTCTGGATTTTCTGAATTTCCGGCTGGCTGTATCCCGCAGACTTCCCGGAAGGGTTCTGTTTCCCTGACCTGTTTTTCTCTCCTTCGCCGTTTGCAGCCCCCTGGGACAACACAGTCTGCCTGAGTCGGTGTAATTGTTCCTGCAGCTCTTCTTCCCACCCGGAGGTCTGGCTTTGATAAAACAGTTCTGCCCCAGGCACCCCATCCTGCCTCCGCCCGCTGCCTTTTCCATCTGTCTGTCCTGATACCAGGCTTTTGTATGCCGATTCAAAAACCGGTATTTTTTCCCATACACCCACCTGCCTGTCCGCCGCTTTCCCGACCGGCTGGTCGTCCGCATATAAAAAGGCTTCTCTTTCCCGGCTGTCCTCTGCAGGCGCTTCTCTGTTTCCCGCCCGGCCTTCTGTCTTTCCTCCGGCTTCTTCCAGCACCGTATGTAATGCAAGCATCATTTCCTGCTGCCGCTCCGGCTCCGTCTGCCCGGTCTGCTCCATTCGCCGCCGGATGTTCTGATATTCCTCATACAGACCGGGATCTCTCTGTAACAGGGCTGCTTCGCAGGCAGAAGATTTCTGCCCGGCCAGTCCTTCCCGTTTTGCCACCGCTTCCATAACCGCCTCCGGATGCTCCAGAAAATGCAGGCCATCTCTCTGCATTCCTTTCCGGTCCGGCACAATATGATCCGCTGCGGCTTCCTGTCTGTCACCGCAGGATTCCACCAGTTTTTTGATCTGCAGATTCCGTTCATTGACCTGATCCAGAAAATGACGCCATTCCTGCATTTCATGGGCTGCCGTCTTTTGTTCCGGCTCCCCCTGTTCCGCATCCTCTGTATCAGCCCTGGCCTGCACCGGGTTTTTTTGTACTCTCTCTTCCCGGTCCCGGAGCAGTGCCCCGCCGATCTGATCCATCCCCACCCCTTCCTGTTCCGGCTTTATCAGGGCCGTTTTCTGCATCAGCTTTATCAGGGCTGCTTCCTGCTCCGACCCTGTCAGGGCCGCTGACTGCTCCGGCTCTGTCAGGGCTGTTTCCCGCATCGGCTCCGTCAGGGCTGCTTCCTGTTCCGGCTTTATCAGGACCGCTTCCTGCATCAGCTTTATCAGGACTGCTTCCTGCTGCGGCTCTTCCAGGGACATTCCCTGTTCCTCCGGATATCCGATGATGCTTCCTGTCTCCGGCCGCCTGCCCTGTCTCCGGACATTTGGGCTGTCCTTTTCTCCCTGCTCTGTCCCGTCAGCCTGCTCTTTTCCTTTCTGTCTTATCACATGGGTCAATTCTTCCATCTGTTCCTGCAGATTCCGGAGCTTCCAAAGGCCCTGCGCCTCCTCCTTCAGTCCGGCCGGCTGCTCTGACACGCCGTATGCCTGTCCCGTATCCACCAGTTCTCTGTCCTTCCATTCCGGTAAATCTTCCAGCAGATCAGCTGACTGCTCTGCCCATCCCTGCCATCCGGCCCCATAGTCCGGCTCACCATACTGCCAAAGCCTTTCTTCCACATAGCGGAGCTGTTCCGCTTCCTGAGCCAATATAACAGTGGAGCTGTTTCCCTCCGGTGTCTGCCGTCCCATCCCTGCGCCGGCCTGTTCCAGCACCGGACGGGCTGCCTGATACAGGACAGTGGAATAGTCTTTCCAGCTCATGGAACCCGCCTGTTCCCGATCCACCGGGATTCGCTGGGCCACAAACAGCAGAATGGCCGCAGACAGCATTTCTTCCGCCTTTTGTGAAGACAGCTCTCCTGCCTTTTCCCCTGGACTGAGCGGATAAAAGGTATCCCCACAGGCCACATGGCCGTTTTCCCTGCCTGCCCTGCGGCGTTCCTCTTCCAGGCGCAGTATAACCGCGTTTTTAAAAAAGTCCGTCAACCCTGTCCATTCCCTCAGATACCGGGACCATTCCACTGTTCTGCTGACTTTGACATGTGCTTTTAATATCTCTGCTGTGACAGCCGTCCCCAGTCTGTCATATACTGCATATTCCAGACCCCGTCCGTTTCTCAGCTGCTTTCCGTTTTCCCCGGCAGTCTCCTGCTCCGTTTCGTTCAGCAGCCGCCTCAGAAACAGACCGCTTTTTTGATATTGCTTTGTCAGCTCCGCAATCCGCCCACTTTCTTCCCGGTAGCGGTCCAGATTCCGGAAAAATACCCCCGTCTGCCTGACGCCTGCCTGGCGCAGCAGGTTTGTGACAAATACGATATCCTGATAGGTAAATTTTCCGCTTATATACAGGCAGAGCCTGTTAAAAAGCTGACTGACCAGCTCTGTCTGTACCTGTCCGTTTCTCTGTCCGTTCCCGGTCAGCCCTCTGCCGCCGGTTTCCACCAGCAGTACCTGCGGCAAAACCATCGTCATATGCAGCAATTCCACGGGAGGAATGTGTTTTGGGAAAAAACGGTAATTGCCTTCTGTTTTTTCAAACAGGGAATTGCCCGCCGCCGGAAAGGGCCTGAGACATTTCGTCTGCAGCGGCTTTTGTATCTTCAGCATAGTCTGCTCCTTTTGCCCGTCATCAGGATTCCACCATAAGCCTCTGGTAAGCGATTTTGGTCGTTTCTGTCAAAAGGCCGCTGCCGCCGGCGTCCAGTTCCCCATAGGTTTTTCCCATAACGATGCATCCATAGAAAGTAAACGTCCTTACCGGACTGCCAAACTTTCCGGCAGCAGAGGATACATACAAGACAAGGGGCATTTCCAACTGCTTTCCCAACGGCAGCGGGTCAAAATACTCTGCACAGACATACCGTTCCACTTCCAGAATAAACGGGGAAGAAACCGGTTTTCTGCGCAGATGCACATAATCATTCACACCGCCTTCCTGTATGGATTCATACTCCAGCTCTCTGGTTATGGCACTGATCTTTTTGCAGGGCAGGTCATAGTTTCCTTCCACCCGCAGCAGGAAGTTAAAACTGACCGCCGGATTTTTCAATATTTCATTTCCCATTCTTCCCGGTTCTCTGTACAGCGCCATCCCGGTTCCTTTCTACCTGTCAGGCTTTAAGTCAAAAATATTCTTTTCCTGTTTTTCTTTGGAGGGATTCACTCTTTTATGAATCTCAGAAATCTCATGGCACCACCTTCTCCGGCTTTTATGATCCAGTTCCATCACTTCCCTGTTGTCCCAGTGGAAATAATAAGCGATAAATGCCATTTCCTGATAAAGCTGCTGCTCCGGATAGAGTGTCAGCCCTCTTGTGTAAAATTTAGCGGCACATCATGGCTGTGCCCGCAGGACGGACACACCACCCGCATCACCGGCGGCTCGATATCATTGATCCGCTGGTACATATCCTGCAAAAACGCCAGATCCGCCGTAAACATTTTCTCCACTATGGAAGCCGTTACCACTTCCACACCTTCCAGCTCGGTGATTACTTTTGATAAAATCACCACCGACAGATAAGAAGGATTGCTCAGCACTCTCGGATCTCTCGTAGCGCTGATTTCATCCCCGGCCGTGGCAAGGCGCATCTTTCCCCGCCTGCTCACCTCTCCTGCCTGATTCACATAGCCTTTGGGCAGTTGAAAGTCAAAAATCGTTGTCATCTTTTTCTATTCCTTTTTAATTCGGTATCACCAATTCCTCATATGCAATCTCCACCGATTCAATGGCCACTTCGCTGGCAGTGGAATTTAAATCCGGCGCAGTGTATTTTGTCACCCAGGCATTGGTCAGAACCCATACTCTGGTACCGCTGATACTTGTTACCGGTGTGGAAGGCGCACCTGCGTTAATATCAATCAATTCAATGGACACTTTGGAACGGGGCATCTCTCCCCTGGTTTCACTGACGCAGTCCTGTATCCATGTCTTGAAAGCATTGTCAATGGTATAGCCCATTTTCAGGGTAACATTCCCATGCTTGACAAGTCCCGGTACTTTCACCGGCGCCAGGCTGTGGGAATTGCCCTGACGGAACTCGATCACATCCACCGAAGCCTCCACTCCGCTGACCTCGGTAAAAGCAGCCGTTCCGCTGACCGAATCCACTGTCACAAGGAAATTCATTTTTGTCAGGGGATAGAAAAGCCCCGATCCATTCTCATATGCTGCCATAACTGTTCACTCCTTTTCTGCTTTGTGGGACTTACCGGCCGGATGCCGACTCCGAGGTATACTGTGTCACCCTGAAAATTACAAATTCTGCCGGGCGCACCGGGGCAATGCCGATGTTGCAGATCAGCCGCCCGTTCCTGATATCATCCTGTGTCATCGTAGACGGACCGATTTCCACAAAGAAACTTTCCTCCGGCGAGGCGCCTGCCAGCATACCGCTCCTCCACAGAGTTTCCAGAAAACCGCTGACAGTAAGACGCACTCTGGTCCACAGAGAAACATCATTCGGCTCAAATACCACCCAGCTTGTATTGGCCCGGATGCTTTCCTCCACATAGATAAAAAGCCTTCTTACATTGACATAGCGGAAGGTACTGTTACTGCCGACTGTCCGGGCGCCCCATACACGGATCCCCTGTCCCGGCAGCGCCCGGATCAGATTGATCCCTGCCGGATTCAGAATATCCTGCTCTTGTCTGGTAAAGGAAACCTTCAGACCGCTGCACAGCACCGTTTCATTGGCCGGCGCCTTATGTACACCTCTGGAACTGTCGGTTCTGGCATAGACGCCCATCACCGCTCCGGAAGGGGGAAAATACCCATCCTTCTGTGTACAGCGGTCAAAACTCCGAAGCCAGGGATGATACATGGCTGCATAAGTACTGTCAATCATCTCCCTGTAGCGGAGCAGCTCTGCCGTATCACACATCTCTTCCGGCATATCCAGAACGGCAAAACGGCTGCCCGTCTTTTCACAGTGAGCCACTAAAGATACCATCACTTCCGCAGCGGTAACGCCGGGCACCGCCATCATACTCACCGTGTCATTTTCCAGAAATGACTGAATGCCTGTCCTCCTGCCGGCTCCCTCATCACGGCCGATAAAAGTACCGGCGTTTACCTGTTCTATACTGCCGTCGCTTCCACCTTCCAGCATAAAGGTCCCGGCAAAGATGTCCCCGCCCGAAACCGCGTCCGCAGGATTGTCCGCTCCGTCCTCTCTCTTCAGCGATACCCGGACCAGACGGCTCTTCTCCAGCCTGTTGCCTATATAATTGGGAGAAGCTATATTAAAACTCAGATCACTGTAAATTTCCGTTTCGTCAAGATAACGGATCTGAAGTTCCGTTTCCGGAAGATACAGTACCCTCTCCGGTACCAGTCCTCCATCCACCACCTCTGTATCAAAAAGAGCTTCAAATGTGACATCATTGTCATAAATCGTCCGGATCCGGTTATACTTTCCGTCCACGGTAACAATATCCCCTTCTGCAAAACCGAAAATGGAACGTGCCCGATAAGTCCGCTCTCCTTTCTGCTCCATCAGCTGCAGTTTCTTTTTCAAAACAGTGGAAAAATTCATCTGGATCCGATTTCCCCAGCTTCCTTCACTGGCTGCTTCCACCTGGAGGATATCGATTGTCGCACAGGCCTTTGCAGCGTCCTTTGGCGCTACCCGGCTCACATAACAGCGTGTTCCCCCATTGGCAAAAAACTGCTCCACACTGCTGGCCAGATAACGGTATTCCCCATGCGTAAACTCACTCAAAGGACCGCCGAAAATCCGTAAAAATTCCGCATAGGACGGAACAAAAACCGGCGCCCCCGCTACAGGTCCCTTTACCGCCATCCCCACAAAACCGGCTGTGCTGGTTCCCACTCCCTCAATTGTCCGGGGAGAATTGTCATACTCTTCCACATATACCCCCGGTGATAAATATTCTGCCATACCATTCTCCTTCCTGTTTTTTCCCTATCGCAATACCTTCTTCTGTCCTGGATCCGCCACCGATATTACGCCGCCGAAAGCACACACCGTCTGTGCCTCACTGGTCAGACAGGGCACTCCCCCGGCCAGTATCTTTGTCTGTCCCTCTATCCACATCCCACTCACCTGGGGCGTACAGGGCTGTGGTACAATCACTCCTGTCACACTGAGCACCGGGGCAATCGCCGGATGCGTGGGGCAGACACAGGACGGACAGGGCATAATATTCACAAAAGCCGCGCCATCTTTTATCGTCATAGCCGGTTTTCCATCCAACAATACCTTCTGCTGGCTGGTGGCCGCCAAAGTTCCCGGCCCTGCGCCGCCGCTGCACAGGTACGCCGCCCCCGTTGCTACCAAAACTCCCATTGTTCCCTCCTGCAGCCCGTCACGGACTGCTCTGTGTTCCATAATCCATCAATAAAGCCGTCAGTTCTTCCGATGCCGCAGTCACCTCTTCGTCGGCCAGTACTGCATAGCCGGTTCCGGGAATCACACAGGCCCGGCAGCCAAACTGCTCATACACATACTCCGGCGGCAAATACAAAACACCGGCATACCCGGCAGCCGCCTCCATTTCCTCAGTGCTCCCTCCGTTCCGGAATACCTGCTTCTGAAACGCAGTAAACTGATAATACACACTTCCTTTGGAAAGAATCACTGTTTTTCCTGTATCATGCCAGACATACCGATATCCCTTGCAGGCAGCCAGAGCCTGGCTGTTTACCAGCCCGTTTTTCTCTTCATACAGCCAGATCCCCTCCCGGCCCGCCAGAGAAGCAGCCAGAGCCCCGGCGCTCTCTGTCAGCGCTTCACTGCCCCAGGCATCGCCGCAGGCAGCCAGCGCTATGACTGCCGCCGTTTTTTCCTTTGGTGAAACCCCGGCAGCATCCGGGCCGTTTTCATTTTCCAGACTGCCGCCCAGCGCTTCCTCCAGAACAGATACGGCCTGCTCCGGCGTCAATGCCTCCTCCGGGGGATACGTCACCTCACTGCATACGGCCACTGCCTCTTCGATCTTTTCCATGATTTCATCATACTCATTCTGTCCGCTCAGAAAACCGGCCTGGGCCATATCTTTATACACATCTTTCAATGCATTCCCGGCCAGTGAAAAGCCGCCGCCAAGAGAGGCAATCAGCCCGTCCACACTGGCCTCCAGTTCCGACAGATGCTGCGCCCCGCTGCTTCGCAGCGCTTTTTGCGCATCGCTTTTCAGCCGTTCTATATTGGCAGCTTCGCTTCCGTCCGTTAACTGTGCGCTGGCAATGGCAATCTGTCCGTCCAGTGCGGCAATCCGGCTTCTGACTTCTGCCCCGCCACTGTCCTGTAACGCTTCCAGAGCTGCCTTTTCTTCATACAGCCGGTTCAGTCCGTCGGCCTGGGCCCTGGCTGCTTTCCGGATTTCCGCTTCCTTTGCCTCTATCCTGGCTTCCAGCCGTTTCGCCCTGTCCAGATCCAGGTCGTCCAGCGCTTCCAGCCGCTCTTCCTGCAGACTGGCTTTTTCCTCATACATGCGGTTTATCGGTATCTCCTCTGCTCCCGCCGTCATCCGGCTCAGCAGCATCTGCAGCCAGAGAAGATAACTGTCGGTGGATGCCTGCGCTGCCTGTTCATAAGCATCCCCAGGGACAGCGTCCAGAAAAGATGCCGCCTGCCTGATCCGCTCTCTGATATACTCCTGCGCTTCCTTATCTTCCATCCGGTCCACTGCCGCCTGAATATAAAACTGCAGTTCGTTCCGGGCCGTTTCATAAGCCGCCGTATCTTCTGCCATAATGTGTTCCAGTACCACGTGGGAAGCCTTTTCCTCCAGAGCTTCCTGATACCTCTGACTGATTCCCGGAGAAAGAGCCGACGCATATGCCGCATCCCCTGGCGGTATCAGCTCACTTTCCAGAAAAGCCAGTTCCCCGGCTGCATCACAGATTTCAGATTCCATAATATGCCCGAGCAGTATCAGATTCTGCACCTCCTCATCACAGGCGCTGTGATCCCCGGCCTGGGCATGTGATACCAGTGCCATTGCCAGACGGTATCTTACATTGTCCATCACCGTATCCCCCACGGCCAGCTCATTTCCCCGGGCCTGGTTCAAAGAGTCCATCAGATTCCGGCCGCTGTCCTGCATGGCTGTCAGCAGCGCCTGATCGAGCCGGAGAGGTTCGGATGTTTCCTCCTCTTCCCCTTCCGTATTCTTGCCGCCGCTCATTTCATCGCTCATCTCCTGTAAAGCGGCCGACAGACGTTCATACACCACCGCCCGCCTGCTGCAGTCCACCTTTCCCATGATTTCCTGTACCGTATCTTTTTCTTCCTGGGGCGCCCCGTTTTCGCACAATATCATATAATAGGACTGCAGCGCTTCCAACTGCTCATCATACTGCTGTGCCTCCCCGTCCTTCACATTGGTATCCTCAAAAAAACGCCGGATCCGATCCAGATTCCGTTTCATCTCCCGATCCGGGTCCGACCGGGAAAGCAGGTCATACTGCAGCTTCAAAGGCTCCAGCTCCGGCAGTGCGTCAATCTCATAAAGAGGCCGGATGGCAAACACCGACACAGCCTGCCCCGTACGCAGATCATAGGTAATGCCGTCCGCTCCTGTCCGATGGGTCAGAAACAGCGCTCCTATCTCCTCATTGTCCGCCATAATGCCCGTTTCCATCAGATCCGAAAGGGAAGCCGCATCCGTAATGTCCATCCACCTGCCGTCGGCCAGCTCCGATTTATAGTACCGGTTCCTCTGATTTGCATTGGATGCAGACGTTTCCGCAATCTGATACAGTTCATCCGTCAGTGCATGAAGATGGATCAGATGGGTCCCGATGATCAGCATGGAATCCTCTTCTGCCGCCGGGTCGATATGTACGCCGCTTTCTTCAAAAACAGCCTCCGTCGTCAGAAAAGTCCGCCAGATAAACACAGCCGCCAGGGCTCCCATCAGACTGCCTATGATATACTTTGCCGGTTTTCCTTTCATATCTGATCCTCTGTGCGCTTTCGCTTCTTTCCTCTGCCGTCATTCGTACTCTTCTTCCCGGTTGATCTTCCCTGTCAGCGTATCAAAACTGCCCTCATATAAAAATGCGCCGTTTTCTTCATAAAACAATATGCGCAGACTGCCCAGGTCCGCTGTCACGGCCGACAGATAGACAAAGCTCTCTGTCACCGGTATGGGCTCTTCCGAATACAGAAATCTTCCGTCCTTTTCCACTATCCGGTATGCACCCGCCGGTTCCCCCGGCTCCGGTGTCACCGTAACCCTGGCAATATTCATCCGGTTATCGGTCCGGACGGAAAAAGAAGCCACCGCCCTCGTTTCTTCTGCTTCCACCCGGTAATTTCCATAGAGCTCCAGAGGCGCCCGGTTAATCTGGGAATCAATTTCACAGACCGCTGACAGTTCTTCCTCCTCATATAAACGTACCTGGACGCTGTCCACGCCGTCCAGATCCAGTGCCAGATGCCGTATCTCGCTGCCGGGCGCTGTCCGCTCCCCGATCCTGACCCCGTTTACCCAAAGTTCATATCCGGAGACCGGCAGGGAAAACCCTTCCGGGATGCTGACGCCGAATATAAAAACATTGTCCTCCACTTTCGTCTGAATGTAATAATAGGCCCCCTCTATCCGGTCCGCAGTCACAAAACTGTCCCCGCCGCCGGTTTCCTCCGGCAATATGCCCCCTTCCTCCAGATACCTGCTGATACCGCCGCAGGTCAGCCGGTCAAAAGCATATAGCTGGCTGCTGTATTCCGCCAGCAGATCCAGCTCTTCCAACTGGTATCCCGCATATTCTTCCTGCAGATCCGAAAATTCCCCATAGGAAAGCTCTCCCATCCGGTTACGCACCCCGGCCCGCTCCAGCTCCGTTTTCAGGACCTGATTGGACGCTCTCATCGCCTGATAAGCATTCCTGACCGTAATCAGATTTTCGTACGTATCCCTGACCCGGTTCTCCAGTTCCGCTTTCGCTCTTTCCTGCTCTGCCAGTGCATCCGCATAGTCCAGCGCCGATGTATACAGCGCATAGGGGTCATCTTCCACGTAACGCACCCCGTCGATGGCGCCCTTGAACCATTCCTTTGGAATACGGATAAACAGAATCCGCAGGCTTCCCGCCCAGGGCTGGTCGATCCTGATCAGAAAATCATTGTACGCTTTCCGAAAGGCATAGCTGTCCACTTCCTGACCGCTTTTGGCCTGATTCAGATAAGATTGAATGCTGTTCATCCGGGCGCCGTACTGTCCCCTCATCAGGCTTTCATTCAGTTCCAGGCCGATTCTATTGACTGCTGCGGTCATTTTTGTTTCATAATATCCATGATCCATTTCCAGTGTATAAGAAATCAGATCTGTCAGGGCGCTCCTTGGAATATCCGCTTCCACAAAAGGATCTGCAAAGCGGTAACCCACCGTAATATCCAGCTTTACCAGTTTGGAAATCTTCTCTTTGAGAAGCTCAAAATCCCGCTTCCGGGACGCCAGGTCACCGGACAGCCGCTCCACTGTTTTTTTCATCTTTTCCACATCCGCCGCCGATGCGTCCCCTGTGATACATTTGATTTCATTGCGGTGCAGTGTATCCTGCCCGCTTTTCAGCCGTTCCTCCAGATAAACGATCTTTTCCTGGCAGACATAAGCCTGCACGTAAAGCAGGGACACTTCCTCCTTTACGGAATACGTCACATCATTCAGCCGATGGTTCAGTACATCAATCTGACTGCTGATCTGCAGGGGTTTATACTGCCATTCATAAGCGTCCGCCAATGCAGGCTGCTGAGGAAACCGAAAAGACAGCAGGGGCGTCCACCGGAATGTGGACATATTTTTCTTTTTCAGACGGACAGATTTGACCGCTGCGGCATATTTCACCTGCTGCATCTCTATTTTGGCCAATATCTGCCTGTATTCCCGGCTGCCGGCCAGGGCAAGCTGCCGGGCCTGCACAAGAGTCAGCGTTTTTTCCCCCGCTGCCTTTGCAGGGCAGCAGGGTACGAAAGCCAGCAGGGCAATGATCACAGCCGCCATCGTCCCTTTTTGCATCCATCCCTTCATGCCATTCCTCCTGCTCCCGTCCTTCTCTATATTTCTTTCTCTTCGATTAAATAACAGAAAAAGCCGCCGTTTTTTTCTGTGCAGAAAAAGGTATACAGATAGTCCGCCGTGTCAAACCGGTACAGATACATCAGATACTCTTTATCATATCCCGTTACCTGCATACAGTCCTCAAACAGGGGCGTCATCTCCATCCTGACCCCGCCGCCCATATCCTCCTGTCCGCCGGCCCGGTTCACAGCCACCGCATCCGGCATGGTCAGACGGGTATTTCCCTCGTAGACAGCCGGCCCCACAGCCCCGCTGACCTGCGGGATATTCTCCAGCAGACTGCCGCCCAGACAAATACTCTGACTGAGGACATAGATGCCGTCCACCGTCCATTCCCCGTCCACGGTTTCCTCCCCGTTATATGCCCTGTAAACAGCAGAAATCTCCGGCAGGAACACACAATATTCCCGGTCTGAAGTATAAGCCATCCGTCTGCCCGTGTAGAGAGACGCCATTTCCGAAGCGCTTCTGCCTGCCATTTCTTCATACACAATCCGGTCTTTTTGGAAGCTGCCTTCATAAATCTGCTTCCCGCTGCCGTTATACAGTATCCCATGTCCTTCTTTTTGTCCTTTGGAAAAACCGCCTTCATATTCGATCACACCGTTCTCACGATATAAAGTCCCCTCTCCGTCAAACTGGTTTTCCATAAAATCGCCTGTATACCACAGGATATTGCCCGGATAATACCGCTCGCCCGATCCGCTGTACTGGTTTTGTGAAAAACCGCCCCGGTACACCAGATCTCCGCCCGGCGCATACAAAACACCGTTTCCATTGGCCGCGCCGCCCTCTACTTCTCCTTCATAAGCCAGATAACCGGACCGTCCCAGAATCGCCACTTGTCCGCTTTTAAACCGCAGCGGCAGCGCATTGTACCGATAAACGCTCACCCCGTCAGTTACCGTATCCGAACGGGCAGGCAGGCAGGCAAAGATCACCCACAGACTTCCCAGCCCCAGAAACGCCAGTGCCAGAACGGCCAGTCTCCTGGCAATCATCCAACCGCCAATGACCATATAATCCGCTTTTCCCCCGGGCCTGATGTGCGGCAGACAGCTGCCGTATTCCCTGCACTTTTCTCTGATATAAGAAGGCTTTAACCGGTTCGGAATCCTACTGAAACAGTCCATAAAGCATCTCTCCTGCATGTATTGTCTCTGTCATCTTTTCCTCACAGGCAAACAGATACCATCTGGCCGCCGGATCCTTTGGACAGCTTTTTACCAGTTCCATAAACCCATCCGCCGCTTCCCGGAACATGCCTCTCTCATACCGATCCACCGCTTCCCGGAATGCCTCCGCCGTTTCGGCCTTCTGTTCCCTCTCCGTCGTTTCACAGGCTTCCAGCACTTCGTACAGGGCAAAACATCTTTCGGAAGACGGCTTTACAAAGCCCAGATACCGGATCTGACCATATCCGTCCAGTCTCTCTTTTGTCTCCTCTGTAATCACCACATGCACCCCCAGTCCTTTCAGATCATCCATATATGCGGACAAAAGCTCCAGATCCCGGGAAATCACAAAGGGACAGGTCCGGGCCGCACTGCCGGCCAGACCGCATATGCAGGCTCCGCTGTGCAGCAGCACAAGCGGCCGGATCGGATACCTCTGATCTGCCCGTTCCCGCAGCCTCAGGATACCTGTCACAGCAAAACGCACTGCCTGAGCCGCCGTCAGTTCCGGTTCCTTATAGATCACATTCACAGATTCCAGCATATGGCCGGTCAGCAGCACACCGCCTGCCATTTCATTGCATCTGCCGACGCATTCCAGCAGACTGTTCAGATATCGTATGTACTCTCCTGCCCCGCTGCTTTGCAGAATCACCTCTTTCTCCGCCACCGAAACCACGCCTGCCGTGGCCTGTACCGATACCGATTCCCCTACCGGTACCTGCTCCAGTGTCTCTTTCCCAAACAGACTTTCAAACCCGTCCGGGGTAAATCTGGCATAGTACTTTACCACATTACCGCGGGAATATTCCTGGGCCTGCAGCGCTTTGCACATACGGTGCAGCGCGACCCAGATCCGTCCGTATTCATTGTCCGGAAACTTTTTTTCCGGCAGGTCGTACATACCGCCTGCCACCCGTTTCATATAATAGGCCGCCGTTTTGACCGGACGGATAAAATGATATAAGATCAGCAGATTCAGCACCGTGGAAATCACGCCATAGATACAGGCCCATTTCAGGCTGCTGCCCCACATCTCCCGGCTTCGTTCCTCCAGATCATACAATGTGGCTTTCCGGATAAAATAAAGATTTTTCCCTTCGGCTTTGTTAATATACACCTGATACCTGCGGCCCTGAAAGCTGCAGACCCCGCTGGCTTCACCATTTTCCTGCGCCTCTTTCAAAAGCTCCAGCGTATCCCTGCCATGACAGGCATACAGGCTCCGCCCGCTCACACAGTCTTCCCCATTGAGCACACAGGCATGTTCTCCGTCTGCATATACAAGCTCCGAAGAAAATTCAATGATTTTATCCTGATCTTTTACCAGTACGCCCACCAATGTGCCGTCCACCGCATCAGCCCATTCCGTGTCATAAAAATCCAGTCCGCTCACATGGTCCAGACGGACACCCCTGTCATACATCAGTTCGACGGTTTCCATCGTCCCGAATACCTGATTGCTGATTCCCCGGCTCTCTTCCAGATATCCTCTGGAATGACGGTAAATATAAATGGTAAGCAATACAATAAACATCATATTGACTGCCACAACACTGCCCATCATCGTCCGGATAACCGGGCGGAACTTCTGCTTTCTGTACAAAAAACAAAAGAGACATAAAGCGGTGAAAAGATAGAGAACGCTCCAAAGAGCCGCCGCCTTCCATCCCACATCCCACAATACCGGCCAGCCATACCCGATCTGGCTGCAATCCATTCCCGTTTTCTTTTCACAGTCTGTCAGAGTATGGCTGTAGTCCCTGCTCCTGACAAGGGCCACGGCCTGACTGCCGCCCTTCAGACAGTCTGCCCCCAGCAGCCCGGAAGCCTTTATATTACAGAGGCTGCGGCTTTCTCCCTGTTCCAGAAACCACAGAGCATCCTCTTCCCCGGTGGTATACAACAGCCCGCCGGAAGAAATCTCCATCCACATTACCCGGCCGGCTGTTTCCTGTGGGAAAAAGCGGTAAGATTCCCCGGTAAAAAATCCCAGCGCCCCGTTACTTTGCAGGACATACAGGCGCTTCCCGTCAAAAGCCGCACTCACCACTTTATGTCCTGCCGGCAGAGTACGCCTCATCTCTTCTGTCAGCGGCGCCATGCCCTGTCCGGTCAGATCACAGGAATACAGGATCACTTCCCATTCCACCCGGTCCAGAGCCGTCAGATACAGCCGGCCTGCGGCCACTGAGGATGACGTAATACAGAGCTGGTTGCCGTAGTCCAGGCTGCCCACTGTTTTCTCCCGCTTCCACTCATCGTCTATCTGATTTACCGTAATCCGGCTGGTCCCGGCTCCTTCTTTCTGATGAATCAGCAAAAGCCCGCCGTCAGGCGTGGTTTTAAAACTGCTGACCGCCGCCGTAGGGCCATAGGCCCTGACCATCGTACCCGATCCGTCTATTTCATACAGCCTGCTTCCGTAGTCCCCATTCTCCACCAATATCACATTTCCCTCATCCGTCAGCTCCACATTGGGAAATACATTGCTCAGATTCGGTTTCTGAATACGAAAAATACCGATGACCGTGCCGATATAGGCCAAAACGGCTGTCACTGCAAATATGCTCTTTTTCATCTTCCGTTCTCCTGCCTGTATCTGCCGGGTTATTGCAGCAGCGACTCTGTGCCGATTGTCTGAAAAGAATTGTGGAACAGCCGCAGGAAAGGGATTTCTCCCCAGATCATCTGAGAAATCACCATACAAAGCGCAATCCCTGCCAGCAACAGGCAACCGATTACAAAGAGCCTGAATATCCCATGCCGATGGTTTTGAAAGGCCCGGCCCAGCCGCTTTCCGAATCTGACAAGCTGCCCGCTCTTTTTCCCGCTTCCTGCAAACCGCACATCCTGATACAGTTCCCCCATATGGGTATAGCTTCTCCGGTCCAGCTTGCGCTCTATCAGCATCCTGCAGATCCGTCCCCGTCCCTGTTCCTCTTCCAGCATCACAAGAAGCAGCTCTCCACAGGCCCCTGTACAGTCCCGCTGCCCCCGGCGGGCATCATACCCGGCCAGATCCAGCGAATAGCCTATCCGTACCCGTCCGTCCCGTTCCAGGTGGATCTGATCCTGCATAAGCGCCAGATACAGCAGAGATTCCGGCATCCTTACGGCCATGCACTCCCTGACCAACCCCTGCCATACCTTCCTTCGTTCCTCCGCATCATATCCTTCTCTTTGGTAAAACCGGCACAGAGGCCGCTCCGGAACATAAGGAAAAGAAAAACACATGCGGGAGCCCTGAAAAAAGCATTCCACATAAGGTGTATCCATCTCCTGCCGCTCCTTCTGAAAACGGCAGAAAGCCTCCAGAACCTGACGGGCGACTCCCGGCTCCCGGATCAGCCACACCGTATAACATTCTTCTCCGCCGCCGTCCTCCCGTATACAGACCAGTACATCATTGACCCTGCCTCTGAATACTTCCCGGATGCTGAAAAGGCGCATCGTACCTGTCTCCAGTATCATAGACGTTCCTTTCCGCTTTCTTTTTACTCCACAATCATATAAGCATAGGTATCAATCTGGGGCATATCCGCACAGTAGATATGGATTTCATACAGTCCGCTGCCGGCAGGCGCCGTATACATCCCATCCTGGGAAATCCTGCCGCTGCCGCTTTCCGTCAGTTCATATACCAGGCGGCACGGCTCCATCCTGCAAAACAGAATATCGATATAACAGCTCTTCCCCGCCTCCAGCCTGACCGTAGGCATCCGCGGCACGATACTCATCTCCGAACAGTCTGCGGCCAGCCTGCTCTCTTCCGTGGAATGGAACCGCACAGCCACCCAGTTCAGCAGCAGCACAATGCTCCTCTGCTCCCCTTCCAGCCGCGCCGCCACCTGAAAGCTTCCTTTTTCATGGTATACTTTGACCGCCGTTTTCACCCAGCTGTGGTCCTGCTCCCGGAACAGGTCGCTGTCGCCGTATATAGTACTTTTCACACTGCTGCCCATCACATCCGTTTCTTCCAGACAGGCCACTCCCACCTGTACGAATACTTCTCCGGCGCCCAGTCCATGCAAAATCTCCTCCGAAAAACAGATATCCCCCCGCTTCATATTCACATCCAGCGGAATCTCCAGTGTACCGTTTGTCATCAGAGGCATTTTGAAAGGCTCCCCAGGCGCCGCTGCCTGTACCGTTTCCGCTCTTTCCTCCATCCGTTCCCTGCCGGCCGGCGGAGCGAAACATGCCATATACTGCTGCCTCTCCGCTGATTTGGCCGGAGGCGCAATATATCTGCGCCTGTCTGTTACCGATGCGATCACATACGCATCCCCTGTACGGAACATTCTGATCTCTGCCAGCAGAAGTCCTTCCTCATCCTCTCTCCCGACAGATTCCAGATTTTCCTGCGCCGTCTGAGACAGCGCCATCTGCTCCGGTTCCAGACCGGTGAAACAGATCTGCAAAGAGGCATCCTCCTTCACCGGCACATCATACTCTCCTACAAAAGCCTGCCCGCTTCCCCGCTTCCACAGAATACTGCCTGTGTCCGCTGTGCTTTGCTGTGCCAGAACCCAGTAATCTTTCCAAAATTCTTCTCCCTGCTCCAGAAAAATGTCCTGCATACCCACAGGCAGTTCATGCTCTCCTGTCTCCGTCACAAATGCGGGAAACTGAAGAACCCCTTCCAGCGACAATGATTTCCCGGCCCCGCTGCACTTTACCACTCTTACCCGGATCCGGACACGCCGCCCTCTGCACACAACCTTTGGCACACTGATCAGTACTCTGAAATCCTCCTGCTCCAGAAACACCGCTTCCTCCAAAAAGGCAGGTGTCTCCCGGAACACTTCCCCGGCCTCTGCCAGGAAAAGCTGATATCCTTCCCGGATCCGGTTACATTCATAATGTTCTTCCTGGCCTTCCTCTCCCATCGCAAACACCGGATGGACAGACTCCTCCACATAACGTATTCTGAGCTGAGCCCGCTCTCCTCTGACGGTTTCAAACCCCTCAATGGCCGACAGCTTTCTGGCCACAGAAGCATGCAGGATCATCTCACGTCCTCCGTCATCCAGTGCCGCGCCTTCTTCCACCAGCACAGTCAGATCATCCAGCCCGCTGACTTTCAGCCCGCACAGAACCCCCGGCCCATACAGCATACGGTTCAGGAATCTCCTTTTATTGTTCATATAAAGCTGCTCTGCCGTAAAATCCATTGATGCCAGCATTTTTCCCGCATAATAACGGTTTCTTTCAAAAGGGAACCATTGTTTATGATTCATCTGCCGCCTTCTTTCCCTCTTCCGTCCAGCCGGATCATAATCTCTCCGAGGCAGGAAGCCAAACTCTCAATCTTTTTTACAGAATACGACAATTTCCAACATGCATCAATAGAGTTGACCTATATGCACCTTTTTTTCACACAAATATACCATATCAGGTAATTTTGTAAGAAAACAGAAAATATCCGTTTATACTATTTGACAATCTTTTTACCCATCTGATAAAATAAATCAACATTCAGGCCTTTCCTGATATTTTTGTTTCTGTCGCAGCAGACTGTTTTGATTACAAAGGAGGCGCTTTTGCGTGAAAACACAGGCTTTCTCGGCTGTCGAACGCCATTTTCTCACAGGTCACACCCTCTGTTTCCTTGCCGCTCTGATTTTTTTTCTGCAGGGGGCCTTTTTACCATGTCTGATCTGTATACTGCTGTTGGGCCTGTCCTTTCCGCTTTTTTTATTGTCTGACAAACCGGCGGCCCTGTTTGTCCGTCATATAACAGAAGCGCCGGAAACCGGACAGACCACCGAATCAGTTGAATCCACTGACCCGAAAACTCCTGTTCTGTCCACACCTTCGCTCCCGCCTGAAGATTACGCTCTTCCCGCAGCTCCCAATCTGCCAAAAGACGATTCCCTGCTTATCCTGCCCGGCTCTGTCAAAAAGCCGGTGTCTCTGGACCTGATTTCCCTCTGTATGGAAACGGGGAAAGAGCTGTTCTCCTTATACCGCCTGTACCCTTCTCAGTTCCGGATTTTAAGTGAAGAAAAAGACCTGTTCCTCTCCACCGATCAGTCTCTTCTGAAGCTGATTCTCCATAACCTGATGGACAACGGGGCAAAATATGCCAGACATGACTGCGCCCGCGGCGCCCGCTTCACTCTGACGCTTTCCCGGCAGGACTCTGATGCATTGCTGATTTTCCGCAACAATACCTGCGGCGTTCCCGGAGCAGAGATCCCGCATCTTACCGGACGCAATCAGCAGGGTTCCAACCGGATCAGCGGCACAGGACTGGGGCTTTTTCAGGCTGACGCCGCTGTCCGGGCCCTGCAGGGTTCTCTGAAAATCAAAAGCTCACCCGGAACCGGCTTTGCAGTCTATGTGCAGCTTCCGGATCTGGGTGAGCTTTCCAGGTACTCAAATTCCATTCCGCCAAAGGAGGAACCTCATGAAACGGCGTAAACTCATACTCTGGACATTATTTCTATTTTATTGTCTGGCAGCAGTCCTCTGCCTGTTTTTCAAAGGGCCCCTGTTCTCAAAAAAGCCCGCTGACGCTGCCCCTGTTTCTTCCACTGACGCTGCTTTGGAAACACTTTTTGAAAAACCAGAGCAGGCAGAAGTAAACGGGGTGGAGCAGGATACGCAAGAGCAGACACCTTCTGAACAGGATACTGCAAACGCATCTTCCCAGGAGGAGACAGCCGCTGCTCCGACAGACAAATCATCCGCAAACGCCGCTTCAGAAACGGAAAACGCCTTTTCCCCTGTCCCTTTTTCCTGCAAAACCGTCTTTCTGCCCTTAAATGTCCGCAGTATGCCCTCCCTGACCAGCCCGGTCATTGCAAAAATCCGGCCCGGTGAACAGGGCATGGTTACCGGGATCATTGACGCGGACTGGGTCAGTGTCCTCTATCAGGATACTGCAGGCTACTGCGCTGCACGCTATCTGGAATATACCCTTCCCCAGTCCCCGGAAGCAGCCGGAGAGAACGGAAAGCTCTCCGATACGCAGCCGGACGAACCGGCGCTGCCAGAACAAAAAGCCTCCCAGGGCCAGACTGCAAAAGCCGACAGCATCAAAATAATCCAGGGCTGTTATATCCGGAAAGAACCTGACTGGAGAAACCCTGATGTCATCATCCGGGTGGCAGAGGCCGGCGCCTCCTATCCCCATGTGCCGGAAAAGGACGCCCCCAGCTTCTATGCCATCCAACTGCCCGACCGTTCTGTGGCCTATGTATCCGTGGATTATGCTTCTTTGGGGGAATAGCTATATAAATACGATTTTGCCTGCTGCTGTATTTCAAAAACGGCTTTCTATTCTGCCGTTACTTCTTCCGATATTTTTTCGTGATAACCAGACTGTAAATTGCCATCATTGCTATTGTTTCTGCCATTACCCCCAATACTGACAGCAAAATATATGGTGTATTTTGGCCGCCAAGCAAGGGTATGCCCAATACAATAAAAATCACTCCATAAGCAATAAACAGTTTACCTGTCGCATGATTATATTTTTTTATGTCATTCACCGGAAAAGTCTCAATATTTGCCCAAAAACCAACTGCCTTTTTGGAAAAAAAGGCACTGATGCCAATGCCGGTCATAATACAGCCGACTATGGCCCATAGTATAAATCCAATCGTTTTTCCGTCCATATTGTACCCGCTTCAACCTTTCGAACACCGATTTATATCCCTAATCCTTCTCTTTCCCTTCCACCGGTCAATTCCTTCCGTTTTTTTACCACTTCACAGAAATCCTTCCTGGCAATCTCATATTTGGAAGCATCCCGCAGGATTGCAGAAGGATGATATGTGGCGGTTAACGCACAGTTTTTCCGGTATGTCCAGGTACCATGCTGTCTGGTGATTTTAAAATCCGGTGAAATGATGCGCTGTGCGGCAACACGTCCAAGACAGACAATAATCCGGGGCTTTAACAGAAACGTTTCATATTTCAGATAGGGGAAACAGGCTTCTTTTTCTTCCTCTTGGGGTTCACGATTCCCCGGCGGATGACATTTTAAAATATTGGTGATATACAATTCCGTCCTGTCCAGCCCGCAATCCTGCAAAAGTCTGTCCAGCAATTTCCCCGAACTCCCCACAAACGGAATCCCCTGCTGATCCTCTTCTCCTCCGGGCGCCTCGGCAATCAGCATAAGATCAGACTGATGATTCCCCCGGCCCATTACGGGTTTCTTTCTGGTACGGCTCAGCGGACAACAGGTGCAGCCGTTAACATGCTGTTCGATATCCTTCCATGTATATTGCATAAAATCTCCTTTTCGGTATGTGTGTCTGGAACATAAAAATCTCCTTACAGGTAATCCGGCAATACTGCATTTGCAATCTGCCCGGAAAGCCATAAGGAGATCCTCTTTCATGTCCCGCTTCGATCATATGGAACTATATTGTTTTTCTGTAGCAAATTCACATCTTATTTTACCGTTCCGGACCATGTAAGTCAAGCAGTACGACAATCCGTAACTGCCCGGTCTGCCCTGTGAAACCCATACCGGTTTTGACAGTCAGCTAAAAATTCCCGCTGCCGCCTCCATGCGTCGTGCCGGAAGAAGAAGTATGTGTCCGGGAACCTCCGGAACTGCTCTTCTCCTCCTTTTTCCTGCGGTCAACATGCCTGTAAAGAAACAAATCGTTCTTTTTTGTCAGCTGCATACTGCCCTGTTTTATATAAGAATCCGCTGCGGACTGGCTCTGTACCGTTTTTAGCTGTCCCCTCATGATTCCCGTTACAATCAGCGACAGGATAAATGCTGTTACAAGCGCGGCCGCCAGACTTCCCGCAAACCCAAAAGGCTCCTGCGGAAGATTGTCAATATCATACGGCTCACCGTTCCTTGCCTGTGTAATAAAAGCATCACACAACTGTGCATAATCTGTAAACGCTGCCGCATAATCGCCTGCGCTTAAATCAGCCACAAATACTTCCGAGATATACTCCCGTCCTGCGTCGGTAATTGCCGTTATGCCATAACCGGTCGTCGATATTCCCCATTCTCTTTCCTCCATACTGATCAGGAGCAAAATCCCGTCCCGCTCTTCTCCGAACCCGTAACCGTTCTCATCATAAAAATCATCGGCGTATGACACCACAGAATATCCCTCCAGGGAATCTGCTGTAACCACAACGATATCAACCTGCTGCCGTTCACTGATCTCATCCAGCATATCCGACAGATCGGATCCTTCACTGTCTGAAAGCAAACCTGCCATATCTACAACCCTCGGCAGTCCGCCTGCTGCGGACACAGGGAGCATCGGACTGGCAAACAAACACAATACTGCCAGAATCGGTACCAGAAAGATACCGGACAATTTCTTATTCCATGTTCTCATCCTTCGTACCCCTCCCTACAGCAGCCAGAACAGATAGAAAATCACAAACAATATCACACCGGTGATCCCTGTCAGACCAAAGAGCCATTTTCTGTATGCCGCTTTATCCAACGGCAAATCACCCACCATTTTGCCCGTCTGACCGTTCATGGCAAAAAGATAGTTCTGCCCGTTCCATCTGGTACTCAAAAGCCATACCGGTAAAAGCGCATAGGTGACTTTACCGTCCACCAGCCGGATACTGCCTGCCTCTTTTGTCACTGCAGAATACCCCCTGACAGTCTCGTAAAAAGCATCCTCCGCGCTTTTCCTGATCCGCTCATTGGCGCGCCCGGTACTCTGCTCTGCATCCACATCATATGTATCCGCCAGGTAGCCTGCCAGATATGCCGTCTGGAAATCCACCGCTTCCGAGAATTGAAAGGGTTCGATGGATTCCATCAGATCATCCGGCATTTTGGAAGAGCCGTCCACGGGAACTTTTTCAAATCCAATCTTTCCGCCCCGGCTTACCGCATAAAACTTTGTTTCCGTGTACTCATACTGATCGTCGCTCCATGTGCGGATTTTGGTTGCCTTATAGCGCATATTGACATTGGCGCCGGCATCAAACAGCCAGAACGGGACATATACCCCCTTTACTTCTTCGATATGGTTCTGATTCTTGAATACTTTGGGGAGCAGACGTTTTCCCTCATAATGTTTTCTGAGCGCTGCCTTCGCAGCATTTTTATCCACCTTAAACGGAATCACAAAATCCGGCCTCAACGCACCGGAAAACTGCCCCATCATGACCACAGGGTTTCCGCAGAACGGACAGGAAGTGGCTGCCGTATTCTCATCACAGGCGATTTCACCGCCGCAGGAATGGCAGACATAAGCATTCAGCCTGCCAAGTTCATCCTCCTGCCACTCTTCTCCCGCTGCCACCTGCCAGCTCATGTTGTCCGTCTGGTCACTTCTCAGCTCACGGTCATAGCCCGCCAGTGTTTCCATATCAAATTCCGTATCGCAGAACGGACATTTCATTTTCTGTATTGTGCTGTCAAAGGCAATGGCGCCGCCACAGCACGGGCATTTATATTCCTGCATTGTCGCCATCAGTCTCCCCACACCTCACCGTTTTTATCGGTAAAGGTCCCTGTGCAGACTTTGATCAGGTCAATCAGCCAGCCGATTCCAAAGCAGCCGCCTGTCAGCAGCCAGATAATACCTGTTCCGACCTTTCCGGTCATGAACCGATGTACGCCAAGTCCTCCAAGAAATAATGTAATCAATATTGCTTTTGTTTTTGTCATTCCTATTCTCCTTTGTTATTTTAAACCGGTTTCTTTGCACCACATTCCGGGCAGAATTTTCCCCTGTTGACTGCCCCGCAGGAACATTTCCAGGAGCCTGCCTGTTCCGGATCGCCCGGCCTCTGCTGCGCCTGTTGCTGTTGTCCCATTGCGAACAGATCCCTGGCGTTCATACCGCCTCCGGCATTCATGGCCATTCCCATGCCCATAAAGCCTGTCATTAATCCGGCGGAGTTGGACGCAGCCGCCCTCATGGCATCCGCCTGAGCGCCTGCCAGCGCTGCTCCTGCCATATTGGGGTTCTGCAAAGCCGCGGCCCGCTGTAACTGCCTGATCATCTCTGCATCTTCCTGCGGCAGAGTGACAGAACCAAGCGCGATGCTCACTATCTTCAGCCCCCGCAGTTCACCCCACTTTGCCGAAAGGGCGGTATTCATCGCATCCTCCAGCTCCGTGTTATGGGAAACGATCTGATTCGGACGCAGTTCCAGATCCGAAAGCCTGCCAAATGCCGGCTGGAGCGCACTGATAAACTCGGTTTTCAACTGACTGTCCAGCTCACTGCGCTCATAATCCTGCTCTACATTACCGCAGACATTCGTATAAAACAGCAGGGGATCGGCTATTTTATACGAATAAACACCGGAACAGCGGACAGAGACATCCACATCCAGACCAATCCTGGAATCCACCACCCGGAAAGGGATCGGATTCGGCGTTCCGAACTTGTTGTCCACCAATTCTCTGGTATTAAAATAATACACCCTCTGATCCCTGCCTGTGTCGCCGCCAAATGTAAACCGCCTGCCGGCCGTCCTGAAAGTCTCCCGAACGCCTGCATCAAGACTCCCTGTAAAAATGCTGGGTTCCGTAGACGTATCATATTTAAATTCACCCGGCTCCGCACATATTTCCACGATCTTTCCCTGCTCCACAATCATCATGCACTGGCCGTCCGCTACGGCAATCACACTGCCGTTGGAAATGATATTATCATTTCCTTTTGTATTGGAAGAGCGGGAACTTGTGCGTTTTCTGCCCTTCGTAACCATAACATCCTGATCCATTGCCTCGCAGTAGAAAAATTCCTTCCACTGATCCGCAAGCGTCCCTCCCAACGCACCCATTCCGGCTTTTATCAATCCCATAATGCAAACCCCCTTCTCCGGCAGCATATCGCTGATCTATGGACATGACATAGTGTAGCCCATCCGTTTCCGAAAATGAATATTGTGACATGAAACGACCTGCAATCGCGACGAATCGACTCTCCGATCAGACAGCGCCTGCGGGAAACAGGAGACTGCCTTCCACAGACAACAGACCTACAGATTGTGCGGCACCGGCACTCATATGGAAATACGCAGGATGAACTGTCCGTCTTTTACTGAAAATGTATATATGCCGCTGTACTGTTCCACAATAGCGCAAATACTTCGCACGCCAATCCCATGCCCTGACCGGTTTGTAACAGGAATCCCCCTGTCAAAAACAATATCCTCACCGCAGGAGTTGATGATCTGCAAAAAGAGCTTTCCCTTTTTTTCATACACGGAAACTCCTATTGCACCCGCCCTTCCCTTTTTGGTCTGTTCCCTGCAGGCATACAGCGCATTCTCCAACGCATTGGACAACAGTACGCACAAATCCGTTTCTGACACAGGAATGAACTGCGGAATCCTGACCCTGACCTGCATCAGGATACCGCTGTCCTCAGCCCGCTTTGCAAATGTGGAAAAAATCAGGTTGACAGCCTCATTTTCACAGAATGCCGTTACCTTATTGGCTTCCGTTTCAGAATAAATCTCCCGGATGTATCCCTTTGCCTGCCCCAACTGTCCGTTTTCAATGCAGGAAAAAAGATACTGCATATGATGACGCATATCATGCCGGTAAGCGCTTGTTTTTTCCTGAGACTCCCGCAGTGCGGCAATTTCACGGACTGCCTGCCCGATTTGCAGATTCAGGATTGCCTGCGTCTGTTCCAGTTGACTGCGGGTCCACCGCTCTTTTGAAATGTGCACCACGAAAAACAAATATGACAGACTACATACAAACGGCATAAATTCCACAGCCACCAGAACACCTTCCAAAAGCAGATCCGTATAGATGCGTGTCAGGTAATCAAAACCGTAATACAATGCCGGTACCAGTCCAAACTGGCACTGCAGAGACACCGGATACTGTGAAACAGAACGTACAGCCGGCGCAACAAGCCATATCAGGAGCAGCAAAATCGGAAGCGTCATAATCAGTTCAGCCATATTCTGCATGATTGAATTGCCTGCAAATACGGCCGTAATCAGCAATGCCAGCCATCGCCGCACCTGACAGCACAGATAAGCGGTCAACACAGAAATCGCAGGCCATAAAAATTTCCGGTACAGGATACAGAGCAGCACCGTCAGAGGGATATGCGTAATGAGCGGATAAAGCTCTTCTATGATATCTGCATTGATCCCAAAATAGACAATACCCTGAAACAGTAAAATTACGGCAATGCCGCCCGACATGGCGAGGACTTTCTTCCGCGTCCAGAGAATATCGCAGAACGCCGCAGATAACACCATGCCAAAAACACCTACGGAAGTAAGATTGATCAACTGGATATTGATCATGAAATACATACCTCTTCTCTGTTGAACATATATTCAAGATACAGCTCTTTGATCTCAGAGCACTTTCCGTGTGGAATCGGGATCTCCGCCAGATTCTCCATCGTAATTGCCTTATAGGAAATCTTCCGTATGTACTCCATATTAATCAAAAAGGAACGGTGCGGCCGCACAAAATTTTCATACTGTGACAGTTGGCCGCATAATTTATCCATACTCCCGGCGCCTTCCAAAACCCTGCCGTTTTCCATATGGAACAGCAAAGTGCGTCCCAGCACTTCACAGTATTCCAGTCTGCTCAGACCGATCCGTGTAATCCCGCTTTTGCAGCGCAGGATCAGGCTGTGCTGCTGT
The DNA here is from genome assembly GCA_947385955.1 of uncultured Clostridia bacterium. Lineage (GTDB taxonomy): Bacteria > Bacillota > Clostridia > Lachnospirales > Lachnospiraceae > VSOB01. The sequence goes on from CANDNA010000001.1 coordinate 201,450, forward strand.
TCTTTCTGACATTCGGATATGACAGAATCCATCAGCCTGAAAAAATTCTCCTCCCAGATTGGCTTCAACTGATAAAAATACGCGCCCACTGTATAAGACTGCACCGCAAACTCGGATGACGATGTCAGAAAAATAATTTTCATAACACTGTCATACTGCCGGATTTCTTTTGCGACATCGATACCGTTTTCATTTGGCAGGATAACATCCAGAAACAGTATGTGGTAACGCACCCCTTTCTCGATTTCAGCCAGCAATTCCAGAGGACTGCAAAAAGCGGCGTAGCTGACCTCCTGATTGTTTTTTGTACAGTACCTGCAAAGAAGGGCCTTAAGTTCGTCCAATACAGACACATCATCATCGCAAAATGCGGCCTTTATCATAAAACAACCTCGTCCTTTCCTTCCCCTATTATGATAGTATGGAATATCACTCCAACGCTTGACAGAACATTTTTTCCTTAATAAACTGATAAGGTAAGACATACTATAACAGATATCCATCCCCAAAACCGGAGGCAGTGCGAAATGTATCTGAAACAGCGTGAATGGTAATGGGGATCTATCTGTGAAGAGATTGTGAGAAATGAGTGTGTACATATGAGAATACGGCAAAGACTTATCACAGCACTTGCAGCGGCATTGGTTCTGTCCGGCAGCTTTCCGGCATTTATCACAAAAGCAGAACAGATATCGGAAGAAACCATAACGGAACAGGAAACTGCTGAAATGCAGGACGCAGGACTACCGGACGGGGAAGAGGCTGTAACCGGTGAGCAGCTACCGGATGACGAAGAGACTGTAACCGATGAGCAGCTACCGGATAACGAAGAGACTGTAGCCGATGAGCAACTGTCGGATAACGAAGAAACTGTAACCGATGAGCAACTGTCGGATGACGAAGAGACTGTAACCGATGAACAACTGACGGATGACGAAGAAACTGTAACCGGCGGACAATTATCAGATGAGCCATCCTCATCAAAAATAACAGCCATGTCCGTCCGGGAAACGGAATACCTCACGGAAACTGAAATAACAGAAGAAACGCCGAAGCCTGAAACTGCCTTTCCGGTTCCTGACGAGGCGCCCGCATTCCATGCCCGTATCAAATTCCATATGGGATATACTGTGACAGGCACTTTTACCGACTTTACGCCTGATATCGTCCTGATCGAAACACTGTTCTCAACAGATGGGGAGAACTGGCAGACTGTCAGGAACAGTGTGTGGAACCTGTTCTCACTGGGTACCGATGACGAAGCCAAATTACAGGCACTGCAAAATCAGACCTGCCTCGTTGCCAACCAGGAACCGCTGAAAAGTTATGCTGCGGGAGATATTGATCATTTTGATCTCAAACTGCGCATCACCAAAAAAAACGGGCTTTCCTATGAGACGCAGTCCGCAGCGATTACCCGCGGCGGTGTACAGCCCCTCCCTGAGGGGACAGAATGCAGAGCCCGTTTTTCTCCTGCCATCATCGTCCGCGAACCTGCCTCGCCACCGTACCGTTATTGCCAGTACGGCAGATACCAGCTCACCATATCTGCGGATTCCACAGCTGAGGATATTTCTGCGCTTTTGCCGGATACCCTTCCTGTTGAAATCCAGTTTGATCGTGGAGCGGATTTTATCGCAATCGGTGTTGTTGACTGCCCTGTCACATGGAAACCGCTGTCTCTTCCCCGTCTTTCGGCCGGTGAAAGCATAACGATTCCGGATGCCGCTGAAGAGATCCTGGTTCCCGACGGTGCCACGGTTTCCACGCCTCTTGGAACTTTTCGGTTGGATAAACCGCTGAGCCTGGACAGTCCGCCATCCACGGACGAAGTCAGGCTGGTTCTGAATGTCAGCGCAGAAAATCCAAATCCCACCGGGGTATTGCGGGCCGGATTAAACGGATTGGAAATGGCATTCCATTACAACCCCACCGGCGCCGCATCCATACAGGCATACATACTGACAGAGGGGGAATCAAAATGGACGGAACTGTCCGGGCTCTCACTGCTGGAAGAGTTCCGTCAGCCCTCCACTGCAAACAGCGGCTATGCGCTCCTGCTGCACAATGACCAGGAACCCTATCGCTCTTACCTGGCCGCCACAAAGGCGGGAGAAACTCCCACACCGTTCTTTGTGGGCCTGAAGATAAACGGCGGCATCTATGACGGCAGACAGCTCATCCTGGCATGGCCGGACATCTATGAACAGCTTCCTGACCTGCCGAAAGTCGGCGGCGCTGAAGGAAATGAAGGCAATGCCGGCGCGTACAACAGGGAGGACAGCACCGACGGCGGACAGCGGCCGGGCCTGCAAACAGCGGAGGACAATCAGGAAAAACAGCCCCAAACCTCTGCCCCGGATACCGGCAGGCAAACGCAGCCCACAACCCCCGCCGGTATGCCTGAACCTGTTTCCGCAATCTCCGAAAGCCAGAGCATCACCGCCGCAGATGAGTCCGTTTCCGTTCCTCAGGGAAACCAGTTTGTCCCAGGACAGGAGCCGGACCTGTCTCCGGCGATACCGGATACCACCGATACATTTGTTATGAATCAGGAGGACAGACTTCCCTCTGCTCCCCTTGCCCCCTCTGCTCCCCCTGCGCCACAGGATGTGACAAATACAAAAGAAAATCTCCCTGCCCCGCCTGTTGCGCAGACAGCCATTGAACATCCTGTGGGGAATGAGCGCCCCATCCCTCTTCTCCCGGTTACAGCAGTTGTGACAACAGTTGTCTGTATCGGCGGCGCCGCTGCCTGCAAAGCAGCAGGATACCGACCGTTTTACCTGCTTGTCAGAACGCTCAGAAGTATCCTGTACAGATAACGGAAACAGAAAAAACGGTTCGGAAACCACCCTTGTATTTCCGAACCGTTTTTAATTTAGTTGTGGAAATTCCATGACAAATTTCGTGCCTTTCCCCACAGTGGAGTACACCTCAATTGTCCCCTGCATCTTTGTCACAATGCCATGAACAATATAAAGGCCCAGCCCCGTCCCGTTTTCCCTGTTCTTTTCCCCTACATAAAACCGCCGAAAGACAAGCGGCAGCTCCTCCCTGGGAATGCCGCAGCCGGTGTCCTCCACAGTCACGCAGATTTTATTTTCCCTGGTCCATGCAGATACTGTGATGCTCCCGTTTCCGGGTGTGGCTTTCAGCGCATTGTAAATCAGATTCTCAAAAAGGATATTCAGCTTTTCCGGCTGTGCCATCAAAAACGCATCCTGCTCCGGCGGTTCCACAATCAGATACACGGACTGCACTGCAGCTTCTCCGCAATGGGCAGCGTATACCTCTGCAAGCATTTCCCGGACAGATACCGGGACCGGTTCTGCGTCAATCTTATCCAGTGCATTGATCGTAGAAAGTCCCTGCAGTCGCCTTGCCATTTCCCACTGTTTGGCCTGTGCCTGATCCAGATAATTCTGCAGTTCCGCATCCACTCCTACACCGCTCCTTCGAATCGCCTCGATAAAAGACTGGGTAGCAAACACGGGGGCCTTTAAATCATGCGCCAGATCGGAAAAAAACGCCTTGCGCTCATTTAAAAGCTGCGTCACTTCCTTTGTGCGTTCCTTCACCTGTTCTTCCAGATGATTGGTCAGCATATCATTTTCCTTCAAAATACGGCGGTTGCGCGATACCATCACAGCGCCAAATAACAGCACCAGCAAAAGCCCGCACCACTCAAACTGCCAGAAAAAACGGATGGGTTCAAAACGGTTGGAAAAGAAAAGATTGGCCAGCAGCCCTGTGCCGAACACCGTGCAGCATACCGGCGTATAGCGGCTTTCCCAGTCCTGCACCGTCGCACTCCTCACTGAGAAAAAAACGGCAGCGCAAAAAGTAATGACATAATAAAGATCCGTCAGCCTGCCATGAACAAAAACCGCCCAGGACAATACCGGAATCAGCAGTCCCAGCGTCATCAGAACAGCCGGAAACGCCAGCAGGAATCTACGCGCCCATCGCCAGAGCCTGCTGCCGGCGGCGCCGGATGCCAATACCGTAAGCTGTACCACACAGAAACACAGACAGTACATCGCCAGACTCTGTATCAGAAACCAATACTGTACCAGAGGGAAAAAAACAAAATACGATAACAGAAATACAAAATACCGCGCCATATACAGGGCATAGCTGCAGCACAGCACCCCAAACCAGCGGGCAAGCCTCCCCCCTGTCCTCCACAGGAAAAGCGTAAATACTGCCAGCGCCAGTGGAATCAGAAAAGCAAACGCATAGGCAAAACACTGGACACTGCGCACCTGAAAAAGCGTTTCAACCGTCCCCAGGGCTGGCGGAAAATACATACCGCTGTAATATCCCAGCTCAGATGAAGTCTCCACGGACAGAATGTGCTCACCCGGTGTCAGCAAAAATGTAATCTGCCCGCTGCCCATTCCCCGGGCAAGCTCTATCCCGTCCAGCAGGACCGTATACCCGGAATACAGTTGGGGAAAATCTACCGACACAACCCGTTCTGTTCCGTCATAGCGCAGCGTCAGCTGATACTGTGCCTGCCCATGCGGCAAAGCAGCCGGATCTCTGCGCTGCAGATTGGAAAACTCCCCGATATAAGTGGGCTTGTCCGTCACACGGCTATCCGTCAGCAGCCAGCCGTCAATGAGAAAGATGGGACTGCTCCGTCCCAAATCCGCCTCCGTCAGGCTGATCACACCGGATTTTCCATAAGGCGGCGGTGTATCATATTTATTGTCCTTATCATAAAGCAACAGGAAAAGAAACACCATCATGATCAATACACACAATGTCCGGCGCCGGACTTTATGCTGTTTCATGTGCATACCCCTTCTTTTCTATTCATGATATATCGGGATTCTTTGCAGGTACAAACCGATATCCCTGTCCCCATACCGTTTCAATAAAATGGTGACCGCTCCATGCCTTTTCCAGCTTCCGGCGAAGCCGCGACATATGCATCTGCACCAGCTGCCCGCCGTCCCAGGGCTGGCCGCTCCATATCATGCCGTAAATTTCCTCCGGTGTAAAAATATGCCCCGCGTTTTTTGCAAAACGATACAGAATATCAAATTCAACCGGTGTAAGGAGCAGTTCTTCCCCGTCCATCCACACCCTGCGCTTTGTCAGATCCAGGAGGAGCGGGCCATAACTCATCTGTGTACGCTCTGATTTCGCCAGCCGGATACGTGTCTCCACCTTCGTCCAGAACAACTCCGCAGATGTATCCTTCGTAATATAGTCAATACCGCCGGACACAAATCCCTCCACCTGCTTATCCGGTTCTGTCAGACAGCTCAGGAAAATAACCGGTATATCCATTAACTTATGAAACCTTTCACAGACAGAAAACCCATTTTCACCGGGAATCATCACATCCAGCAGCACACAGTCGCAGGGGGCTTCCGCCGCCAGACGCAGCGCATCCTCTCCATTGTCGGCCAGTTGCACAATACAGCCATGTCTTTGCAGGATATCCGCCCATACAATGCGGTCAGCCGGATCGTCATCTACCAGCAGAATCCTCCAGGGACCGTCAGTGGGTTCCGGTCTGCCTGCGGCAGATGCACCGGTCTCTGTCCCCTCCCGGATCAGAAAGCGCATATAGGCGTCCTGAACCTGGCCTCGCCGCTGGCGCGATAACGGAATCCTGTCCCCATTCTTCATCACGACACAATTGATATCAATAGCCTGAATATAACGCAAATTGACAAGATAAGAGCGATGTGTCTTTAAAAACTCCGGCCTCGACATCAGCTTCTCTTCAAAATCCGCCAAAGTGGCAGTCACCTCACGGACAACGCCATCCGCCAGATGAAAGAACACGGTTTTATTGATCACCTCCACATAGGCAAGCGCTGAAAAAACAATCCTGCCAACGCCTTCCCTGCTCTTTATGATAAATCCCTGTTCTGTCTGCACGGACAGTTCTCCTCTTACTTTATCCAGCAGTTTAAAAAAGGAGTCCGCACTGATCGGCTTCAACAGATAATAGTATGCCCCCACACTGTAACTTTCCACAGCAAATTCCGGGGATGCAGACACGAAAATAAGCCTTACATTCTCATCCAGTTTTCTCAGCTCCTGTGCCGCCCCGATGCCGCCGGTCCCCGGCATCAGGACATCCAGCAGGACAAGGTCATATTCCCCGCCCTTCAGTTCACATAAAAAATCCGTGCTGTTCATAAAGTAATGACAATCCACAGAAATTTTCCGGCTTACCTGATATTCTGTCATCAGCTCCCTGATACGGGAAATTTCCCGCTCATCGTCATCACAGACTGCTATCCGCATGGTTCCATCCTCCGCACACAAATTTTCTCTGAAAGAATCGTGTCACTTATCAGAAGCATGATATCACAGTCTGCGCCCACAGGCAAATCGAATGTCGGACGGACACATTCGATAAGGACAGATAAAGCCGGCCTTACCTTTGGCCGACTCTATCACTTCCCTATGTAAAATTTATCTTCTGTACGAAAATCCGTTACTGCTCCAGCAAAGCCGCAGCCACACCCATATAAGTGATGGTGTCATCTGCGGAAAGATACTCTCCCTCATAAGGATTTCCCGATGCGTCAAAGATATAAACTTCCGTATCTGATTCGCCAAAGCCAATCTGAAATACCTCGTCCGTATACACATCCGTAACTGTCAGCAATGTCCATCCAATGCCATCTTCGTCTGTCTCGGTTTCTGCCGTGTAGGTGCCGCAGATCACATCGCCTTCGCCATCACCGGAAAACATAAACAGAGAAGCCATCGGTGTTCCCGAAGGTTCGGTAAACATGGAAAATACAAGCTCTATTCCATCTTCGTTCGTGGCGTAAATCCCGGCCTCAATCATATCCGTGGAAACATCCAGAAGCGTAAATCCTTCCGATTCACTGCTGTCAGCAGCTTCCTCCTGGTTTTCTGCTTCTGCTTCCATAGTTTCTTCCTCTGACGGTTCCGCCTCCGGCTCTTCCTCCTTTGTCTCAGCAGCCGGTTTGGGAGCCGGTGTCTGTGCCTCAGCAGCCTGTGCGGGAGCCGGCGCTGCAGCCGGCGCTTCTGACTTGCTGCCGCAGGCTGTTGTCAACGATGCCACCAGCAATGCCGATAATACAATGGATACAAATTTCTTTTTCATTTTTTTACCTCTCTTTTTCTTTCCTTTGCACACGCCGTTTTTCATACAGATCCGGGCGTGTGCGCACAGATCTGCCGGTTGAAAATGTTTCAACAGTGCTTCCTTCTATATTTGTAACATCCTACTTTTGTTGTCAGCCAAAGATCAGTGTAACCGGCTCAACATAATAGGTATTGTTATAAATATCTGTCAGACAATAATAGAGCAGATACTCGCCCTCTCCCGACGGCGTATACTCGATTCCCACAGAACTGTCATACACAAACGGTTCATCCAGGCAATATGCATCGTCATATTCCCCGTCGTAAGTATAGTAATCGCATATAAGCTGTATCTCGTCGCCATCTTCCACAGGAATCAGGCCTTTCATACTCATACCATTTTCGTAAAAGCGGACTGCTCCTTCAATGATACCTGTCCCTTCTTCATTCCACCGGACGACAAGGTTCACATACTCACCGTTAAGTTCACAGGGAATATAGCCTTCCACACAATCCTCTGTTGTGGAAACATACAACGGGACAATTTCATCCCCCATCGCAAACCAGTATCCGTCATAGTCAACCATCAGCGCACCGTCGTCATCCACCTCGAAATAGTTATCTGTCCCCAGGTCGATATATCCCTCACCGTCATCGTAAAAAAGCTGCATTTGAATATCGCTGAGAATCTCCCAGTCCTCATCGGACAGGGTAAGCGCAAAATACTCTCCTCTGTCCTCAACCGTCAATTCCCCGCCATCGTATGCGGTTTCTTCATAGCTGTCCGCATATCCGCTGACATATTCCTCATCAAACCAACTGCATGCAGACCAATTGCTGAAATCAGGCAGACCGCCCGGCTCAGATCCGCCGTCCAGCGCCTCGACGGGCGTATTGGAACCGATATACTCCTGACCGCCCACCACAATATTGGCAAACGTCCTGATAAATTCGGTGTACTCTCCTTCCAGGCCGATATCGCTGTAAATAGCAAGCATATTTTCAAACGCATCCATGTCATGATACGGAACATAAACAGTCATCCCGTTGGCATTTGCAATATTTCCCGAAGCCGATGCATAGGTAACTGCGTCATCTACCGCATCCACCAGTTCCTTCGAGCCCTCAATGTCACAATTCTGTGCAAAATGCATCAGATCGATGGTATCGTAACTGTCATCTCCGAAAGACCTGGTATTACTGACCGAGTGAGACACGATCTTAAAATGGTTTCCGTCAAGCTGCTCTCTGGCATTGGAGGCAAATACGCAAAGTGCATTGTAAACATTGCCCATCTTTGTCAAATCAACGATGCTGAGTGTACACTCGTTCATCGGATTCTCTTCCTGACACACCCGGATAAAATCATCCACAATCGTCTTTCCGATTTCCTCAGTGGGTGTGGAAGGATTCTCGCAGATCAGATTCAGCCAGTCCGTATAGAACCATCCGCTGCCCGGTTCGACTTCTTCCGAGCCGATCATATAGTCCGCATGATGCTCTGCCATGCAGGCAGTCTCCACAGTCGCCATCAGACATGCATCAAAACCGATCCAATCAAATTTCACACCGGCATTTTCAAGTGCACTGTCAATCTCGTTGATCTGCATGGAGTCGCCGCCAAAATTCTCGTCAATACCATAGCCATAGAGCGCACCGCCTCCGTGATCCCACATAATCAGCACATTTCTGTTGGCAGGGTAGTGTTGCCCGCAATAACTCACAAAGTCGGAAAGCGTTGAGGGATCGGTCATGGATCTTGCTCCCATGTCCTCCTCAACACAGACAAGCCCACCCTCCACGACCTGCCAGATCTGATTGGTATCTGGGCTGATCAGATTGTTCTGCCATACGCCCGTCCCACCGGTGTACAACAGAATATTCACACTGTCATTGATCTTCGCCTCACACATTTCCGTAATGTCCGCAGTGGCCGCGCCATAGTTCGATTCAAGATCGGTGCCGCACATATACACCATAATCGTAAACTGATCGTCACTGCCATTGATTTCTGTCCGTCCGGGACGCTGTACAGGTCCGGAGGACGCCGTTCCTTCCGAAAATCCACTGCCATTCTGCCCACTTTCTTCATAAAGGGACACCGTTTCCTCCGCAAAGCTGCATCCGTACAGCGTTCCGGCCAGAAGAAATGCAGCGACTGCCGCCAATCGTTTGTTTCTTTTTATCTTTCGCATACCAAATCTCCTCTGTCCTGACCATATGTGCTCTTGTCAATCGGAAGTATCCTGTCATATTCGTTTCTCTGATTACGGTTTTGCCGTGATTGCTACAGATGACAGTGTACAGTAACCATTCCAAAAAAGGAGGCCGTTTTCATGAATCGACCCAAAACTGCATTCAAACGACCAGTATTTCCATAGAGGTTCCCCCTGCTGCATTTCTGCCTGCAGGAAAAGGCGGGAGCCCCGCTCCCGCCTTTTCCTGTCTATCATACTGTTGTCACATCTTTTTCAATTCTGTCACATGCAGAATCCGGCAAAATATCCGCCTATGCTACATGCGTGTATCCCTCAATTGCTGTTTTGATTAAATCCAGCACCACTTCACGGGTCTGAACATTGATTGTGGCAGTTCCAAGATCTCCCATATCGAGCGCAATCGTGCCGTCACCAATCTCTGTTACAGAACAGGTCAGAGACAGTCCGTTCGTCTCATCGGTGATTGTCATGTACTCGCCGCTATACGTAACCGGCCCTACGAAGCTGGCAGCAGTCATATCGTCATCATCGGCAAAAATGATGATCCCATAATCACTTTCCTCATCCATTGCCATAATGACCGCTTCACCGGTCGTACTCATTCCTGCAAATCCGCCGTAAACCCATGAGGCAAGCTGATTATAATCCAGTGTGAATCCCTGCTCTGCTGCCGGGGCCTGCGGTACAGGTGCTGCCACAGATGCTTCCGGCGCAGGTGCTGCCGTCGCTGACGCTTCCGGTGCAGGCGTTTCTGCGGGTGCGGGTGTCGTTACAGGCGCTGCAGGCGCAGGTGCTGCCGCCGGCGCTGCATTTCCGTTCACCGCAGGAATTGCAAGCACCTGTCCCTTATAAATAATATAATTGCTCTTTACAACTCCGGAATTTGCATCATAGATGAGCTTCCATAATTCTTCATCGCCGTATACCTTTTTGGCAATTTTCCTGAGATAATCATTTTTCTCAACCGTGTAAGTGCCCTGGCCGGCCTCTGCTCTGACAGACGGGGCAGGCGCTGCCACAAATGCAAGCGCCAATGCAGCCGTTACCAGTAAGCCTTTTGCTAAACTTTTCAGTTTCATCTTAATCCTCCTGATCACAAATTGAAAGTTTCCCTCTCTGTTTTGGATTATTATACAGCAGCCATCAGGAAATACTGCTCCTTTTGCATGAATCGACCGGAATATGCACTCAATCGACTGTACCTTCGATTGACGAGGACACATACGCCTCTGTTGTCTGTCTTGAAACTGCTGAAATTCTCTCCGCTTGAGGTCGCAGAGTCAGGCACAAGGAGATTTGGCGTCCTGACCGTATGTGTTCTTGTCAATCGAAGGTACCTGCTTTGATCAAATCCAGCTCTTTCAGCATGGCAGCCGTATCTTTCATCCCCTGCATATATGCCAGTTCGCTGTATCTGAAATTGCATTCATTATACGCCGTCAAAAGCCGGTCCACTGCCAGAGACTGTTCTTTTGTCAGCCCGCATCCTTTTAACTGTTCCAACAGGATTTCTACTTCCCTGCTTCTCCTTATATATTCTTTTTCGGCAGATACAATGCTCTCAAACCGCTCTCCCGTCATCTTCTTTACCAGTATTTTCAAAATCGTATTTTCCATCTTATCCGCCTCCCCTGGTCTCTGCCGGACAGCAAAATCCACGCTGCTTTGCAGGATTCCCCGCCTGCTGCGGATCGCTTCAGCGATAGATTTCCTCTCCGCCGGAGTACGATCCCACCCGGAGGGCTTTTTTTGATATAGGAAACCCGGAGGAATTTCACATATCAAAAAAAGAACCGTGTACTGTGATCAGCCACGGTCCCTCCTACCCTGACCCTCACCGGGTACAGCACGGTGACAGAATCACCTTCTGCCACCGGAATCTCCCGGCGAGAAATCAAAAAACGAGGTGCAAGGTATGCGTCCACACCTTCACCCCATTTATATCAAAGGCAACAAACATCATCCTGCAACAACACAAAAACTACTATACCCTTGTAATCATGGCAAAATTACTTTATAATATATTCGTGTATCGCAGACAACGTCTGTATCGTGTGGTAGCCTACTACCGCCCTTGCCTGACACTGCGCCAACAGTGTCAGGTGGTACACCATATGTTTTGATTTCTCTAACCTATTTTAGCATATCTGTCATCTTTATACAAGTAGCAAAGTACCGGATCTGCTCTGTGCAGGCATTTGCTGCCTCATGGGGAGAGCTGGTGCTCTCTCGCAGTCCGGATAACCCGGTCCACCGCTGCCTCTGCATGGACAGGCAGGCTCCCGGAGGTCTTGACATCTGTTTCGGATTCCGTTTCCTCCATCCCTCTGTCAAACCGATTCAGTGCATATCTTGCCAGCATACCGGAAACACGTCCCCGCTCTATGGAATCTTCCGCACCAAGTACGATAACGACCAGATCATGCTCCATGCTTCCGTCATCCGCAATCAGGGAAGTCACCAGGCAGGCCCCCGCCCTGTTGGTCGTTCCGGTTTTCAGGCCGGTGGCTTCAGGCAGATTGCGCAGAAGCGGGTTGGTATTGCGCACTTCAAAGTCCAGCGATTCCAGAGTGGCTTCTTCCAGAGAGGTGATGTCCGTAATCTGGGGATACACCTTTAAAAGGTAAGATACCAGACGGAACATATCCTTTGCACTCATGCTGTTCTGACGCTTTGCCGGAATAAAATCCTCCGTGTAGGAAGGCAGGCCGTTGCTGTTGAAAAAAATCGTCTGGGAAAGTCCCAGTTCCTGCGCTTTTTCATTCATCATCCGGACAAAAGCCTCTTCCGAACCGGCGACAGCTTCGGCCAGACACAATGCACATTCGTTGCTGGAGGGTAAAAGGGCCCCCACCAAAAGCTCCCGTACGGAAATCTGTTCCCCGGCTTTCAGAGGGACCACCCCATCTCCCGAAACGGCCAATGCTCCGGCTGCATCGGAAATCGTGACCTGCTTATCAAGCGTAAGCTGCCCGGATGAGACAGCCTCCATAGTCAAAAGACACGTCATAAGTTTGGACGTGCTGGCTATGGGGTAGGACGTATCGGACTGATACTGATAGTAGATTTCCCCCGTGGTGGCATCCCCTGCCAATACGCTGTTGACTCCGCCAAAATACCCGGCTTCTTCCAATGCGGCAGGATCGGGATCAAAAGGCTCCTGTGTATGAATCTGCAGGGAGCCGGCCGGCGAAACAGTCATATCCACATCCAGAAGCATAGCCAAATCCACCGCCATCATAAAGCAGTCATACTCTCCGGAGGGAAGCTGCATAATCAGAGTATAGTAAAATACCTTTTCTCCATTCACTTTGAATTCATTTCTCCGCAAGGCAATGTCCACATATCCGCCGCCTTCCCAGGGAACATTTTCCACGCCCGCCGGCGTATAGGCACTGCCCGGATTCAGAGAAACGGCACTGCCTGCAATTTCCAGCGAGAAGGAGCATTCCGTATCCTTAAGAAGCATGGCTATGTCCCGCAGCGAAAGATAAGTATTATCATCATAGCTGTAATCCAGCGTTTTTACAGTGCCTGTGCGGCCCGTGTCTGTCTGAACCTGACAGACGCCCGGGATTTCAAAGCTGGCCTCTGCCCGGATGACCGGCACAGTAAAGCACATCAGAATGACAGACAATAGCAACACAATAGAAGCTGTTTTTCTCAGAATCGTTTTCATGGAGCCTCCCTCACTGCTCAATTTGCAGGTTGTTGTAAGGTGTATACCACAGGGGCCCCATCCGGAGAAAGGCCGGAAGGAACCGAATCTGTTCCTTCAGACAGGAGCAGATGGGAATCTTTCCGGATATAGTACGCCGCCCTTGTGGTGACATCCCCTCCGCTGTCAAACTGTCTGGTCAGAATATCCCCCGTCGTTTCATAAGTGCCACTGCCGTCATAGTATGCCTGTAAATCTTCCAGGGGAGGCAAAAGCTCCGGACCATAAGACATCAGATAGGCATCCGTTGACATCCCAAACGTTTCCGTGACAAGATCCTCTATCGCTGCTTCATCCATGCCGCCCGTATACCCTGCCATAGAAAGCCGCTCGGCCAGAAGTTCCTGAAATGCTGCAGCAAATGCCGCATAGGCATCCTGCCGGCAGGCATCATAGCTTTCCTGTACCACATGGCAATGGAATGTTCCCGCAGAACGGGAGGTTTGTTCAAATGTCAGATTGACCTGTATGGTCAATTCCTGCATACACGCTTCCATCTCTTCCAGCGAAACAGAAACCCCTTCTATCTCCTGCAGCCAGATAAAAGCTGTGACCGCAGTCTGCTCTGTCATGTCCAGACTGGCAGTCCATTCTCCGGAAAGCTCTCTGTCATCCGACAGAAAGAAATGCAAATAAGCCAAAAAAGCTGTGGAAATGCCCAGCGTTAAAAATAATAAAATAAATACAACATTTTTTATGGTTTTTTTCATCGTATTTTCCTGATTTTATCGAAACGACATATCGTCTTTATCTGCATCGGCTATTGTGTTCATTCTAACACAAACCTGTCTGTGCGCAAACAACGATTTCTTTTTGCCTGAAAAGGCATGCGGCATTTCCTGCTTCCTTTTCAGGCAATATGAAACCATCAGCATAATATGTACAAATCGTAGCAGATACTTATTTCAGGTATTTTTTCAGCTTGCAGACAACAGCCTGAATGTCAATCGGTTTTGCCAGATGGTCATTCATGCCGCACTCAAGACACTTTTGAATATCTTCCGAAAAAGCATCTGCCGTCATTGCAATAACAGGAATATCTGCATCCTCACGCTCCAGCGCCCGAATGGCCCTGGTCGCTTCGTAGCCGTTCATCACCGGCATTCTCACATCCATAATAATAGCATCATAATAGCCAACAGGGGACTTCTCAAACTTTTCAACACAGCTCTGCCCGTTTTCCACCCAATCCAATTCCATCTCAAGAACGGAAAGCAGTTCTCTGGCAACTTCCCAGTTAAGCTCATTATCCTCTGCCATCAGGATATGTTTCCCTCTGCATTCCAGGCCGATCTCTTCTTCCCCACCGGCGCCTTTTTTATCCGAAACACCGGCAAATACTTTAAGGGCATCCAACAAAGCGGACTGAAACACAGGTCTGCAGACAAACCCTGAAATCCCGGCCTCTCGTGCCGCCTTTTCCATACTGCTCCAGTCACAGGCCGAGAGGAACAGCGCCGGACTGTCTTTTCCATAACTCGATTGAATTTTCCTCGCCGCCTCAATTCCGTTCATCCCCGGCAAGTTCCAGCTTAAAAGGATTATCTGATAAGCATCATTGCCATGACAGTGTTCAGCAATCAGTTCCATTGCACGCTCAACACTCAGACACCATTCAGAACGAATCCCCAGCGACTGTAAGGAATGGACTGTGCTGCTGCACAGGCGCTCATCGTTATCGACGACAAGCATATGCCAGTCCGGCAGTACTGTATCCATCTCCTGCTCTGCCACTTTTGCCAGGTCAAGAATAACATGAAACTCGCTCCCCTTTCCCTGCTCACTGCGGACAGAAATGGTGCCGCCCATCGCATCTACAATATACTTGGTAATCGCCATTCCCAGCCCGGACCCTTCGGTTTTCTGTACGCGTGTGTTGTCCTCTCTGCTGAAGGAGTCAAATATTTTCTCCTGGTATTCCTTCGACATACCAATGCCTGTATCTCTCACCAGGAAATGGGTACGGACACAGGAAGGATCTTTCGGCAATGGTTCCTGATATACAGACACTTTAACAGAACCATTCTCCGGTGTAAATTTAACGGCGTTCCCCAACAGGTTAATCAATACCTGGTTCAGCCGTACACTGTCACAGCACACATCCTCCGAAAGAATTTCATAAGCAACTGCATCAAACTGCTGATTTTTCGCCTTAACCTGGGGCTGTATGATATTGACAATGCTGTCCATTACTTCCTTTAATGACACCAGCCCCACATTCAGCGTCATTTTGCCGCTTTCGATCTTTGATATATCCAGTACATCATTGATCAGTCCCAGCAAATGCTTACTGGACAGCGCAATTTTCCGCAGATATTCCTGAACCTGTTCCGGCTTATGCACATTGGCTGCGGCCAGGGACGTCATACCGATTATGGCGTTCATAGGAGTCCGTATATCATGGCTCATGCTGGAGAGAAATTCCTGTTTGGCCGCATTGGCATGTTCTGCTTCTTTCCGCGCCTCTTCAGCGGCTTTCCGTGCCGTATCCATTTCTGTGTTCATATCCTTCAATGCAGATACCTGGTTTCGGAATATTCTCAAATACCGGAAAAACAGGTAAAGAAGCATGACAATTACCAGAGAAGAAGCGATATAAACAAGAGTAAGCCACCGATTTCCCATACCTGAAATCGCCTGATCCAGCCCTTCAAAAGGAAGGATCGTCACCAGATACCATTCGCAGTAGGGGAGGCTGGTACAATACAGATGACAGCGCGATTCTTCGCTTTTCAGTATAACAGTATAATCTTCATTCGTATTCATGGCATCTGTCATCTGTTTCACATAGGAATCCGCTTTATCACCCTGACCGTCAAAGATTTTATACAGTCGGTTAAAATAATTTTCGTTTTTGTCATTCTGATCCCCCACAACATAAGTGCCATCCTCGCGTATAACAAAGGAATACATCTGTGAACTGTCAGACTCAAGGAAGAGGACCTCTCCCATATAATTGGCAGAAAGCCCTACCACAATGGCAAGGCTCCCGCTTCCATCTGACATAGGATATTCACAGGGGATCCCAAACAAAATTACCCCGTTCCCATTGTTGTCTACCGCAGATGCGACTTTGCGTTCCCCGTTTTTCAGACTTTCCAAAAACGTTTCAGGGTGATTCAGCTTCACTGTATCCCCGTAAATCATTTCGATCCTGCCGTCTGACGAATACAGGGCAGCGCATAAAAAATGCCTTGCCCTCGCACCGTATTCAATCTCCTCCTTCGAACCATAGCCCAAATCCCCCTCACCTGCCGCAATATGCGCTATGGATTCCGCCATTGTCAGGCGGAGCTCAATAACCGTTTCAAAATGTAAAGATACCTGCTCATTCATTCCGGCCATATAATCATTGCCTATATCTTCAATCGTATTTTCACACATATCGTTAATGGATCTTCCAAGAAAGAAAAACACGAAACTCGTTAAACAAATGATTACTGCTATGTTAATTTTTAAGGAACGCAGCAAAGGCATGTTTTTCATATTTTTCATCTCCTCTGTTTTTAATTTATTACCTGAGTCTGAACTCCGGCCACTGTCCGTTTCACGTTTTTACCATCACCTCAGCCGGCTCATGACCCTGAACATTGTGGGGATGTCTACCGGCTTTGCCAGATGTTCATTCATCCCGGCGTCTTTAGCCAGGGCAATGTCCTCTTCAAATGTGTTTGCCGACAGCGCTATGACAGGCACTGTTTTCGCATCTGTCCGTTCCAGACTGCGAATCACCCGGGTTGCCTCATATCCGCTCATAACCGGCATCATCAAATCCATAAGCACACAGTCGAAAGTGCCCGGAGCAGATGCCTCGAACGCGTCCACAGCAGCTTTGCCATCATTGGCGGTCACAACCTCCGCACCTGCCTCCTGAAGAATATACTCTACGATTTCACAGTTAATCTCATTATCCTCCACCAAAAGAACACGCATTCCGGCAATGCTGTCCTGCATATCCTGCTCCTCTTTTGCAGGATCTCCGCTCCATGCCTCATCGACCCGAAGAGGCAGCATGATTTGAACCACACTTCCTCTGCCAGGACAACTGTCTATCCTGATGCTTCCCTTCATCTCGTCCACCAGCTTTTTTACAATGGACATGCCAAGGCCCACGCCATTATAATTGGTTCTCGCATCCTGATGTTCCTGTGTAAAAGGCTCAAAAATGTGCTCCTTAAATTCTTCTCCGATGCCGATTCCAGTATCTTCGATCTCAAACCCGTAATCTGCAATCCCGTCCTGGCAGGCGTTTTCCCTTACCCGGACAAATACGGAACCATGAGGCCTGTTATATTTAAGAGCGTTGTCAATAACATTCATCAGGATTTTCTTTAAGTGCAGCGTATTTCCTATCAATCTGCCATGCCGTAAGCTGACCTCCTCCAGCACCAGCCGGACTCCCCTCTCCTCTGCCTGGGAAGAAAGGATCGAAATACAGTCCTCCACGGTATCCTGAAGAGCAAAAGGCTCTTCTACTGCCGACGGTCTCCCACTCTCCAGTCTGCTGACCTGCAGAACGTCGTTCACCAGAGAAAGCAGATGCTCCGTTGACACGCGGATTTTCTTATAACAGTCTCTCTGCCGCTCCGGATCATCCTGACTTTTTTCCAGGATAGATAACATTCCCATAATCCCATTGATGGGTGTACGAAGGTCATGAGACATATGGGAAAGAAATTCACTCTTTACCGAATTTGCTCTCCTTACCCTCTCCAATAACTCCAGAATGGACTGCTCCTGTTTCTTCCTTGTCATCATGGTTTCCGTGATGTCCTGATGGTATCCGCTCAGGCAGACACCCGGTTTTTTGAAAGTCTTGTCCGGCACTCCACCACATCGGACATAAATTTTACCCAGTTTTGGATGATTCCAAAGGTAAATCACCTCAGAACGCCCTGTTTCCAGTATCTCCAGAACCGCCTCCTGCACCATTTCCACATAGTCCGGCTCAATATTTTCAAACCAGCTTTGGTAACACGCCTCCGGATCGATCTCATCCGGTACGCCCAGAAGAATCCGCATTGTACGGTCCGCATACATTCTTGGTTTACAGCCTTCCTCCAGTTCTATCGTCCAGATGCCTGTCCTGGCTCCTTCCAGAATATCCTCCAGGCTTTGCCGTGCCTCCAGCTTATGCTTCTCCTCCTGCTCCACCACGGCATTGACATCCCGCTGGGCAAAAATTGCGCAATTCTCCTCCTCGGTCTTTTCCGTAGCGGAAAAATGAAGTTCCATATGTTTCAGTCCGAATGAACTGTCTTTTACCTGATATCTGACAGAAATCTTTTTCTTTGTCTTAAGCTGAGCGAGCACATAGTCTTTTTTTGTCACAGCACGGAGCCGGTCCTGATCCTGTGGGACCACATACCGGAAAATATACTGCTCTATAGCTGCCTGATAACCCTCCTTAAAATGAAAGGCCCAATCCATACCTGTCCATTCGCTGTGCCGATAAATCTCACATTCGCCTGTGTCAAAGTTCACCTGATAGATGCCCAGATAATCCACACTGAGAGCATGGAGAACGTTATAACTGCGATTTTGAAGTTTCCGGAACAGATTACGGCGTTTCAGCGAGGATACGATAAAATATGCTGCGGTCTGCAGCATATTTGATGCGTATTCCAACGTTCTCACAGGAGGATTATCCACACCATAAAAACCGATGATTTTTTTGCCGTCATAAAGGGGTACCACCACAAGAGAATAAATGCCCTGCCGCTTCAGGTTCTCATACTGAAGCGGGTCAGACTCACGGATATCTTCCAGATTCTCAATAACAATATGCCTGCCGATACTGAACTTCCGGTACCAGCCCGCGCATACCTCTGAAGGGACATTTTGAAGATTCTCCTTTTCCGGCACAACCCCCTCGGCTGTCCACTCATAGGTATTATCATCGCCGCCGGATCTGTTCTGCTCGAATATGTAAGTCCGCTCCCCATTCAGCGCCTTGCCCAGATGCTCCAATAACACCTCCAACGACTGATCCGGGGTTTCCTCCAGTAATGCAACACGAAGGCCCTCATTAATAATGGCTTCCAGATTCTGAACACTCCGCATACCACTATGCTGCGCACAGCTTCCGGCGGCTGGCACACCTTCACCACCCCATTCAAAAAGTCCACCTGAATACCCCATAAGACTGTCCTCCATACAGGCCATTTTCCGGCCATAGTATCACAACAAATTCCCGCGCCGGGATATTTCTTACCCCAAATCCCGATTGCAGAATATTCATATCATTTCGCTATATTTTTACAACTTTACCATAAAAATCCGGAAAGTCTGTGTCATAATATCATACGCATAAAATGACGTCAATATAAAATACAAACCCTTCCCCTCTTTTAAATACCAATTACACAAACCAGCGTCTGTTTTCAATCAGGTAACATTCTTTTCACATATACCTCAAAGGATTGTTCTGTCAAATATTACCCGCAACAGAATGCGGAAAAAAGGAAGCCTTTTATAAAATTTCTCAAAAACTTTTCCAGATATCTTAAAAGTATGCCATTGCCCTTAGAACTCCTTTGCCCTGTCTTTTACTTTTCAGTAAATGGCATTCCAACATAAGAACGGTCTGACATTTTTTGCTCTCACAATAATTAAGCCAGGATAAGAATGGCTGTAATGCAGACCTTCCATAATGTTTTGCACCACAATTACTTTATTTTTTCCCATCCTTCTTCTCCCGTATGGCACTGATTAATCTTATTACTCATGTAGAAGTATACCATACTGTCTTTACCTTTTCAATTAATTACGAACATAAGTTCTGTTTTTATTTTAAAAATTCCATGTTATTTATGAATTATTATTCGTTTTAGCCCTGCCAAATGTTTATATAAAATCCAAACAATATATAATAAGCACTTTATTCGACAATATATATGTCAAAACAAAGTGCTTATTCCCCCAAAATCTACTCCTTTCTATCCCGGCAGACTCCCCTCCACACACAACGACCCATACCCCGCGTGTGTCAAGTTAATGTCACAAACTTTTTTCACTTTTTTTGAACGAAAATCGCTGAAACCCGCATAACTTCATGGGGCGTATGGTTCGCTAATGCTAAGTCAGGGCAAAATTGACGGTGAATTAGAGTCAAGTCGCTTTTATTTGTAAGCCACTGCTATTCCTTGCCATTAGGATATTTTATACTAATAATTCTCCAAAGCATTGCATTAATTCTTTACTTTCCCTTACTATACTTCTTTTAAATCCGGCAAAACTACTTTCTCTACTTAACATTTTTTTAATTCTTTCCCAATATAGCGTTCGCAATTTGTTATCACTTTCATTGAAATAGTTCTCAATATATTCTGTAAATTCTTTTATTTCCTCAGAAATTTTGCTTTTTAAATTTCTCGCCTCAAATTCTGAGATTGCTGTTCCTGCACCATTATATATTTTATCCAATAATTCACGTGTTTCACTATTTTCAGCGCTGTATGATCTATCATCCTTCACTTCAACATAATGTTTCGGATAACTGTCAAATATGATATGTATATACTTTTCCGGATCATCCTTTGTACAATCAATAATATGATCATATTGACTTCCTTTAATTCTATTACAGTGCGCACAAGCATAAAAAAGATTGTCCCAATTATATTTTAAGTAGTCATTATTTTTACATGAGCGAAAATGTTCTACATTAATAACTGTTGGATTTTTTTCTTCACAAAGATAACACTTATTATAAAAATCCTTCTGTAATATAAAAATAATTTTCTCGCTCCGATAGTCTTCTTCTTTCTTAATAACTGTTCCTATCGGGAGTAACGACTTGTCTATTTTAACCATTCTGTCTTTCTCTTTCCATTCTTTTAAAGTCTAATATAATATCCTTTGCCATAAAAACAGGAATTGATTTAAAATATTTAATCAATTCAGCTAACTTTTCATTTTCAATCTCATTTCGAGAATCTCCTTTTTCAACAAGTTCAACATACCCTCTATATTTCTCATTCATTACATTTGAGTACATACTTGTATCAAAAAGAGAATTTACCAAACAGTCATAGGAATATTCTGATAAATTTTCTACCTGAATATTCTTCTCCAGATCATAAACCACCGCCGACTCTATTGATGACACAACAAACGGAGAATGTGTTGCTACAATAAATTGCAAATTAGGGAAAATCTTTATTAAAAAAGGAAGAACCCTTTTTTGCCAGGAAATATGCAAATGTAATTCTATCTCATCTATTAAAACGATACCTGGTAAATCATATTTTAAATGAGCCTGATGTTCCATCCGTATTACTATTTCAGAAAAAATATGAAAAAGAGCTTCATAACCGCTTGCCATTTCATCCAAGCAAAACACTTCTCTATCTGGTAATTTAATCTTGAAACACATATCTTCCAATGATAAGTCGAGTCGCAACTGCATATTTTCAAATAATTCTCTTAAGGCATTTTGTAGCCAATCAAACCACCTTTCAATATCTTCAACTCTTTCTTTTTCCCCTTTTTCCTTTGCTATCAATTTTTCAAAATATAAATATATCAACAACTGTCCAAATAAATAATTCATTTTTTCTGTAGGCATCTTTACTGCACTTATATCTACAACCTCAACTGCCCTTGATTTACTTATTTCAAACTTTCTATCAGAAGGAAAATATATCTGCACAAACTCTCCCTTTTCATACAATTGATACATTTCTTTACCATCAATATCTTTTGATAAACTATTACATATTTTTAGTTTATCTGAAGAAATGCCAAAATCAAATTGTCTCCATGTTGAACCGGCAAATCCCCACTCATGAATCCCTATTTGACTGCTAATTGCATTAAGCAATGTTGTTTTTCCACATCCATTAACTCCCGTAAGTATTAAGTGTTTCAACTTATCTCTGGATAATTTTATTTTAATATTCTTCAAGTGCCTCACTTGCAAAACATCTATCTCTGTTAAAAATATATGTTCCACTCTGACCTACTTCTTTGATTCCAATCTTCATTATCTTAATTTACATATAATAAGCCAAAAGCTATAAAGTTTCTTCTTCAATTACCCATTGTCCGTTTTTCTTAGAACCTATTCTTTTTATAATGCCCTTTTCTCTTAAAGTACGAATATGTTTTGTAACCGTCGTCACTCCAACTCCTATTTGTCTACTAATTTCATGTACTGTAATATTACTGTTCGCTTTCATCCGGCTTAATATTTTCTTATCACATTCATTCAATACAATCCTCTTCTTCTTTTGTAAATCTCTTTCCACTACTTTACCTTTGTTTAATGGAATTGTTACTGTAATAAAATTCTCTGTAATATCAAATACTTCTTTTCCATATTTAGATACAATTAAAGGCACGCCATGCCCTGTCTGCTCTATATAATCCAACTGAACCATAATCTGCTGGAGTTCAAGATTCACAGGTTTACTTTTCCCCTCATAAAATTCCTCCAGTGTAAGTCCCTCTGGTAATCCTCCCACCGATATAACCTCAATGCGATCTTCAAACATATACACGGCTGGCGGTGTCTGTCTTGACCAACGATTGTGCAAACAAGCATTTAACCATGCCTCTCTAAAGCATGGAAAATCAAACAGTTTGCTCTCCTTTCTAAGGCTGCCACCTACATCCACTATGGTATCATTTAGCGCTTCCATATAGTCTAACACCTGCTTTACAGCTACAAGTATACATTTATAACCGTATTCATTCCTCCTAATCAAATCTGTCTTATCTGTGCCACGAAATACCGCAACTTTAATAGAATAACTATTAATATCTGCCAGAATAGCCGCCATTAAATTGTAAGTTCCGTCACGTGTCAAAAGATTTAAGTTCTGCTTAAACGTATTTTCCCGAAGCGTAAGATTATTTCCGGCATATAACATCTTAAGTTGCTCAAAACTTAACTCTTGATTATTCGCTTCAATATTTACGATAGAATCTGATACGCTAAGCATCAGATTGCGTAACTGCTGTGGCGATATTTCCCTGTCCTCGTCCGCCGATCTCATATAATACTTTCCATATGCCGAATAAGGTTTTTCATCTCCTTCTACAGTAACTCTAATTACATTTTTATCATCACATAGTTCCATAATAATTGTCGGAATAACTTGTGGTTTAATCGCATTCGCAATTCCCTGAGATATTTCACGTAATGTACGATCACCAATTTGCTGGCCTAAAATTTCACCATCATTTCTTACTCCAAAATACAATGTACCTTTTCCATTTTTATTTAACATAGAAGCCAATGAAATAACGCCTTCCTTCAATTCTCCAGTCGTTTTTTTAAACTCTATCAGCTCTGTTTCCATACCGAAATTCATAATATCACTCCTTCCATATTTATTATATCCTTTTTTATTATTTTAATCAACACTTATTAGACACTTTATTCAGCGCCTATGTGATAAATAAAGTGTCTATTAACTCAAAAAACCACTCCATTCTACCTTGGCAGACTCCCCTCCACACACAACGACCCATACCCCACCATCTCATTCGGAAATTCCGCAAACCCCGGCAGTGCTTTCGCACCCTTCTGCAGATATGCCTTCACTTTCTGTCCATACAGGTATGCATCATTTCCCTTCACGATGCCCCATTCCATCAGCAGGGAAGAAGCGCCGGTTACGAACGGCGTCGCAAAGGAAGTGCCCGTTACTGCTTCCCGTCCGCCGCCTGCCGCTGCCGTTACGATTCCCACGCCCGGTGCCGCCAGGTCCGGTTTGCTCTGTATGATTCCCAGCCGTTCTCCCGCATCCGCCGCAAAGAAATATCCCCTGCCGGAAAAGTCTGCATAGGCCAGATCGGTTGTACGATAGGCGCCTACGGTAATGGCCCTGGAAGCTGTGGACGGAATGGTCAGCGTGGTATCCGGTGTGGCCCGGTAAAACCCGGTGCTCTCCCCGATGGCTGCCTGGCTGGGAAGGTACATGCTGAAATTGCCCGTCACGATACGGACCGGCTCCAGTGTAAAAGACCAGATTCCACTGCTTACATATCTGTCCATCGGCAGGAAATCCAGATAAATCTCCTGCTGGGAGGAATATGGTACGGGCTCGCCGATATACAAAAGCACCTCTGTCCCTTCCATCGGAATACGGCGCATCCGTTCCCCGCCCGGATCATCCGTGGAAAATAAAGTGCTCCGTCCTCCCGGCGATGTCAGTGTGATGCGGAAAGTATCCGCATAGTTTTTCCAGAGCTGTACACTGAATGCACTCTCGTAGCTTCCCACAGCCAGCTCCACCTTTGTGGACTCCAGCGCATTGCCTGCCATATGTCCTCTGGCCGCCCCTTCATTTCCGCTTCCCACACAGATCACACACCTGCCCACCTCAGATGCATTGTCCAGAAAGCGTTCCAGAAGGGAAGTCCCGTCATGGGAGCCATAAGTATTGCCGAAACTGATGTTAATTGCTATGGGTTTTTGGAGAAGCAGCGCCTTTTTCACCAGATAGGTAACGGCCCGCATCAGTTCTGTAGTTCGGGGAAAAGAATCTCTGGCCGGTGTTCCCAGCCTGATGATCAGCAGTTCACTTTCCGGGGCCACCCCTTCTTTCCCCGCCGCAATACCGGCCACTGCCGTTCCATGCCCGCTGATATCCCGCACCGGCAGGCTTCTTTCCACAGCACCGTTTTCCTCCTCTGCCAGAGCGGTATTGATCTGCTCTGCAGTAAATTCCACTCCCGTCAGGAATCCTTCCGGCGGTTCCCATCCCTTCTCTGCATCCGGCACAAGGCTCTGATCCCAGATGGCCGCGATCTTCGTACTCCCGTCCGCATTCCTGAAATCCGGATGACGGTAGTCGATTCCCGAATCCGCAATACCGATCAACACCCCTCTGCCGCTCAGATAAGGAGGCCGTATGGTAACAGGCAGGATACAGGATGCCTGCTTCCCTGCAAATACCTGAAAATACAGCCGTTTCGGCTTTTCCACATATTCAATCTCTTCTATTTCTGACAGAATTGCCATTTGGCTCTCCGGTACTGTCAGGATGGCATACCCTGCCAGCAACGGTTCCACCACGATGGAAAGCTCTTCCAAAAAAAGGAGGTCACCGTGATATTTCACGATGACCTCCCAGGTCCTGTCCTGCGGATCAAATCCAACCTCCAGGATTCCCGATTTTTCCCGTTCCTCCGGCGTTGCTTCCAGCGCCGCATTCAACAACAGTTCTAACTTTTCCGACATAACTTTCCTGTCTCTTTTTGATCAGAATATGCATCATTTTCTGCAGCGTTCAGGTAAGCCTTACCGGATCCCCCGTTTATGCTCCGGCATCTTACTTTGTCAGCAGCAGCATAATCTCATTGCTTCTTGCCACAAATTTTGCCATTGCTTCCGGTTCCAGCGGCGCATGCTGCAGCATAGCCAGATCGTAAAGCTGCTCGCACATCATCTTCACATGATCTCCGTCCTGATGCTCCAGCACATATTTTACAAGCGGATGGCTGCTGTTCAGAATCAGTGTTTCGCCTTCCCTGCCGCCGAACATATTGGCATCCATGCCAGGCATTGCATACATCTTCATCATATCCTGCATCCGTCTGCTTTCCTCGGACAACGTAATCATGGAAGAAATCTTTTTATTTTTCAGCTTCTCCACCGTTACCTTCAGGCCGTCCTTTTTCAAAGCCTTTTTAAACAGCTTACCGATGGACTCTGCCTGCTCTTCCATCTCTTTGGCCGCCTTTTTGCCGGTTTTCGCTTTAAAGGTATCCGTCAGATCCGCGTCAATCCTCTGGAACTTGATTCCTTCATTCTTCGTTTCCAACTGTGAAATAAAAGGCTGGTCAATATTGTGGGTCAGAATCACCGCATCCATACCTGCTGCCTTGAACATCCGGATATACTGTCCCTGCTGCTGCTCATCGGTTACATAATAGATGACCTTTTCTTTCTGCTCTTCTTCTGACTCTTCCTCTTCTTCTCCATCCTCCGAAACAATTTCTGCTTCTACCGTTTCTCCGTTTTCATCGGTTGCCGTGCCGGCAGCAGCCTCTTCTTCTGTTTCCTGCTCTGCATTTTCTGCGCCGCTTTCGCCGCCTTCCTCAGAAACTGCCTCCGGATCGGACTTGCTTACCTGCAGGCACTCCGGCAATGTCAGATAGTTACCCTCCAGATTTTTAAACAGAATATAATCTGTCATCTTCTCACAGAATTTATCATCTTTCAGGCATCCAAACTTGATAAAGGGACTGATGTCATCCCAGTATTTCTCATATTCTTCTTTTTCCGTCTTGCACATGCCGGACAGTTTGTCCGCCACCTTTTTGGAAATATAGTCCGATATCTTTCTGACAAAGCCGTCATTCTGCAGCGCACTTCTGGACACATTCAAAGGCAGATCCGGACAGTCGATCACACCTTTCAGCAGCAGCAAAAACTCCGGAATCACTTCCTTGATATTGTCCGCAATAAATACCTGATTGTTGTACAGCTTGATGGTTCCTTCTATGGACTCATATTCCATATTGATTTTGGGGAAATACAAAATCCCCTTTAAATTAAACGGATAGTCCATATTCAGATGAATCCAGAACAACGGCTCCTTATAATCCAGAAATACCTTCCGGTAAAATTCCAGATATTCTTCCCTGGTACACTCATTCGGATGTTTTGCCCAGAGAGGATTGGTGTCATTCATCAGCTCAGGCCGTTTTCTGATTTTGAGTCTGACCGGGTCTTCCTCTTTCTCCGGCTGCATCGTTTCCACTACCGTATCACTGTCCAGCTTTTCATCCTCATTGATTGTCTGGGTATCCTGTGTATCCGCCTTGGACAGGTAAATCTCCGTGGGCATAAAAGAACAGTATTTTTGAATAATGCCTCTTGCCTCATACTCATTGCAGAATTTCAGACAGTCTTCATTGATAAACAGAGTGATCTTCGTACCAACCTGATCCCTCTCACCCTCATCCATCGTAAACTGGGTACCGCCGTCGCATTCCCAGTGTACAGGCTTCGCTCCCTCTTTCCAGGAAAGGGTATCAATATGCACTTCATCCGCCACCATAAATGCAGAATAAAAGCCCAGGCCAAAATGTCCTATAATCTGATCCTCGTTGGTCTTATCCTTGTATTTCTCAATAAAATCCGCTGCCCCGGAAAACGCGATCTGGTTGATGTATTCCTCCACTTCATCTGCGGTCATCCCCAGCCCATTGTCCACAAAAGTCAGCGTTTTCTTCTCCGGACTTACTATCACATCCACTCTGGCCCGATAGTCCGCAGGCAGAGCATACTCTCCCATCATGTCCAGTTTCTTTAATTTGGTAATGGCATCACAGCCGTTGGAAATCAGCTCCCGGAAAAAAATATCATGGTCAGAATATAACCACTTTTTAATAATCGGGAATATGTTATCGCTGTTAATTGACAGATTGCCTTGTCTTGCTGCCATATTTCTTTCACATCCTTTCTACTTATCTTCGATTGTAAGTCCCTCTGACCCAGAAGTCAAGAAAAAATTAGCACTCATTCAAAATGAGTGCTAATAATGTAAAAAAAGTATTGAATTTACGGCAAATTCTCATTTCTAAAATTTTTGTAAACTTACTGCAAGCCGCCTTTCAGCGCTGTCTGCGGCAAACCAATCTGACTCCGCGGGCCGTCCACCTTCTCATACTTTAAAAATACATATTCCAGATCAAAATAGGTCTGTTCCTCACTGTCCTGTGTGATCTGCCACTGCGGCATCTGATCCAGATTGGGAAAATAGCTGTCTGCCTCATAGCTGCGGTTGATCTTCGTAATATGTGCCGTATCACAGTAGGGAAGAAGCTGTTGATAAATGCTTTCACCGCCTACAATATAGATATCCTCCGAATCATATCGTTTCAGTTCTTCTCCCAGCTCTTTCAGGGAATGGACCACAAGCCCGTTTTTCACCTGCAGCTTTGTATCCCGTGATAAAATAATATTTTTGCGGCCCTGCAGAGGCATCCCCTGGGGAAATGTCTGAAGCGTCCGATGGCCCAGCACGATCACCTTTCCCATCGTTTCTTCCCTGAAAAATTTCTGATCATTGGGAATCCGCACAAGAAGTTCATTTCTGTTGCCGATCGCCCAGTTATTGTCTACTGCAGCAATGATATTCATGCCTTTTCTCACTCTCTGTCCCATTTATCGCAGAGCGAATTGATCTGATCGGTAAATTTGGCCAGATCTTTGTTCGTCCCGCCTTCATTTCTTCTGATTACGCCCAGCAGCCTCTGCCCTGCAGCCAGCAGGCGTTCAAAGATATCGCTGGCTCTTGTTTTCTTCTTAACCGGTACAGGTTTGGCTGCATATTCACATGTATTGGTCAGCAGATCGTACCGGCTGCCGCTGTAAGGAGCAGAAGCGGTATATCCGTGTTCCTTTTCCAGGCATTCCCGGAATTCCTCACAGATACTGTCCTCCCCATGTACCACAAAGACCCGCTTGGGCTTCTGGATAAATCCGCCGATCCATTCCAGCAGTCCATTCTTGTCTGCATGGCCGCTCATGCCGGCCAGCTTGGCAATCCTGGCCCTCACCGTTATGGTTTCACCGAACAGCCTTACCTCCTCCGTACCGTCTACGATAATCCTGCCCAGCGTCCCCACTGCCTGATAACCCACGAACAGGATCGTACATTCCGGTCTCCACAGATTGTGTTTCAGATGATGCCGCACCCGTCCCGCATCACACATACCCGATGCTGACAGAATCACCTTGGGCATTTCATCAAAATTGATCATTTTGGATTCTTCACTGGTAATGGAAAGATGCAGCCCCGGAAACTGAATCGGATTGATGCCCTGATTGACCAGCGCCATCGCCTCTTCGTCAAAACAGGTGTAAATATTTTTATTGAAAATCCCGGTTGCTTCCACTGCCAGCGGGCTGTCCACATAAACCGGAAAATCAGGATAATTTTCCACCAGCCGTTC
The DNA here is from genome assembly GCA_947385955.1 of uncultured Clostridia bacterium. Classification (GTDB taxonomy): domain Bacteria; phylum Bacillota; class Clostridia; order Lachnospirales; family Lachnospiraceae; genus VSOB01. Next base: position 230,397 of record CANDNA010000001.1, read on the forward strand.
GGCTTTGATCTTTCTCAGGAAATAAAGCATCTCCTGTGTCCTCCCCACGGCAAAGGAAGGAATTACCACATTGCCGCCTTTGGCAAAGGTTTCGCTCAGAATCCTGGTCAGCTCCATCACATAATCCGGCTTTTCCAGAGAATGCACTCTGTTGCCGTATGTAGATTCCATGACCACATAATCCGCTTCCTCCGTCATCTTCGGATCTTTGATCAGCGGCTGATTCTTGTTGCCGATGTCTCCTGAAAAAACGATCTTTCTCTGCTGTCCCCCTTCTTCCAGCCATACTTCAATGCTGGAAGAGCCCAGAAGATGCCCGATATCGGTAAAACGGAGCTGAATCCCTTCGCACAGATGGATCACCGTATCATAATGGCAGGGTACGATACACCCTATGATACCGTCTGCATCCTCCATCGTATAGACCGGTTCTTCCACTTCCATTTTTGCATGGCGTTTGGCTTTCCGGTTCTTCCACTCTGCCTCCTGCATCTGGATATGGGCACAGTCACGCAGCATAATGCTGCACAGATCCGCACTGGCATCCGTCATCAGTACCCGTCCCCGGAATCCTCTTGCATACAAAAGCGGCAGCATACCGGAATGGTCGATATGTGCATGTGTCAGCAGCACATAGTCAATCAGACTTTCTTCTATGGGAAGCGGCGCATTTTCATACACTTTAACCCCCTGCTCCATCCCATAATCAATCAGTATATGCTTTCCGCACGCCTCCAGATAATGACAGCTCCCTGTTACCTCATGGTCCGCCCCGATAAACGTTAATTTCATATAACCCCGCCTTTCCTGACTGTCTCTGTGTCTACATTTCCTGTCATACTCCTTCCTGATTTCCGCGTTCCTGCCCCTGCTTTTCCAATGCCCCCATCCGCTTTCCTGTAGTTGTGTAAATAATAATCCCATCAATGAAACTGACAAAAGGAATCCATTGCAGAACCGTATGAATCCATGCAGAAACCTTTTCCATATACCCTTCCCGGTATGCTGCCCGGATCTCTCCTATCACATAGGCAGATGCCGACAGATTACAGCAGATGCCGTGCCACAGCATCATCCCGAATAAAAGTCCCATACCGATCAGAGAAAAAATCCCGATCACTCCCATCGTAAGGATACCTGTCAAAATCGCCGTCGCGATCATAATGACCAGATTCATCAAAAGAGTCACATCCGTCACCAGCCTTGTTATATGAATCAGTTCCCTGATTTCCCGAAACCTCTTGTAACGGGTAAAGCTGACCGCATTGATCACATTCAGAATTAGAAACAGCGGCGGCATCAGAAAAATCAATATTCCAAAATCCATCCCTGTCACATAGCTCACACCTCCTCCAATCAGAATGGATACATAAAATCCAAACATGACATTTATAAAATGCAGTGTCAGCATGACCGCTCCCAACATGCTGCGCAGTCCGCTTTCAGGCAATCTGTCCTTATCCAAAATACTCCCTCCCCTTCTTTTATAGTACCATATTTCGCCTAAAAAGGCCACGTTTATCTGAAAAGCATATCCCGGCTGCGCACCACAGCCAAAATCCCATACAGGATAAGCAGATGCAGGGGATAAAACAGATAAAACCAATACTTCCCTTTTCCGTTTTTCCCCGCATTTCCCATACCGTCGCTCCCGGCAGGACAGCCGCTCCGGCGTCCATTGTAAAAAAGAATCAATACAAATGCCGGCAGACTAAAGGGACTTACACAAAACAGGCAAAAGCCTGCCGCAGCAGCCGCAGTACGGTATGCGTGAAAAAAATAAAATATCCCGATCAGCCAGATTCCCCGATACGTATAATCAAGCCTCAGCTGCCAGGCCAGACAACTGCCTGCCGCAAACACAAACAGCCAGGCTGCCCCGCCCAAACGCTTTCCCGCCCGCTCTGCCGCCTCCATCAGGAGCAGCCCCAGTAAAAGCGTAAACAGCGTATTCTGCCGCTCCGGATACCAGAGCTGCCCATATACGGCCAAATCATAGGGTATTTCCGACAACAGTGCAAATACAGCCAGCCTCAGCCCATACCGCTTCCTGTCTTCTGTATGAAAAAAACCTTCTGTCAAAAGAAAGGCAAACAGCGGAAACGCCGTTCTGCCCAGATTCCGCATCCATCCATACAGTACACCCAGATCTGCCAACTGCTTTTCCGAAAACAGATTTGCCCATGCATTCACATACCCTTTCAGCACAACGGCCGCCAGATGGTCAATCGTCATGGAAACCACTGCGATCCACTTCAGCCCGCTGCCGGTGAGAAACCGGTATTTTGTCTGCATGGCAGAATGATTTACATACATCATATGCTTTTTATCCCATCCACTCTTTTCAGTTCCTGCCCCATACATGCAAACAGCGGAAAACGGTCTGCGCCCAGTCCGTTTTCCGCTGCCGATTCTATGATCAGTATACCATGATGCCTGCTGCTTCCGCAACCGAAAGACTCTTTATTTCTCATCTGCAGTCGAACTACCCCTTTAATTCAATCAAAATATAGCCCTCATCTCCCCGGATGGTATGATACATGGTATCCTTTAAAACCGGAAGATCCCATGTCCTTAAATCCGGTTCTCCCTCATTCCAAATCCTGATCTGCTCCACTCCTTCCCAGTCCTCCAGCCCAAAATAACCAAAAAAATATTTTTCTCCCCATGTTCCTCCCCCATAAAAAGTTCCCGGAACCAGCCTGTTCAATATCTGATAATGCTGCGGCATATTGCGGATAATCGGGGAACTTCCGATACTGCCGCTCACCTGGATTCTTTTCCCGGCGCCATCCTCCATAATTTCCAATTCACTCAAATCTTCCAGCACCAGCTCAGCCCCAAACTGACGACTTTGACAGGATATGCTTTTTTTGTACTCATAACCTGTATCGCCACAAGCGCTAAAAGTACCCCAAACCCATACATGCTCCGGGGAGCAAAAAGTGGTCCTTCCAAAACCGGATACAGGCCAAATGCCAAACCTCCCGCTGCCCCCAGTGTAAATACTGCTCCGATACAGGCCAGCCATTTCTTTTGCCCGGAATCTTATATGCCGGATGCCGCCTGATAGGTCATACACATCGTCAGTATTCCCAATATTGATACAAACGCATAAAACGCTTGCCTGCTTTCCACAAACACAAACGGAACAACACTTGCCAAAACAGAAAGCGCCATATAAGGCGCATCATATTTGTAAGAAAGACATTCCAGGAAATAGGGGGAAAGTCCCAGAGGCAGCCCGGCAATGACCTGCCAGACAGTAATCTTCTTTTTCTCGGAAAAAACAGACACTACGATCGTTCCGGATAAAGCCAGCAGCAATACTGCTATTACCTGTGTCAATGGAGAGACATCTGTCAGATAATATCCGCCATGTAAAACGGGGGATAACAGATTGGATATATATCTGCTGAAATGTTCCCATTCCCGAAATCCTTCTGCCGCTCTTCCGAAATCGTCTATATAATAAAAATTTGCCCTGATCAGCGCAAGCATTGCTGTCATATAAAGCAAAACATAATATAAAAATGTCTTTTTGAAAAAAATACACTTTCGGCTCCATTGATTTTTTATATTCTCAACGTTGATAGGATTCTCCATTTTCCCTTCTTCTTTCTTATCTTTTGTATCATTTTTTCTAAATTATACCATATTAAATATATATTTCAATATCATTTTTAATATATATATCATTGGTCGATTTCAATATAGAATTTAACCTAAGAGGTGATGGCAAAAATGAAATTTATTCCCAGAAGCGGGGAAAAGGAGGTTATCTCCTTTCGTATCCCCAGAGATTTGCTTGTTAAAATAGATAAAATCGCAGTTTATAATTCTTTAAGCCGCAATGAATTTATGATACAATGTCTTGAATTTGCATTGGACAATCTGGAAAATGACAGTATTATCAAATAAACCTTTTCCATATTTCAAAAGGATGCCATACCCATGAAAACCATAAAAGCCAATCCCATTTACAGCCGTATTTTCAAACTGGTACTGCCTATCATCATTCAGAACCTGTTGAGCGCCGCGGTCAGCTCCGCTGATGTCATCATGCTCAATTATGTAGGGCAGACCTCTATATCCGCCGTATCGCTGGCATCTCAGTATGCCGGTATCCTGTTTATGGTATTTTATGGTCTGGGGACCGGCGCCGCCATGCTGTGCGCCCAATATTATGGAAAGAAGGATTTCCGGGCCATTCAGGTCATTGAAGGCATTGCCCTCCGGTTCGTCCTGTGTATTTCCCTGCTCTTTGCCGGGGCCTCACTTCTGATTCCCTGTCAAATGATGCAGGTTTTTACCAATGACCGGGAGTTGATTCTGACGGGTGCGCTGTACCTGCGGTTTATGAGCCTTGCCTATCTGTGCTGGGGGATTTCTGAAATTTATCTGACTGTTCTCAGAAGTGCCGGAAGGGTTGTCATCAGCACTGCCATGAACGTGCTGGCATTTTCCCTGAACGTGATTCTGAACGCTGTGTTTATTTTTGGCCTGTTTGGTGCTCCTGCTCTGGGCGCTGCCGGTGTGGCCATTGCCACTTCGCTGTCCCGGCTGATACAGCTTCTGGCATGTCTGGCCGTATCTGCCAAAAGCCCTGACATCAAACTGGATTTCCGCTACCTTTTTGTACGGAATAAAGTGCTCTTTTCGGATTTTATCAGATTGTCCCTGCCTGCTCTCGGCAATGATGTCAGCTGGGGCGTGGCATTTTCCATGTATTCTGTTATCATCGGACATCTGGGAACCGATGCGGTGGCCGCCAACTCCTTTGTGGTGGTGGTACGGAACTTCGGTACCATACTCTGTTTTGGCATTGCAAACGCAGGCGGTATCCTGCTGGGAAATATCATCGGGGAAAACAAGATGGAACAAGCCGGAAATGCTGCAAAAGATCTGATGAAACTGACAATTATCACCGGTGCCATCGGAGGAGGGATCGTTCTTGCCGCCATACCCCCGGTACTTGGATATGCCTCCGCTTCCCTTTCGGAACAGGCTATCCGCTATCTGAAAATCATGCTTCTGATCAATACCTACTACATTATGGGAGCTGCAGTGAATACCACATTGATTGCCGGTGTATTCCGGGCAGGCGGCGACAGCCGGTTCGGCTTTATCTGCGATACCATTGATATGTGGGTTTATGCCGTACCGTTGGGATTTTTCGCCGCATTTATACTGAATCTTCCGGTACTGTGGGTTTATTTTCTGCTTTGTACAGACGAATTTGTCAAATGGCCCTGGGTCATACGTCACTATCGAAGCGGTAAATGGCTTCACAATATCACACGGGATGATTTGTTCGAAAAAACCTGAAAAGATATGAAATGCAATACATATGAATAACAAAAGCCCTGCATATGCAAGGCTTTTCAAAAGCACGAGACGGGATTCGAACCCGCGACCCTCGCCTTGGCAAGGCGATACTCCACCACTGAGCCACTCGTGCATATGTTTCTGACGTCCAACGGACAATACCTACTATACTACAGCTTCCGATTTTTGTCAACCACATACAAAAAATTTTTCTGTTTCCTATTCCTCCAATGTACTGCAGCATTTTACCCGGTATATGGCTTCCAGAGATTCCTGCACTTTTGCTTCCAGTTCCTCATTTCCCTGAATCCCGGCCAGCATTCCTTCATAGGCTGCTTTCACGCCGTCCTCCACATACAGCAGATCCGCTCCGTTCTGCCATGCTTCCAGGCACGCTGCCCCCAATGTTTCCTCTTCACCGCTGATAACTGCCGTCACAAGTCCCTCTTCTGTACGGTCTCCCAGCAAAGAAGGCAGTGTCACCGTGCGGAAAGTCCCCTCTCCCTGATCCGCAAATTCCATATTGATACCGTATGTGGACAAATCCTCCGTTAATATCTCCGATTCATCATCTAATATCAGAAACAGTTGATATTTGCTCCTGGAAATGGTGTCCATCAGCATCTGGCTGAACTGCTCCGGAGACTGTACATTGGATGCCGCATACACCATCCCGCCGATGGGCAGTTCTGCCAGCGCCGCCTTCGTACTCTCTCCTGCCTTTACGGCCACATCCACACCTGTCAGAGCTTCCGGTGTCGTCAGAAACAGCCCTGCCACCCGGTCCTCCAGCGGCATACCTGCAATACTGGCATCCACCATCTCTGCCAGAAGGTCTTCCTCTGTATAGGTATCGATTTCTTCTATGGCCTCTTCTGTCTCATCCTGCTCTTCCTGGGCCATGGCAGCCATTTCTTTTTCCAGTTCCTTCTCATGACGCCTGTCGGAAATCCATCCGGTAATAAGCCTGCCTGCAAAGAATATACCGACAGCAATTCCCACAATCAAAATGCCCAGTGTAATATAGGATAAAATCTGATTCCGAATCCTTCTCTGTCTCCTCAGCTCTCTGCTGGATACTCCCGCTTTCTTTTTCTTTTTTGCCATATCATTTGTCCCCTCGCTGCAGATTTTTCTGCCCTTTTGTATTTTCTTTGCCTTTGTTGTGTCAATTATACTTTATTTTTCTTTCTGACGCAACCAGACAAACAGGTATGATAAAAGCCTTTGGTATCACTTAAGTGCCATCTCTTTTTCACAAATTTATACCAAAAACGAAGGAAGTATGTTTTCATCTGAAACATACTTCCTTCTATACTACGCTATCCAATGGATTGTACCTCCTTATTCTGTTCCATCCGTCCTTTCCAATCTTTTTATCTTTTGTACTTCTGTACGGCAGTGAGGTTCTTATGTAACTGCACTGAACTTTTTCCCTTGTACTGAAACGAATGTTTTTCTTCTGTGCTTTCTGTTTCTTCTGTGCCTTGCTTTTTAGTCTTTTGTGTTTTTACTTACGTTTTCGGTGGTCCGTACCTCGCTTTCATTAGATTTGATCTATGTGAATGTTTCTCTTTTGTATGTTTTTATTATAGCAGGTTCCCGAAATTTGTCAACACATTTTTCTAAAAAAATATAAATTTTTACAATATTTTGTATTTTCTGACATAAATACCCATATCAGGCCAAAATCTGCTAAACTGTCACGCGCATCCGGGTATCCCGTATTTACAGGCGAAAAATTATGCGTCCTGACGCACACCCGCGCCGGAGCGCGGATGCGACAGCAGCCATTTTCCTTTTTAATGCAGCTCCAGTTCGTGCGTAATCAGATATCTGTCCTGCTGCAGCTTTTCTATCACCAGATTCAGGTGACAGGACTTGGCTCCCACTGTCCTCATTGCTTCGATCAGATATTCATCCCGGTACGATTCGTCATCATAGGCCGCTTCCCATTCCTGATAAAGATTCTCCCCTTCCAGCACCTTAGAAAAGGCATAGGAGCCGGAACCTCTCTCCAGGATTTCCGCAAAGCATTCATTATAATAATCAGGCAGACTGCGCAAAATCTCATCTTCTGTAAATCCCAGATCAGCGCTGCTGCGCAGCCCTCCTTCTCCTTCCGCAGTACTGCCGTTTCTGTATTTTTCCCCGATACAGGGAGGCAGGTTGACTGCCAGCTCCTGTCTCACATGGGTATCGGCATAGTCTTCGTCAGTTTTATTAAAATAATCATACGTGCCTTCCCCTGTGTCATCCCATGTGGTATCCACATTGTAATAGTCCTCTTCCAGCTTTACAATATTCCAGGCATGATCTTCTCCCGCGTATCCGGTACAGTAATAACAGGGAATCCCCAGCTGCTGCATCAGATACTGAAATGCCCTGGCATAGCCGGCGCATACCGATCTTCCATTGACCAGTGCACTGTATGCGCTCTGGTTCATCTCTGCGCTTTTTACATAGTCCACCTGTTTCAGCAGTGTATCATGTACATATCTCTCTTTGTCGTAATCTGTCCCGAACGTTTCCGCCTGTGAAAGAATCTCTGCCGCCGCACTTTCAAAAGCGGCATTTTCCCGTTCCAGATTTTTGGCTGTCCGGTTAAACTGCAGGTCAATTTCCACACACTGCCCATTGCCCAGATGCTTGCAGGCATAGGAAGTTTCCAGCCAGAAAAGCTCCGGGTGATCGTTGTAAACGGCAGAAATCACATCCCGCAGTTTCCGGGCCGTAATGGGCTCTACCGGGGCAAATGCAGGCTGCAATACCCGGGCATTGGCATAGATCTGCCTGTAAATATGCTGACCGTTTTCATCCAGCATATTATAATACGGATAAAACAAAGGATCAAAACTCAGGCCGTCACCGGTTTCTCCCGTGCCCAGGCTGTCAACCAGCGCCTTTGCTTCTTCCTCTTCAATCTCGCTGTCATCCCCGGCGATCTCCTGATAACCGTTTTTTCCGGCTACCTCTTCCGGTATGGAAATCGTGGATTTTTCAGGCGGTATGTATGCTGTAGGCCGGACTTCTCCGCCGCTTTCCCCATCCTGTGTCCGGGCGGACTCTCCGCTTTCCCCGTTTGCGTCCTCTTCCTGATCAAAAGCGCCCTCCCGGATTTCCCCCGGTAACACAGGACCACCGGGGCCATCCCCTGCCGGTTCTCCCGGCAGCGCCTCTCCATCCTCTTCAAACAGGGCCTTTGCAATCTTTTCCGTCATTTCCGGCTTCCACGCACAGAAAAACATCAGCGCCATAAGCAATGCCGACAACAGCATAAAAAGATATAAAATTCCTTTTAACAGTTTTTTCATCCTTTGTCCCTCTTACCATGAACAGAAACAGAATGAAACCGGGCTACCCCAGTTCCATTCCATCTTCCCTGACCAGAACCGATACCAGCTTTTTCCCCAGAAAAGGCTTCAGCGCCTCTTCTGCCGCCTTTTCATCCTCCGGACGATGGCGTCCGTCCGTGACCAGCAGGATCAGTTTGGATCTGGCATGATACAGTTTCAGATACTGATACAACGCTTCTGTTTTCTTCTCATTGCATATCTGTTCATAGGATTCGAAAAATCCACTGACCAGAACAGTCATCATCGGAACCACCCTGTTCTCTATTCTGGTATCCTCCAGCCAGTCCGTGATATTCAGCCGTACATTCCGGAACACCTCACTGTGCTGTTTCAGGCAGCGCAGCAGGGCAGGCACTCCTTCCTGCACAACGCCGGCAGATACGCTGTGATCCACGATCACCGTCATCTCCAGAACCGGCCCTGTAAAATTTCCCTTTCTGTGCAGGACTCTTTCGATCCGGTTATGGAACTGATGGATAAAAACAGGGGACAGATTCATATTCACACACTTTCTATTACGACTCCGTGTGCAATGCCGGGCACTGTTTTTCCTTCATTGAAACTGGTCTTACTGAGCAGGGCGCCGGTAGGGATAAATAACACCCGTTTCCATTTCTTTTCCTCTAACTGTTTGAGTATATAAGAGGACAGTGTAACCGCCGCACAGCCGCATCCGGAACCACCCGCATGGGTATCCTGCGTATTCGGGTCGTAAATCTGCATTCCGCAGTCCAGAACATTGCTGGAAATATCATACCCCTTTTCCGCCACCAGGTCAACCAGTGCCCGCTGACCGATAGAACCCAGATCACCGGTTATGATTTTATCATAGTCAGAAGGTTGTCTGCCAAAGTCAATGAAATTCTGATAGACCACATTGCAGGCCGCAGGCGCCATGCAGCAGCCCATATTCATAGAATCTTTCAGCCCATAATCCACGATCTTGCCTGTGGTGATCCCGGTAATGGCCGCCCTGACGTGCTTTCCCGGTTCCTTTCCCAGTACGAACGCCCCGCTGCCCGTAACCGTCCAGGTAGCTGACAGCGGCCTCTGGCTGCCATACTCCAGCGGATTCCTGAATTCTTTTTCCGCACTGGCAAAATGGCTGGAGGTAACGCAGATTACATTGGACGCAAACCCACCGTCGATTGCCATAGAGCCGAGGCTGAGCGACTCTCCGCAGGTGGAGCAGGCCCCGTACAGCCCGAATAACGGAATTTCATAGGCCATAATGCCAAACGAAGTGGCAATGGATTGACCGAGTAGGTCACCTGCAAACAGATACTGGATTTCTCTGGTATCCAAGCCTGCTTTTCCCATTGCCAGGTACACGGCATCCTTCTGCAGACTGCTTTCCGCTTCTTCCCATGTATGACATCCAAACAAATCGTCCTCGCCGATCATATCAATCAGTTCTGCCAGAGGCCCTTCTCCCTCTTTCTTTCCCCCGATTGATGCACTGGCATTGATATAAACAGGCCGTTCATAGGCCACACTCTGTTTCCCTCTCCGTTTCCCCTTCTGCGTCGTTTTATCCTGTGATGCCATCCTCTCATCCCTTTCTGTTCCGTTTTTACAGAATAGGATTTCCGGCTTTTCAGAAGATTATGCAAAAACGGCATCTCCCGGCTACCGGAACGTTACGATGCCTTTTTCCACCATCATCACCGGCTGGTAGGATAATTTTGCTTTGCGCAGTCCTTCTGCTCCCGTATCTTCTTCCCGGTTGATATAAGGATACTCAGCGCCCTCATGGGCTACAAACTGCTGATTGATCATGGGATAAGCGCCCTGTACATCCGCATATGCCTTTTCAATATGGACAATAAAGACATCGCCGCCGCCCGGTTCTCCCAAAGTAAACGCCACCACTTTGCCGCCTGCCCGGAGCAGGCCGCCCACAAGCCCCAGCTCTTCCCGCAACTGCAGGGCATTCAGGGTCACACAAAATTCAGCGCTTTTTTCCTCATCTTCATCACAGCCATTTAAAATACGCCATTCCTGCGCCATTTTCAGGCATTCCGCCGTATTTTCCTCCGTAATGGCCTCATAACGCCAGTCCGGATTCATTTCCTTAAATTTATTGATATGATTCCGTTTCCCATGCAGCTTTTTTCCCGACAGGGTAATCAGCTTTTCCGATTCATATACATAATCTGCCACATCCCTGTCATACCGGATGGCAAACCGGCCCGGATACAGAGCTTCCAGCCGTTCATACTGCTCCGGCGATACCAGATGCATCTGAAAATCCCGTCCCTGCTTTTCAAAATATGCCATCAGACTGTCCATCGTTTCTTTCAGACTTCCCGCTCCCAGCGGGAAACTGACAGAATAGTCCTCTTTCTGTACCAGAAACACCAGCATACCATTCAGGACAGTATACACCATATCATAATGAGGCGCCCACAGATAATTATTGGCAAAAGCCGCCTCACAGTTCCGTAATTTTTCATTCCGGTAATAAGACTGGATCATCTCCCTGTCGGTAAGCTCTATTTTTTTCCAGTTCAATTCCATATGTTCCTCTTTTCTTTTGTTGTTACGGTTTTTTATTTTTCCTGCGCCTTCTATCCGGCAGCACAGGCGGCGCTGCCGCCCGGCAATGCTCCCAGTATACCACGTTGGAAAAAATTTGCAAATCATCCTGTTATTTTTTCATCTTGGGATTAAAAATCAGACTGGCCAGATACGCAAAAATCAAAGCCGCGCTGCAGCCCACGGCTCCCGCTTTAAAGCCTCCCATAAAAAGCCCCAGCAGCCCTTCCTGGTCCGCCGCCTCTTTGACCCCTTTCATCAAAGTATTGCCAAAGCCCAGAAGCGGTACACTGGCGCCCGCTCCTGCAAATTCCTGAAACGGTTCATACCAGCCAAACACACTGATCACGGCTCCCAGACATACCAGCAATACCATAATCCTGCCCGGCATCATCTTTGTCTTTTCCATCAGAATCTGAACAAGGGCGCAAATCAGCCCGCCCACCCAGAATGCATTGATATACTCCATACTTGTCTCCTTTATACCTTGCTGCCGCACGCAGCTTTTTTTGACACATTGTATCATGCATAGTATCCCGTTTTTGATTCAAAAATATGTAATACAGCAAAAAGCGCCCCGGATAAACCGGATAAAAAAGAATCCTGGCATGCAGGATTCTTTTTATTACAATCTTATTTTGACACTGATTTTGATTTTATATTCCGCTGCGGGAGCTGTACCAGAACGATGGCGGCAAATACCAGCACACAGCCGCAGATTTCCCTGGGCTGCAGGATCTGTCCCAGCAAAACCCAGCCGGCAATCAGGGAGATCACCGATTCCAGGCTCAGAATCAGGGACGCCACGGTAGGATCCATCCCCTTCTGCCCGATGATCTGCAGCGTATATGCCACACCGCAGGATAAAATCCCTGCATACAAAATCGGCATCCATCCGCTCAGGATGGCCTGCCAGGAAGGTGTTTCCAAAAGGAAAGCGCCGATTGTGCATATCACGCCGCTGACATAAAACTGAATACAGGACAGCGCCACACCGTCGGCTCTGGGCGAAAAGTAATCAATCACCAGAATATGGACCGAAAATACAATGGCACAGAGAAATACGAAAAAGTCTCCCCGGCCCACGGTAAAGGACTCCCGGATACACAAAAGGTACATTCCCAGCACCGCCAGAAAGACCCCGGCCCATACGATCCGTCTTACTTTTTTATGGAAAAACAGCCCCAGTACCGGAACGATAATAATATACAGCGCCGTAATAAAGCCTGCCTTCGCCACTGTGGTATGCTGAATCCCTATTTGCTGCAACAGGCTGGCGCTGCAAAGAGCCATGCCGCAGCAGATGCCGCCCAGCAATGTAACACGCCCTGCTTCCCTTTGTTCCTCTTTTGTTTTTCTTTCCTGCCCCCGGTCAGCTTTGTCCCGTTTCCGCTTTCCTGCCAGCACCGGCAGCAGCACCGTTCCGCCCAGCAGAAACCGGACCCCATTGAATGTAAAGGGCCCCACATAGTCCATTCCCACACTCTGTGCCACAAATGCCACACCCCAGATGGCAGCAGTTAAAAACAGCAGCACAGAATTTTTCATCGTATTGGTATTCATAACCCGTTCTGCCGGCACTTATCCCAGCCAGGCCAGAACCTCCACTTCGCAGAGAACATCTTTGGGAAGCTGCTTCACTGCCACACAGCTTCTGGCCGGTTTCTCTGTAAAATATGTTTCATAGACACTGTTAAACGCTGCAAAATCCTTCATATCCGCCAGAAAACAGGTGGTTTTGACTACCTTTCCATAATCTGCCCCTGCTTCTGCAAGGATCGCGCCCACATTGCGGATCGCCTGCTGTGCCTGCTGTTCTATATCTGTTCCAACGATCTCTCCGCTGGCAGGATCAATGGGAATCTGTCCCGATGCAAACAAAAACCCGCCTGCCACAATTCCCTGTGAATACGGCCCAATCGCCGCAGGTGCTTTTTCAGTACTGATCTTTTTCATATGTTTCCTCCTCTTCCTCAAATTCTACGATGACATAAAAGCCTCTTTCCTTCTCTTCGATGGCTGTCACGATTCCTTCCTTCGCCTTCAGCCGTTCCCGAAACGGAAAATTTCCAGACATGGCAAGAGAAGGATCTATGGTATAATAATAGTTGCTGGGCAGCACACCCTCGGTGACGGTCACTCTGTTTCCCTCCTGCAGCAGCCCCTGCCGTTCCATCTTAAATTCCATTTTCCGCACAGCATCCCCTCTTTTCCCAAACAGTATAGCGCGTTTTGACAGCCGGGGCAAATATTTTTTCAGAAACCTTTTTCCTTCAGCTCATGTAAAAGCTGTACATAAAACTCCCGTACGTCAAATCCTTTAAAGTTTTCCCGGTTCAGGTCTATCATATCTCCATGTGAGATTCCCCGCCTGCCGTCAGCGCACAGCAGCCGGTACTTCTCGCCCCAGGGAAAGGATGCCTCCCCTACCAGGCCGTCATTGTTCCCGTCAAAATGCTTTACCAGGTGCCAGGAAAAATTCAGCGGAAATCTGCCGCTTACCGCACCGGAAAGTTTGGAGCCGACACTCTGATAATACACGCCGGGCACATCTGTAAGCTCCTCATTTCTGGCTTTGCAGGCACTGGCTGTCAGATCCCTGACTGCTGCAAAAAAATCAGCATCGGCCTCGCCGATTTTACGCAGCGCCCCATTATAGGCAGCCGCTACCATTTCCTGCTGCGCCGCCGGGATCGCGGACAGGAGATAATCTGCAAATTCACAGCCCCTGTGAGGCGTATTGATGGTAGTCAGCGATGCCACCTGCTGCCCTACCCCGCATTTGGCAATGGCATACCGGCTGTCCAGGCCTCCTTTGGAATGGGCTATAATATTGACTTTTTCCGCTCCCGTTTCCTGCAAAACCTGCCGGATCCGTTCTGCCAGCGCTTCTCCGCATTCTGCCACAGAAGCTGCGGACGGCTGCTGGCCATAATAGATGACTGCCCCGTTTTGTATCAATTCCTTCGGTACTCTGCCCCAGTAATTAAAATATCGGAAATCCCGGAAAAAAACACCGTGAACCATCAAAACAGGATACCTGGTGGCACAGATCCGCTCTCCGGCCCGCTCCCTGTTCAGCAGAATCTTTCCGTTTTCAAAATCGGTCTCCTCCTCCGCTGTCCGGATCAATCTGGACAATACCATAAGATTTACCACCGGTATCATCCCGCACAGGCCGCCGATCAGACGCCACTTAATTCCAAGCTGCTGAGATGTCAGATAAATACGCACAATTCCGTTCCAGAACGGAACCGATTCCACCAGTACTGCGATAATGGTATGAAACAGCCACAGTTTCGGTTCTTCCAGCAAAGAACCGGCCCGCAGCACGCCTGCAAATCCCATCAGGGAATATACAATGGAACATGCTGTGGACAACAGAAAAGCCCGCAGCAAAAGACAGCCGTTCCTGCAGATACGCAGTCTCCTTTTCTGCATTTTTTTCTGTCCCGACGGCCTGATCTGTATCCAGAAAAAAAGAAAAAACACCACAGGCCATACGATTTTCGGTATTGCATACTGCCTGCCAAGAGAATATGCATTGGCTGCCAGAAAAATCAGGCAGGCTTCCGGAATATATCCTATCATCTGCTTCATCCTATGTATTATGTACTGATTTTCATGAAACGTTCTGTTGGTATTATAACAAACCGGTTCAAAATTGCAATCCTTCCAGACCCGCAGAAACGATTACAAAAACTCTTTTTAAACTGCCACAATTTTACTTGCTATACAGATTTTTTTTATGATAAAATAAAAAAGACATTATGAATGAACTCACAACATATGTCACAGCAGGGAAGTCATATGTATATAGGAGGGCAACTATGAAAAGAAAACACAAAATTTCAGGTACACTTCTGGCAGCAGGCATGTTAACAGCTTCTATGGCAATGACAGTATCGGCAGCACCGATCACAGAACAGTCGGCAAAGTCCATCGCCCTTACCACTGCCGGTATCACAGAGGATTCTGTACTGTATATCGCAGCAGAGCTTGACCACGATGACGGAAAACAGATTTACGAAGTGGATCTTCTGACAAAAGATTACAGAGAATACGATTTTGACATTTATGCAGAAAATGGCGCTGTACTCAATGTGGATTATGAGTGGAAAGCAGCTCCCTCAAATACGGCAGCCACACCGGCCGTTGTAACTCTGGAACAGGCAAAGGCCTTTGCCGCCGCTCATGCAGGCCTGACGGCAGAAGCTGTTACCTTCAAAAAAGCAGAAACAGATCTGGATGACGGCAGAGTGATCCATGAAATTGAGTTTTTTACCGCCGACCGGAAAGAATATGAATATGAAATTGATGCCGCTACCGGCGCTGTCCTGAAATGGGAATATGATCTGAAGCACTATACGCCCCTGACCCAGACGCAAAAGCCCGCATCGGATGCCGCCCAGAGCAAACCCGCCACAGCCGTATCCGGAATCGAAGGCGCTAAGGCTGCCGCCCTGAAGATGGCCGGCCTGAGCGATTCGGACATCAGATGGGGGGAAGTGGAACAGGACTATGACGACGGCCGTCTGATCTATGAAGGTGAATTTTACTACAATCACATGGAATATGAATTTGAAATTGATGCCGCTACCGGCGCTGTCATTGACTGGGATGTGGATGAGGACGATTGAGGATACAGACGGAAGGAAATCCGTTCCGGCAGAAATCGCCGGTATCTGAAAAGAAGCAGGGTCGTGATTTCTCATACGGCTCTGCTTCTTTTTTGCATGATTCTGATGTTTTCATATTGTTTCATTTTACTTCTCTTACCTTGTCCACCATAAAATACTGAAGCTGTACCGAAGTGGTTTTTCCTCTTTATTGTCCTGCCGGTTCTTTGCTTCTATTCTGATCTTTTCTGCCTTTTTATGCCATGTGCTTCCATTGAACTCATATACAGTCCTGATGCAGTCAATCGGTCCGGCTTTTCCACTGTCCCATTCATACATATGGAAATTATGATGATATGTCTGTTCTTTGTATACGGCGCCGTTTCCGCATATGTATACACTGTTCCAATACCCATAGCCATCCTCTGCCGCATGAGTATGCCCGGTCAATATCATATCTGCTATCTGGCATACTTCATGATATACGTTGTCACTGTCATTTACACTGCTTCTTTCCTCTTCATTCCAGCTCGCAACAGGATGGTGCATAATTGCAATGGTAGGCTGCCCATTGGCATATTTCCTCTCACGTTTAATCTGCTCCATCAGACCGGAGCCGACCCACACATTGCTTTTACCGGTATCCGCTTCGGCAAACCATGCTGTGTTCAGACAAACCACATTCACACAGGAATTCACTGCCACACCGGTGAGATAATTCTGTTTCCCGCCCAGCTCATATGTGGGCAGTCCTGCATCATGACAAAATTTACGATACATGCGGAACTTCTTTGCCAACTGATCGAAATTCTCTATATTGAGCAGTTCTTTTGCTTCCTGCTGATTTTCCGGACATACCCCATCTTTTGTTTTCTGTCTGTCGATATCCCGGTTGCCGGGACACAGATAGATCCGGTCCGCCGGGACCCTGCATACCCTGGAAATCTCTGTAAGCCATAAGCCCGCCTCCTGATAGGCCTCTTTGGATGCGGAATATGCAATATCACCTGTAATAAAAATATAGTCCAACGGCTGTTTTGCCGTTATGCTTCCCAATCCTCTGATCAAATCTTCAACGTAATAGTTCCTGCCTGCTACTTCTTTCCTGCTTCGCTCCTTGCCTTCCTTTATCCCAAAATGCAAATCAGATATATGTAATATTCGCATACGATATATCCCTCCCATTCCCGCCGCACGATCGGTTCGTATCCTACGAACGGCTAAACGAGGGGGATGTGAAAATTTCACATCCCCACCCGCTTTTGCTTCATTTGTATAAACCATCCAGCATAGCCTGCCCCACAGCAAATGATTGCGGATAATATTGTACAGGCTGCTTTCTCATTCACCAGAAAACATGCAAGTCCTGCTGTCATTTCCACAGTAACAATCACCCTTGCCCTTTTTCCTATGATTTTCTTTTCCTCTGCATCCAACGGCCTGTTCTCCGATTCCAGCGGAGCATACCGGAAAATAAAATAATAAGATGGTACTGCCATGCAGATAGTAAACACTGTCTGGAAGGAAAGTTCTGCTTTTATCCACAACAAAGCCGCTGTCACCATCCCGCAGGACAGCAGATAACATTTCCATGCGCCAGGCGCATGGTAGCCTCCCGCATCGGAGCGGAGAGGAATCATCGCAGACAAAAACAGGACACAATACCAGGGTACCTTTAATACAACCCCTATCAGAATACTTGTCAGCCCATTCACCACAAGCATCCACAGCCCATACAAAGCATATTCATAGACCGCCCGGTCCTCTCTGGAAATATCTCCATTTATCTCCAGTATGCCAATGAGCATATCACTGAGCTTTCTCATTTATTTTTGGAAAACTTCTTCAAACCTTCCGGCGCTTTGGGCTGATATGCGAAATAAAAACACCCTCTTGTTGCAAATTCCGCTGCCATTGCCGTCAATGCGAGCGCCATCATACTGCTGCCATACTTACCTAAAAATTTTCTCAGTTTCATTCGTTGTTCCTCCTGTTATCTTTTGTAAAATGTGACAGCTCTTATTATAATATATCTTTTTCTTCCTGCACGCCTGCTGTCATAATTGACCTGTTATTCTGTCATTTTTGGTCATTTTGTATTTTATATCTTCAAAAGGAACAATACCGTTTGTTCAGCTGTGATTCTGTCATCTTCAGCGTACCGCCTGATATAACAGTATCCTTACGCAAAAGAGCCCGTGCTCATCCGTAATCGTAAGTTCCCCATGATAACGTTCAACAATATCACGGATAATCTGCAGGCCCCAGCCATGTGAACGCACATCCGGCTTTGTAGTCATATATTCCCCTCTTTTACGGATACGGGGCATCTCATAGGGATTTCTGACTTCCAGATACAGATTACTTCCCTGTACTCTGGCTTTCATATAGATATGTCTCTGACTCTCTTCCACTTCCCTTGCCGCTTCTATGGCATTATCCAGCAGATTGCCCAGACAGATACTCAGCTCCTCCCCGTTGATCTGACAGTCATGAGGAACTTCCAGCTCCGGCAGCAGCCGGATACCGTCCCGCTCGGCAATCTCCGCCTTATAGTTCAGAATACTGTCAAAATATATATTTCCGCTGTCCGCAACATGTTTTTTCTCTGTCAGGAATTTCAGATTTTCCTGATAATACCTGGCCAGCTCATCATACTGCCCGGTTTCCAGCAATACCTGAAAGTAAATATATTTCTGTTTGATATCATGACGGAATTTACTCAGCTCCATCCAGAGCGCCCTGCTCTCTTCACACTGGCGCATATAGTAATTACACTGTTCCCGCAGTGCTTCTTCCTGAATCTGCTTCTCTGTCACCTTTTTTGCCTGTTCAAATAAATAATACGTCACCACATTGATTCCAAGCAAAAAGGCCATCCCCAGCCATCCTTCCGCTCTCACCGGGGCTTCCTTTGACAGATAAGCCTCCTGGCTGGGCAGAAAGATAAAAATAATCACAATACTTCCCACGGGTACAAAGCATGCCTCTATCCAGTCCCTGAAATTTACATGTTTCCCTCTGTTCCTCCTGACAAGCAGCAATATCATCTTCACCAGACACAGCCATATCAGTTTTGAAATCATGGCGATCATAAGATAATAGTCATAACTCCCCAGATCGGTTTTGCTGATCCTGTTTCCGATCAGAACTATGTAATAAGACAGAACTTCCGAGAACATTCCCAGCATATAGACAAACACGGTGGCATAGATCAGATTACGCAGCGGATCACGGTAAAGATACCACAACACTGCGAAAAAAGAACCACAGAAGGCCAGAATATAAATCAGTACATTATCCGTCAACAGATAGGTTGTATAATTAAAAATCACAAAATGGATACTCCATGCTATGATTTCACAGGCCGGTTTTCTTTCCCTGGAATGCAATACCCTTTCCACAAAAGTCCTCTGCGTCAATAAGAAAAAGATTTCCTCCAGGATGATGACTGGTACAATAATCCACATAACTCTCATTGTATCTATTCCCTCTCCAGCATCCCCATATAATACTGCCTCATCATTTTTCTGTATCTCTTGCTGATTGGAATTTCCGTACCGTCATCTATCATAATGCTGTCATAATTCCACTCTTTGATATAATTCAGATTCACATAATAAGATACCTGTATTCTGGCAAATTTCGTGCCCAGCCTGCTGATCTCCTGTTCCACCGCATTCAGTTTCCCATTAAAATCATACTGCTCCACCGCACAGTGAATACGGATTTTTCTCCCTATACTTTCAAAATACATAATCTGATGCAGTGGAATGCTGTATCTGTGTTTCTGATAAGAAAATAAAAATCTGTCGTTTTCTGCAAACTTTACCCGCAAAACCTTTTTCAGCACCTTCTCCAGATCATGCTCTGTCACCGGTTTATCCAGAAAAGCAAACGGCTGTACGCCGATCAGCTCTTTACAATACTGATCATAGGCGGAAATAAAGATCAGCACCGTCTGATAATCTGTTCTTCGGATACTCTTTGCAATTTCCACACCGTTTTTTCCTTCCATCTCAATATCCAGAAGAAGGATATCCATATGCCCATAGGCCTGGATCTCCTGCAGCAGTTCCTCGCCTTCTTCAAAGACATGAATCTCCATATTCTTTCCCAGCTTCTCGGCAATCCTCTGTACCATGGCTTTTTGTTTCCGGACTTCTTCCGCCATATCATCACAGATGCCAATTTTTATCATTTGTAATATGCTTCTCCTTTCCCCGGGACTTTCCGTCATCCCCATATTTTCTTTCATTTTACTGACTTCATAAAAGAAAGACAATAGGGTGGAATTACAGATTCCCGTGTTATTGCTTAAATTTTCGTATTTCAATTGCAATTTCTGAAAATTAACCGTATCAAACTGAGAATATACCGGCGGTATGTTAAGATATGCTGACGGATGCATTTTCCGGAAATGACTTGTGGATGACTTTTTCACTGAATCCACAGAATTTTCGTTCGGGCAGGGAAGCGCCCTCTTCCCCTGCCCATGAAAAAGGGCCGGGAACCTACTCGTAAAGTTCCCGGCCCCGAACAGATTCACGGCTGTTATACCCTGATCAGTTCATATTCCCTGGAGCCGCAGCCAAGTGCTGCCGCCGCCTCTATCGTATGCACACCGTTACGTGATTCAATCCGTTCCAGAAGATGATCCCGTCCCGGATCTCTGGAGGCATATACCAGATCCAGACAAGCCTGATCAATGGCAACCGGATCCAGAGATGCCAGAATACCAATGTCCGCCATGCAGGGATCCTCTGCCACGGCACAGCAGTCGCAGTCCACTGACATATTTTTCATCACATTGATATAAACAATTTTATCTTTGAAATATTCCGTTATGGAATATGCGGCATCCGCCATAGCTTCCAGGAAAGAATCGTGGTCCGATGTCCAGAAATTGTCCGGATTGCCCACTCCATGAATATAACCCTTGCCATAAGACGAAGCCACACCGATGGAAAGCTGCTTCAGCGCTCCGCCATAGCCTCCCATAGGATGCCCTTTGAAATGGGACAGGACCAGCATGGAATCATAGTCTGCAATATTTTTTCCCACGAAATTTTTCTGAATCGCCTTACCGCCCGGTATGGCAAGCTCCAGATCGGGGCCTTCTCCGTCCAGCAAATCCACCCGGAAAAATTCACTCCACCCATGCTTTTTCAATGTCTCCAGATGCCGCTTCGTAGTATTTCTGGAACCTTCATAGGCCGTGTTGCATTCCACCACAGTGCCGCCCACAGCATCAATCACAGGCTTAAAAAACGCCGGCTTTAAAAAGTTCTGATTTCCCTCTTCTCCGGAATGCAGTTTGACAGCCACCCTGCCTGTCAGTTCCCTTCCGGTCAGTCTGTAAAGCTCCGGCAGCTGTTCCGGTTCTATCCTGTCTGTAAAATAAACCTTTGCTTTCATTGCCATACCCTCCTTTTCTGCCATTTTAGCAGAGCGGCAGGCAATCTGCAAGCGTGATCGTTAAAAGTTCCCCACAATCCAATATCCCAGCCCCAGCAGCCAGCTTGTAAAGATCCCGTACAGGATCACCGGACCGGCTATGGTAAATATCTTGCAGCCGATTCCGAATACCTGTCCTTCCTTTTTAAACTCAATGGCAGGCGCCGCCACGGAATTGGCAAAACCGGTGATGGGCACAAGTGCCCCGGCACCGCCCCATTTGGTAATCTGCGGATAAATATTAAAGCCGGTCAGAATCACACTGCACAACACCAGAACCAGAGAACACCAGCTTCCCGCTGTCTGTTTGTCCATTCCCAGGCCATTCATACAGTAATTTAAAATCCCCTGCCCGATGATGCAGATGATTCCTCCGGTTACAAAAGCCTTCAGCATCAATAACCAGAGATTGTGCGTCGGTGTCACTTCTTTGACATATTGCTGATACTGCTTCTTTTTTTCTTCTTCCATATGCTATCCCTCTGTCCTTTCCGAATGATTTTACTGCGCAAAGCACGGACCCGGTCAGCCTCCGAACAAAAACATCCGTTCCCAGAAATAATACAGAGAACCTGCCGTCTTGCCCAGTGCCATCGCCAGTACGGCAATGCCCAGGCCATGCCGGAAACCAATGCGTCTGGCAAAGATTGGGATACTGTCCAGCATTTCCGCAATCGCCATTGCCAGGCTGCCTATAAAAATCCCTGCAAACAGCCCATAGCAGAGCAGGAACAAACCGCCCAGCCCGTCCAGCAGCAGCTCCGGGACACCCATCCGGGATGCTGCCGCTCCCATCTGAGGTTCCAATATGCTGAACACATCCCCTGCCAGTGTTCCCAGAATCACCATCGTTTCATACAGCGTAACCTTCCGGCCCGTATGGGTCTTACCCGCAAAACGGGGAATCAGTCCCACTGCAAGGAGTACCGTAAACACACCCCCTGCCGTCATCAGTCCGAAGCTGGTACCCAGCACTCCCAAAAACACTCTCTTATGAAGCATCTATCGTTTTCCCTTCCCGGTCCGCCGTTTCAATCAGCGTATCGTCCACATCCTTTTCGTAAATACGCATTTCCACCTCAATAGGAGTGGGATCCGCAGTGATCCGGCGGCCTCCGATATGATTGAAAAACAGAGTAATGCCGATAGCAAGACCCAGGGAATAGGTCACCTCCAATGTGGTGAAACCATTGGAGGTCTGTCCCATCACCTGTTCATAAATCTGATTGAATACATCATGAATGCCGATGTCATTGTGAAACGCCATAATCGTAAAGGCAGTTCCAAAAAAACTGATCAGCGCCACAAACACCACCTTCAGCCAGACGATAAAACCCTTTTGATCCGACACTTTGACCAGCTTCATCAGAGTATCCGTCTCACCCACATTGTCCACCGTGATTCCTTTTTCCAGCCCCTGAATCAATTCAATCAGCTTCAGGCTGCTGATGACTGCCCGCTTCTCTCCGCCTTCCCGGAACTGATATACTTTCAGCGCCCTGGCCTTGGCCAGAAGATGGGGATCTGTGCAGGTCAGAGAGGCTATATCATTCAGAAATACCTCTTCCTTTGTAACCTCCGCATTCCGCTTTGGTTTGATATATACCGTTTTTGTTTCCATACATCCACTCTGCTTTCATTCCTGCTTTTTGCGGATTAGTATGGCTGCTTTTCGATAAAATATGCAATTTTACAATCGAAAGCCTCCTTCTGTCTCTCTTTCGTAATACAGCCTGCCTTCTTCCAAAATCTTAAACCGGCCATTTTTCTGTTCGATCACCGTCACTGCACAGTTTCTCTGAGGGATCCCGCCCCAGAACTCCGAAAGCGGTCTTTCTTCAATGCAGCGGAGAAAGCATCTGATCAAAGCCCCGTGCGAGGCAATCATCACATGTTTCCACCGCTCTTCGCCGGGAATCAGCACTTCTTTCATAAAATCCCCTGCACGACCAATGACCTGGGAAAAATCCTCCCCATCTCTGGCACGATATACACCCGGATTCTGAATAAAATCATGCAGAGCATGCCTCTTATCTCTCACAGCCTCTTTGATGATGGAGCCCTCATACCGCCCAAAGCTCATTTCCTGCAGCCGCGCATCTGTTACAATCGGCACATCCCGATCCCGGCGCATGATCTCTGCTGTCTTTCTGGCACGGATCAGCGGACTGGAAAAAATAATCTCAACAGGGATGTCTTTCATTCCTTCCGAAGTGATTTCCGCCAGTTCAATTCCCTTTTCATTCAACGGGATGTCCTCGCTTCCCTGTACCCGGCCTTCCTTATTCCATGCTGTCTCTCCATGTCTGACAAGATAAATTTTCATATGCATTCCTCTTTTGTTCTCTGATTTTTTGTATTTTATTGTAGCGGCTTATCCTTTATTTGGCAAGCCCGCGCATCCGGAGCAGGATCCGCTTTTCCAGACGGCTGACCTGCACCTGACTGATACCCAGCAGCCCTGCTACTTCTACCTGTGTCTTATCCTGAAAGTACCGCAGGCCAATCAGTTCCTTTTCTTCTCTGGTCAGTTCGGAAAGAAGCTGCTCCAGCAGCATATGGTTCAGTACCGTTTCATTTTCGTCCTTTCCGGAAGGCAGTCTGTCCACCATATAGATTTCATTGCCGTCACTCTGATAAACAGATTTATAAATGGATTCCACCTCCACATTGGCTTCCAGAGCCAGAATGATATCCTCTGTACCAATCCCGGTCTGCTCGCTGATCTCTGCAAGAGATGCCTCATGTCCCAGCCTTTTTTCAATCTGTTCCATCGCCTGCCTGATCTTGAACCCGTTTTCCTTCAGACTTCTGGATACCTTGACCATACCGTCATCCCGCAGGAACCGCTTGATCTCTCCTGCAATCATCGGTACCGCATAGGTGGAAAATTTCACATCATAAGACAAATCAAATTTATCAATGGCTTTCATCAATCCAATGCTGCCGATCTGAAACAAATCCTCTGCCTCATATCCTCTGCCTGTAAACCGCTTGACAATATGGTGCACCAGCCCCAGGTTCTTCTCTACCAGTACTTCTCTCGCTTCCCGATCTCCGGCCTGTGCCTGTGTCAGCAGTGCTGCAGTCTCTTCCATAGGCTATTCCTCATCCGCCTGCGGCTGTATCACTGCGAATTTTTTCTTCATCCGTACCACGGTACCCTTTTCCGGCACGGACTCTACTTCCAGACTGTCCATAAAGGCCTCCATAAAGGAAAATCCCATACCCGACCGGTCCAGTTCCGGCCTGGTTGTAAACAAAGGCTCCATTGCCTGCTCCACATTTTCAATCCCTTTTCCCTGATCCGACACTTCAATATGTAACAGTCCATCCTCCAGGATGCAGTGCATCCTCACCTTTCCCTTCCTCCCGTCATATCCGTGAATGACCGCATTGGTCACTGCCTCGGAAACAGCAGTCTTAACATCTGCCACTTCCTCCAAAGTGGGATTGAGGGGGGTTATAAACGCTGCTATGGCTACCCTGGCAAAAGCCTCATTTACCGATATGGCATCAAACTCCAGTTTTATTTCATTATACATCCGTATCCTCCTCTACTACATTCAGTACCTTTTTCAGCCCGGACACCCGTATGATCCGCTGAATCTGCCTGTCCGCATTGACCGCATACACTTTGCCTCCGAAACAGGCAATCTTTTTGTACCGTCCGATCACGACCCCCACACCGGAGCTGTCCATAAACCGGGTATCCTCAAAATCAAATACAATATGCTTTACCGGCCCCTGCAGAATATACTGATCTGCTTCCCGGCTCAAAGCGGCTGCCTGGTGATGGTCGATCTCTTCCGGCATCCGTATCATCAGATAATTTTCAATGATATGAAATCTCTCTTCCATAAGGCTCCTTTCCCTCCCGTCATGCGGCCTGTTTTCTCTCAGCCAGGGACACAGCCCTGCATTTCGAAACAAAAAAGGACACGGCTTCCCTTCTGCCATGTCCTCTTTCGTATCCCTGTTTTACTCTGCGTCTTCGTTCAGTTCCTTTAAAAAGTTCTGTGACCTTCTGGCCCGCTCGGTCCCCGGGAATTTTTCCACTACCTGGGTATAGGCCTGAATGGCTTCTTCTCTGTTATCATTCTGCCGGTAGGCATTGCCCAGATTATAAAGAATATCTCCATTCTCCGGATCATATTCCGCTGCCTTTTCCAGATCTTCAATCGCTTCTTCAAACATTTCTTTCTGATAAGCGTCCATACCTGACTTATAGTAAGAAGCCGCCACAGAAGGTCCCGCCTCTGTCAACAGTATTCTGTACAGTGACTGGAAATGCTCCGATTCCACCTGTTCTGCCGCCTGAACGTCGATTTTTTCCAGTGCCTGACCGACTCTTTCGGTGTTCTCCGGACTTTCCATATATACGCTGACCGCATTCAGCAGTCCGTCCACTACCTCCATTTTCCCGTCATTTCCTGCATAATCATTTACTTCCTGTTTCAACTGCTCATTTTCTTCCCGAATCTGCCTGATTTCCTGCTCCATCTCCTCAATGGTGCCGGTCTTTTTATCCAACTGCTCACTGACAATGCGCAATTCCTCCTGTGCCGAACTGGTATCCGCATCCTCTTTGGCCGGCAGGATCAGAAAACATGCTGCTGACACGCCGATCAATATTCCGATTCCGATATTCAAGGCAACGGAAACGCCTTTGCTTTCCCGGTTATTGATTGGCTGTATAATGGTTTCATTCCCGCTCTGATACTTAATGGTATCTTCGGCAATTTTCTTTTTCCTGGTTCCTCCTTTGGCCTTTACACTCTCCGCTTTTTCCAGCATCTTATCCACTTCTTTGCGGTATCTGCGGGTAGTGGTATTGCCGGTATCAATCCGGCTGCATTTATCCAGTTCCTTCCCTGCTTTTTCCCATTCTTCGGCTTTCATATACAAAAGCGCCAGAAGCTGATGGGCCCTGACATATTTGGGATTCAGGGAAAGTACTTTTTTTAACTGAATCACTGCCAGATCCAGGCTGTCCTGCTGGCAGTAGCCCAAAGCCAGATTATATTTCTTGATCGTCTGGTTGATGGTATCCAGACGGCTGGGATTCTGCTGGATCATATCAATGTAATCATCCGCAATGTTCTTTTTGGAGCGCAGATTCTTACTGATCACCCACTCACTCAGGCCCTTAACCACCTCGCCCATCTCATAATAGACAAGTCCCAGCAGATTTCTGGCCTGCACATTGTTCTTATTAAATTTAAGACTTTGACGTAAACTGATCACCGCACCGGATAAATCCCGTACATTTGCTTTCTCCAATCCTTCATTATAGAAAAAATTAGAGGTATACATAATTCTCTTATAAAGAGCCACATCTGCTCCGCAGCCTGTACAGAAATCCTTTTCCGATAACTGGCACCCGCAATTATAACATCTCATCCGGTACCTCTATTCCAAATCCAACGCTTCTTCTTTTACTTCTTTCATCATGCCAATCAGTACATCTGCCACATCCGTAAGATCCTGATTGTAAATGGCATCCTCCGCATCCTCCACTTCCAGACTGGGATGAAATTTTTTCAGTTCTTCTTCAAAATTAATCATATTGATTCCTTCTTTAAAAGTCCCTTTATCTCTCCTGCAAGATAAAGTGAACCTGCAATATACAGGATATCCTCCGGCCCTTTGGCCTGCATAACCGCCTGCCATGCCCTGCCTGTATCTGCAAAGCCATCCACACGCTCTGCTCCTGCAGCATGAAACGCCGCCTTTAGAATATCCCTGGAAATGCCTCTTGTATTTTTTATCTCTGCTGCATAAATTCTGTCAAACAAACCGGAATCTGCCAGCATACCAATCATCTCTGTATACTGCTTCTCCTGTACCGCAGAAAAAAGCAGGAAACGTCTGCCTGTGCAGCCATCCCGCTCTGCCGCATCCAAAAATGCCCTGATTCCGTCCATATTATGTGCACCGTCTATATACACACCCGGTGCAATTTCTTCCATCCTGCCTTCCCAACGGGCCTCTTTCATCCCTTCCAGCAATGCTGATTTGTCCAAAGGCAGCCGCTCTGACAGCACATCCAGACCGCGCAGAGCAAGCGCTGCATTTTCTGCCTGATAAGGCGCACATGTGGTAAGCAGGCACCTAATATATCCATAATAACGAGTATCAAACGAAAAATCAATGAAATTTTTATGAAACTCAAAATTTCGTATGTCCTGTTTCGACACAAAAAACAGCGGGCAGGAAAGATTTTCTGCCTTCTGTACCAGGACATCTGACGCCTCTTCCCCGGAATCTGCCGCTACAACCGGTACATTTTTTTGCAGGATTCCTGCCTTTTCCCCGGCAATTTCAGCAACCGTATCCCCCAGATACTCCATATGATCCAGCCCCAGCCGGGTAATGATGCACAGATCTTTTCTGCTGACAGAATTTGTCGCATCCAGCCGGCCTCCCAGCCCCGTTTCCAGCAGGATCACCTGCACCTTTTCCTGTTCAAAATATAGCATTGCCATAAAGAACAGCATTTCAAAAAAAGAGGGATGGTATCCGTCAAATCCTTTCAGACTGCTTCTGACTGTTTCCAGGCAGTCCACAAATGCTTTCTCCGGCATGATTTCTCCATTGATCCGAAACCGTTCTCGCATTGTGACCAGATGGGGAGAAGTAAACATCCCCACCCGGTAGCCTCCCCGTTTCAGAACAGACGACAAATAGGCACAAACAGAACCCTTTCCGTTTGTGCCTGCAATATGAATGACCGTTTTTTCTTTGCCGGGTTCCCCCAGCCGCCGCAGAAACCGTTTCGTATCCTCCGGCTCATTTTTCTTTTGAAATCTGGGAATGTCCAGAAGCCAGGCTTCTGCTTCTTCGTATTCCATATCCGTCACTCTTCCTCAAAGATCCCCTGGAACGGCTCCGATACGATTTCTCCCGATACGCTGCGATAGGTAGCATACTGCATATCACCGGTTACCTGTTTGCTGAATCCCATAATCCCCAGGATCACCCCTCTGTATGTACAGCCTTCCGCATGGATCTTGGCGCCTCTTCCTTTCTCCATCAGTTCCTGACAGCGTTCTGTCTCTATCTTGATATCATCCAACTGTTTGAAATATTCATCCTTTTTGCCGTTCAGTACCAGGAGCGTTTTGCTGCCGGTCTCTGTCTTGAACTGCTTCTGCTTAATCAGCATTTCCATCCGTTCCACAATATCCGCCAGCTTTTCCTTAATCTCTTTTTCCTGTTCCACATATTTGGCGTATTTATCATAGGTCTCCTGCTCATAGCCGGCATGGATCACTGTCCGCACTTCCGCCACATTTCCCAGATTGTACGCACTGATCTCCTGCAGTGCAAAAGTCTTGCCGCCGATGATACTTCCTTTTTTGCCATTGACTTTAATCCGGCTGCCCGCTTTGACATTGGCGTTCAGAATATAATTTGCCTCAATATTTCCTTCCGCAGTGACATCACACTGTTCAATGAAATTGGCATAAATACTGCCTCTGGAGCGTATCTTACCTTTCAGATTGCCCTGAACCCCGCGTTTGAGCACAATATCGCCGCCGGCAAAAAGCTCAGCGCTTTCCACCGTGCCTTCTATTACCAGATTCCGTCCGGCACGGATCACGACTCCTGCTCCCACACTGCCGCCGATGGTCACATCACCGAAAAATTCAACTCTTCCTGTGCTCAGATCCACATCGCCCGGTATTTCGTGTACGGTACGGATATCGATATTCCCGTTCTTCAGTTCGATCTTACCCGCAGTTTTGGCAAAATACATATTGTCACGCCGCTCAACGCTCAGCCCACGCAGCGGCTGCAGCTCTTTGACCAGCTTACATTTCAGCACCATACCCCGTACGGTATAACCGTCCTCCCCGGCCGACGCAGGATGATACACAGCAAGCGCATCTCCGGCTTTTACGCTCTGGAGCATATTCATGCTGTTATAATCCACAGAGCCGTCCTCCCGGATCACAGGCCCCTTCTTGATATCATCCGGAGTAAAAAAATATTCATAGCAGCCGTCTGTTCCCTCAGCCACTTCTTTTCCCTTCGCCACCAGTACTTCACGCTGGTACACGCCTTTTTTAGCCATAGCAACCAGACGTGGCATTACATATCCTGCTGTCACGCCTTCTGCCCGAAGCATATCCAGAAGTTCGTCCGTTTTATAGTGTCCTTTTTCCTCAGAAGGTTCTGCCAGGTATAACCAGGCTTCCATCTGATCCTTTGATACACGGACACGGGACTGCTCTTGAACTCTGCTTCCATGTAAAAATCTCTTTTTCAGTTCCCCTAATTGTTCCCGGGTTAGTGTTAAGATTTCTTCATCCATGAAATCATTCCTTTACACACCGTGTCGTTCTATTATTATGTGTTACGTTTCTTTATAATATGTCAGTCAGAGGCTTCCCGCTACGCCGCCGTGCTCCGCTCAGGAACTTCGTTCCTTCGCTCACGGGCTTCGCCCTATGAAATCATCTTCTCAGCTCTTCGTCTGCTGGCAGCCTTTTGGCCCCGCTGATTTCTCCGGCTTCCCGCTACGCCGCCGTGCTCCGCTCAGGAACTTCGTTCCTTCGCTCACGG
>CANDNA010000002.1 GCA_947385955.1 uncultured Clostridia bacterium
ACAAGGCAGTAAAAAAGACTTTAAGCATCCCCATGTGGCTGAATACTCTTTGTGAAGAAAAAAGCATCAACTTTTCAAAGGTATTGCAGGATGCCTTATTGACAAAAGTACAATCACTATGACTGGCAGCAGTCCAAAACAGAATATGCTTTACCTGATAAGAACACCGCCCCGATACTCGCCAAAAATACAAGGGCGGTTTTCTCTGTCTATTCATGTTTTAAAAGCCTATTTTCGCCTTTTATCCCCTACTCTTAATTTCTACCCATGCGCCATTTCAAGCCGAATTTGCCCCTCTGAAAGCTGTTTTGTAGGGTTTATCTTTATCCATATAACCGGGATATGGGCGTATAAGCTGCCGTCTTGATTCTTTGCTACTATCTCGCATTCCTCTGGGCGTTCTGCTGCCAGCTTCTTAATGCGGCTCTTATACCGTCCTTGGCAGAAAGTGACCGCCGCCCTCTCGCTGTCCTTTACGAACTCAATCACATTCTCCACATTTCCAGTGATTTCCGGCAGCAGGATTTCCCCCACCGTCAAGCCGACTGCATCCGCTATCCGTTCCGCTGCGTCCTCGGATGCAAAGCCCTCTTTTACAATCCACTGGAAAGACTTCTGGTAAAGCCCCGTCCTGCTGCATACCGTTTCTTCTGTCAGGCTTTTTGCGTCCATGACTTCCACAATTCTTTTACCGTTCAATCTCATACTGTGCCTATCCTTTCCCGTCTCATAGTGCCGTTACAATAACCATTTTCTTTTTTGTGTCGCTTTTCGCACGATTTACGCCGCAAAACTCTAACATTTTCTAACATGGCAGCAGGCGCATAATTCCCGGAATCTCTAAGTTATTCTAAGTTTTGCAGAGGGCAGCAGGACTATAAAGCATATTCTTTAGGGATATTTAGGGGTAAATGTTCAGGTTTTGTAAGGTTCTACGTTCCCCATACCGTAAGTTTTCGTAAATCCGATAAAGGGAAAATGTCAACAATAGTAAACATTTTTAGGTCTGGTTCTCGCACATACCTTTTTAGGGGCTGAAAAAATGAAAGATACTGCTGCAGCTTGCCCCAGTGTCCTGCCGATCTGCTCCGGCACTCGCCCTATATGGTGAATATTAGTATTTTTTAGTAATCTGCTTTTTAGGGTGTCCGATATGTCTTGATGCACATTTCTTTTTTGTGTAACTTTTTGTAACTTTTCTGATGATTTCTCCTGCGCATTATCGTGTTGCAAAACTCTATTTTTGTGCGCACTTTTGCGCATTTCATGTATTTTCCCCTCTGCCGCCTTTTACCTGAAAAGTACGGAAAAACTGCTGCCATGCGCCCATATACTACCGTGTAACATAATTTCCTATATCCGGGAAAATGCCACTAAATGCAACTATTTTCCACGCCGCCCCTATAACCTGAATATCCCACCATTTCCCACTATCCACCATGCGCATATATCGTGTTTACAAACTCCCCCATGCCCGGACAGTTTCAACATTTTTCAACAATTCATTTCCCCATTTATCCGGGAAAACCATCATAAATCTATGAATAATGGGGATAAATCAAAGAAAAACCGTTACAAAAAACTATACTCCCCAGTCACTTTTTAAGCGGTTCAGCATCTTCATTTCCTCGCTTGTGTCCTTATCCGGGTTACTGTCCGGGTGAAATGCCTTTGACAATGTGCGGTAAAACTTTTTCAGCATGGCCTTGTCAGCTTCATTGTAGTTACTGGCAGCAGTACCGCAATAACTACCGCCACTATATCCCCTGTAGTTACCATAGAATTTTTCATAATAACTACGGCTCTGCTCCCGGCTCCTGCGCTCATATTCTTTTCTTGCCTTAAAATCTGCCTTAATCTTTTTCAGGTATTCAGGATTGCGCAATTTGCCGAATACATCATAGCAGCGGTTGTACTCGCTCCGGGTAACGCCGTATTTCTCCGTGAACTCATTTACCCTCTCGTTATGCTCCCTGATTATGCGGCTGCTCTCCTGCCTTGCAGCATATTCCTCCGTCTGTTTGTATTCCTCCCAAATGCGGTCAACAATAGCCTGCCACTTTGTATAAATCAGGTCTGCCAGTTCGCTTTCTTCCAGTCCAAGCGCATCCGCTTTTGATGCCAGCCCACCGACAACAAAATCCCCCGGCCAGTCGCCCCAGTCCACAACCTCATAATATCCAATCGTACAAATTACGGTCTGTTTCTTCTTAGCTTTCCCGTTTTCCCGGTAACTCTCATGTACGCTTATGCGGTATGATTTCCTGATAGGGCGTTCAAACCGTTCACTGGCATAATGATAGCTGTATTTGGTATATCCTTCCCCATCCCATGTAACCTTTGTTTCATCCACTACAAAACCCTTTGGCTCTCCTGCCGGAACTGTCTTTACTTCCACTTCCTGAATAACACAAAACATAATATTTCCTTTCCGTAGTTACTGCGCCACGTTACACAATAACCATATATCCCCTGCCGCCCAATCTGCCGCACCCCTGCCGCTGAACAGACGCACCCTCTTTTCAAATGCGGCCTTCTACAACTGGCTATTTTAAAATCTCCCTTGCGTAATACTGGAAAGTGGAAACTATGTAATATCCGGCATATTCCAGGGAAATGAATTGTATGTTTACCCCAAATCTGTGTTCAAAAGTCTTTAAAGATGCCATATAGGCAGCAGGCGTAAACTCCGTGCTGTATTTATGTCCGATAATGTCAGAGTAGCCGCCGGGGGCTTCAATCATCAGATATACCTTGCATCCGTCATTCCCGGCCTTCAGGAACTCTTTTTCAAACCGTTCGCGCTCCCCGGTCAGATTCCCCGACAATTCCTCCAGGGATGCCTTACGCTCCACAACGCAATCCCGATGAAAGAATATGTCCTCGCCTGCTGCCGCTGCCGGAATCATAAACGAATAATCGCCGTATTCCAGTTTTTCCACCTGATAGGCAATCTTCTGTTTCCTGAAATAGTCCAGTATGTGAGAGTTTTTCTTTTCCCGGCTGTCAACCAAAACAACCATGCTCTTTGTCAGCTTCTTTATTTCCTCCACGGAAAATTTATATTGCTTCATGCGCTGCGTTCCTTTCTTTCAGTTCCTTGTCCAGATTGGCGAAAAACCGCCGCCGGAATCTGTAAAAACCGCTCCGGCTGACGGCTGGTCTTTCCATCTCCCCAAGTTCCCACAAAATTTGTAGCCTGTCAAAAGACTTGCCCTGTCTGACAGATAGCAGAATCCACGGCGAAATAGTTTCAAGCCCTCCGCAGGCCGCTTTCAGGATTTCAGGGGGATATATTCCGGTCCTGCATCCGCTTTGTAATTCTTCAAGCCGCTGCCCCTCGATGCCGTATTCCGCATAACTCCGGCGTTGCATTTTGTTTGTACCATTCCTGCGCTTTTCTCTTGACATTTCAAGCCCTCCAATCTTATGATTGTTATAAGCGTTCGGGGCTTGTCTGCATGGGCAGGCTCTTTTTATGTTGCATTTTGTTGCATTCCCTTGCTTTTCCTTTCCAGTTCAGATATAACCGACAGGATCAGATCACGGGGCAGTTCACTGTTCTGATACTTTTTCACAATCAGATCAGACTCAGCAGTCAGGGCTTCCCAATATTCGCCCTTCTGCTGTACATCCGCATATTTCTTGTAAAGTTTCCATGTGTCTGTGAACATTCTATAAACCTTTTTCAATTCTTCATCCGTTACCATATAAGCCCCATTTCTCACCTGATAAAGATACACTATCCCAAATTTCCACACTGAATTTCCTTTATGTATTCTGCTGCCAGTTCCTTATCAATATAGATAAACCGGGGCTTGTAATTCAAAACCTCTAGGGACGTTGCAAGCCTTTCCAGTTCCGATACTTCACAATCTGCCATTACTTCGTAGATACTGCATAACCTGCAGCCCTGCGGCAAATCTGCTTTGATGCGCTCCGTAATTGCTTCATCCGTGCATGGTGCACCACTGGAAACAACCTGATGCGACCGGTGTGCGCTCTTTCCTTCCGGCGTTCTGAAATCAACAATTACATTGTGTACCTCTATCTCTATGCCCGTAGCCGCCTTTATCATTTCTTTTAAAATCGACATTCTAAATCCTCTCTTTCTGCAGAATCATTCTAAAACCATGTTCACCTGATAAAGAAAACCATCCTTATTTTGTCCGCATATGGCGCACACTCTTTACCCCTCACCCTTTACTTACTCACGCACTTTTCATAGACCGTGGCGAAACTTGAGGGAGTAAGCGAAAAACCTTGATTTTATGCGGTTTCTGCTTTCTCCGCACTTGAGGGAGTAAATGGCTTTCTTACTCCGCATTTTCTCTTTATTCCCTCACCCTGCGGAGTAAACGCAACCACTTGTAAATACTGGATTTTCCCCTTTATTCCCTCAACCTAAACCCTTCTTTGGGGCTGTCGCTCTATCAGGTAACAATACCACGCCTTGTTTTGTCCGTAGCCCTCGGACTTCATACCCATTAAGCCACGTTCCCGGAGTGCCGTTTTTGCCCTGCTTAATGTTGCGTTGCTAATCCCTGCCACCTTTGCAGCTTCATCCAGCTCGGCAGTAGGTTTTTTCCCATTCTTAAGGAAATCCAGGATAAACGCTTCTGCGTTCTGCCGCTGCGGGGCCTGATATGCCGATAAATCACGCTCTTTCACAAAATCTGCATCATGCTTATCACAATATTCTTTAAATACCGCTATGCCATCTTCGATTGTATATAGGACTGTGCGCCCCGGCTCCCCGTAATTGCTTTTCTCATGCGACAGATACCGCATATTATCTTTTGCTGTCCCGGTAATAAGAACGCTCCTGGCAATGTCCCACACATCCGCACTGTCAGCTATGCGGTTCCTGCCATACACACCTTGTCTCTTATTGGTATGTACAACGATCAGGAAAGTCGTTCCGTATTCCTCCCCCAGTCCGATCAGAGGGTTCAGGCAGCTCCGCATCGCATTCCTTTGCCCCATCTGAATATCAGGCGGTATAAATGCCTGTATCGGGTCGAATATCACAAGGGCCGGATCCACTTCTTTTATCAGATCTTTCAGCATTATGCTGTTAAACTTAATCTGTGAAAACCGCTCATCCCTCAAACTGGTAGAATAGATATTGTCCAAATTTGCCCCGGCTTTCCGCAATCTTGCCTTTAAGGTATACTCCAGCGAATCTTCTGAACTGAAAAACATTACTTTCTGCGGTTCTCTCTTTATAAAAGGACTTTCTGCTTCAAAAAATACCTTTGTACCGTTGCTCACTGCTGCCGCCAGCCCACACCACGATGTAGTCTTGCCCGAACCGCCATCCCCGGCCAATATATTGATTTGCCCTTTTGGCATATACTCCCATACAAGCCATTCCACCTCTTTTTCTTCCACATCTGACACCGAAACAAGAAATGACCGTTTTGCCTTACCTTTCAGTTCTTCCTTGCTTTCTTCTGTAACGGTTTTATTCTGCTGCAAAAGATTCCCAAACTCTACCTTGCTGTGTCCGGTCGCAAAGTAATCTGATATATCGGCTTTGGGAATGTCCGGCACTGGAACAATTACCTTTGCGCTTTCTGCTATGCCCTGCAGATCACTCTGAATAATGTTTGTCACACGCCGCCCCGGTTCGTCATTGTCGGCCAGTACATATACAACCGCCCCTTTGCAAAGCTGCGCCATATCTGCCGACCAATCATTTACACCGCCATAGGAAAACGCCGTATAGCCTTGTTTTGACAATATATCAGCGTCTTTTTCGCCCTCCGGGATAATAGGCTTGCCCTCTGAAACTGCCTTATTTATGGCTTGTACGCCGTCAGGCGCATAGATAGCGCATAACTCTTTCCGTGTCCGTCCTCCCAGCCCATACGTAAAACGATCATTGGCCAGTATGCCATAAAGCATCTTTTTCCCCTGCATCCGGATTTTGGTAAAAGCATAACCACCGTTAACAGAAACGTAATTATAGACTGCTTCAATCCTGCTTTTTCCCCGACTCTCAATATAGGCCCGCCAACTGCCACCAGGGTGCTTTTCCTGATAAAACAGATCAGACTTTTTCAGGCCCGCTGCCGATAATACATTGTCAATACTGCACCCTGCATGGCAGTATATAAGGCTGGAATCATATCCTTTTGTGATAGTAAGGGAAGCCTGCTTGTCATCATGCGCCGGGCACTGGCACTGTGCCTTGTCTTGCTGCTTTTTTTCACTTGAAAATGTGTTAATACTTCATCATAGGTCACTGTTTCGCCCCCGCTCTGGCAATAAACTTATAAATTATCTCCATCTGAAATTATTCCGCAATTCCATCCAGATATTTTTCAATAATGGAAACTTTATATAATGCGCGTCGCTCTACCTGTATCTTTGCCCCTGCATCCGTACCGATTTTAACCGCCGTTGCCCGTCCGCAATTCAGCATTCCTGCTAAAGTATCAGCGTTTACAGTTAAAAACTTCTCATTATCCCTATTCAATGTTTTTTTCATGCTCTTTTCTTCCTTTCAGCAGTGTTTGTCTATTGATTTGTTTGTTTACTTATGATACTTTAATTTTAAACTAATGTTTTATTAAAAGTCAAACATCCGTTTAATTTATTGTGTTTAATTTTAATCAAAAGGTGTAATGGTGATAAACAATGATAAAAAGAGAATTAAACAAAGAGCATGGGAAAAGGTTAAAAAAGTGTCTTGACAGTGCAGGAATGACACAAAAGGAGCTGGCAGAGAAAGCCCACTGTACGCCACAATTTATAAGTAATGTAATAAACGGCAAAAGGAATATGTCTCTCCAAACTGCTGAAATTTTTGCTGAAATCCTGCAAGTAAAAAGTGACTACTTGCTAGGGAACAGCATTATAAAATCTGATGAAGAAGCCCTTAAACGGGCTATGAGTTCCATCGTTATTCGGAACAATGCAGTTTTGGATATTATAGATACAACTTCCAATATTCGTCTGCGTGAAACTATATTTAAAATCAAAACTCCTGAGGGGAAAACCCTTATTGACCATACCGATGTGCCAGCTAATTTTAGACCCTATGAATGTATGTTGGAGAATGATGTGACGGAAGTCTATAATCGTATGTTTGTTGATGGTTTTGCGCGCGAATATCCTTTGGATAAAGAAATAGATATTCCAGACGGTTCCATAATTACCGACATAAAAATGCAGATAGCTATTGTAGACTTGGAACACGGAACAGAAGAAATAAAGATTGTTCCCTACGGAGTTGTATTTGATTTGATATATGAAATTGTGGATTATGTTAAGTATAAATGTGATAGGTTTGAAGGAAAAATCAATACAAGAGTGTGGGAATAAAATATTAACAACTAAGAAAGCACCCGATACCAATTAAGGCATTGAGTGCTTTTTCTTTGAAACTCTATTGAATTGAGATAAATTTGAGATAAAACCACTATCCCATCAGTGTTGCAACAACAAACTTTCCTTTATTTCCGGGCTTTTCCGGCTCTAAAATCAGGAAAGGCTTTTCATAGTCGGGATTAGTATTAGGGTTTGTTTGTCTTTGTTCGTCTTTTCTTGTCTTTCCCATAAATAAAGGCCTTTCAGACTTTTGCGCTCTGTTTTTGTTTCGTCTTTGTCCATCTTATTATTTTCAATCCGTGTAAAAAACCACTCAAACATTGTATCTGTTGAGTGGTTCTCATGCTGATTATCCGATTTTAATTTTTCCCTCTAAGTTCTTAAATGCCTCCTGCTTTTTCCCCTCTGTAGCCTCCGCATAAACATTCATTGTGGTTGAAATATCACTATGCCCCATTATCTCTTGAATAACTTTTAAATTCTGTTCATTTTCACAAAATCTTGTACAAAAGGTATGCCGGAGATTATGTACTGAAAAATGTCTAATCAATATAGGCTCTCTTTTCTCTTTCCTGGCGTTTTCCGATTCTTCCGCATTGTAATCTCTGATTATCCTGCCGATTGCCCTATTGAGCGTCATAGGATTATGCACATACCCCTCACGATTAAGGAATACAAAGTTTGAATAACCGTCAATCTCACAATCGCTAAATCCTTTCTGCATCTGATTCTTTCGCTCTGTAAACAATGCTTTTCTGACCTCTGACAACATGGGAATTGTCCGTGTTCCTGCTTTAGTCTTTGGCGTTGTAATGTGCATTTCACATCTTCCGTTATCCTGCTGCCGATATATCAAATTATGATTGATTGAGATAATATTGTTTTCAAAATCACAATCACACCATCTTAATCCGATTAACTCGCCTATCCTGCATCCAGTACCCAATAAAACGGTAAATATCGGCAACCAATGATTATATATAGGGGATTGTGCCATATATCCTATAAATGTTTCCTGTTCCTCAATCGTCAATGCGTGTCGCTTTGGTTTCTCCCAGTTATGGGATTTCTTGATTTCCTGCATTGCCCCATCACTCGGATTAGTTCGGATATATCCATCACGGACTGCCAGTGTAAAAACCGGATGCAGAATTGTATTGATAATCTCCATTGAATTAGGTTTAAAATTCTTTTCCCTTATCAAAGCAGTATAAAAGGCTTTTACATCTGAATACTTGATTTTGCTTAATTTCTTCTTACCTAAGCTGTCATGGACATAATTTTTATACATATAGTTGTAATTTGTCCGTGTGGACTGTTTCAATTCTGTTTTTCCTGCCATATACTTTTTAAACATATCATTTAATGTGGTAGTATCGGCTTTCTTGCTGTCTATGCCGTCCTCTATATCACGCTGTATCTGTCTTTCTTTTTCTCTCAATTCTTCCAATGAAAGAGCATATACCGTCTTTTCCTTTCCCTCAACTGTCCAACGGTACATATATCGCCCATCTTTTCTCTGGCTTTCTCCTGTCCTTAAATTTCTTCCTTTGTTATCTTTTCTCTTTTCTGCCATATAACACAACCTCCATTCTTTCAGATAATGCGAATAAGGGGAAACAACAACTTTGTATTGCTCCCCCCTTCCGCTTACCCCCTTACTCTTACTTTCAAGCCAGAAAATCCCACATCAGGATAGCCAACAATATAATATTCTCCGTTGCGGCTCTCAACCCGGCTACAAGTCCATATCCCGGCATTTTCCCATTCGTCCGTATCGTAATTGTAGACTTCCTCGGTGCGCAAAAATTCAATGCCGCTTCCGCTTGTGTAGCAGTGTCCTTTGTCCGTTTCGTATCTGCCGCTTGCGTTCATGTGAAGTCTGCTAACCTCTTTAACTGACTTGTCATAATAGGCAAGATTGCCCTGTACCTCGTCCAGTTTGTAAAGGATATTGCGATATTCCTCCAACTTCTGCCGCTCGTCTGCTGTCTTAATCTGCTTGTAATCGTCCAATCCCGATAAATCGTCATAATCACGATAGCCGGAGATATAAAGCACTGTTTCAAGCTGTCTTTTCAGCTTTGCCATTTCGCCAGATAATGCCTTTAAGTCTGCCATAAGCCTATACCTCGCTTTCCTCGTTCCCCTTGTGAATATAAAGGTATTCCGCAAGCTGATATAAACGCTTCAACGCCTTTTCTGATAGCCTGTCAAGCATTTTAATCAACCTCGCCTTGTAAAGTTCCGTTTCCGTCATGTTCTGCCGCCTTTTCCCTTTCATATCTAAGTAGCGTTATTGCAACGGTATAAACCTTTCTAAGCCTGTCAACGCTCTTGATTTTTCCGGCAATTTCCGCTATCTTGCTTCTATAAAATTCTTCCTCGCTCATTCAATCCTCCAACCATGCCTTGATAAATGTGTAAATCTTGATTAACAAGGCTTCATTGTCTATGCGGTCTAATAATTCTATGATTAAATCTTTATACATCAGATACGCCGCCTTTCTCCACCGACAACATACCCATAATAAAACTGTATGTACTTTCGATAATATCAAGGCTTTCCAGTTTGGACACAATGCGGATAACCTCGGCTTTGCGTTCCTGTGTTTCCTCATGCTCTTTCTCGTGTTCCTCTCTGCGGTACTTTGCAAGAATATAGTGGTAAATCTTAGATAGATAGTCCTCATTGCTCATAGCAAGCACCATTTTAAGAATTAAATGCTTATATCTCATTCCGCAACACCCCTCCGTTCCATGTCCTTAATACGCTTTACCGCCTGTTCTTCCCGGTATGCGCTTTTTGTTGCCCCATAGATGAATTGCAAAGAGAGAATGTCGGTCACATCTTCAAGCATGGAAACAATTTCCTTCTTGTAGTCCTCTGCGCCCATTACTCGCCGCCCTCCTTTGCCATATTGATAGTAAACTGCTTTATCTGGTCTAAAATCCAAACATCATCAATGCTTGAAAGAAGTTCGGCTATTTCCTTGCGCCCCCTGTCCTGCTCGCTATCGTTATATGCTCCGCTCAATGTCTGAATAGCGAAACATACTCCGTCAAGCGTGATATGCAGAAAATCATCAATCATATTCTGATTAGCCGCAAAATGCAAGGCTCCGTCCTGCGTGTTTGCTTCCTCCTTTTCCACTGTTTCAATTAAAACGCCTAAAACCGTCTGCATTAACTCCAATTTGGAAGTAGCGGCGAAAATCTGGTCTAAAATGTCATTTTTGCTCATACGTTGCCCCCTGTTCCTGTGCTTCTTTGTGAACATCACGCACAATAATATGAATATAATTCAGAATAGCAACGCTTGTAATGTCAAATACCGCCCTTGTAATCT
Source organism: uncultured Clostridia bacterium (assembly GCA_947385955.1). GTDB lineage: Bacteria > Bacillota > Clostridia > Lachnospirales > Lachnospiraceae > VSOB01. Next base: position 10,688 of record CANDNA010000002.1, read on the forward strand.
CGCAACGGTGGAACATTGCCGCCTTTTCGTCTGCTGTCTTTTCCTCCGGCTGTTCCTCTCCCTCATGCGGTAAATTATGATGTTCTTCCCACATCTGCCTCAATTCCGCTGTTATGCTCTCTGGAAGTCTCGCTTTTCCGTAGAGTTTCAAGCCGATAAAGGTATAGCAGTAGTCAACAATGTTTTCTTCTTCCAGTGCCGACACAAGGGCAATAAGTTTCTGTTTATTCTCCGTCACTGTGCCGCCCTGCCTTTCCTGCTTCATATCCCATGCAAAAGGCGGCTTGTACCGCTGTAGATACTCCAAAATCTTCATATTTCGCTACATCAACAAGATTCGCAAAATTCTTACTTCCCAAAAATTTCAAAATATCTTCCTTTTTGAGAAAATCCTCGCGGAGATTGTCAGCCAGTGATTGAACCTCTGCAACATCTACATGACTTTTCTTTGCTTTCAGCTTTTTCATTATTCTTTTGACAATGTACATAATTTTCCATTCCTTTCTTGCGCCGGATATGGTATAATATTTTCAGTATCCGGCTTTTTGGTTTCCCGGTTACTTGCCCTTGTCAGAGATTGCGGCTCTGCTAGGGCATTTTTTGTTTTCTCTGGTCTGCATACACTTCCTTTCTATGGCTCGCCTTATGTGGCGAATGGCATTGTTTACAGTTCGTGCGGCTGTCAGATAGCCAGATAAGAGAATGTTTGTTATCACTAAGAAAAAGTGATAGATATCAGTTTTGTTTCTGTCATTCTTATAAGTACTTACAACCGCTTATAAGATCATTATGCAGATATTTTTCTGCTTGTCAATACTTTTCTTGCAATTACTTATAATGTGTGCTATGATAAGCGTATCATAATAGAGGAGGTGTATTTTATGGCTACTGTAAGTTTGACTATTCGCATTGATGAACATGACAAAAAAGCTGTTGAGCAACTGGCAAAAAAGGACGATAGAAGTATAAGCTATGTTGTAAATCAAGCCATTAAGGAATTTATAAAAAAGAATCTGCCCGATAAAGAAGAATGAGGAAACAAAAAATGCTTGAATCCTGCCCCCGGATATGTTATATTGAACATAAGAAAAGGGAAAAGCCATAGAAGCGGCTCTACCCCGAACATTTGATTTTTTCTGCCTATCCTTTTGAGATAGACACGCCGTCAACTATTCGCAGTAGTTGGCGGCTATTTCTTTTTTCCCCTGTAAATCTGATAAATCAAATTAGCAAGGGCAACAATGAGTATACCGATCTGGATTAAATCCTGATATGTAACATACATTGCATCGCCCTCCTTTCTTTCGTCTGGAGGGCTACTTTGAACCCTCCGAAAAATAAGAGGGGTAAAGCCGCCTTTGGCTCTATGGTTTTCCCATATCGACAATATAACACAATTTCCCCTATCGGGCAATATACTTTTCATTTTCCGGCTTGCGTGAATTTCGTTCAAGCCTATTTCTGTGCATTTCCTCAATTTCCGCTAAATGTTTTCGATAGCGTTCTTCTGCTTCTATCCGCTTTTCTGCTAAATGCTCCACAATGGAAGTAAAATTATGCTCTTTGTAGTTATTCAAGCCGCCCCGGAATAGTCCGGCTTCAACAATATCAAACTTTTCCAGTAGTTCGCGCTTTGCCTTTCCCATCCGTAGCCGCCGCAGTCCTTTTTCTTTTGTCTGCCTTATCCGTTCTATGGTTACACCCTGCTCTCTGGCAACTGCCGACATAGTTTTACCATGCAAGAAAATCTCTTTGATTATGCCATTCTCTCTATCACTTGTAAAACGCTCCACAATGCCCCATAATTCATTTTTAAAGTGTTCAGAGTATATTTTATCAACTGTATCATTTTCAACGCTTAAATCGGCTTGTAGCGTGTCCGCAAGTGTCAAGCTGTTATCCTCTGCTATCGGCGTATCTAAACTTATTACCGATTGCATATAGCCTTGTACCTCCTGCACTTCTTCCACTGATACGCCCAATAAAGCCGCTATGTCTGCCGCTGTCGGCTCTCTGCCCTGTTCCTGCCTTAATTGGCTTGTGGCTTTCCGTATGCGTGACATTTTCGCCCTTGTGTGGGTAGGTATGCGGACGGTAGAACCACAATTTTCAAGATACCGCTGTACTGATTGCTTTATCCAGTATTCCGCATAGGTCATAAACCGCACATTTTTAGATGTTTCGTAATGTTGTACCGCTTCCCATAATCCGAAGTAGGCTTCCTGTAAACAATCCTCCATAGGCTCATAGGCGGTATATGGCTTTACGGTCTTTTTTATCAATGGCAAATTTCTTTCGTAAAGGTCTTGCATATTCTCCGATACAGAACGCCCTGCCCGGATTTCAGATACAATTTCCTCATTATTCATTGCAATACACCTACTTTCAGATTATAATTTGAGTAGGTGAATAGGATATAAAAGGGAAGTATGTATTTTCAGTGCTACTTCCCTTTTAATTTGCCGAGGAAAAGTTACTCCGTTGTTGCGCCGCCCTCCTGCTCCCCATGCAGCGTTTCATATAAGGCAAGGTTTGTTTTCTGTTCCTTTTCAAACATATCCCCGAAAAAGCTGTTTTCCTCCATTCCTGCCGCTGTCTGCTCTATTACTGTCTTATCCTTTAATCTACGAATGTTTTCCATTACTTTTTCAGCGTCCCGGTATTCTCTCGCCAGTCCGTTCTTGAAACTTGCTATTTCCTCCCAATGCCCGGAAAATTCAGCCGCCATACTGGAAATGCTGTTATCCTCTGCCAGTCTGCAAAGCAATAAATTTCTCATTTCGCCTTTTGCATTACGAAGCACATTAGAAATAGCAATGCCCTTTTGAATGTCCGTATGCTGTGTACGCACTGTGAAATACGCCTTGTCTGCCCTCTGACTGTCGCTCAACTTTCCAACCTTGCCGCCGTACATCTGTTTTGCACGTTCAATAATAGTGTCATTCAGATATAAAAATTGTGTATGCGCTCTTTCTGTCGGGTCTTTTGTTCCGTAGTATTTGAAAACTTTGTTTAACTGGTCTGTCAACTGGTCTAAAATATTCATTTTTGTATCGTATGTGGATTCTAAGCCGATTTCAGCGGAATCAATCCCGTTTTGCTCTGCAATGTCAGACAATGCCCGGTTCGCCCAATAGTCGCCCTTTGCGCCGATTTTAGCCGCAAACGCCTTTAATTCAAGGGCAGTCATGGGAATGTTAGAGATTGCCCGGATTTTAGCAAGTAAAGGCTCGTTGACGGTCTGCACTCTCAAAAGTTCCTGCTCTCGTAATGTTTCAATGTCCTGTAATGCTCTGTCGGCGGCTTCAACCTTTAATCTGGTAAGGGTAGAATCGCAAGTTTCTTTTATCTTCTCCACCCTTTCAATAAGCATTTTTGAACCCGGTTTGTAATTGTCGTTTGCTTCTTTCAGTTCCCTTTCTTTTGTCCTCTGGATTTCGTCATACCTCTTTTTGTACTCGTCCGCCTCATACTTCAAGCACTCCGCCACAACTGCAATATTTGTTGTCATAATCTTTTTACCTCTCTTTCTTATTTGTGAATAAACTCATGTTCCGGGCAATAGCTTCATGCCGCTTTCGCCTGTCTTGAATGTTCATTATCTCTTGCCGCCTTTTTTCTTTTTCTCTTTCTGTAAATGCTGTGTTCGGTCTTTGCTCCATAACTTCTAACCTCGTCTTTCTGCCGATAGGCTTTTTTATTTAAGGGAAAAATTTTTCATTTCCTCTTATTCGCTCCGCTTTCCTGCTGTTCATTGATTTTTACTGGTTCAATATATCCGCGCTTAATTGCCATATCATAATCAAATACTGATATTCGGTCATCTTCACTCAATGCGGATATGGCTTGTTCTCGTTCCGGGCTGTTTTGTGGTGCGCTGAAAACTCTGTTGTGTAATTCTGCTATCCTCGTATAGTCCATGTTTTACCTCTGCTTTCTTTGATATTAGATTGATAATTGTTGCCTTTTTATTTGGTTCTGTAGCTGTCTATGTCGATTGTTTCAAACTCGTCATAGATATTTGGGAAGAAAATCCCCATCCAGAAATTACGCTGTAACTCCTGCCGCCACACAAGACGCTCATTGTAATCTTGTATATCCTTTGTTGTGTCTACACTCATGCGCCCGGTTTCCTCTATGTCTGATTCTGCCAGATAAACAAGTGTTTTCCGTTCCTCCCTCCATTGCGCCGCCGCTCCGTCTGCTGTTAAATGGTTGTGCGGTATCATAATTGTTAAAGGTAGCAGAACCACCCCAACACAAAAGGCGAATATACCGCATAAAACTTGCAAACCCTCAAAATCTGCAAATATCATCACGCCTAAACAGATTAAGAAAAGAATAAGGATTGAAAAATAAAACATTGAATGTACCTCCGTTTCCGGCTTTTAGCCTTTTTTATTATTTTTTAATTTTTCAGAACAATCGCTTTTCTTTACAAAAATTTGCTCTGGTAACTAAGAGAGTGTAGAACGTGTGTTCTATGTAACCCCTCCCCCATGCTTTATTTCAGCATTTCCCTAGCGTAATATTGGAATGTCGCCATGATGTAATAGCCGCTGTACTGCTTATCTATGAATTGCACATTGCAGTTGAAACGTGCTTCCCATGCTTTCAATGAAGCCATGAACGCAACCGGGGTAAACTGTGTATTGTATCTATGCCCGATAATAGAGGAATAGCCGCCCATATCCTCAACCATTAAATATAGCTTTGCCCTATCGTTCCCGGCTCTTAGAAATTCCCTCTCGAACCTCTCTCTTTCCTGTGCCAGATTGCCGGACAATTCTTCAAGGCTTGCTTTCCTCTCAATGACAATATCCCTATGAAAATATATATTCTCTCCTGCTACATCTGCCGGAATATAAAAGGAATAATCCCCATAGCTTAATGTGGTAGGCTCATAGGCTATATTGTTCTTATCAAAGTAATCTGTTATATGGTGGTTCTGTTTCTCTCTGGTATCTACCAGTACAACAATACTGCCTGTCAGCTTCTTAATATCCTTGTCAGCATATTTATATTGCGTGATATATAACACCTTCTTTCCATGTCATATGTTCGCCCCATATTTCCTTAATCTAAATGCACACATTATTCAGTTTTCAAGGTACAACTTATCAATAGAGAATATCTATATTTAATGCAAACCGTTAGGGAAGTAATAGACTGCCGCCCTCTGTGGCTCTATAGGCTTGAAATACTCGTCCGGGTTTTCTCCGGCTTCTATCAATTCCTGTCTGCATTGCTCTATCCTCTGCAAAAGTTCTTCCCGGCTCTCCCCGGTTATCGCCATTACATCATCTAAAGAGAAATACTCATGCTCATTAAATGCAGATGCAAGGCTCATTCTCAAACCGCTGTAGATAGCTTCTAATGACAAATCATAGTTCTGTATGCCATCATCTATAATCGGTTCTAATTCGGTTTTGGTAACGCCATACTTACCATAATTCGCAAGCAGATTATTTATAATCATTTCTCTATCTAACATTTCCTACCTCATTCTTTCCTTACTTTATTAAGATTTTCATGTGTTTCTATTATCTCAAATGAATAACGCTATCTTGTAAAAGCCTTGTTTTATCACGTTTCCATGAATTATTTAGGCTGATTTTTTGCATATTACACGGCATATTACACGGATTGCCTAAAAACATACGCTAATTATCATGTTTATTCTGCCGCTATGCCCGGCTCTGTGTGCGCTAAATATGAAGTGCTTCACTGTTGCCGCCCATATCCCCCAACTTTGGAAGCTGTGCGGTACTCTTTTCCCCGTCCTCTTTTGGCTCTCCCAATCGTGGCAACTCTGCCGCTGTCAATACTCTTTGCTGTTTGTCGCTTATAGCTTCAACCTTAAATTCAGATGTATTTGTATAACCGTGGTTATTGCAAGCGTCAAACATGAAAACTACTGGCGGTATCTGTTGATGGAAACTTAATTCTTTTTTAGCGGCGCATATAGCATTTTTCACTTGCCCTATAAAGTTTCGCCAACTCTCACCCCTCTGCTTCTCATATGTTAAAATTGTGCGGCGTGTCAATCCAGTAAAAACCGCCCACCCCTCTATGTCTGGAACTAATTTTTTGTCAATGTCCGGGTTTGCGTTCGTGTCTTTGACGTACTGGAAATAGTCAATAGTTGTGCGCTTAAAATCTTCTAACCCTTGTTCCGTTTCTGGATATGCTGGCGGTCTGCCTTGCTTCAAACTCTCAATAGTTGTGTTTAATACCGCTTCAAGCGTGTTATCCGTTCCTATCGGCTCCGGTGTGAATCGGCGGTATTCTTTTGGCTGTAATTCATTTTTCATACTTAAAACCTCGCTTTCCTGCTAAAATTGATGATTTTATATCTTTTTTCGTGTGAAGAAAATAGGCGCACAACTTAGATTTTTGCCCCCTCGTCAGCGGCTTTCTTTTCCTTATACATTCTTTCTAACTCTGTAATACCTGCCAGCACTAAATTGATTATCAGCTTACATTCTCCGTACTGCTTAGATATTGCGCCGCTTTCGTCAACTACCGCTTCCCAAAATTCGTCATTGTCTTTATCCTCTACAACTGCATATTTTTTGAAAAATCTCCACGCATTTGTAAACATATCATAATCAAGTTTTAACTCTTGTTCTGTCATGCCAACGCCTCCCAACATTTTTGTTTTAATAGTTGATAGACTTCTGATAGCTTATCTCTGTTATCTGGCTCATTCCTTACTTGCCTTGTAAAATCCTCCTGCATATCTGATAAAATACTGTTCCTTTCCTCTACCGTCTTAATCCCGGCTATACGTTCCCGGAATCGGTCATAAAATCCTAATTCACAATTCACATTATCGCCCCTTTTCATATCTGCCAGATAAAACACCGTCAGTTCCGTCATTTTTTTGGCGCAACTCTTTTATACATGAATATATATTTGTCACGTTTATTTCTTTTAAAAAACTTGACGGTCTTGACGGTAAACCTATATAAAGCCTTATTTTACGGTATTTCTTACCGCCACTTTTCAAAATAAATGTGCCGATTTCGTGTCGCAAACGTCTAAAAAACTGTCGCAAACCTTATTATGTGAATGGAAGTTCTGCAAGCTGTTCATCTGTCACCGTCAAAAATTCGCCCTCACCGTCAGTTTTTACCGTCACTTTTTCGCAAGATAACCCTGTGAAATATCTTTCAGACTTGCCCCGGACTTCTGCAAAGTTCTTTGTACACAATGCCTTAAAAAATCCGTTCTTTGTCAATGCCTGCCGTTCCTCGGTCTTGCAATATTCCTCAAAACCTTTATAGGCTTCTCCCCTCTCAACTTTCAGATAATCCCCAACTGTGCAACAATCATCAATCCACGCTTGCACCACATCAGAATCTTTCCGCATTTGTGCTACTGCCTGTTTGCTACTCTCTGAAATTGTGATAATGCCCCTCTGATACATTTCATTTAAGGCTTGTACCGCCAATTTGAGGAAATAAGGCATTTCAAGCAATAGTCTGTCTGCCAGTCCTACATCTGGTTTATCTGGCTGTCTATCCATTTTAAGGATAAGCAACCGCCTATAAAATCCGTTTGTCCGCTCCGTAGTTATCACTGGAAGCATATTTGTAGAGAAAAGCAATTTACTGTAATTCTTGAACATAAAACCGTTTTGCCCTTTAAATTCTGCCATTACGGAATCTTCCCCCAACAACTTTTTTACTGTAGAGGAATCTTCCAACGCTTCCATAGACAAATCGGCGCAACTGTTTAATGTCTTGCCGACTAATAGGGAAGTTGAAAAACGCTTGCTTAGTTCCTGCATACTCACATTTGAAACATTTTCAACTCCGGCGGCACTCTCCAATAGCCGGATTAAGACGCTCTTTCCTGTTCCCCCTAATCCGCATAATGTCAAAAACCGCTGTTGTCGTGTGTCCGTTGTCAAGCACAACCCGGCATATTCAAGCAACATTTTTCTATCATCAGCGCTTGAAAAGATAAAATCAAAAAACTTTTCTATCTCCTGCCCCTCTGCCGCCTTTTCCACATCTGCATAATTAAAAGGCACTTGATTGATAGACAGATACGCCGGATTATGCGGCAATTTCTTCATGGTCTGCACATCAAGCATACAATCTCTAAAATTTATATAGCTTTTTGGGTAGTTGTTCAGGCTCGAAAATTCTTTTTGCAGTTCCTCCGCATCCACAATTAAATTGTAAATCTGGTTTATTGTGCGGCTCTTAATAAACTGCTTGAAAATCAATCCTCTTATAATCTGCTTTACTTTCGTTCCGTTACGGTCCGCAACGTAAACGCCCCCAATATACAGATAGGGAAACCCACATATAAATATAGAATAGTTTTCTTTTATGTAGCTGAAAACCTCATAATCAAAAACGCTTGTAGGCACTTCTTTACCGTTCACAAGTTTGTAATGGTGGAATCTTGACAAGTTCGGCGTTCCCCTTGCGTCCTCTGTATGCTGTGTCATATTTTCGTTACCACTCAACGCCGCACCTCCTAACTGCTGCCCCCGGTTCCTTGTCAATTCAAAATCCCGTTGCGCTGTGATTTCTTTCAATTCTTCTGTTGCGGCTTCAAATGCGCCGCCCTCTGCCAGAACCGCCAGAACATCTAATAGCCATTGATAACGGTCAGACGGTAAATTCTCATGGTACGGCTTCAACCTTGTGTATTCCTGGCAATCTGCCGCACATAGAATGTCTAGCCGATATTCCGTCTTTTGCAACTCATTCAGACAGTACGCCCATTCATCAGAAAACGGCTCATATAGCGATTTTTCTATGCTTGCCCTATAAATATCCTCCCAACGCTTCAAGTGGTCTATTTCGCCATATAACGCCAGATAAAAGGATTGTTTTCGTGCTTCTTTCCGGCGTTCCTGTTCCTGCTGTGCCAATATGCGCCGCCTTATTTCCTCTTTCTCCTGCTCCCTTACATCTGCCAATCCGTAAAAGTCTTTTAATGTCTGTAATGCTTCCCATTGATTGATATTTCTGATATACGCCACAAAAGCAATACAATCGCCCGATAAGTTACCGTTAGCAAAATCCGTAAATCTATTTGAGTTAGGATATAATGCAAGTGAAGCTGTCTTATCATGCGTTGCCGGGGATTTTACAAAATATACAGAACCTTTTCTTTTCGGCTCTGTGTAAAAATCCTTACTCACTCGCAATATCCCTATGCGGCTCAATTCCTCTTTGGCAAGTGTAAAATCTGATTTCATGTCATCGCCGCCTTAATATTGTTCAATCGCCTTGTCTAGCACTTCAACATCAATGCGAACCGATCTCCCAAACCTGCGTACTGCATTTTCATGCTCTGCAAGTTGCATTAAAGAAGTTCTGCCGATTTTATACCTATCTACCGCCTGTCGAACTGTACAAAGTTTAATAATTTCATTTGAAAACTGTGCTTTATTCAATTTCTTTACCTCCAAATCTTACATTTGCATTGCGCCCTGCATGAATTTATGCTAACATGGTTTTAGACGAACAAACACGGTTAAAAAAGGTTCTTATTTTAGGAGGTTTAAAAATTGATACGAACAAATAAGGTTGACGAAAGAAATTCTTCCAAATGCTCATATGAATTTTCTTATATATTTGCCAGTCGCTTAAAAGAAGTTAGGGAACACAGAAATCTTAAGCAAGAAGAAGTTGCAGAAAAATTGGAAATTAACCCTAGAACTTACCAACATTATGAAAGTCTTAGCGAATCTAATATGCGAGTTCCAAATCTTGAAATTGTAAATGAATTATCAAAAATATTAGATTGTGATATAACATATTTAACTGGCGAAAATGAAGAAAAAGAGTTTAGAAAAGATACTAAACACGCATCAATAGTTACTGGTCTTGACTATGACGCAGTAGAAATATTAGAAAAATCTAAAGATATAACTGAACCGTCAAAAATATTTGAACATTATTTCGGAAAGCGCATTGTGTTTCTTTTAAATTTTATGTTAAAAAGCAAACGGTGCAGACAACTATTAGACTATCTATTTTGTTACTGGTTTAAAGATTATTCGCATACTGTTGAAAATGATGGTAGCGGCTCAAATACAATCACTTTTGAGGATAAATCGCTTATAGATGATAGGAACATCAGTTTTTATGTGTCAGATATTTCAGAAAATATATTCTACTCATGGATAATGCAATCCATAACCAGAATAAAAGATAAAGAAGAAACACAAAAAGCTGATATTTCATCTTGTGAATACACCCCTCCAAAAGAAAAGATACAAGACGAAATTCAGAAGATAGACGATGAAATAAAAGAAAAAGAAAAGAAAACATATAAAGCGCAATTTCCATTTACTCCTAATTATGCCTTACAACTTGTACATCATGACGCAACTGGGGAATGGAAAGAATTTCCATGCCTTGCCCATAATATTACTTCAAGAATTAAACTGGACATTTATACTGATAATCAAATAGATGAATTAACAAGGCACAAGGAAGAAGCACAAGACAAACTCGAAAGATTATATCCCAAATCAAAACCTAAAAAGAAACAATGATTACTACATTTTCTAACTTTAAAACAGGTCAATAGCATTTTCGTCATAGCAAATGTATAGAATACAATATAAAAAGACTATCGGCAACTGCTGATAGTCTTTTTCCCTCTACACGGTTTTACACATTACAAAATGCAATCCGTGTAAAGTCCGTGTAAAATCACTATATAATCTTCATCTAACATTCGAGAAATGCTTTATTTATGCGGTTTTCAAGCCTTTTTATTTATCAAGGCTCTTCATTGTCGGAAACAGCAGCACATCCCGTATCGCCGGAGAATCAGTCAGCAGCATAACCATCCGGTCGATCCCATAGCCGATGCCTCCGGTAGGCGGCATGCCGATTTCCAGTGCATTCAAAAAGTCCTCGTCTGTATGGTTGGCTTCTTCATCACCCTGGGCGAACTGCTCTTCCTGCGCTTTGAAACGTTCCCTCTGGTCAATGGGATCATTCAGCTCCGAGTACGCATTGGCCATTTCCCATCCGTTCATAAAAAATTCAAACCGTTCCACATAGTCCGGGTTGTCCGGCTTCCGTTTGGTCAGCGGTGAAATTTCCACCGGATGATCCGTCAAAAAGGTAGGCTGGATCAGATGCTCCTCCACATATTCTTCAAAGAACAGATTCAGGATGTCCCCTTTCTTATGCCGCTCTTCATAGGCGATGCCCTTTTCTTTGGCAATGGCTCTTGCTTCTTCCAGTGTATGGATCTCTCCGAAATCCACACCTGCGTATTTCTTCACCGCATCCACCATTGTAATGCGCTCGAAGGGCTTACCCAGATCCATTTCCGTTCCTTTATAAGTAATGACCGTAGTGCCCAGCACTTCCTGCGCCACATACCGGTACAGTTTTTCCGTCAGATCCATCATACCATTGTAATCGGTATACGCCTGATACAGCTCCATCAGGGTAAACTCCGGATTGTGCCTGGTATCCAGACCTTCATTCCGAAATACCCGTCCGATTTCATACACCCGCTCCAGACCGCCTACAATCAGACGTTTCAGATACAGCTCCAGCGAAATCCTCAGCTTCAAATCCTCATCCAGTGCATTGAAATGGGTTTCAAAGGGTCTGGCTGCCGCTCCTCCCGCGTTGGATACCAGCATGGGGGTCTCCACTTCCATAAATCCCTGACTGTCCAGAAATCTGCGGATGGCACTGATGATCCGGGACCGTTTGATAAAGGTATCTTTTACCTCCTCATTCATGATCAGGTCTGTATAACGCTGCCGGTAACGGAGATCCGTATTCACCAGCCCATGATACTTTTCCGGAAGGATTTGCAGACTTTTTGACAACAGGGTCACCTGGGATGCATGGATGGAGATTTCACCGGTCTTTGTCCGGAATACCTCGCCCTCCAGACCAATGATGTCGCCCACATCATATTTCTTAAATTCAGCGTAGGATTCCTCCCCGATGCTGTCACGTGCCACATAGGACTGGATGTTTCCTTTCAGATCCTGAATGTTGCAGAAAGAAGCCTTACCCATGATCCGTTTGGACATCATGCGCCCTGCCAGAGACACATGCATGCCCTCCAGTTCATCAAAATGCTCCCTGATATCACTGCTGTGATGGGTTACATCATATTTCATAATCTGAAAAGGGTCTTTCCCCTTTTCCTGAAGCGCTGCCAGCTTTTCTCTCCGCACCTTCAGAAGCTGTCCCAAATCCTGTTCCTGTTGTTTATTCTGTGTTTCTCCCACGCTTTTAACACTCCTTTTAATTGCTTCTCTGAATTTCCAGTACCTTATATTCCAATATGCCGGCCTGTGTTTCCACCTGGATCATATCTCCGGCCCTTTTTCCCATCAGGGCACGGCCCACCGGCGATTCATTGGAAATTTTCCCTTTTAAGCTGTTTGCTTCTGTGGAACCTACGATTTTATATTCCAGCTCTTCACTGAATTCCAGATCCAGAATCCGGACACGGCAGCCGATGTTGATCTTGTCCAGATCCACTTCATCCTCCACAACAACTTCCGCATTTTTCAATATTTTCTCCAGCTCTTCGATTCTGGCTTCGATGTCCCTCTGCTCATCTTTGGCTGCATCATATTCCGCATTTTCGGATAAATCGCCCTGCTCTCTGGCTTCTTTGATCTTCTGAGCCACTTCCTGACGCTTTACCACTTTCAGCTCATGCAGCTCATCCTCATACTTTCTGAGTCCCTCATACGTTAATATATTTTTCTTCTCTTCCATACTGTGTGCCACCTCTCCCGCAAACCGGTTTATTTTGCGCTTCTGCGCAATTCTAACGGCATAATGCCCTCGCCATTATGCCCTCTTACTATCTCCGTCGAGATTATACCCCATCCCTCAGGGCAGTGTCAAGGAGATTCCGCAGGGACAGATAAGGAATCTTTCCGCATTTTGCGGCAATTCTGCGCCGCTTGTCTCTGGTCCACCACATGTCCATGTAAACACTGTCTCCGGGGAAATTCCTCATACACTGCTTTCCCATTTTCCCCATATCCACAATCAGCGTTTTCTTATCCGGAAAGGACAGAAGACTGCTGTCTCTTACACACCTGACTGACAGCCCATACTCTTCATATGCCATTTCTGTAAATGCTTCCCAGGCCTTTGGCCTGTCTGTTATGATGGTGGCATAATTATAAACATGGTAAACTTCCGAAAGAAATACCAGTTCCCGCTCTTCCATACCCATATAATCCTCCGGCTGCTCCCAGTCTCCCTCTGTTATGACTTCCCTGCTCTCCTCTTCCCGCAGGCTCCATACCATCGGCTTTTCCACCGGTTTTTCCCAGCCGTCCAGAAAGATCAACTGTTCCGCCCGCAGTACAAACAGATTTTCTTTGCAACAATCCTGATAAAACCGCAGCAGCATTTCCACAGGAAAGATCTCCTCCTTCCACGAACAAAAAAGAAATGCATCTTCTGACCGGCCTGTCCGGTCCTGCATTTCTTTCTTTCGTAATTCCTGTCTGATACGCCCCAGCGTCCGGTCCCATCTGCGCTGCTGCCTTCTTTGTTTTCTGTCCCGCTGCCTGCTCCCCCTGACATTTTCGGAATTTTTCTCCAAAGCCTCCCGCGCCTTCGCTTTCTCCAGAGTCAGGATCTCCTCCTCTGTGATCCCTTCGATACCATAGCCACTGATGGAAACCTCCAGAACAGTGCAGCTTTTCCGTGTCAGCGGATAAGGCAGGCCCAATAACCGCGCTGCTGCCTGCCATAGCCTGTTTTTCTTTTCTTCTTTTTGCTTCGTATAGAGACAAATCATATTTTCCATACTGAAGTATATGCGTCCTGTCGTAAAATATCCGTCCGCCCCCGCAGATGCCAACTCATTTCACAAAAGAGCCAATCTCCACCAGATTCCCTTCCGGATCTGCCACATAACAGGTCCTCTGCCCCCAGGGCTCCGTAACAGGCGCCATCACGGGAACGGCTCCCTTTTCCACGATCTCTGCATAGGTCCGGTCCACTGCCTCATAATTTTCCACACCCAAAGCGATTTCATAATGCCCGTTGATGCCTTCCGCGTATCCGAACTTTTGATCTGTCATAGCTTCAAAATCACTTCTCCGAAACAGAAGGAATAATGTTCCGTCCTGCTCCAGATACACATTGGCAGTATCCTCCGCCTCTTTGATGGCAAATCCCAGCACATCCCTGTAAAACCGTATCATAGCTCCCATATCTTTTACAAAGATTCCAAATCCTTCCAAACGCATCTGTCCTACCCGCCTTTCTTTTGTCTGCCTGTAGCCTTCCCTGACCACAGACTTTTCTTTGCAAGTATAACAGACACCCCCTGTTTATTCTTGTAAAAATACGACATCCGGAAGAAATTGCAGCACATATGTCCACGCCTGTGAAATCGTCATCGAATGATACTTTTTAAAATCCCGTAAAAGATGGGCCTGATCCGTATAGCCATATTGTTCCACCCAATCCAGCACGGCACTTCCCGAAGGCCTTTCTGCCCTGTATCCCGCCCCGGCCTTTTCTCTGTCATGTTTCAGGCTCAGGTGAAAGCTCCCCAGAATATCCTGCCACAGATATTGATAACGTACCAGAGAAGCCAGTTTTTTCGGAGATATACCTATGTATTCCCCGAACAGACGTTCCATCTGCCTGCCGCTGCGATGCAGTTCGCCGGCCAGCTCGCCGGTTCTCAGATTGCCCTTTTTCAGAATCATCATAGCGACCGCTTCCCACACTGCGGCATTTTCCTGTCTGTCCCGAAGATTTTTCAGCAGAACCTTCTCCGCTGCCCTGACCAGCGACTCCGGGTTTTCTGCCTCAAACAGAATCGCTTCCATTTCCCGTTTCGTCTGTCCAAAGTGCTGTCCTGCATCTGTCAGACAATTACAGGTACCCCTCAGAGAATCTTCCGAAAACAGTACAGCGCTCCAGGCATAAAAACGAATCCCAAACAAATAATACTCCCCTGCTTCCTGTCCGCAGGATGTCTGAAACATCCCATCCGAAATACCGCAAAAACGGCTGCACAGTCTGTTGCCTGTAAAATCAATCTCAAATAAAAGATCCGCGCAGGTGTCCGGTATGACGCAGGTCGTCTGTGGGCTTTGGTGGATTTGCCCCATCTGTGGCTGCCGGTTACGATATGGCCACCGCCCCATTCCCCAAAAGCATCTGATATAGGGAGCCAGCGCCTGACAGGGCGGAAATTCCCGATACCCATGATTGCCCGCAAAAGGCGCTGCCGTAAGCGGACGATACAGTTTATGCAGTTCCATAAAGCATCCCGTCCAATGCACCGATCAGCTCTTCCATCGTCTTTGCTTCATTGATTTTTCTCCGGATACGGGCCGAATGGGGATATCCGGCAGTATACCAGGACACATGCTTACGCATCTCCCGGATGCCTGTATCGTCTCCTTTACAGGCAATCTGCAGCCTGGCATGTTCCAGAATCATCTTCCGTACCTCAGAGGCAGAAGGACGGGGCGGCATACTGCCGGTTTCCAGATAGGAAAGAATCCTTCCGAATATCCAGGGATTCCCCTGGGCCGCCCGGCCGATCATCACACCGTCGCAGCCGCTTTCTTCCATCAGCCGCCTGGCCGAAGGCCCGTCACATACATCTCCGTTTCCGATCACCGGAATATGCACCGCCTCTTTTACCTGCCGGATTACGTCCCAGTCAGCATTGCCTGCATAATACTGAGCTCTTGTCCTTCCGTGGACAATCACTGCCGCCGCCCCTGACTCCTGTGCCACATGCGCCATCTCTACGGCATTGTTATGTGTCTCTTCAAAGCCTTTCCGGATTTTTACCGTTACCGGCTTTTTGATCGCCCCTGCTGTCTTTTCAATGATCCGCCCGGCCAGCAGAGGATCTTTCAAAAGAGCCGAGCCTTCCCCGTTATTCACCACTTTTGGCACGGGACATCCCATATTCAGATCCAGTATGGCAAAGGGCCGTTCCTCTATTTTCCTGGCCATCTCGCTGACGATATCCGGATCCGAACCGAAAAGCTGCAAAGATACCTTCCCTTCCTCCGGATGGATCTCCATCAGCGCATCCGTATTCTTATTATGGTACAGTATGGCCTTTGCACTGATCATCTCTGTGCTGACCAGCCCCGCTCCCTGCCGGGCGCAGAGCAAACGAAAAGGCAGGTCTGTCACACCTGCCATAGGAGCCAGTAAAACATTATTGTCCAGCGTTACATTTCCGATCTTTAGTTCTCTGTGCATCTGCTTCTTTCTGCTCCCTTCCGCCTTTATTTCTTTTTGCCGGCGCTCTCTATGTTTTTCTCATATATGATACGCAGACCATCCAGAGTCAGCGCACTGTCATAAATATCAATGGTATCCGTTTCCTCGGAAATCATCCTGCCCAAGCCCCCGGTAGCCACTACTTTCAGATTGTCATAGCCGGTTTCCTTTTTCACCTGCCGGATAATATATTCTGTCTGTCCGATCTGTCCATAGACCAGCCCGGCCTGCATACTGGATATGGTTTCCTGGGCCAGAATGGATTTGGGTTTTTTGATTTCCACCTCCGGCAGCTTCGCCGCCTCCTGGGACAGCGCCATCAGAGAAATACGCAGTCCCGGCGCCGTCACGCCCTCACTGAAGCTGCCGTCCTCCCGTACCAGATCATATGTGGTGGCAGTGCCAAAATCCAGCACCAGAACAGGACCGCCGTACTTTTCAAACGCCGCCACTGCATCCACGATTCTGTCCGCACCTACGCCTCTTGGATTTTCACCGGATATCCGGATCCCCGTCCGGACTCCCGGACCCACGATCAACGGCTTCTGGCGGATATATTTCACCATAGCCCCTGTCAGGGAATGCATCACATTCGGCACCACGCTGGCCATGCTGATGCCGCTGATGTCCTGAATCGCTATCCCGTTAATACGCAGCAGTTCCATAATGGAAATGCCGAACTCATCCGAGGTTCTTGCTATCTTTGTGGTGATCCGAAAGCTCTTTTTCAGTTCTTTTCCATCAAAGACGCCAAATGTAATATTTGTATTTCCAACATCCACAACCAATAACATTGCTTTCTCCGGCAGCCGTCCATACCTGTTACGGCATCTTCCTACTGCCCTTCCTCCTCTATCATTCCGGACAGATCTTCTTTCAGAATCAAAGCCCTGTAATACAGGCTCAGAGACTGCAGCAGCTCTTTCCGCTTCCTGCGGATTTCCTTTACCAGAAGTCCGCTGCCGATCTCATCATAATACACATCATTTTCTTCCGCATCCGTTTCCAGTGATACACTGCCGTCCGGCTCAAACACAATCGTAAAGATGCCCCCTGCTTCTTCTGTAAACAAAACACAGATAATATGCAGCTCATCCTGTACCGACTGGGGGATTTGTTTGAATCTCTCATTGAAATAATATTTTTTTTCGTAGGCATTGGCCCCGCACAATATCATCCGATTTTCAGACATAACCATACAACCCTCTCACAGACACTTCTCCCGCATATATCCGGGTCATGCTTCCGTCCTCTTTTTCCACCAGCAGTTCACCGTCTGCGTTCATACCTCTGGAAATGCCTGTAAATTCCCCTTTGGGATCCAGTACGCGCACTTCCTTATCCCTGCTGACCAGATGGGCGTTATAGTCCTCCAGAATCCCTGTCAAGTCCTCTGTCTCAAGAAACTGTTCATAATCCTGCTCAAACCGCAGCAAAACCTCCGCCATCAGACCGCTGCGGTTCACCCGCCGGCCCGACTCCAGATACAAAGAAGTGGCCATATCCTGAATCTCTTCCGGGAAAGAGGTGATATTCACATTGATACCGATTCCCACCACCACATAATGAATACTGTCCTGTTCCACACTCAGACTCATTTCTGTCAGAATGCCCACCGTTTTTTTTCCATGAATCACAATATCATTGGGCCATTTGATCTTTGCAGGCAGACCGGTCACATCCTCTATGGCCCCTGCCACACTGTGGGCTGCCAGAAGTGTCAGCATAGACGCCTTATCCGGCGCAAATCCGGGCTTGATTATAAAGGTCATCGATATCATCATGCCCGGACTCTGCTGCCAGCTCCGGCCCCGTCTGCCTTTTCCTGCGGTCTGCATGTCCGCCGCCACCAGCGTCCCTTCCGGGGCGCCTTCCTCAGCCAGCCGTTTGGCCTGGGTATTGGTAGAATCCGTTTCCCTGAAATAAACCACCCTGCGTCCCAGCCACTTTGTTTTCATGCGGCTGAGCAGTTCACTTTCCGACAGGATATCCGGCGCTCCTTCCAGCCGGTATCCTCTCCTGGGTACGGAAGTAATGGTATACCCTTCTTCTTTCAGCCCGTTTATCACTTTCCAGACTGCCGTACGGGAAACCCCGAACTGATCGCACAGCTCCTGTCCCGATACATAACCGTCTTTTTCTCTGAGCATTGTTAAGATTTCCGTTTTCACACTTCTGCTCCCAGCGTAGCCGCCATCACAGCCTTGATGGTATGCATCCGGTTTTCTGCCTCATCAAATACCACTGAAGCGGGAGACTCAAAGACCTCATCTGTCACTTCCATCTCGGTAATCCCGAAACGCTCTCCCATCTCTTTTCCGATCTTCGTCTTAAGATCATGGAAAGCAGGCAGGCAATGAAGGAAAATGGCCCCTTCTCCCGCTGCTTCCATCAGTTCCCGGTTGACCTGATAAGGGGACAGCTCCCGGATCCGCTCTTCCCATACCGCATCCGGCTCTCCCATAGAAACCCATACATCCGTGCAGATCACATCAGCACCTGCCACAGCCTCCTTCGGAATGCTGCTCAAGGTAATGGAGCCGCCGGTCTTTTCCGCAATCTCCCTGCAGGTTTTTACCAGTTCCCCGTCCGGGAAATAGTCCCGGGGCGCACAGGCTGTAAAATGCATCCCCAGTTTGGCACAGACCACCATATAGGAATTGCCCATATTAAACCGGGCATCTCCCAGATACACCAGCCGGATGCCGGAAAGTCTGCCCAGATGCTCCCGAATCGTCAGCATATCTGCCAGCATCTGTGTCGGATGAAACGCATCCGTCAACCCGTTCCAGACCGGAACGCCGGCATAAGCGGCCAGCTCTTCCACAATCTCCTGTCCGAATCCCCGGTATTCAATTCCTTCATACATCCGCCCCAGCACCCTCGCCGTATCGGCAATGCTTTCTTTCCTGCCGATCTGAGAACCGGAGGGGTCCAGATATGTGGTCCCCATCCCCAGATCATGCGCTGCCACCTCAAACGCACATCTCGTCCTCGTACTGGTCTTTTCAAAAATCAACGCTACATTCCTGCCCCGCAGGCAGTCTACGGGAATCCCCCGTTTCTTTTTCTCCTTTAACTCTGCTGCCAGATCCAGCAGATATACAATCTCCTCTGGCGTATAATCCAGCAGTTTTAAAAAATGCCGTCCTTTTAAATCCATCTGTCAACTTCCTTTTATATACTGTTACTGCCCGATAAACTCCTTCACCGAAGAAGCCAGCCCTGCAATGCCCTGGATTTCGGAAGGAATGATGATCTTTGTCGCCCGGCCGTCCGCCGCCTTCTCAAATGCCTCCAGACTCTTCAGCCGGATCACGGCATCGTCCGCACCCGCTTCTCTGATAAAGCGCAGGCCGTCTGCTGTAGCCTTCTGTACCTTCAGGATCGCTTCTGCTTCACCTTCCGCCTCGCGGATCATCTTTTCCTTCTGTGCTTCCGCACGGAGGATTGCCGACTGTTTCTCTGCCTCTGCCTCCAGAATCACAGACTCTTTCTTACCTTCTGCCACCAGCACTGTGGATTTCTTTTCTCCTTCTGCACGCAGAATCGCTTCACGGCGTTCCCGCTCTGCTTTCATCTGTTTTTCCATTGCGTCACGGATTGCCGCCGGAGGAATGATGTTTTTCAGCTCCACACGGTTTACCTTGATGCCCCAGGGGTCTGTTGCAATATCCAGAGAAGAACGCATCTTGGTATTGATCACCTCTCTGGAAGTCAGTGTCTGATCCAGTTCCATCTCACCGATGACATTACGCAGTGTGGTGGCGGTCAGGTTTTCAATGGCCATAATCGGGTTTTCCACACCATAGGCAAACAGCTTGGGATCTGTGATCTGGAAAAATACCACCGTATCAATCTGCATCGTTACATTGTCCTTGGTGATCACCGGCTGCGGTGCAAAATCCACAACCTGTTCCTTCAGGATAACTTTTTTTGCCACTTTGTCAATAAAAGGAACCTTAAAGTGAATCCCCACTGCCCAGGTTCCCTGATAAGCGCCCAGACGCTCCACCACATACGCATTGGCCTGCGGCACAATACGGACACAGGAAGCTGCAATTCCAAGAACAATCAGAAATAAAATCAATACAATAATCGCACCCATGTTAGCTCTCCTCTTTTCTTTCTTTGACAATCAGTTTCACACCCTGTATGGCTGTTATTTCCACCACTGCACCCACCGGAAATTTCACGGATTCCTCCATTGCTCTTGCGCTCCATTCCTGGCCGCTTACCATGATCTGTCCGGTCCCCTGCAGATTATCTATGCCGCTGATTACAATTGCCTGTTTCCCGATCAGACTTTCCGCATTGGTTTTGATCCTGTCCTTATTAAAGTACTTCACCGCAATCGGTCTGGTAAAGAACAGCAGTACGAGGGACACAAGAATGAAAAATGTGTTCTGCATCCACAGCGGAAGACCCAGAAGCGCCACTACTGTCGCCGCCAGTGCACCAATTGCGAACCATATGGAGGTCAGACCCAGTGTGGCAATCTCGATAGCCAGACAGGCCACAAGAACGATCAGCCAGACAACTGCCATATTCCAATTAAATAACACGTCGCATCTCCCCTTTCTTTCAATATGCATTCTCATCTTACTATAGAAATTCTTTTCATTCAAGTAAAAGCGTAGGAATCCCAGATATTTCTGTTCTGCTCATACTTCCATTTCTCATATCCGAATACGTTTTGCAATCTCTTTTTGATTATATAAAACAAGAACTTTCCTATGAAACAGAAGAAGGATATTCCTCCGGCTGTGCCTTTGCAATATCCTTCTTCTGTCATATTTTTTACATATATTACAGTTATATTACTCTATTCTCTGTATTACCAGAACACATGACTGCCGATAATCAGTCCGTCATGGTTGCCCGCTCTTCTGAAGTGAGTAGCGCCGCCCACATTGGACGCACCTGCAATGGCTTCCCGGGCTGCCTGGATACAGCTCTCCTGAATACCGCCGGACTCCAGCCGTTTGGCCACTTTACCGTTTCCGGCAGGTGTAAACTGTCCGGACGCATAAATCACACCCTGTATGGTATTGGGATAACCGCCGCTGCGCACACGGTTCATCACCACCGCACCCACTGCCAGCTTACCCTCATATGGCTGGTTTCCTGCTTCGCACTGTATCAGCGCCGCCAGAAGCATGTCATCAGATGCATTGACCGGAACTGCGCCCCGGTTTTCTGTCAGCTTCGCCTTTTCTGCATCCGCTTTGCGCTTCTCTTCCAGTTCCTTTTCTTCTCTTTTTCTGATTTCTTCCATTGTTTCGCCGGAATCAATGACAAACTTTATCTTGATATACTCGGCAGACACATATCCGATATCTCCCTGCCACTCCACACTGACCCACTCATCGTTGATGACATCCAGTGCTTTCATCTCTTCATTTTTTCCGACCAGTCCCCATACGCCCGCGTCAGACTGGGGTTCCTTCCTGATCCGGAGTGTATCCGCATCAATCGTAGCAATCAGATTGCCCAGATCCTCGGCCATCTCCTCCGCTTCTTCTCCGAACAAAAGATATTCGTCTTTTGTCCAGCCTGTTACATTCCCGGATCTTAACTTCGTCCAACCGTTACGCCGCTCCAATATCTCTCCGCCGCAGTCACTGTACAGCTTGCCGACTTTCTCAGAGTCCTCGCTCGCCTCTTTTCTCACATTCACTGCGTTTTCCACATTTGCCATAACCAGGTTGGACTCCTCAGTGTCGTCCTCTTCCGACACTTCCTTGTCCTTTTCTTTGTCTTTTCCCGCCTTTTCTTCCACATCGCGTGAAACCGATGCGACCTCCGAATCACTCTTTTCTTCCACTGTCAGATCGGCGTCCAGTATAGCGGCCGCACCAACATTCAGCGAGTGCAGACTATCTGTACTGCCGGCAACAGCAGCTATCTGCAACAGACCAAATGCGGCAACCCCCATAAGGATACCGGACAGGTGATGCAACAGCCTTCTGCCCCTTGTTTTCATAATTCCCTCCAAAATGTCATTAACAAATTTATGATGAAAATATTACAAATTTGTTAATCATTTTTTAAATCATATCAAATTCATGACACATTGTCAAGTTTTAACATTTCCGGGGAATTTTATTCCATTTTTTTGATATTTTTTTCCTAAAACAGTTGCACCACAGAATTTACCATCAATCCTGCGATAAAAGAAAACGCCATCACATATGTAAGATACACCGCGAACCGCCGTACTCCCAGCACAATTTTCAAAGCTCCCAGATTCGTGATCTTCGTTGCCGGTCCCGTAATCATAAAAGCCGCCGCGCTTCCCAGGCTCATCCCATCAAGGAGCCACCCCTGCAGAAGTGGGATCGTTCCTCCCCCGCAGGCATAGAGCGGCACACCGACAGTCGCCGCCATCAGCACGCCGAATGCTTTATTCCCGCCAAAAACCGCCGTCATCGCCTCCGCCGGGACATATCTCTGGAAAAGAGCTGACAATACGATACCGGTAAAAAACCATCCGCCTGTGGCTTTGATATTTCTGCCCAGGTTTTTCAGAAAACGCATAAGAAGGCTGGGATCAACATCCCGGCTCTCCCGCTCTGAAAACCCGCTGAAATTGAAAAATGTTTTTTTCTCTTTTCCGCGCCAAAGAAAAATGCGGATCAGAACTCCTGCAAGGCTTCCACATAAAAAACAGCTCACAATGCGCACTGCAAGCGCCGTCTGCCC
Organism: uncultured Clostridia bacterium; assembly: GCA_947385955.1. Lineage (GTDB taxonomy): Bacteria > Bacillota > Clostridia > Lachnospirales > Lachnospiraceae > VSOB01. The sequence goes on from CANDNA010000002.1 coordinate 33,649, forward strand.
CAATGCCGCACTGTAAATGATAAGCTGCGGGTTCAGCAGAATAGAACTCATCATAAAAGCCGCAAGCCCGTCATCCTTCATTCCGCTTTTGGAAAAAGAAGCTGCAATGGGAATCGTCCCGTACATACATAAGGGGGATGCAATCCCCAGTGCGCTTGCGGCAAAAATCCCTGCAATACCCGGTTTCTTTTCCCCCAGTGCGCGGAACATCCTGTGAATACTGTCCTTAAAAAATACTGAGATCACACTTCCCAATACCATTCCCAACACCCAGTATCTGAAAATCTGCTCAAACTGGATGCTGAAATAATACCAGAAATAAACCGCCTCACGTCTGATGATATCAACCATCTATATTCACCAGCTGATATTCCCGGCTGCCAAGTCCGATCTTTTCTGCCTGTTCTAATGTATGCAGCCCGTTGCGGGATTCTATCCTGTCAATCAGCGACTGTCCGTCCTCAGCGGCATATACAAGGTCAACACATGCCTGATCTAACGCCACAGGATCAAAAGATGCCAGAATACCAATATCGTGCATATCAGGCTCCGCCGGGTTTCCGTCACAGTCACAGTCCACGGACAGGCGGTTCATCACATTGATGTACAGGATATTCCCGTCCAGATAGTCCACAACAGACTTCCCGGCTTCCGCCATAGATTCCAGAAAAGCGTCCTGATCACCGCCCCACAGATTGCCGTCTGTGCCGCCGCTATGGATATGCGCCTTTCCGTCCGCGGAAGCAATCCCAATCGAGATATTTTTGACAGCTCCCCCAAATCCCGCCATGGCATGTCCCTTGAAATGAGACAATATCACATAGTAATCATAATTGGCAAAACCTGCGCCCACATAGTTTTCGGTGAGGTTATCACCGCCCTCCACCGCAAGTGTCATGGAACCGTATTCATCCATAATATCCACATCAGCGATTGCCGTATAACCATGCTCCTCCGCCACCTGATAATGCATTGCCGTATTCGCCCGTGAACCGCCATAGGCTGTGTTACACTCCACGATTGTCGGATTGTCAAAGGACTGTACCAGCGTACCGATCAAATCCGTCCGCAGATAGTTGCTGCCCGGCTCTCCGGTGGAAAGCTTTATGGCGATGTTTCCGGAAGGCGATGCCTCCAGCGCTTCATAGACTGCCATAAGTCCTTCTGCGCTGAGGTCCGTGGTCATATATACAACCGGCACATCCGAATCCTGTACTGTATGCTCCTTCTGCCCATTCTGATCAGAAAAGGTTCCTTCATCCGCAGCTAATGTTTCCTGTGCAGCGGCGTCGTTCCCATTCTGTCCTGTTCCGTCCTGTTCTGTCTCCTGCCCTGCCGGACTGTCGCTGCTGCCTCCGCATCCTGAAACGGTCAGCATAAACGCTGCCGCAAGCAGACACACTGCTATTTTTCTCATAAATTTCCCCTTTCGCCCGTTTCCGGCCTTTCTGACCAGCTTTGCAAGGTAATGTGCGATAAAAATACACAGTCCCATCAGCGCAAGGTAATCCAGAAAGAATTTAATCTTTGGTTCCTCATAATCCAAAAAAACAAATTCACTGCGCAGGAACATATAAGTAAGAAAATTTCTTTTGACAAAGACATAAACTCCATAAACTGCAATCAGCAGACCTGTAATGAAACCCGCCGCCTGATAATTATGCTGTGATGTATGCCTTTTTACAACCATGTTCAGAACCATTCCCCAATGCAGGCCCAGATGCAGGCTCATCAGCAAGTACCCCCAATACGAGCCTAAGATGTGCAGCCGCCTTGCCAGCGCCATCCCGCCCCGTACAGCCAGGAATACAAACACATGCCTGGACATGGTGATCCCGCTGTACATAAGCGCCAGCATTGCAGCCAGCGTCAGGATATTGATCATGCACTGCAGGATACGCACAGACGTATATCTTCCCCGGAACAGATTTTTATACCAGTTCAGGTTACAGATCTGATGAGCGATAAACAGTACAAACATCCCTGCCCCGATCCATTCATGGGCTGCCTCACCCCAGAACTGATAGCCCATCAGGAAAAACAGCGCTATCGTCATCAGGACATCCAGCGTCCACTTTATTTTTGCCTTCGTTTTCATACCGCCTCCCTGTTACGGATCTTCAGGATTCCGCAGCCTTGCCTATACAGTTTACCGCATTCAGGCTGCGTGGATAACCAATGTAAGGCAGGCACTGTGACACTACCCGGATCAGGAAATCTTTGTCATTTCCAAGATTCATGTTTCCCTTTGCATGGGCGGTAAGCTGCGGTTCACAGCCGCCCTGCGCCGCCAGAAAGCAAAATGTGATCAGCTCGCGCTGTTTTAAATCCAGGCCGCCCCTTGTGTAATAATCTCCGAAGCAGTTTGCCGCCAGCCACCGGTTGATGTGCCCTGCTTTCCACGCTTCCTTCATATGCTCCCCGAAAATCTCCGCCTGCGCCTGAGCTCCCTTTTCCAGTCTGTTTTCCATAGTTGTCACTCCCTGCGCGGGCAGCGGCAATCTGACGCCCTGCGCCGTTAAAATATCATTGGTCACAGATAAAAACGGCATGACCCTGCCAAGTCCGAGATAATCCACCGCCTGATAGACCATCTCTTTCACCATAATGGGGGAAAGTCCCTTATCCAGCGCTTTTGGCAGCATATCCTTATACACATCAAGTCCCTGACAGCCTAATAACGTAGCGAGAATCGCCAGATAACGTGTATTCTCCGGAAGTTCCTGGCCGGGTTCCTTCACCACTTCCTCCAATATAAAATGCTCTGTGATTTTCATAAATTCCGGATCTGTTTCGTGATAGTTCATCTTCTTCAAAAACCTCCTGTGATTTTCTTTTTTCAGCTAAATCTTCTGATTTCCCGTAGACCACACATGCGTTTCCTTTGCCGCAGCCGCCGTATTCTGCGCCATGACGCCCACCAGTGCGTGGGGAATATAGGGTTCCTCCAGATATGCCAGCTCCGCATCGCTCAAAACCAGATCAACTGCCTTTGCCGCTTCCTCCACATGATACGGCTTCGTCGCTCCCACCACCGGAGAAGTCACTTTTGTAAGCAGCCAAGCCAGGGAAATTTCTGTCATGCTTACCCCTTTTTGTCCGGCCAGCTCCGCCACCCGTGAAATAACCACGCTGTCCTGTTCCGCCGTAGCGTCATATTTGCATTTCGCATAGCTGTCCTCAAGGAGGCGCCTGGAGATTTCACCGGGCAGTCTGGAAAGCCTTCCCCCTGCCAGTGCGCTGTAGGGTGTCATGGCAATATTGTCCTGCGCACACAGGCCCGCCATCTCCCGTTCTTCTTCCCGGAAAATCAGGTTATAGTGTCCCTGCACCGATACAAATTTTGCAAAGCCTTCCCTTTCGGCAAGGGCGTTTGCCTTCGCAAGCTGCCATGCAAAGCAGTTGGATATGCCGATATAGCGGGCTTTTCCTGCCTTTACCACATGATTCAGCCCCTCCATAATATCATAAAGCGGCGTCTGGTAATCCCACATATGATAAATATATAGATCCACATGGTCCATACCCAGATTTGCAAGGCTCCTGTTCATCATCCGCTCAATATGCTGCTGTCCCGTGATTCCCTTCTCGATGTCCTCCTGCGTCCGCGGCAGGAACTTTGTTGCCACCACCACATCTTCCCGCCCGGCATAGTCCCGCAGCGCCCTTCCCAGATACTGCTCGCTGGTGCCGCTCTGATAACCAATGGCCGTATCAAAGAAATTGATGCCAAGAGAAAGCCCCTGTTTTATGATCTCACGGGATTGTTCCTCATCCACCGTCCATGAATGCTGTCCGCATTTTGCATCGCCAAATCCCATGCATCCCATACAGATACGGGAAACACGAAGTTGCGAGCTGCCTAATTTTACATACTGCATATTGGAAGCCCCTTTCTGATCCCTTATAATGATTTTCCAAGTTCATACGCCCGCTTTGGAAACTCCGTACCCTTTGTCATGGAAACCGTACCGCATCCTGTTCCCAGGATCTGTCCCTGATCCTGAAAATCAAGGTACCTGCACAAAGTCTCGTAATGGGACTTCACATCTTTCATTGTCCAGTCCCTGTTGTCCCATGCCGCAACAATCAACGCAGTTTTCAGCTTTCTTCCCGTAAGCGCCCCATTAAAACTGTAAAACCTGTCGATTACAGTCTTTAACTGCGTGGACATTCCGAAATAATACAGCGGTGTCACAAATACCAGCATATCTGTTTTCAGTATCTGCTCCCGCAGTCCTGCCATATCGTCTTTCTGGCAGCATGGGCCGGACATTCCGCAGGCGTCACACCCAAGACAGGGATGAAGGTTGGCACGCGCGGCGTCAAAAACCGTCACCTTATGCCCTGCTTCCTCCGCGCCCTGTATCAAATGCTCCGCCAGCAGATTCGAGGATCCCTTTTTATGCGGACTGCTCTCAATGACTAAAATATCCATACTTTTTACCCTTCCTTTCCCAAACTGTCTTTTTTCAAATCAACTGATACTTCTTCCATTTTCCACTCTGAAAGCGGATATAAAATACCACTGCCCGGACACACCAATCCAGGCTCATTGCCAGCGCAATCCCGATTACGCCCATATCAAACACAACGGCAAACAGGACCGATGCCAGAAGCCGCACGCCAATGGTCGTGATCAATGACCAGACCACCGTAAACTTCACATCGCCTGCCGCCCGCAGTCCTTTTCCCAACGGATCTGCAAAAGGAAATGCAATGCAGTTAAAGACATTGTGGATCAGAACCAGCCATACCGTCAGGCTCCTCGTCTGCGGCGCCACATCAAAAAACGGCATGATGACGGTGCCAAAGAAAACGTAACCGTCACGTCCCCGCTGCCAAACGCATCCAGGAGTTCTTCTCCCGTCACGCCTTCAATCTTTCCTATCCTTGTAAAATTCCATGCATTTGTATCATAGTAAATCACAAGGGAATTGCCCTGATACAGAATGATGTCGCCCGCTCATGTGAATTGTCAGAGGTCCTTTGGCAAGGAGTTCCTTCAAAGCCTCCACGGATGAGTTGTCTGCAAGCGCCGCTGTAAATGTCGCGCCGCCTGCTGTGATTTTCATGGTATTTTCCTCCTGACCTGTATCTGTTTTGCTGCCGGTTTCCATCACCACGACTTATGATCCTAACTTTCCATACGCCTCATCATCCACAGGCTCACACCACTCATTCCCTGCTTCCTCTCCGGGAACCTCGACCGCGATATGGGAAAACCAGCTGTCCGCTTTTGCACCGTGCCAGTGCTTCACCTCCGCCGGAATCGTGATGACCATACCCGGTTCAAGGCTTACAGCCTCTTTTCCTTCCTCCTGATACCATCCGCTGCCCGCCGTGCAGATCAAAAGCTGTCCGCCGCCGCTCTTCGCATGATGGATGTGCCAGTTATTCCGGCATCCCGGCTCAAAAGTGACGTTTGCCAGGAACACTGCCGTTTCCTTCGGGTCTGTAAGGGGATTCAGATAGGAATTACCGATAAAATACTGTGCAAATGCGCTGTTCTCCTGTCCCGTTCCAAATACGTTCTGTCTGTTAAACTCTTCTTTGTCATTGATTTTCATAATAGCCCTCTCCGTTTCTTTTTACTGTTTTTCATTTTTATCTGCTGTTATTCCATTTTCTTCAAGCCATGCACTTATATCGTCCCCGAGGGATGAGCCGCCGGCATAATGGACGGACAAAGCCTCCCCCATTTCTGCATCCGGCGCCAGTTTTGCAATGGCAGTCAGGCTCTGCCCGAAACGTCCCCCTCCATGACTGCAGAACGGCAGGATGGTTTTTCCCGTAAAATCATATTCCTCAAGGAAGGAGGCCACCGGCATGGGGATGGAGGCCCACCAGTTGGGATACCCCAGGATAACGATATCGTAATCCTCCATATGTTCCACATGGGCAGCCAGCTCCGGCCTTGCCTGTTCGTTCTGGTCACGCTGCGCCTCGTCAAGCACGGTATTATAATCCTCAGAATACGGATTGACCGGTGTGATTTCAAACAGGTCCGCACCTGTCTGGCCCGCGATCTCTTCTGCGATACCACGGGTATTGCCGCCCCATGAAAAATATGCGATCAATACACGGTTTCCCTCTGCGCTCCCTGCATCCGCTCCGGCCTCCAAAACCGCACCTTCCACATTTCCGTTTCCTGCCACGGCATTTCTCACAAGTCGGATGCCCACATTAAAACTGCCTTTTTCCTGATCCAGCATGGCCCGGTAAGCACAGCGCATGTTTTTGGCAAAATCATTCCAGCCGCCGCCCCGGTATACGCGGCGCGTGCCGTTTTCCGCACCTGTGGGATCCGTCTGTCCGTCCGCCGGATACTCTCCATAAATGTCCCATGTCCACTCCCCCACATTTCCGTGCATATCGTAAAGCCCAAAGGGATTGGCCCCGAAACTTCCCACGGAAACGGTGGTCTGCCGATATTCACCGGGCTGTACGGTAAGGTTTCCCTGAGAAAAATAATTTTCTTCTATCATGTAGGGATAGTGCCCGTAATAGTTTGCCTCCTCCGCGCTTGGGGAATTTTCCATATAAAACGGCATTTCCGTTCCTGCCCTGCAGGCGTATTCCCATTCCGCCTCTGTGGGCAGACGGTATCCGTCCGCGCTCCGGTCCCAGCTTACGCTTTGGCCTGACACTTCATAAACGGGTGTCAGTCCTTCCTGTTCACTCCTCGCATTACAGTAAGCCACAGCCTCCAGCCATGTCACATTTTCCACCGGCAGATCCCCGCCGGAAAAGCTGCTTGGATTTTCTCCCATGACAGCTTCATATTCCGCCTGTGTCAGTTCGTACCGGCTCATATAGAAATCGCTGACCGTCACACTGTGCTGCGACTCGTCCTCACTACGCCACGCCTCGGTTTCCGGACTTCCCATCTGAAAAGTCCCACCTTCTATGAGGACAAAATTCTCAGGGACTTCTGCGGATGCTGTTCCTGTTTTTCCTGAGGCCGTTTCTTCCGATTCGCTTCCTGCCGTATGTTCCCCAGGGCTTCCCGTGTTTTCGGCAGCCTGCTCCCGTCCGCATCCGATAAACGTAAGACTGAGTAAAAACGTTAATAAAAAGAATACTGTCCTTTTCATATGGCCGGCAACACTCCTTTCTCATTCCGCAAGCCCCAGACTGCCAAGCCAGTCGCTTACCGCATTCTCCGGATCGGATGCGGACGAACTGCCGATGTGAAGCCCCTCAAGGACATCCGCCTCCGGTTCCAGTTCTTTGATGCTGTTCACCGTATTTGACAGACCGCTCCCTCCGCTGGTACAGAACGGTGCAATGGTCTTACCGGAAAGGTCATAGCTGTCAAAAAACGTATACAGGATCATCGGCATATCGCTCCACCAGTTGGGATACCCCACATAAATGATGTCATACCTGCCAATGTCCTCTATGCTTCCCGCAATCGCCGGGCGGGCGCCGCTTTCCTTTTCCTCTGTGGCAATATCCAAAAGCGCATTATAGTCGGAGGTATAGGCTTCCTTTGGAACAATTTCAAAGACATCCGCTCCCGTCTGGTCAGCAATGGCATTTGCCACATTTTCCGTATTCCCCGACCATGAGAAGTATACAATAAGCGCATTGCCGCCATCTGCTGCAGCTTCCGTTTCCGATTCATCTGCCTCTTCCTCCGGCGCCGGCTCAGAAACGGTTTCTCCGGTTCCTGCTGTCTCCTGACCTACCATAGTTTCATCTGCCGCAGTGTTGCCTGTCTCATTCCTGCCGCATCCTGCCAGTGAAAACGCCAATATACCAACCACAATTACCGATACCAGTTTTTTCATTTTCATCGCCCTCCGCTTACTCTTTTCTGCTTTTCTGCATCTCATGCCGCAGATAATCCATATGGGCTATCTGTTTTTCCTTAAGGTGGATCTCATCCAGGGTCTTGCCCCTCCTCCGGTTCAGCATCGCTATCCGCTCCGGTTCTGTATGATCCCCTTCCAGGGTAAGGCGCATATAGGTTTCCACTTCACTGTTGCTAAAGCCCATCTCATGCAGCGTCATGATCATACTGAGCCTCTCTATGTCCTGATCATCATACTGCCATACTCCTATCACTTTCTTTACCGCGCCGCACAGCTCCCATTTTTCATATTCTTTCAGTATTTTAATGGGGATCTGATACCGTTTGCTCGCTTCCTTCATTGTCATTTTTATAAATATGCTCCTTTCTCAGCGTGCAGACAATCCCTCCTTTGAGGATTCCATTTATTATAAATCTGCTTTTCTTAAATGTCTAATACCTATATTGCATTTTGAAATATGCCTGTTTTGTATATCTGATTCAAACAAAGAAAAGACGCATATCTTGCATGGATACCTGTTTCATTCCTGATCCAATTTCTCCCCATTGCTTTTTATTACCTTCCGGTACCAGTAAAAGCTGTCTTTTCTCCGGCGTTCCAGAGAGCCTTTCCCTTCATTGTCTTTATTCACATAGACAAGCCCGTATCTTTTTGCCATTTCACCGGTTCCGGCGCTTACCAGATCCGTACAGCCCCAGACTGTATATCCCATCAGCTCCACACCGTCTGCGACAGCCTCCGCCATCTCTTTGATATGCTCCCGCATATATGCGATACGGTATTCGTCATGGATACTCCCGTCCTCCTCCACCGTATCTTCCGCGCCGAGGCCATTTTCCACAATCATCAGCGGTACCTGCCAGCGTCCGTAAAATTCATTCAGCAAAAACCGCAGGCCCTTCGGATCAATCGTCCACCCCCACTGGCTCTGCTCCAGATAGGGATTGGCCGGGCCGCGCATCATATTTCCATTGGCAACCGGCACTGTCTTATCGTCTGTCGCCGTGCTGCTGGAATAATAACTGAAGCTGACGAAATCCACACATCCTTCCTGCAGGGCTTCCCTGTCGCCTTCTGCGAACGGGATCGTTATCCCTTTCTCTCTCCAGAGCCGTCCTGCAAACGCCGGATATTTCCCTCGTACATGGACATCCCCGCAATAGTAATTTGCAGTCTGCATCACCTGCTGCGCTTTCAGCACATCCTCCGGCCTGCAGGTATAGGGATAGGACACCCTGCTCAGGAGCATACATCCCACTTTATTGTCCGGGTCGATCTCATGTGCCATTTTTACCGCCCTGGCACTGGCGACAAGCTGATGGTGGAGCGCCGTATAACGCCGCTGCTCATCATCCCAGCTCACATCAAGCCCTGCCAGTACCCCCACTGCGGTATCCCTGCCGGGAGGCAGGATGCCGCCGCCCATCAGGTTTCCGTAAGGCCCCATCTGCAGGATGTTGATTTCGTTAAATGTCAGCCAGTAATGCACCAGCCCCTGAAATTCCGTAAATAACACCTCACAGTATTTCAAAAAGAAATCCATCACTTTACGGTCCGACCAGCCGCCGTATTCCTTTGCAAGATGGTACGGAAGCTCATAATGGCTGATGGTCACAAGAGGCTCCATCCCATATTTCCTGCATTCATCAAATACGCTCCGGTAAAATGCGATCCCTGCCCGGTTCGGCTCCTGTTCATCCCCATTCGGAAAGATCCTGGTCCAGTTCACGGACATACGGAAACACTTAAATCCCATCTCCCCATACAATGCAATATCCTCTTTATAGCGGTGGTAAAAATCCACCGCTTCATGGCTCGGATAATGGTATCCCGGCAGGATACCGTCCGTCACATGACGGGGTGCCTCCTTTGTCCCGCCCGTCATCACATCGGGGACAGAAAGCCCTTTCCCGCCTTCATTTATTCCGCCTTCAAACTGATTTGCCGCCGTTGCGCCGCCCCATAAAAAATTCTTTGGAAAACTGTTCATATACCCTTCTTCCCTCCTGTTTCTTTTGCCGCCTGTATGATTTTCATTCCTGCTTCTACCGTTCCTTCTGCTGCCAGTTCCACAGACTGATAATCGTCTGCATTCAGCACGATCACAACCGCAACATCCGGATGCCCTGCATCGGCAATCGCTTTGCGGTCAAATGTCATCAGCATCTGTCCTGCTTTTACTTCCTCCCCTTCTTTTACCTTGATGTCAAACCCGGTACCGCCCATTTCCACGGTATCCACACCTACATGAATCAGGACTTCAAGACCGTCTTTGCTGACAAGCCCTACCGCATGGCCCGTATCCGCTACCTGCTCTATCTTTCCATGAAAAGGCGCATACACGGTTCCATCCGAAGGTTCTATTCCCATTGTCCATCCGAGAATACCGGCTGAAAAAGTAGGATCAGGTATATTTTCCATTGTGACAATGCTTCCCTTTACCGGTGCATACACTGCGTTTTCCTCTGTCTTTTCAGGGACCTGCGCCTGCCCTCCTGCTTCTTCCTTTTTATTCTCATACCTTAAAGTAAGCACAAAGGTAATGATTGCAGTGGACACGATTGTAATCACAAGCGAGATGATAATATTCCAGAAATAGGTCATGGTGTCGTCACCAATGTATAACAGAACTGCCGGGATACCGGAAGAACCTGTTGCAAAACGGTGTGTATGGGTAACTCCCGCATAAAGCCCTCCCAGACCGCCGCCGATCATTGCCGCAAACAGCGGATACTTTTTCGGAAGATTCAGGCCATAAAGCACCGGTTCCGTAATTCCCATGAGCGCTGTTGTTCCCGTTGACAACCCAAGCTGTCTTGTTTTGGCATCTTTGGTACGCATACCCACTACCAGCGCCGCCGTACCCTGCGCGATATTGGAACATACACATCCGGGCCCGAAAATACTGTCAAATCCCAGGCTTGCCATCTGCATACTCCCGAGAGGCGCTACCGCATGGTGCAGGCCGAACATGACCATGACAGGAAGCAGACCGCCGATCAACACGGACGGCGCCCAGCTTGCATTGGTACTCAGCCAGTCGAAGATAAGCGCCAGTCCTTCACCCGCATATTCTCCGACAGGTCCCAAAACGGACAAGGCAAGCGTACCCATGATCAGGAAGGTAAACATCGGCACAAAAACCAGATTCACAGCCTTGGGGATTCCTTTGTTCAATGCCTTTTCCACAAAGGACTGCACCACGATGACCAGAATAATCGGGATGACCGTTGACGTATACGCCACCAGATAAAACGGAATGATGCCGAAAAAGTTTACCGGCTCTCCCGCCGTTACCAAAGCCGTCCAGTTCGGATGGCACATGATACCTGCTACGGAAATGGCCAGAACCACATTACACCTCATTCTTTTGGCCGTTGTATACGCCAGCAGAAGCGGCAGGAATGTAAAAACCGCATCCGCAAAGAAATTTAATATGTAGTAGCTCTGCGAACTGCTGTCTGACAAATGAAATACCGTAAGAAGAGCCATCAGCGCCTTTAACATACCCGCGCCGGAAAGCGCCGGTACGATTGGCTGGAACACGCTGGACACAAAATCAATGGCAAAATTGACAGGGGACATTTTTTCTTTGCTTCCTTTGTCCTGCGCCGTCTCGCCTTCTTTGTCGGGGATCAGCTTTTCCACCTCTTCAAAAACCTCCGCTACATGCATTCCGATCACGACCTGAAACATTCCCCCGCTCTCCACTACCTGGGCAACACCGTCGAGACTCTGGATGCTGCCTTTATCCGCTATTCCTGTATCCTTCAGGGTAAGGCGAAGCCTTGTCTGGCAGTGGCGGACTGCACTGACATTATCCGGTCCGCCGGCTTTCTCAACAATAGCGGCTGCAAGACCTTCATATTTCTTGCTCATTTCTGCTACCTCCTCTTGATTTTTCCGTGTACTTGATATATTTATCTTATAAAATATTATCTTCCATGTCTAATACCTATTTTGTATTCTAAGAAATGCCTTTTTTGTATTTTAAAAAGCAAAAAAACTGCTGCACAATGCCGAATAGGCCATTTGCAGCAGTTTTCCATTCACCACTTGGAATCCTTCTCTATTCTTCGATATCTTCTATGTTTTCTATATTTTCTTTTCCCGTTTCTGTCAAATACTCCTTCCCATATTCTATAAACCGTTGCATTGCCAAAGAAAGTGTCAGGTTCTTTTTCCAGACCAGGAGACAACCGCTCTCGATCTCCGGCTCTAACGGCCTTAAGCATAACGTGTCCTGATTGCAGGCAAATTCCATCACCAATGCCACTCCGATGCCGCTCTCCACCATGATAGACTGGTTATGGTGAGAGAGATTACAGGTCGATGCAACATGCAGTTTTTCTTTGTCATAGCCGAACCAGTTTTCCAGTTCATTCCGTACGGACTGCCGCCTTGCTATGATCAGGGGAACACCTGCCAGATCGTCAGGAGTGATCTTTTCTTTTCCCGCCAGATGCATATCACTGCGCATCAACACCTGCCATTTTTCCCTTAACGGCATCCGTACATAATGGTATCTGCTGACCTCTACCGGTTCCAGTAAAAGCCCCATATCCAAAATACCATTTTCTAACCGTTCCTTTACATCATCCGCAATCGCCGTATAAATATGGAAACTTACATCAGGATATTTCTGCCTGAAAGAAGCAATCATTTCAGAGAGCGGCCTCATATTCTGCGTTTCTCCACAGCCAATGGCAATTTCCCCTGAAACCATTTCTTCTCCGTGCTTCAATTCTTTCGCTGTTTTTTCTGCCAGGTCAACGATCTCCTGCGCACGCCGCCGAAGCAGCATGCCCTCTTCTGTCAGCAGGATGTTATGCTTTCCCCTGCGGAACAGTTTGACGCCAAGTTTCTCCTCCATCTGCATAAGCTGACGGGACAGGGTGGGCTGTGTGATATGCAGAAGCGCTGCTGCTTTGGTAATATTTTCTTCCCTTGCAACAGCCAAAAAGTATTGTAAAACCCTCAGTTCCATCCGGATGTACCTCTATATTAAAATTTCTCTGCCCTTCAGGTTTTCCACAGCCGCCGCGAAGGTCATATACACAACGTCAAAGCTGCTTTGCCCTCTCCACGCAGGCATCCACTGCATCCATCACCGCGCCCCGGATACCTGCCCGTTCCAGTGCCCTGACACCCTGAATCGTAGTCCCTCCCGGCGAGCAGACCATATCTTTCAGAGCACCCGGATGTCTGCCGGTTTCCAGCAGCAGTCTGGCACTGCCCAGCACAGCCTGTGCCGCTGCCTGTATGGACTCTTCTCTTGTCATGCCCGCTGCCACGCCGCCGTCTGCCAGCGCTTCCAGAAACAGAAAAGCGAACGCCGGGGAACTGCCTGCCACAGCGGAAAAAGCATCCATACGGGATTCGGGAATCAGGCAGGTCCTGCCGAAACTTCCCATCAGCCGCAATACATATTCTTTTTCTTCTTCGGTTACAGACTGGTTGGGGCATACGGCTGTACAGCCCTCTCCCACCAGTGCCGGTGTATTGGGCATACAGCGCACCAGCCGGATGGGTCTGCCAAATGCTGTTTCATACCAACTGATGGATTTACCGGCTGCAATGGTGACCAGAAGAGTTTCTTCCCGCACATCCTCCCTGATCTGTCTGATCACGGTTTCCAGGAACTGCGGTTTTACAGCAAAAATCAATACTTCTGCACTTTCGGCCACTGCCCGGTTGTCCCTGGTGGTTTCGATTCCATATTTCTCTGCCATCCGTCTGACAGTCTGCCCTGTGGCAGCGGAACCCACGATTTCCTCTTTTGTGACAATCTCTTTTCTCAGCATACCGCCGATCACCGCATCCGCCATATTGCCCAGCCCGATGATTCCGATTTTCATTCCGATTTCCTCCTTTGCCGCGCCGCTTCATACATCAGAAGAGCGGCTGCAATTCCTGCGTTCAGAGATTCCACTGCGCCTTTCATGGGAATCTTCATATATTGGTCAGCCAGCGCCGCTGTCTCCGGTTTCAACCCCCTGCTTTCATTGCCGATCAGAAATGCGCTGCCGCCTCTGTAATCACATACATCATAATCCGTCTTACCCTGCAGATGTGCTGCAAAGACACGGACATCCCGCTCCTGCAGCGCTTTGATGGTATCTGCCAGACTTTCCGTATACAGAAAGGGCACCCGGTACACGGAACCCATCGTAGCGCGTACTGTTTTGGGATTGCCCATATCCGCCGAATCTGCTGAAAGAATCACACCGTCGATGCCTGCACCCTCTCCCGCCCGGAGCATGGTTCCCAGATTGCCGGGATCCTGTATATTCTCCAGCAGGAGCAGCAGGGGCGCCTCTTTTTGCAGCAGATCGGAAAGTGTATAATGATATGCCTTCATCACACAGAGAATCCCCTGCGGGGAACAGGTATCCGAGATCTTACCGAACACTTCCTGCGAAACGGTTTCTCTCTGCTTCCTGTGCAGCTCCTGTTCCAGCTTTTTCCTGACAGCCTGTTCCAGTTTTTTGTCCGGACAGGAAAAAGATTCGGAAATATAGACTTCCCGAATCCGCTCCACAGGCGCTTCCAGAAACATTTTGACGCCTTCCGCCAGGAAGGAATCTGTTTCCCTGCGCACCTTTGCTTTCTGTTTCATCTGTATGACTGCTTTCATCCTTGCATTCCCAGGACTTGTAATCATCGCACAGCTCCTTTTTTTCCTGTTTCTGCGATCACAATGACAGCACCTTACTCACATCAAACTGGAAATCGTTGATGTCTTTCTTCATAGCCAGTGCTTCTTCAATATCAAAATCCAAAAATCTGCCATGCTGGTACCCCACTACCCGGTTTGTCTTGCCTTCACAGAGAATATCTGCCGCATAAGCCCCCATAATGGATGCATAAAACCGGTCTTTGCAGGTAGGGCTGCCGCCTCTCTGCATGTAACCCAGGATGGTGGCTCTGGTTTCTACCCCGGTGGCCGCCTCTATCCTGCGGGCCATAGAAGTGGAATGGCCGATTCCTTCTGCATTGATAATGATATGATGGGTTTTGCCCTTCTTTCTGTTGCGGATAATATTGTTGATGATTTCCTGCTCATTATAATCATACCGCTCCGGAAGCAGGATGTCCTCCGCTCCGTTTGCCACACCGCACCAAAGTGCGATATATCCTGCATTTCTCCCCATAACCTCAATGATACTGCAGCGTTCATGGGAAGAAGAAGTATCACGCACTTTATCAATGGCGTTCATGGCCGTATTGACTGCGGTATCGAACCCAATCGTATATTCCGTACAGGCAATATCCAGATCAATGGTACCCGGCAGGCCGATGGTATTGATACCCTGGCGGGAAAGCGCCTGTGCCCCCCGGTAAGAGCCGTCACCGCCAATGACTACCAAACCGTCAATTCCATGCTTTCTGCAGATTTCCGCACCTTTGGCCTGCCCCTCTTCTGTGCGGAATTCGTGGCATCTTGCCGTACCCAATATGGTGCCGCCCCTCTGTATCGTATCCGATACACTCCTCGCCTCCATATCTACGATTTCTTCATTTAAAAGCCCCTGATACCCCTTTTTAATCCCCTTTACTTTCACTCCGTTACTGATTGCTTTCCGGACAACTGCACGGATAGCCGCATTCATGCCCGGCGCATCTCCGCCGCTTGTCAACACACCGATGGTCTTAATCTCTTTTGCCATGCTGGTTCCTCCTTGTGAATGGTAGCGTTTTCCTACATTCTAAACTGTTTTTCTGCTGATTTCAATGATTTTCCGCACATTAAACCACTTTTACATTTTCGTTTCCGAACCGGGCCGTCAGCGCCTGGCACAGGGCTTCGTCTGCCCGGATACTCATATTGGCCGGCAGCTTTTTCATGACTCTGGGCTGCTCGATATAAATGGTCACCCGATCCTTTCCGTCCGAACCATCTAATATGGAAAACAGACTTTCCCGGCCCTGCTCATAGGCTTCCATAGTACGGAATTTAACCCAGAGCGTTCTGGGAAGTTCGTCAAAAGAAGTAATCTCCTCACAGATCAGCTTGCCGTCTTTTTCCTCTTCCACGCTGACCCTTCCCCGGATAAATACCTTGTTGTCTATCACCAGTTTTGCACTGTATTTCTCATAGTCTCTGGGAAATACGATGACTTCAATGCTCCCTGCCAGATCTTCCAGCTGCAGAAAAGCCATGACTTTATCATTCTTTGTATATTTAATTTTTTTGTTGGCAATCATCCCCCCAACGGTGGCGCTGCTTCCGTCCTGCACAGACACTGCACCGGTTTCTTCGTCCATCAGGAAAGAGGCCGTGGTGGCTGTAATATGCTTTTTCCAGATTCCCTCATATTCCTGCAGTGGATGCCCGCTGATATAAATACCCAATACCTCTTTTTCAAAGGCCAGCATCATCTCTTTGGAATACTCTCCCACATCCGGCAGGCGGATATCATAACTGTCCTTATCCTCTTCACTGGCCAGATCAAACAGTGTGAGCTGTCCTGCCATATTGTTTTTCTTATCCTGCTGGATGCTTTCCAGGACCTGTATATAAATACTCATCAGCTGCTTTCTCGTCCCGCCCAGTCCGTCGAAAGCCCCTGCTTTGATCAGGTTTTCGATTCCCCTCTTATTCATTTCGCTGCCGGCGGTACGAGTCATAAAGTCCTTCAGATTTTTATATGGCCCTCTTTGCTCTCTCTCCTCCACAATACATTCAATTACGCTCCTGCCGATACTCTTGATTGCTGTCAACGCATACCGGATAGCACCCTCCGATACGGAAAACCCTGCTTCTCCCGAATTGATATCGGGCGGCAGAATCGAGATCCCCATGCCTCTGCAGGCCAGGATATATTCGGATACCTTTCTGGGATTGTCAATAACAGACGTCAAAAGCGCCGCCATAAACTCCAGCGGATAATAATATTTCAGCCATGCGGTCTGGTAGGAAACCACCGCATAGCAGGCCGCATGAGACTTGTTAAAAGCATATTTGGCAAAGTCCATCATTTCATCATAGATCCGGCTGGCCGTACTCTCCGGAATCCCCCGTGCGATACATCCCGGCACTCCCTCTTCCTGATTGCCGAAGATAAAATTCGCCCGCTCCTTTTCCATCACCGCCTGCTTTTTTTTGCTCATGGCCCGGCGCACCAGATCACTCCGGCCCAGCGTATAGCCGCCCAGATCCCGGACAATCTGCATGACCTGTTCCTGATAGACAATACAGCCGTAGGTGGGCGCCAGAATGGGTTCCAACTGGGGGCAGTCATATACGATATCCTTCTGACTGTTCTTTCCTTTGATGTATCTGGGGATAAAGTCCATCGGCCCCGGCCGGTACAGGGAAATCCCCGCTATGATATCTTCCAGGTTCTGCGGCTTTAACTCCTTCATGAAATTTTTCATCCCGCCGCTTTCAATCTGAAAAACCCCTTCATTTCTGCCGGTCCCAATCGCCTCCAGCACTGCTTTGTCATTGTAATCCACCTTGCTCATATCAATGACTTTTCCGCTGCTTTTCCGGATATTGTCCACTGCATTCTGGATCACGGTCAAAGTACGCAGGCCGAGAAAATCCATTTTTAAAAGGCCCAGCTCTTCCAGTGTGGTCATGGTAAACTGGGTGGTAACAGAGCCGTCGGAGCCTCTGGAAAGCGGCACAAACTCATCGGCGCTCTCCGGACAGATCACCACCCCCGCCGCATGCATGGACGTATGTCTGGGAAGCCCTTCCAGACGTCTGCACATAGTGATCAGGTTATGTACCTGCTCATCGCTTTCATACAGGGTACGAAATTCCGGATTGACCTCCAGTGCCCGGTCAATGGTAATATTCAGTTCATTGGGCACCATTCTGGCAATGGAATCCACATAGCTGTATGGCAGATCCATTACCCGTCCCACATCCCGGATCACACCTTTGGCCGCCAGTGTACCGAACGTCACAATCTGCACTACCTTATCATGGCCGTATTTCTCTCCCACATAATCAATCACTTCCTGCCTTCGTTCAAAGCAGAAGTCAATATCAATATCAGGCATGGAAACCCGCTCCGGATTCAGGAAACGTTCAAACAGCAGGCTGTAGCGGATCGGATCGATATCCGTTATGCTCAGACAATAGGATACGATGCTTCCTGCCGCACTTCCCCTGCCCGGCCCTACCGCAATCCCGTTTTTCTTGGCATAATTGATAAAATCCCACACAATCAGGAAATAGTCCACATACCCCATTTTCCTGATTACATTCAGCTCATAGTCCAGCCGCTCCTGCAGCTCCTTTCCACTGTCTGTATCCACGGTCTGCTCCGGATACCGCTCCGCCAGTCCCTGCCGGCACAGCTCCTGCAGATAAGTCCAGGAGGTATACCCTTCCGGCACTTCATAGTGAGGCAGCTTGGTCACGCCGAACTCGATATCCACATGGCAGCGGTCGGCAATCCGCTGGGTGTTTTCCACAGCCTCCCAGGCATAGGGAAACAGCCCTCTCATTTCTTCCTCACTTTTCACATAGTACTGTCCGCCCACATACCGCATCCGGTCCTCATCTGCCAGCTTTTTGCCGGTCTGGATGCAGAGCAGAATATCATGGGGCTTTTCATCCTCTGCATAGGTATAATGTACATCATTGGTGGCCACCAGCGGAATCTCCAGCTCCCGGCTCAGCCGCAGCAGCGCGGTATTGACCGTTTTCTGGTCCGGAATCCCGTGATCCTGCAGTTCCAGAAAGAAATTGCCTTTTCCGAAACAGTCCTCATACCTTTTGGCCGCCTTTTTGGCCTCTCCTGTCAGTCCCTTTATAATATACCGCTGCACCTCTCCGGCCAGACAGGCGGAAAGCGCAATGATTCCTTCATGAAACTCCTGCAGCACCTCCATATCCACACGGGGTTTGTAATAATACCCTTCGGTAAAGCCCCTGCTCACGATCTTTACC
Organism: uncultured Clostridia bacterium; assembly: GCA_947385955.1. Classification (GTDB taxonomy): domain Bacteria; phylum Bacillota; class Clostridia; order Lachnospirales; family Lachnospiraceae; genus VSOB01. Next base: position 52,381 of record CANDNA010000002.1, read on the forward strand.
AGGTTGGCATATCCGGTATTGTTTTCTGCCAGAAGCACCAGATGGTAATACCGGTCCTCTCCTCCCGTCAGTTCCTTATCAAAGCGGGAGCCGGGCGCCACATAAACCTCGCAGCCAATGACAGGATTGATCCCCGCCTCTTTGGCCGCCCGGTAAAAATCAATGACTCCATACATGACACCATGATCTGTAATGGCAGCGCTGTCCATTCCCAGCTCTCTGACCCGTTTTACATATTCTTTTATCTTATTGGACCCGTCCAGCAGAGAATATTCTGTATGGACATGTAAATGTGTAAATGCCATATTGCACGCTCCGGTTTCTTTGTTCTGTCAGGTCCATCAGAAAATAACCCGGTTCCTGCCCTGACTCTTACCCATATATAGTTTCTGATCCGCACTGTTAATGGTAACATCAATGGGATGATGGCTGCTGTATTCATCCAGCCCAAAGGTCATCGTGACAGAAATGGTCTGCCCTTTATAACCGATCTTCTGCTGACTGACCAGGTTCCGTATCTTCTCCAGCTCCTGCTTTGCCTTTTCCCCGTTCATATCCTCAAAGACCAGCAGAAATTCCTCTCCGCCCCACCGGCATACCCGTCCCTTCTGTTCCATATAAGACGCCAGCAGGCCGGCAATATGTACCAGTACCGCATCCCCGGCTTCATGCCCATACGTGTCATTCACCTTTTTAAAAAAATCAATATCGCCTATGGCAATATTAAACCAGGCGCCGCCGGCTACCAGTTCATTCATATACTCTACCATTGCCCGCCTGTTGTACAACTTAGTCAGCGGGTCACGCATGGAAGTTTCCCGCAGCCTTTCATTGTATGCCACCAGCTTTTTCTCCATTGACAGAGAATCCTGGCAGAACAGAATCACAATCACCGACAGCGCGGTAAAAATACTGACCGTATTGATCAACTGCATAATGGAAATGGCAATCCGGTTCAGAAAAATCAATGGTTCAAAGTGTCCGGTATACTGGTACAGTATCAGCCGGACCATACATAAAAAGGCCGCCGCCAGTATCTTGCGGCGTGTACTTTCATGACTGACCGCAATGAATAAAATCAGCAGCGCAAACAGAAAATGCTGTGCCCCACAGTCCCAGCCAAACAGTACCACAAAAAGCAATACCCAGATTATCGTGGAAAGAAAGGTATACCGCATGGCAGTTTTGGTACGGTTTCGGTAAGTATATCCAAAAGCCACCACATACCCCACAAGACAAAGCAGACTCACTCCCATGCCGGCCCATTGCCCGCACACAGCCAGACAGATACCCTGTATCAGAAAATAAATACACATGACCAGCGAAAAAGAACGCATAATCACTGAGGCCCTTTTTGTCTCATTGGCATTTTCCACATCTTTTTCTATGAAATCGATTATTCTCATCCAGAATTCCATATACTTTCATCCATCCATATGATTTCCGGGCCCGCTTAGAAACAGATTTTTCCCGCATTTATTATACTACGTTTCATTTTCCTTGACAATCGCCAGCAGGGAATGAATTGAAAGCAAAGGAGGACCGGCCCACAGCCGATCCTCCTCTTTTTTGCCTGCTTCTTTGTATTTTTTTCTTTTACAGATAGCTGCGCAGTACTTCTGTCTTATCTGTTTTCTCCCAGGGAAGATCCAGATCGTTGCGTCCGAAATGTCCATATGCTGCCGTCTGTTTATAGATCGGGCGGCGCAGATCCAGCATTTTGATAATGCCTGCCGGACGAAGGTCAAAGTTCTCACGCACGATTTCCACCAGCTTTTCATCCGATACCTTTCCGGTTCCGAACGAATCCACCATAACGGAGGTAGGCTGTGCCACACCGATGGCATAGGAAAGCTGAATCTCGCATTTATCTGCCAGCCCTGCTGCCACGATGTTCTTTGCCACATAACGTGCCGCATAAGCAGCCGAACGGTCTACCTTTGTGCAGTCTTTTCCGGAGAAAGCGCCGCCGCCGTGACGGGCATATCCGCCATAGGTATCCACGATAATTTTCCGCCCGGTGAGCCCTGCATCCCCGTGCGGCCCTCCGATTACAAAGCGGCCTGTAGGGTTGATAAAGAATTTGGTTTCCCCGTCGATCATATCCGCCGGAAGGACAGGATCGAATACATATTTCTTAATATCCTCATGGATCTGTTCCTGTGTCACATCCGGATCATGCTGTGTGGAAAGCACCACTGCTTCCAGACGCTTGGGTTTTCCCTTCTCATCATATTCTACTGAAACCTGGCTCTTGCCGTCAGGACGCAGATATTTCAATGTACCATCCTTGCGCACCTTTGTAAGCTGCAGTGCCAGCTTGTGGGCAAGGGAAATAGGATACGGCATATATTCCGGTGTTTCATTGCTGGCATATCCGAACATCATACCCTGATCTCCGGCGCCGATCGCCTCAATCTCTGCATCGGACATTTTGTTTTCCTTTGCTTCCAGAGCCTTGTCCACACCCATTGCGATATCTGAGGACTGCTCGTCAATCGCCACCATGACCGCACAGGTATTGCCGTCAAATCCATACTCAGACCGGTCATAGCCGATCTCCTTTACGGTTTCGCGGACAATTTTCTGAATATCCACATAAGCATTTGTGGTAATCTCGCCTGTCACCAGTACGAATCCGGTACAGCTTGCCGATTCGCATGCCACCCGGCTCATCGGGTCCTTTTCCATCAGTGCATCCAGAATCGCATCGGAAATGGCATCACACATTTTGTCAGGATGCCCCTCGGTTACGGATTCGGAAGTAAATAAAAGTTTCTCCATTTGTTTCTCCTCTCTGTTTTTTCTATATTTTTCACAAAAAGCCTGTTAGCAGCCATTTGATGAAATGGTCCGGATCTTCCGCTGCCCATATGAAAAGTCCGCTTACCTACATAAGCGGACTTGGCAACATCTCATACTCAAATCCTCTTATTGTTCGATCAATTCGCTCAGGTTGGCACCTTCCTTCCGGGGTTGCCGTGGCTTCTCAGGTCCTATGTACCTCCACCACTCTGAATAAGAGAAAATAGATACTATGCAATTTTCTTTTAATACGTACAGCATATACCTGAATATACAGTTTGTCAATCTTTTTCTGATTTATATCTGCTATATTTATCTTAACCTGCACACAATTTGAATTTCTGCAAAGCCTTGTCCGTATCCACCAATTCAATCTGGGCGCCCAGGCTTTTTAATTTCTGAGGGAAGTCCTCATATCCTCTTTCAATATAGCGGATCTCATCAATGGTGGTAACTCCCTCCGCTGCCAGCCCGGCCAGCACAAGAGCGGCCCCTGCACGCAAATCCGGTGCGGTTATGCTGGCGCCTGTATAGCGCTCCACCCCATTGATAATGGCCGTATTGCCTTCTACCTTCACACTGCCGCCCATACGGGTCAGCTCATCCACATATTTAAACCGGTTTTCAAAAATACTTTCCGTTACGATGCTGGTTCCGTTGGAAAGCCCCAGTGCAACGGCAATCTGTGGCTGCATATCTGTAGGGAAACCCGGATAGGGAAGCGTCTTAACATGGGTATGCCGCAGCTTCCTGGAAGCCACCACACGCACGGCATCATCCGACTCCTCTATCTCGCAGCCGATTTCCAGCAGCTTGGCGCTGATGGACTCCAGATGCTTGGGAATCACGTTTTTCACGGTAATATCCCCTTTGGTCACGGCCGCCGCAAACATAAAAGTGCCTGCCTCGATCTGATCGGGAATGATCGCATACTCCGTCCGGTGCAGCTTTGCCACACCCCGGATACGGATCACATCCGTTCCCGCACCTTTGATGTTGGCGCCCATACTGTTCAGAAAGTTGGCCAGATCTACCACATGAGGCTCTTTGGCCGCATTTTCTATAATCGTCATACCCTCTGCCATAACCGCTGCCATCATCACATTGATGGTAGCTCCCACAGTTACCACATCCATGTAGATATGATTGCCCCGCAGATGATCCGCCTGGGCAATGATCAGGCCGTGGGCGATATTGACCTCCGCTCCCAGCGCACGAAAGCCTTTCAGATGCTGGTCAATGGGCCGGCTGCCAATATTGCAGCCTCCCGGCAGGGCCACTTCAGCTTTTTTGTATTTGCCTAAGAGAGCACCCAGAAGGTAATAAGATGCCCTGATTTTTTTGATATAATCACCGTCAATCACCAGATCGTGAATCTGGGAACCGTTGATCTTCACGGTATGCCTGTCAATCCGCTCCACAATTCCGCCGATGCTGGAAATGGCCTGCAGCAGTACATTGGTATCCCGTACATCAGGCATATTCTCTATCATTACGGTCTCATCCGTCATCACAGAAGCAGCCAGTATCGCCAGCGCAGCATTTTTGGCGCCGCCGATTTCCACTTCACCGACCAATGGATTACCGCCTTTAATCGCATATTGTTCCATCTTTTTGACCTCTGAAAAATTAAGACTATTAAGTAGTATACCACATTTCTCTCATTTGTAAAGCCAGAGTATTTTCCTTTGTATGGAATCAGCCAGCCATCCGCTGCTTTTCAGCTTAAATGATTCAGCGGATTGACCTGAGAACCTCCGATTAAAATTTCAAAATGCACATGCGGCCCGGTGCTCCTGCCGGTATTCCCGCTGAGCGCAATTTTCTGCCCCTGGGATACCCGCTGGCCTGCTTTTACAAGTACCTTACTTAAATGACCGTATCTGGTCTGTCTCCCGTCCCCATGATCAATATATACCACATAGCCGTAACCGCTGCCCCAGCCGGCCTTTGTCACCACACCGTCACAGGAAGCCATAACCGCTGTCCCGATGGGCGTGGCCCAGTCGATTCCTTTATGATAGCTGGAAGCGCCCTTGGTAGGTGCATTCCGCCTTCCGAAGCCGGAGGAAAGCCGTCCGCCGGAAATCGGCTTGATATATGTGGGCGGTGTTTTGGTACCCCGTTCCACAATCTTGGGCACCGCCTCCATTGTCACTTCTTCCTTCAGGATTTCCCGTCCGGTTTCCGCATCGTTGCGATAGGAAACCACTGCCACGACACGCCTGTGCCCTGCCGATGGCTCCTGTCTGGTAACCCGCTCTGTTGTGTACCAACTGTCATTGTCTATATAAATGACATCCGAATCATAATCTTCTTCATAATATTGCTGTTCCTGACGTACCACAGACAGCTCCGGCTCCGGAGCGGTAACAATGATTTCATCTCCCACACGGATGGTGGAGCTTTCATTTTCGATGGTGGGATTGATCTCGATCAGCCTGTCCATCGCCAGCCCGTTGTCCTCTGCTATCTGAGACAGGGTGTCTCCTGCCACCACCTCGTAAATTTTATTTTTTTCCTGTTTCTTTGTCACCCGTTCGATGGCTTCCTGCAGCGGCGTCACATCCTCCGGCGGCAGATACGCCTCCACAACTTCCACCGAATCCCCATAGGCCATAGAAATCAGTCCCAGCTCATAATCGGAAAACTCTTTTTCTCTCCCACTTTCCAGCACGCCGTCTGTCTGTGAAAGGCAGGCATCCACGCCTGCTGTTTTATGGAAATCATCGGCCTCCTCTTTTTTCTGCTCTTCCTCCTGATTTGTCACCTGAGTCGTAAGCACATTCAGTTCCCGGAACGGATCCAGTACCAGGCGGACTCCATACTGATCCGCAGTATCATACTGGTCGAATACCGCATTCAACAGCCCCAGTACATCCTGTGAACTGGCCAGGTTCACCGTAAAATCATTGATCTTCACCGTATAGGAACGGGCCAGTGTTTCCACCTCGCTGGCTTTCATAACCTCCGCCATATTGGCAACGATTACTTCCTCCGTATCTACCCTGCCAAAATATACCTCTTCCCCTTCCACAGACACCTCTGCCTCCAGCATAACAGGCGCCTTGCTTTCTCCTGCCACCTGCAGACGTGCCTGCCGTACCAGGGCTTCCACATCCTCTTCGGCACTGGTCCCCACTGTGACGCCATTGAGCGTCACATAAAAAATATTATTGCCTGTATGTTCCAGTTTCATATAAGATGGCAGAAAGAAAGCACTGACAATAACTGCCAGCCCCATTCCTTTCAAATATGCCCATTTCATCTTGTTCGGATTTTTCATTCTTATTTTTCAGACTTTCTGTTCTGAGAAACGAACAACAGAAAGCGCACCGGGCAGACTTTCTATTGTCATGAATGACTGCAGCTTTCGCCCACAGTCATGTAATAATTCTGTAACACTTTTATTCTAACAGCTAATTTTTTACTTGTAAAGATTTTTCCAAATTTGTACAATGGTAAGGAAACAGGAGGTGTACATGGATTCGATTGTATTTCATATAGATGTGAACTCTGCCTATTTAAGCTGGACTGCACTGAAACGCCTGTCAGACGGCACTCCCCCAGACCTGCGGCTGATTCCCTCTATTATAGGCGGTGATATGGAAAAACGACACGGCGTGGTGCTGGCCAAATCTGATCCTGCCAGAAAATACGGCATCAAAACCGGTGAGCCGGTAGTCAGTGCATTCCGAAAATGCCCCTCTCTGGTTATGGTGCCGCCGGATCATGATCTGTATGCAAACTGTTCCGGAGAATTGATGACATATCTGTCGGATTTTTGCCCGGATATGGAACAGGTCAGCGTGGATGAATGCTATATGGACTTTACTCCCATAGCGCATCAATATAAGACACCTGTGTCAGGTGCTGACCATATCCGGGAACAGATCCTGAAAACCTTTGGGTTTACAGTAAATATCGGAGTTTCGGACCGCAGGGTACTGGCCAAAATGGCTTCCGACTTTCAAAAACCCAATCTGACACATACGCTGTTTTCCACGGAAATTGAAAAAAAGATGTGGCCCCTTCCGGTTTCTTCTTTATATATGTGCGGAAACTCCAGTGTGGAAACACTGCGCAAGCTGGGCATTCTCACCATCAAAGATCTGGCTCTCGCCGACCCCGGCATTCTGGAAGCCCATTTAAAAAGTCATGGACGGCTGCTCTGGCAGTATGCCAATGGTATAGATGACTCTCCTGTCATCACCCATCCGGTCAAAGCCAAATGCATCGGTAATTCCATTACACTGTCCCGGGATGCCCTGACAGCAGGCCAGGCCAAAACCGCTCTGCTCTCTCTGTCAGAATCCGTGGCATCCAGACTCAGAGCAGCCCGGCAGCAGGCCCTTTCCGAAAGCATCGAAATCAAATATGCCGACTTTCAGACTGTTTCTCATCAGACCACCTTTTCCGTTCCGGTAGACAGTGACCGGACGATCTATGAAACCGCCTGCAGACTCTTTGATGAAATATGGAGTCAGGCGCCCATCCGACTGCTGGGTATCCACACCACCAGGCTCTGTCAGGCCGGCGAACCGGTGCAACTGTCCCTGTTTGATCCGGAACAGCCCCGGCGCCTTGAAAAACAGCATAAACTGGACGAAGCCATCGATGCCATACGGAAACGCTACGGAAAAGACGCAGTGGTCCGGGGCAGCCTTCTGGGACGCGGTGAAGAATTTAAAAAGCACTGACCCTTATTTTTTCCGTACGCTGTAGCCAAAGGTCCCTATCGGCTTTCCCAGCGCATAATAAGTCCCGTGGGAATATACAATCGGCTTTGCCTTTGAAAGGTCAAACTTTCCGTTTTGGTCCATATAGCTTTCCTCCGCATGGACACAGGTCACTTTTGCCAGAAACATATCGTGAGTTCCCAGCTTTAATATCTCTGTTACCTTACATTCTATATTGACCGGACTTTCTGCTATCATTGGCGCTCCCACTGTTTCTGCCGACACCGGCGTCAGGTTCATTTCTTTCCATTTATTCACATCCCTGCCGCTTCTCACACCACAGTAATCTGTGGCAAACGCCAGTTTTTCTGTGGTCAGATTGACCACAAATTCTCCGCTTTCCCGGATCATGGCATAGGAATGCCGCTCCTTCCTTACAGAAATCGAAAGCATGGGCGGATCCGAACAGACCGTCCCGGTCCATGCCACCGTAAACAGATTCTGCTCTCCTTTGCTCCCTGCCGTACTGACCAGCACCGCCGGCAGAGGATACAACATATTGCCCGGCTTCCAAATCTGCTTGCTCATAAACACATCCTCCCTGCTAAACGCCGTAATACCCTTTATTATGCTCTTTCCGGAACGTCAAACGTCATGCAAAATATCCCAGGATATTCGCAATCAAAACTCCCAGATTGCCCAGAGAAGCCAGCAGGATAACGGCCAAAAAAGCATAAATCCCCTTTCTTCCCGGCCTCTCTTTCTGTATACTCTCACGAAGCTCTGTGATCTGGTTCTTGTTTTCTTCCAGCAGCACTGCCTGTACATTTCTGTATACTTTTACACTTTCCCGGTGCATAAACTCCTGCAGCTCTGCCGAAGATGCCTTTAATTTTTCTTCGATTTCCTCAGCAAACTCTCCGCTCTCCGCAAATGCTTCTTTCATCTCTTCCACAGCAGCACTCACCCTGCTCAGCTCCTGTCTGATTTCTGAAAGAGCCGTTCCTGACTCTTCTCTGGCTGACTGCTCTTTTGCCTGCATTCTGTTCAGTTCTGACAAAGCGGATTCTGACAGCTCCCGCAAAGTCCCCATATCACTGTGCACATTTGCCAGCTCTTTTTGCAGCGCCCCGCCGCCGCAGGCCTCCATAAGCGCTGTCTGCGCCGCTGCCGCATCTCTGCGCATATCCGCCAGCTCTTTCTGTACAGCCCCGGAACCATCCCTGGCTGCTTCTGCCGCTGCCTGTGCCGCCATAAGGCTCTCCCTCACCTCACCGTACTCTTTTCGCTCCTGCTCCGCTTCTTCCTGCATGGATGTCAGATCCCTGCGAACCTCCTCCAGCACTTCCTGCAAAAAGGCAAGCTGCCCGTTCTCCTGCTTTTCCTTTTCATCCATCTCTGCCAGAGCACGTCCGGCCAGTGTATTCACCTTTTCTGCCAGTGACCGTATCTTCTCCGCCGACTCCACATTTTTCAGATTCAGTCTGCGCATTTCCTGCATACATTCGTCATATTCTTTTCTCTGCGTTCTCAGGCGGTCCAGCTCCTGGGCCTCCGCCTGGGTATTTGCATTAATAATTTCCTGGGCGTTGAACCGCTGAGACAGCCTGTTCATAAAATTGTCCATGTATTTTCCTCCGCACCTTATCTCCTGTCCGCTTTGCAACCTATCTATCGCCTATTCTATCATTTCTCCGAAAAATTGACAACCAGGCAGGGAAAGGGACAGACATATCAACCTTTCATCTGACTTATCCCAGTCCCTGATCCGTCTTCTTCCTTGTGCAACATGCATACTTGATATTAAATTTCGGCTTTTCTTTTATAATGTTTTACCATATAGTTACACTTTGTTCATAATTTATTCACAATTATATGCTATACTAAATTCAACTTAAAGAACAGCATGTATATGTTCTTCCTTACACAGATAGATAATTTTTTCATAATAGCCCCGGTGGTCAGAGATGATTGCCGGGGCACTCCTCATTTTACAGATTCTGTTACCAGAGTATTGAAGCATCTATTTATACCATCACAATCGGGAGAAACGATTTCATGAGAAGAAAAGACAGGGAAGTAACCGACAAAGAAAAGATCCGGCAAATCATCGACCGCTGTTTTTGCTGCCGTATCGGCTTCTGCGATGAAGGGCAGGTCTATATCGTACCGATGAATTTCGGATATGCGGCCCGGCAGGACCGGTATACCTTCTATTTCCACAGTGCCAAAGAAGGAAGAAAGATAGATTTGATCCAAAAAAATCCCCATGTGGGGATTGAGCTGGACACAGGGGGCCAGCTCATTGCATCCGATCTGGCCTGCGGCTGTTCGGCCCGCTACCAGAGCATTGTTGCAAGCGGCATCCTGCATATGGTAACGGACCCTGCAGAAAAGCAGGCAGGGCTGATCGCCATTCTGAAACACACCACAGGAAAGCAGGACTGGCATTTTGACGAATCCATGCTGCAGGCTGTCTGTGTATTCAAAGCAGACATTACCAATCTCTCCTGTAAAGAACATAAATAGGCAAATCACGCAGCATTTATACAGATGCAATCACCAATGTGCTTCCATATTATGCCACATATCCATACATAAAGATGAAATGACAGATGCTTCCTCCGATCACGAATAAGTGAAAGATTTCATGGGAGCCGAAATTTTCATGTTTTCCGTTGAAAATGGGAAGTTTCAACGCATAGATCACACCGCCTATGGTGTAAACAATACCTCCTGCCAGCAGCCACAGAAACGCTCCCAGAGGCAGCAGCGCCCGAAGCTGTCCGAATACAAGGACGCATACCCAGCCCAGGGCAATATATACGACTGAGGAAAACCATTTGGGACAGGTGATCCACAGTACATTGACAGCCATGCCAAACATGGCAATCCCCCATACCAGTCCCAGCAGAAACAGGCCCGTCCTGCCCTCCAGTACGATCAGGCAGACCGGTGTATAGGAGCCTGCGATCATAACAAATATCATCATATGGTCTATTTTACGAAATACTTTCAGCGCTTTGGCCGATACATTCACTGCATGATAGGTGGTACTGGCCCCATACAGCAGGATCATACTGAGCATGAAGATTCCCATTGCGGCAAAGCAGGTCGTGCCTGCACTCATTCCTGATTTTACCAGCAAAGGCACCGAAGCAAATACCGCCATCATCATCCCTATAAAATGTGTAATCGCGCTTCCCGGTTCTCTTATCGTAATCTGCATCCTGACACCTCCGTATATCCAGATATTTACATGTAGTATTCATTACTACGTGTTATATCTATAATATTACGTTATATTATATGCAATGTCAATAAGAAATACCCCTATCTTTCATTTTTTTCATCTTCTTCAATCACCTGTATTTCCAGATAATCAAAATCCACCGTTTCGATAAAACAGTCCTTTGTAAATCTGGCCCTGGCGTGACGCTTAAAATCATTTACCACTGCATCCAGCCAGATCGGCTGCTCCAGGTCAAACCGGCCGCAGCACTCTTCCAGAGCAGCAAACACTTTGTGCGTTCTGGTATCTTCTTCCGGTCTTTCAATTACCGTATCCCGTAGCATCCGGTTGTCTTTCCACAGTTTACACCACATGCGAAACATCTGAATCCTTTCACCTCCCCTGTCTTTTTTCACAATACTTTTTTCCTATTTATTAATTTTTTGTGAATAATACACATCCCCATTGTTTTGTGATATAATCATATTATAGTAGCTCTTGGCATACAATAATAGTATTCTGCCATAAACAAACGAGGTATGCAAATGGAATTTAAACCTTCACCAGACAGCGGAGTGGACTCATGGAAGGAAGTCACACTGATTTACAATTCAGCATTAAAGGAAATCGGAACCAAACTGGAAATTTTAAATGATGAATTTCAGCATGTGCATAGATATAATCCGATTGAGCATATCAAATCCAGACTGAAATCGCCGGAAAGCATCGTCAAAAAGCTCAAAAAACACGGCTATGAATCCACCATAGAAAATATGGTAAATTATGTCAATGATATTGCCGGTGTCCGTGTCATCTGCTCTTTTACATCCGATATTTACCGGATTGCAGAGATGATTACCAACCAGAGCGACATCAAAGTGCTTTCTGTCAAGGATTATATCAAGCACCCGAAACCCAGCGGCTACAGAAGCTATCATATGATCGTTTCCATCCCTATCTTTTTATCGGACCGAAGCGCCGATACCAAAGTGGAGATACAGATCCGGACGGTGGCAATGGATTTCTGGGCCAGCCTGGAACACAAGATTAACTACAAATTTGAAGGAAAGGCTCCTGTATTCATCAAAAATGAGCTGATTGAATGTGCCAAGATTATTTATGAACTGGATGACCGGATGCTTTCCCTCAATGATCAGGTACTTACATACAGCAAGCGGGCAAAAAGCGACAGTGTAAACGCTCCCTGACACAGGTTCAGGGAGCGTTTTTTTGCCTTGTTTCTATTCTTCATATCCGTTGGGATTGTTTTTCTGCCATCTCCAGGAATCTTCACACATTTCTTTGATGCCATACTCCGCCTTCCATCCAAGCTCTTTTTCCGCTTTGGAAGCGTCTGAATAGCAGGTGGCGATGTCGCCTGCACGTCTGTCCTTGATTACATAAGGGATCTTTACGCCGGAAGCCTCTTCAAAATTCTTTACAATATCCAGCACACTGTAGCCCACACCGGTACCCAGATTATAGATCTCCGTGCCCGGATTCTGACGGATCTTTTCAATGGCTTTTACATGGCCTCTGGCCAGATCCACTACATGGATATAGTCCCGGACTCCGGTTCCGTCCGGCGTATCATAATCATTGCCAAACACACCCAGCTCTTTTAATTTCCCCACTGCCACCTGTGTAATATAAGGCATCAGATTATTGGGAATCCCATTGGGATTTTCTCCGATGGTACCGCTCTTATGAGCACCAATCGGATTGAAATACCGGAGCAGGATCACATTCCATTCCGGATCTGCTTTCTGCATATCCATCAGGATCTGTTCCAGCATCCCTTTGGTCTGTCCGTAAGGATTGGTGATCTGTCCCTTGGGGCACTCTTCCGTAATCGGAATAAAAGCCGGATTACCATAAACGGTGGCCGAGGAAGAGAAAATAATATTTTTTACATTATGTCTGCGCATCACATCCACCAGAACCAGTGTACCGCTGATATTATTGTAATAATATTCCCAGGGTTTCGCTACCGACTCGCCTACTGCCTTCAGACCGGCGAAATGGATGCAGCAGTCAACAGACTCCGCAGCAAACACCTTTTCCAGCCCTTCTCTGTCCAGAATATCCACCTCATAAAAGGTGACCGGCTTCCCTGTAATCTTCTCCACCCGTTTCAAAGACTTCTCACTGGAATTGCTCAGATTATCCACTACGACCACATCGTAGCCGGCCTCCTGCAACTCCACTACCGTATGGCTGCCGATATAGCCGGCGCCGCCTGTTACCAAGATTGCCATAGCTCCTCCTGTTCCGGAATGTACCGCCTGCGTACTTCCTGATTCTATTTGTTTTCTCTTTCTGTTCTCAGTGTACAGAAAACCCCTGCTGTATTCAAGATGGGAATGTTACAGAAATCTGTCAAAATGTTAAACCAGGTTCTGCTTTTTACAGCTACAGCTCTATGCCGTTCTTTGCCAGCAATGCTCTTGCACTCTCTACAGAATCCACACCGGTCCTGTTTTTAATCGGCGCAAATTCCTTTTCCCGTACCACTTCATACGGAAGGCAGCTGTCCAGCTCATGTACCATATCCAGTACAAGCTGCTCATATTTATAGCCGTTGGGCTTTTCCGGGCGGAAAAGATTCCCGTTTTCATCCAGATGCGGAATCTTTTTTTCCACCACATGCAGCGGCAGATGATTGTTCATAATCGCTTCCAGATCCTGTACCCGGAACAGATAGTTTAATATCGCCCCGAAATTATAGGCCGGTTCCCCTTTTTCATCCTTTGCCTCCATCAGCTCCCGGGTCAGCTCATAGTATTCAATAATGGACGGCCTGCCATCCTCCAGACACATCACACCCACTTTTTCATCCGGGGCCGCCTTCCGTACCACCTTAGAACCGGACGCCTTATTCTCCGCGATCACCGCTCCTACAAAACAGGGATCTGCAATCCGCTGCAATACATTGTCCACGGCAAACACATTCAGCCATTCCACCCCGAGCGCATGCATCTTTTCTCCCACCCCGCTCCGTTCCATCGAAACGAACCAGCCGCCGTTTCCATTGGGAGAGGTGGAAATCTTCCCCTTCTCCTCCATATATACTTTGCCTGCATAATCAGAGGCCGGCGCCATTTCCTGACGGAAGAAAAATACAGATTCCTCCTGATATCCGAAATACCCATGCTCCCGGAAAAACTGCACGGTCGCTTCATGGTTTTTATCACTGGTCATCACAAAAAACGGAATCCATGTACCGCTTTTTTCCACCACATCCAACGTATTGCGGACAATCCGTTCAAATATATAGACCGGTCTGGTCAATCCGATATCATACATCCCCTTGGGATCCTCTGAGCCCAGCCGGGTCCCCATACCCCCTGCCAGAAGCACAGCGCCCACTTTTCCGGCCCTGATGGCTTCCAGTCCCAACCGCTCAAACTCCTCTTTCCGTTTCCCGCTCTCCTCAAGCTCCATAGCAGCCAGCGGTGCGATTTCTCCCCTGCCCGCCTGCTTTTTCTCTTCTTTCTCTCTGGAAGTCAACACGGAAAAATCCGTCGCCATAATCTGTGCCAGCAGTGCTTCTTTCTGCTCCTGTGACAGCTCTTCAAAATATTGCAGGACATGCAGTTGTCCGTAAGTTTTCAGCTTTTCATACGCTTTTTCATAGGTTGTCATATCCGTTCCACCTTTCCTGTTGCCTTACCGCAGGCTGTCTGAAGTCAGTCCGCATCCTCATTCATCCAGTGACAGAGAATCAAAAAATCCTCCGCTCCGGAACCGGGCATCTTTTTCTTTCAGCAGATAAGCCTTCATCTCTGCCAGTTCCGTCCCCATATCGCAGAGCGCCGCATCAAAATTTTCCTCGGTCAGCGCACCGATATCCAGCAGGATATCATAATATTCCTTTCTGTTGCCAAACTCCTCTTTCACGATCTTCCATGCCGCCTCACAGGCACAGCCCCTGGTATGGGCCTTGATATAGTCAGCCAGCTCCCGGCGCACTTCTTCCTCCAGCCCTTTGTCATACAAGAGACGCAGCAAGGCCAGCCGTGATTTGCTTTTACGCTTCTGCTCCAGAAAATAATCCAGATTGTTCTCCATACTGCCTATATCTTCTTCTCCGCATAAAATCGTATTCTGGTAACCGTCCCGATCCGGTGTATGCAGCACCTGCAGCAGCCGACTGTCCCACTTCCGAATCCAGGCTTCTCCGCCTGCCTCCAACGGATTCAAAAGATAGGGGTCCTCCAGCTTGTGTACCGCCGCTGCCAGCAGGCCGCCGATACAGACCTGATCGGCTTCCGGCAGCGCCCTCTCCCCGCCCTGCTCCAGAAGCATCAGTTCCAGACGTTCACACTGCAAAAAAGCTCCCTTGCCAAACCGGATACGCCGCCTGGGCATATGCACGCAAAACAGTCTGCTGCAATAGGCAAATGCCCAGTCATCAATCTCCCGGATGCCCTCCGGCAGGAACACCTCCTGAACCCGCTTATTGCTGAGAAATGCTTTTCTTCCGATTTTTATAATTTCCGCTCCGTCTATACGCTCCGGTATCCGTGCAATACTGCCGCTTCCCTTCCACTGCAGTACGGTTCCCTTTCCTTCCCTCTCCTCATATTGGAAAGCCTGTTCTCCCGATTCCCATTCTCTGATCATTTCTTTCTTTTACAGCCCCAGTGCTGTTATTTCCCCCTGCAGTTCATTTCTCCGTTCTGAAATCAGCAGCGCATTGTTATGCCGTGTGTAATCTTCACTTCCAAACATTCCGATAAACCGGGCACTGTCATCATTGACTGTCAGTTCCGTTACAAAGATCAGCATCTCATTGCCTTCCGGAAATACATCTTCCAAAAATCCGAAAAGTGCATGCAGCCGCCCGCTTACCCGCCCGGTTTCCTGTTTCATGGCGTTCACCCGCTCCTGGAAACGGTTCTGTATCCCGTCAAAGCCGCCGTCTGCATCCTGCTTCAGCAGACATGCTTTTTGCTCCTCCTGCAGAAATGCCAGCACCTGTTTCTTCTTTTTCCGCTCTGCTTTTGACAGTGCACCTGCCTTCTGCAATGACAGCAAATGCTCTTCCAGACGCTTTGCCTGCCCTTCCAGGAGCGTTTCCAACGTTGCTTCTCCCCTGGCCAGCAATGCTTTCACCGCCTTTAATACTCCGGTCAGCTCTTTCAGATAATCTGCTGTCTCCACAACCCCGCGCATCTCGCTTTGGATCTGATCCAGCAGCATTCCCAGCAGAGACAGCCGTTCGTCAAAGGGCGCCATCCTGGCCCTCTCTTTTGCTGACTCCGGCGCCTGTCCCGACAGGATATTCCAGATCTGATAATCCCGTTTGTACTTATTATAAAGATCATAATAAGCCGTAAATTCTCTGGCTATTTTTTCATTCCGAATGTACTGGCTTACCAGCTCTTCTTCCACGGTCAGCCCTTCCTCTTCATACAGGAGCAAAATTTCCGACAAATCCTCCCACCCTCTGGCCGTCACATAGGTCTTGCCCTTCATGGTAGCTTCAATACGATAAAAATGCTCCTTTTTCAGCTCCAGATAATTCAGTATGGCGCTGTGGATTCCCTGCCCTGATGCATATTCCTTCCAGGTCCGATAGTCTGCTTCCACATCCAGCACTTTCAGTCTGTCCAGTGTCACCACATCAAATTCCCGGACAGATTTATTATATTCCGGCGGGTTTCCGGCCGTCACCACCACCCAGCCCTCCGGAATCCTGTGCCGTCCGAACACTTTATATTGCAGAAACTGCAGCATGGACGGCGCCAGTGTTTCCGATACACAGTTGATTTCGTCCAGAAACAGGATCCCTTCCCGGATACCGCTCGCTTCCATTGTCTCATATACAGAAGAAATAATTTCACTCATAGTATACTCGGAAACATCCGTCACAACACCGTCATAGGTTTTCTGGCAGATAAAGGGCAGCCCCAGAGCCGACTGCCTGGTATGATGGGTCATGGAATAGGACACCAGCGCAAGTCCCAGTTCCTGTGCGATCTGCTCCATAATGGCCGTTTTACCGATTCCGGGCGCCCCCAGCAAAAAGACGGGCCGCTGCCGCACCACCGGAATCCGATACTCTCCAAACTCATCTTTCTTCAGATAGATTCTCACGCAGTCTTTAATATAATCCTTCGCCTGCTTAATATTCATCCCTTCTGTTCCTCCTCCAGCATATCATCATACAAAGTGAGCGAAATCGCCCAGGGCGGGGGCGGCATCCGATTGTCATCCTCCTCCGGAAATGCAAAAATCACATCATAGTCCGGCATACTTTCCGGATAAATGCCATATCCGTCCGTAAAATAGATCAGGCCCTTCAGATTTTCAAATTCTCCCTGCTGCCGCAGTTCTTCCAGATAAGAAAACACCGGACGGAAATCTGTGCCCCCAAACCCCTGCAGCTTTCCTTCTTTCATAAACCGGTCAAAATCCCCGTCACAGGTAATCTTTGTATCGTTTTGTATCTCATGGTCGCACTGCAGGATATGCACATTGATCTTATGGAAAAAATTTTCCGTCCCTTTCAAAATGCCATAGGTTTTTCGCAGAAACCCCCGCACCACCTCTCCCCGGCAGGAAGCGGAAGTATCCAGCGCAATCACAAATTCCTTTACCTTATGCTCCTCTTTGTACTCCAGCGGTTCCACCAATGGCAGATTCCCGTATACAGACAGGCCATAAGTGTAATAAATATAATCAAACTCATCCTCATTGACACGGATGTCCTCGCCCATCACGGCAAATCTGCGCAGCAGTTCCCCATAATCATACCGTTCCCTGGTGGCCTCCGCAAGATTCTTTTCCAGACTTTCCGACCGGTTTTTCTCCTGCGAAAAGGTTTTTAAATCGGTTTTCACCCGTTCGCTGATTTTTTTCCACTGTTCCTGTGTCAGGCTCAGTTCCTCCTGTGACCGCCAGTACATATGGGCATCCTGACAAAACAGCGCCGTCAATTCCTTTTTTTCCAGCGGGCCCATTCCGTTGCGGGTAAAATACCGATAGATCTTTTCCGCAGTCAGGCCGCCTGCATCTATTTTCATAAAATGGAGCTTCCGTGCTCTTTCCTCATCCTGCTTCAGGGCAATGTCAGGGAAACCGATTTCCAATATAGTCTGCTCTGCCGCCATATCTGCTGCCATATCCCAATACTCCTGTTCCACTTTATCATACGAAAAGCCATGAAAAAAAATCAGATGCAACAGCACATGCAGATACATATGGCCGATACTGCCCGGCTCTTCCCTGTATTTTTGCAGCACAAAAACCGGGTCATAATAGATTGTCCTGCCGTCGCAGGCCATGCACCCGGATACCTTTCCCGGTGCAGATGATACATGCGCCAGCGCCGTATCCAGAAACCGCAGATGCATCATGATACTGTCCCGCGCCAGCTTCATCACCTCGGCGGCCAGCATTTCAATTTTTCTGTCTTTTTCGCTTCCTCTCTGCTCCCACTTCAACTCACGATCCCTTTCTTTTCCCTGCGATTTATGTGCAAAACAAGCAGACACGAATGCCTGCTTGTCCGTTCTGCACTATTTGTGTGCTGCCTTCTTATGAAAAACTTACGTTTCTGCCCTTCTGTGCCACTGCTATGTAAGTCTTTCCTTCATTTAACTGAATCTCATTGCCATTGTCATCAAAATATACGGTAGGTGAATACTCTGCCACCTTAGCCCAGGTAATATGGATTGCTTTTCCTTTGGTGAAATAATAACCATCCTCTGTAGCGTCCATATTCTGGAAAGTCAGATATCCTTTCTGGTCCAGAGTTGCCCACTTGGTATACTGTACGATTACATTGGCGAATGCAAGCTGCTGTCCGTTGTTGCCGTCTACCTGAGCTTTTCCATGTATCGTCTTTTTATACAGGCCTGTGGCCGGATCATAGGTAAATGCACTCTTGGTATAGGGGAATACCTGTGCCAGACTGATGCTGTTGGCCGTTGCTGCCGCTGCGCCATACTGCTCCAGTGTGTTCACGCCCTGTGCAAAGGTGAAATGCTTTGCATTGTAATATTCCGGACGCACGGTCAGGGAATATCCCTGCTGCTGTGCCGCTTTGGTAATGCCGTTTGCACTGATGTATGCATTGTGGGGAGCCTTTCTGTCAGAAGTACGGAAGAAGGAACCGGCTCCGGGTGCTGCGCCTCCCACACCATATTCATAGGTACCTGAAATATTGTTGATATCCGGCAGGGAAATACGGTCTTTCATATAAACCACACCGCCGAAATGAATGAGGATCGGATCCCATTCCGTAGCCTGCGGGATATAGTAAGCACGGCAGCTTCTCACATTACCGATTTTGGAAAGTCCCTGCCAGTCATCAATAATCGCCATCTGACGGGAAATATCCCCTTCTTCCATAATTTCATATAAAACCTTTGCATGGCTGATGCCATAGGACGGCTGTGCCACTTTATCTGTGGGCATCATGATCGCAATCGGACGGGTCAGAGCCTGCTCCGGTGAAATAACCTCATTTGTATATACACTTCGGGTCTCTTCTGCCTGTACCTCTCCTGCCGGGGCCAATGCACTGATACACGCTGCCACTGTCAGCAGAGAAATCATTTTCGCCAATCTTTGAAACTTCATAGTATCCTCCTTTTCTTTTTCAGGTTTCAAATACCCATTATGATCCTTTTTCAGTATACCCTTGTTTTGTCACACCGTCAAACCTTTTTCATATCATAAATAAAGTAAGTAACGTAATCAGGAGCCATTATGGATAATTATTATGAACCGGGTATGGAAACCTCCATATCGGAAGAAGTCGTATCTGCCGAAGAAACCTATAGCTGTTCCAGAGAATGTGGATGCCATGAAGGAGAATGTGAAATTCCCGCCGCATGCAACAATGTATTTTATCAGTCTGATCTGGTAAGCGTACCGGTAAAGGTGGTCCCTTTTGCCAAAGCCGGGCCCTGCACTACCGTCTGCTGCGGTTCCCCCATTATTACCTCCGGTGACGCCTGCCTGGGTGAAGTAGGGCAGGTATGTGAATTTACCATCACTCAGAAGATCTGTGTCAAACTGCCTCTGCATTTCGGTGCATCCGTCACCATTGACCGGACCAAAATCCAGTGCGGCGGCGTTTCCGAAACCGAATGCGACTGCAAAAACCCCTGCATTCGTAAATGCGACTGATCTTTCCAAGCCATATCTCTGTGTGAAAAAGTGTGCCAAATACACATCCAAAAAGAACGGAATCCTGACACAGGATTCCGTTCTTTTTGCCATATCATCTCCGATTATCAATTACAACTGGAACTTGCTCGTTTCCATATTCTGCTGATGGCTCAGCTCTACCAATGCCATCGTATCTTCTGTGCATTCCTTAATGGTCTGAGACAAAAGCGACATACTTGCACTGGTCTCTTCTGTGGACGCCGCATTTTCCTCCACTACGCTGGCCAGATTATTCACGGAATCCGTAACGATCTGTTTCAGTGAATTCAGGATCTCTGTCTGTCCGCCGATCTCCTTTGTCACCGCCTCTACAGAAGTAACATCATTGTACAGATGTTCAAATGCTGTCCTTGTCTCATCCAGACGCTGCTGCTGTTCTTTTACATTGCGGGACACTTCCTGCATTTTGCTGACAGATACCTTTACATTGTTGGTCAGTTCCTTTACAATGCCTTCAATCTCCTGTGCACTGCTGGAGGATTCTTCGGAAAGGTTCCGAATTTCTTCTGCCACCACTGCAAACCCTCTTCCTGCCTCTCCGGCACGGGCCGCCTCTATGCTGGCATTGAGCGAGAGCAGATTGGTCTGTGCTGCCAGCCCTTTGATAATTTCCACAGCCTTATTGATATCCGCCGCAGACTCATTGTTTTTATTGGTCTGCTCGGATACCACCCCGATAGCCTCTATGGTCACACCGGTAATCTGATCCAGCGCCTTGATGCTTTCCGACGCGCCGGAAGTGTATTTCATCATGTTGGAAACAGAGTCCTCCAGCTTATATACACCGCTTTTCTCCACCTCTATGACTTCGCCCAGCTCTACGATCTTATCATTGACCGTTTCTGTTTCATTGGCCTGATTGGTGGCCCCCTGTGCCAGATCTTCGATTGCTCTGTTTACATTCTGAATACTGTCCGTAATATGTTCAAACTTTTCACTGAACCGCTCACTGCTTGCGTTCAACTCATCTCCGGTCCGAATCACACTCCCCAGCATACCGGACAGAGCCTGTCTGACGCGTTCCAGGGAACGTGACATTTCACCGATTTCATCGGCCCGGCAAAGCAGATTGTGACTCACATCAAAGGTCAGGTCTCCTGTGGCAGCCTGGCGCAGATTGGCCTCCACCATCTTGATCCCCTTTGTAATCCGCAGTCCGCCCAGCGCCGATGCCGCCAGAGCCACTGCCAGGATTATCACTGCCACAATGCCATAAATCGTAATCATATGTACAAACTCAGACTGGATACGTCCTTTTTCCGCATCAATCTGCATATTCATATCGTCTACATAATTACCTGTGGCAATCACCCATCCCCAGGGCTTAAACTCATCTGAATAAGCCACTTTGGGCGCAACCGTAACCCCATCCGATTTGGTAAAATAAAATTCATTGTAGCCGCCGCCTGCTTTTCCGGCAGAAACCACATTCTGCGTAACCTTAACCCCATTCTGATCCGTCATATCATATCGGTTATCCCCCTCCTGCTCTGACAGAATCGGGTGCATAACAAGTACATAATCGGTTCCGTCGATCCACAGATAACCGGATGCATCCTCCCGGTAACGCATGGCACGTACTGCTTCCTTAGCCAGTTCCTGGGCTTCCTCCTCACTGATCTCCCCGCTCTGGCTCCTGTCATAATACTGCTGTACCACTGCCATTGCGCTCTCTACCTGAGATTTGATTTCCATTTTGTAGCCGTCAGACATGGCCGTTGCATACTCTTCCACCGACTCCTGCATAGACTGATTCAGAAAATACACACCCAGGCTGCCCAGCGTGACAGCCGGGATAGCGATCATCACAAAAATAATTGTAATCAGCATCGCTGTCAGACTCTTAAACCCCTTTACTTTCTGACCTCCTGTAACCATACCCCCATTCATAGTATCCCACCTTCCAATTTTCTCTGATCTGTTTTCTCTTGTATATTTACACTTTCATTATACGCTTTTCCCATTCAAAGTCAACAAAGCGGAATAAAAAGCTGGTCATTTTGTACTATTTTCTGTAAAATTCAACGAATTTTTATACGTTTTTCATAATCATTTATTTCCCGGCATACCACATGCGACAGCACAATCACACAAAACAGATTGGGCAGGGCCATCAGGGCATTCATAATATCCGAAAAATCCCACACCACTTCCAGCGTGCAGACCGCTCCCACAAATGTAATCAGCCCATACACGAACCGATATAAAATACAATATCTTTTTTTTCTGACCAGAAATACAAATGCACATTCTCCCTGATATTCCCAGGCAATGATGGTGGCAAAAGCAAACAATGCAATCCCCATACTGACAAAACTGCCTCCCAGCCTCCCGAATACAGTGGAAAAAGCAGCAATGGTCAGTGCTGTACCGGTCAGCAGACATCCTTTTTCATCCCGCATACCGATGGCCCCTGAACAGGACAACGCCAGCCCGGTCAGTGTACAGATCACAATGGTATCAAAAAAAACACCTGTCATACTGATGTATCCCTGCCGGACGGGGCTGGTAGTATCCGCCGCCGCCGCAGTGATACCGCCTGCTCCCAGCCCTGCCTCATTGGAAAATACCCCCCGGGAAACCCCCCATCGCATCGCATCCTGCATAGAAGCCACCACTGCGCCTCCCACACCGCCTGCCACTGCTTCTCCCGAGCAGGCCATCCTCAGGATTTCCGTCAGGCAGCCGGGCAGACGGTCCAGATGCAAAACAATTACGGCCCCTGCTCCCAATATGTAAAAAAGCGCCATACAAGGCACCATATAAAGTGTAATTCTGGAAATGGAACGGATACCGCCCAAAACGATCAGAATGACCAGAATAGTCAGGATAAGCCCTGTCTTTGCTTCGGAGATTTTGAAAGTTTCCCGAAAGGAAACCGCAATAGAATTGGACTGGGTCATATTCCCCATCCCAAAGGATGCAAATACGGCAAAGAGCGCATACAGTCCGCCCAGCAGCTTCCCCAGACGCCGTATCGGAAATCCGCGCAGCATGGTATACATCGGCCCGCCCACGAAACTGCCGCTTTCATCCCTTGTCCTGTATTTCACTGCCAGCATACTTTCTGCAAATTTAGTGGAAAGCCCCACAAAAGCAGCCACAATCATCCAAAACAGCGCTCCCGGCCCGCCCAGCAGCATAGCCGTAGCCACTCCCACAATATTCCCGGTACCGATGGTGGCCGCCAGCTCTGTCGTCAGAGAAGAAAGCGGGGAGATCTCTCCTTCCCGCTTTGCCGTCAGGCCCCTCTTACACCCCGTTCCCACTGCCCTTTTGTCCCGTCCGATCACACACCGCAGGGCATAGCCCAGATTCCTGACCGGAAGAAAACGCATACGGATCAGCAGATACAGACCCGTCCCCAGCATAAAAGCCAGCATGCCCGGCCCCCATACCACTGTATCCACCTGTTTTAATAGTTCTGCCATAACCTGTTCCTGTTTGTTTTATTATAAATACTATATTATGACAGCAGGCCGTTTAGACCATTTTGGTATTTCCGCCCAAAGCGGCCGGATACTAAACAAACAGCATGGCCAGCATGGGAATCGTAATAAGGGATGCCAGAGTGGTAATAAAAGTCCCCTGAGCCATCAGTTTTTCATCCACCCCATACTGAAGGCAGAGCATGGTCCCATTGGTGGCCACCGGCATGGCGGAAAGGATCACACACACACCCAGCAGCAGCCTGTCCGTTACAAAACCGCGGTAAATGAAATATACAACAGCCGGCAAAAGCAGCAGACGGAACAGTGCAAATACATAGGCTTTCCAGTTTCCGAACATCTCCCCTACCGGCATGTCTGCCAGAGAAGATCCGATCACCAGCAGGGCAGCCGGTGTCGTGATATTTCCCAGCATCGCACAGATATCTCCCAGTATGGCAGGGCCCTTCCAGCCGGTCAGCGCCAGCACAATGGCAAACACCGATGCAATCAGGCAGGGCGTCAGAAACATCCGGTACGTAATGGCAGCTCTTGCCCCTCCGCCTTCCTGACCCTCCGCCGAAACAGCGCTTTTCCGGATAAAAATCACACCTATGGAAAAAGCCAGAAAATTAAAAGGCAGATTGAACACACAGGTATAAAATACCGCTTTGTCACCGAAAATAGCCTGCGTCACCGGATAACCGATAAATCCCACATTGGCAAACGCCAGCATAAACCGGTAAATGCCCTCTTCCGCCTTTTTTACCCGGAGGAGCTTAGGCACCACATACGCCCCCGCAATCAGAACCAGATAACTGGAAAACGCCACTGCAAACAATCCCAGAATCTCCATTGTCCCCGGCAGATCATCCTGGGTCAGCACCGAAGAAAGTGTAATACCCGGAATCGCTATATTCAGCACCATCCGTGTCACATGCAGCCGGGCTTCCTTTCCAAAAGAACCGCACTTACAGGCAATATATCCAATCAAAATAATCAGGAACAATTCTATCATCTTTCCGAACACATAAAAAAAATCCATTTTACACCTCACACATTTCCCTGCCATGTCTTTCTATGTTATACACCAATACCTGCTCCTATTGCAAGGGAAAGTGAAAAAGCAAAAACAAAAATGTCCCTACTTTTTTCATTTTATGATATAATGAGGAGGCGCACTGATGTGCGCGAAGGTCAGCAGCCTCCCGGCTGGCGACATGATATAATTAGGAAAGAATTTTCTGTTGGCATAAATATTCATGGTATTACGAAAAACATAATACCATCCACTATTAAATTCAAAGAGGTAAACAATATGTTAAAACAAGTATCTATCTATGCAGAGAACAAAAAAGGAACCTTCCAGGACATCACCTCTCATCTGATGCAGGAAGGCATCAATATTCTGGGTTCCGTAACACAGAACAGTACTGAATACGGCGTGGTACGCATGATCGTATCCGATACAGAAAAAACCATTGACCTGCTGAAGGCAAATGGTTATCTGTGTAAATCCACCCATATCATCGGTGTGGAAATGACAGATAAAGTCGGCAGTCTGAACCATCTGCTTCTGGCACTGCTGGAAGGAAACATCAATGTAGACTATACCTATCTGTGCTTTAACAGAGAAACCGGTATGCCCATTATCATCCTGCACACAGAAGATATCTTTGAAGTGGAAAATTATCTGAAAGCAAAAGGATTTGTGGTGCAGCAGTAAAGCGCTTCCGCTGTTTTATGAATCATGCTCATCCATCAAACGGATGGGTTACCCGCCCCTGCAAGGAACAGTTACCGGCCAGCGCCCAGTGACGCTGGCTTTCACTTCCTTCAGACCCACTGTCCTCACAAAATAGGATGCTCTTTTTCCCCGTAAAGTTCACCTTATTCACCGATTCACCGCGACACTGAATTGTTTTTTAATCTCTTCAAGATCATTGAGCAGGATTGCGGAATACTGTCCTGCTTCCCGCCAGACACTTTCTGCCTTGCTGTAATCCCCGTCAAACAGCG
This sequence comes from uncultured Clostridia bacterium, assembly GCA_947385955.1. Classification (GTDB taxonomy): domain Bacteria; phylum Bacillota; class Clostridia; order Lachnospirales; family Lachnospiraceae; genus VSOB01. Next base: position 77,730 of record CANDNA010000002.1, read on the forward strand.
CATTTATTACCATTTTCCCATAGTCATGAAATTTTTTATGCTTTTCGCCCAGTTCCTTCCATAATTTCATAACCTCCGGTCTGGCCGGTTCCATTGCATAGTAAAAATGACCAAATCCACATTTTCTGTCATTCACCTGCAGCGGCAGGATCGTCCGTTCTCTGACAATCCGCTCCAAATTTGCCAGCCAGTTTTTATGCGCTGTAATTGCTTTCCCGATATATTCTGCAAACTTCTGATCCTCTAACCTGTAAAAGGCATCCTTCGTCATAGCGCCCATGATTTTAACGGACTCGTCAAGTGTTGATTCGATCATTGCCATCGGCTTCGCAAAATCGTCTATATTTTTACTGTGTTCCCACAACTGCACAGTATCCTCGTGCAGCACTCCACACTGGACATTGATATTTGAAGAACGCGTTTCTAACTCAATGACCGAACTGCTGATCTCCTCACTGACACCTGCAAGGGACGAAATATTATTGGTGATTTTCTCCAGATGCTGCCGGTTCTCTTCATTCAGCTCCCACACATGACTAATATTTTGTGTAACGGTTCCCAGCGATTCAATGGTATTATCCATGCTTTCCACACTCTTGGCAGACGCGCTGCGTATATCCGCCACAAAACATCCCATGTTTGCCGTTAATTTCTTGGTTTCATCCGCCAACTCCCGGATTTCATCGGCGACCACCGCAAAGCCTTTACCGGCCTCCCCTGCCCTTGCCGCCTCTATAGAGGCGTTCAGCGCGAGGAGATTTGTCTGAGACGAAATGGCGTTGATACCGGCGATCACGTCATTCATCTGACTGATAACCCTGGAGAGCTGGTGCATGTCCTTCTGCATTTCTTTTGATACATTGATTGTACTGTCGGACAGTTCTCTGGTAACTGTCAGTTCCTTCTGGCTCTCCTTAATGCGCTGATAGACAAGATTCGATTCCTCCGAGATTTCGATAATCGTATTGGTCAGCTCCTCATGCTGTACCGAAACCATTCTGGCAATCGAATCTGCTTCGTCAGAGGCTGAGTGAATCAATTCCGTGGCCTCCGAAACACTGTCAGACACTTTCTGAAGAGTTTCAGAATAATGATTCAGGGAAAGATCCAGAGAACTGATCTGCATCACTGCATCAAGAATATTGGCCACTGCTTCCTCAAACCGGGTGCGCCCTGTGAGCAGACGGCGGTATATTTGCTCCATCTCAGCGGACTTTTTCCCATAATCCGCATCGACAAGTTCCGCCATCGACGATAATAAACTTTCTTTTTTTGATCTTATTAAAATACCCATAGTTATCCCTTCTTTATAATGTACAATCAATTGAGGGAATGGCCTTCTCTCCTACTGACACATGGATTTTTATACAGGAGGTTCGTCCTGAACATCATCTTCTCTAAAATGAATGCATGTGATTTTATATATCGTCTTGATTTTTCTCCTGTTTCCGGCAATCCGGACACAGGTAAAAGACTTTCAGGTCATACGAAAAAAAGTCCTCCCCTAATTGCCTGCGCAGGGAGGCTGTCAGATCCTCAAACGTGATGTCTGCCAATTTGCCACACTTCTGACAAACCAGATGATCATGCCTGGTCAAACGGTCATATCTGTCCGGCATATTTTCAATGGAGATTTTGCGGATCATTTTGGCTTTCCAAAGCCTGTTCACATTGTTATATACTGTAGCCAGAACGATTTGGGGATATTTGTTTTTCATTTCCGCATATATCTGTTCTACCGTCAGATGCTTCACTGAGTTGATAATGATATGATATATTTCACGCTCATATGTCGTCATACTGTCATTACCTCTACATACTATTAGAATTAGAATAATTCTAAATTCTTTTTTCTGATTCTAACAATTTTTTCCATATTTGTCAAGCAGCGTTTCAGGCAATTTCAAACAATAGGTAACAACCGGAACACTCAATGCGGAAAATGACACCGTGTTTTCATCAGCAGCCATCGATCGTGCTAAAGATGAACAGCACTGTAAACGAGGTGTAAAGATCATGTGGAGTATCAGGATATACGCTATAAATCCAATGTATGCGCTGATAAGCCGCGGGCAGAACACCCCAGGCTCACGCTATGGGATGTCCGCCTGCCAGCTCAACAGGGTCACGAAATCAAAAATCCCGGAACAAGCCCTGACTGGCCTATTCCGGGATCTTTTTACTCCTCTACTTTCTGATAACGCTTGAATATTTTATCCTTACCGCATGCATGTTTGCTGCCGTCCTCTTCAATGATGATATAATCCCCCTCATTGATAAACGTCCGGCCGCGGCGGTGTTTGATATACGGACATACCATCACGCCGTCCTCTCTTGTCACTTTCACAAGATTATCGGTAACAATCCAGCCCTTCATCACCACATTGTGATATGGTTCAAATCCATCCTCCATGTTTTTTCCGGCTTCATATTCATATACATCGGCATAAAGCCCTATTCTGACACATCTCATACTGCAAGTACCTCCTCTCGTACACTTCCCTCTGCCTATATCATCCGGAAGCTCTGTGCTTCCTTATTATATCACAAATCAGCCCAATACACTATCACAAACATTTGTACCCTATAATGGTAACCGTCCCTTTGCCCGGATATCTTTTGATCTCATACTTGTCCGGGAACGCTTCCAGAAGCTGCGGCAGCTTCAAAAAACCATAGGTACGGGAATCAAAATCCGGCTTCGCCCTTTTGATAAAGGTTCCTGCCGAACTGACATTGACATAGCCGTCATCATCCTGGTACTTGTCAGATGCAATTTTGAGAAGATTATGGATTTCATCAAACCCATCCATAGAATCTTCGTTTTCCTCTGTATCCACTACTTTTTCCCTGCTGACTTCTTTTGCCTTATTTTTATTGGGTACAGGCTTTTCTCCGGCTTCTTTCTCCAGGTTTTCCAGAAAAACAAATTCGTCACAGGCATTCCGGAAAGCCTTTGGCGTTTTCTTTTCCCCCACGCCGATCACATACACACCGGATTCATGCAGGCGGATGGCCAGAGGGGTATAGTCGCTGTCACTGGCCACGATAGCAAATGCATCATACAGATTGCTGTGCAGCAGATCCAGTGTCCCGATTACCAGTGCCATATCTGTGGCATTTTTGCCGGATACATAATCAAACTGCTGCTCTGCCTTGATGGCCAGACGTTTCAGTTCATTCTCCCAATGCTTCAGCGCATCTTTTTTCCAATTGCCATATGCCCGTTTTACCACGATTCTTCCATGTGTGGATATTTCCTGTATCACAGCTTCCAACTTGGACAGGCGCGTATTATCCGCGTCAATTAAAAGCACGATTTTCTGTAAATTGTCCATTGATGTTCTCTCCTTATATTGGATTATCTTCACTCCTTTTCCTCATCCGGCAGTATCATTTCTTTCAATATTGTACCATATACCTGAAGTTTTGTATCCAGTTTATAGAAAATTAACGAAATCCTGACAGTGTATCCATAAAAACCCGGTTTAACGCTTCCCAGTCCGGATTCCGGTCATCGCTCATCCCTTCCGCCGTTTTCCCGGCCCATCCGATCTTCTCTTCCAGATAAGCGTGCAGCGCTTCGATCCGAACGCCCTGTTCCGTTTCCGGCATCTTCTGCTTTGCCTGCAACAGCCCCTCCACGCATTCCCGCATATCCTCTTCCAGGACCGATTCTGCCAGCTTTGTAAAAAGTACCGGCGGCGGGCATGCCTTTTCTGCAATCCATTTGCAGGCCAGCAGGGGACGCAGCACATAAAAATATTTTTTATAGGAAACCCGTTCTCCCGTCAGATACCGGGCATAGTTTTTACGGGCCGTCCCATAGTAATGATACATGGCCGCCTTGCAGGAAAAATAAGCCTTCGCTGTCTCCCGGATGCCTTCCCATTGCGGTGTGGCAAAATAAACCACAGGAGAACCAGCCCATTCAAACAAGGTGGCATTGGACTTATGAAAATGCCGCAGGGCCTTATCCAGGTCCCATCCGTTTATATCCAGCGTTTCATCCATCGCTCCTTCTATAAAATCATGCTCTTCCTGTAGCTTCAGATATTCTCCCATCGGCCTTACATAGATAAACCGCACATCATAATCGCTGTCAGGTGATGCAAATCCCCATGCCCTGCTGCCCGACTCCGCCGCATACAGAATATGCACCTGTTCCTGCTCTTCTATTTCTTTCAGTTTCCTGCCGATCAATACTTCTGCCGGTCCTTCGAAATCACCGTACTTCATCTCTTACCACCTTCTCATTTACCGACATCACATATTCCTGCACCCTGTCCATATCCGGCTCATCCGGCAGACTTGTCCCTGCAGCCGCCTGCTCCAGCTTTTTCTCATAATCGTCCACAATCTCATAAAATTCATCCCGGAACGTACCGTCCCCCTTCTGATATTCGCCCCGGCGGATGGCAAGCAGCAGTTCCCGCTCCCTGTGCCTGTAGGTGTTCACTTCCCCCTTTTCCAGAATATCAATGGCCATCATAAACAGACGTACCAGATGCATGGCATGCTTGTTCAGATGATTGTCATCCTTTTTCCGGTTCCGTTTTCCGATTTTATCATAGTCTCTGACAATATTATGCATCTCATTCCAGATATTCTTATAATCCCGCAGCGGATAATGGGTCAGATTGGTATCCACAAACAGCTCTGTTTCAAACTGGGGATTTACAGCCGTATCCGTATAAATATGAATGGAACCATTTTCAAACCGCTCATAACGCTTCCTGAAATCATACATGGCATTTTTCACAGAGTTAAAAATATGCTGCTCCTTTTCCCTCTGGGGATAAGAATCTCTGGCCAGCGCGTTCTGCAGCCGCCGAAGCTGCGCATCCGCATACCCGCCAAAGGACTGGATAGCCCTTTTGGACAGAAACAATGCTGTATTTGCCACCAGTTCCCTGCCCAGATCATGCAGGTACAGATAGTGTTCCGGGTTCAGCCCCAAAAGCTCCAGTGTATTGGGATTGCAATGTAACAGCAATGTGATCATTTTTCCAAATCCATAGATCGTGGTATCTGTCCGGTCATCCACATACTGCTCGAAAGCGGAAAGTCCGATCAGATCTTCCTTCCGGTTCAATGTCACCCCGCGGATATCCATATCACTGTTTTCATTGTCCGTCCCATAAGAATAGCTTCCCCCAATCCCCAGCAGGATAACGGATTTGCCCAAATGTGGGTCTTCCCGCAAAAACCTGTATTCCGCTTTCTTAAGCACAGAGGAGAATTTCCTGCTTTTTTTCCGCTTCCGCTCCGGCAGCTCCGGTTCCATAGCCATAACCATTTCCTGCAGGGCTTTCCGATCCTCCAGTATGGTCACAGGCAGCATAGGCTTTGCCCCTTTATAAGGCGGCTGCGCCTCACTGTCCGGCATACAGGCTCTGGCAGCCCTGGTATCCTTAACCATAAATCCATCCTCATAAATGCCGCCGAATATCTTTTCCTTATAATAGAATACATATCCTCCCATCATAGGGATATTCCGTACTCCGCCCAGCTCTGCAAGCTGATCCATAATATATGCTGCAAGCTCCTTATAGTCTGCCATAATCCCTCTTCCTCTTCATTCCTGCATGCCGTTCTGTTTCTCCACCGGTACAAACGAAATTCCCGCTGCCCTGGCATATTTTTCTGCTGCAGACCCCGCCACACCTTTGATTCGAAAACCGGGCACCACCTGATATCCTTTTATTTTATAGGCTGATTTCCGTAAATCCGTATATTCCCTGATTTCCATAATACCTACACAGTCTTTCCCAAATGTGGTCACACTGGCCGGAATCGTCAGTTCTTTCAATGCCGTACAGTCAGAAAATGCATAATCTCCGATCTCGCTAATCCCTTCCTCCAAAATCACCGATGTCAGCGATTCGCAGTCGGAAAACGCTTCGCTCATGTCTGTCACGTTGCCCGGAATCACTGCGCTGCGCAGCGTTTCCGAACCGCAGAACGCGGCACTGATATCCTCTGTTTCCGGTGGAAATACAATATGCTCCAGGCCAGTCCCGGAAAATGCATTGCGAAAATATCGTGCATGGGCCGGAATCCTTACCTCCTTCAGCGCATAACAGGAATTCAACGCATACTCCAGATCTTCCACGCAGTCCGGCAATGTCACCTGCTCCAACTCTTCACATCCATAAAAAGCGCCCACGAGCGAGCGGACCCCGTCAGGAACCACCACACTTTTCAACTCGTAAAAACCGTCAAACGTACTGTCCAGAGAAACCACCCGTTTCCCATCCACCGTCTGCGGCACTACGATATGAATGGCATTGCCATTATAACGTAAAAGCACTATTCCCTCTTTTTCCTCATCCGCTGCATACGTCCAGAGTCCGTCGCTGCTGGTCAGAATGGGAACGTCTTCCCCTTCGTATTGATAAAAGTAATCATAGCTCTCCCCTGTACCATACCGGCCTCTGCCATCTGCATAATAAGCGTCCATATGTCTGCCCCTTCCCCCTCTGTTTGCTGCCGCTTTCCGGGTTCTCTGTATCCGGATTTTCCCATGTCCCTGCTTCTTTTCTTTATTCAGTATACTCGCAAACGGTTCCGGGTTCAAGATCATGGAAACAAAGACCCGTCAGCATTCCTTTTTTCTGCTGTCAGCCCCTTTTGCAGTGCCCGGAAAAATGCTTCTCCAGATTGCCCTTCAGACAGCCCCGATACACTGCCATCCCCGGTTTCCAGGATCATCCAGATACCATTTTCCAGCTCTGCATAGTCAATTGTATAAAAAGGGCTGTCCAGATTTTTGTATTTTTCCAGCAGTTTCTGTGGAGGTTCCGGCGTCCAGTCACCCTGGCCCGCATTTCTGCTGACTGACAAAATCTCCCCTTTCACATAATAAACCCGATATTCATTGATTTTTCCGCCATACCGGCGCAGACTTAAATATTCCTTAACACAGATTCCGCCGGTAAATAACTCCCCTCTGTATTGATAAAATAATTTCATCCATCTGTCAAATTCTTCCCGTGTAATATCCCGGCTAAAAAAGGCCGGAAATGCCGTCCCTTTTACTGATTTCACATAATCTTTCACCATAAACCGGCAAAAGTGCGTTTTGATCTCTTCCAGATCCGGTTGGGTTCCTTCCGGATAAACAAGTATTGGTGCCGTATCCTTCCGAATCAGCGGATAGATCCTGGGAAAAATATGTAGCAACTCATAAGCCTCTGGCGATGTGACCAGGCTGATGTCCTGTTGCCGCAACGCGTCAAAAAAACGTCTATATTGTTCCGGCTTCATCATCCACCCCCGATACACTGCCTCCACAGGATAAGAAGGCTTGTTATGTAAAACAAGCCTCCCCCCATGAAACCACTGTTCATATTCATACAATACCACATGATACAGCCCGGTAGCAGCAACTGCCTCATACTCGGCTTCCATGTCCTCATCCACCCTGCAGACATCAAAAAAGCCTGAAGGAAATAAAATCGTCTGCTTCATACCGCTCCTCCTCTATGCTCCAATCTGAATCTGCTCTGGCTCTGTCCCCGGCCCTGTCTCTGCCTTTTCCATAACCAGAATTTCATCAATATGTACGCGAAACACTGCCGCCAGCACCACCAGATTGTCTATGGCCGGCAAAGTCACTCCATGCTGCCACTTATAAATTGCCTGCGGGGTCGCAAAGCCGAAGATATCCTGCAGCTCCCGTACCGACAGCCCCACCTGCTGCCGCAGTCTTACAATATTTTGTCCTGTTCTTGTCATATCGATCACAGGCATTTGCAACATTTGATTTTCCTCCTATTCCGGCGGCAGATACAGACAGGCTTTTCCGGCCTCTAGTCCGCCGCCTTAAAATTGTATACAGGTTTCATAACCGTCAGAATATCCACCGATTCTCCGATGACATCGATGATATCTTCCAGCGCCTTATATGCCATAGGCGCTTCGTCCAACGTAGCTTCCCTGACAGAAGTGGTATAGACTCCTGCCATTTCTCTTTGATATTCTTCCATACAAAGTGTTTTTTTCGCTTTGGTTCTGGACATGACTCTGCCTGCCCCGTGGGGTGCGGAAAAATTCCAGTCCGGATTTCCCCTGCCCACTGCCAGCACACTGCCATCCCGCATATTTATGGGAATCAGCACCTTTTCCCCCTTGTGGGCGGCGATTGCGCCCTTTCTGAGAATCCTCTCATCCGTATCAATATAATTGTGAATGGTATGGAATGCGTGTCCACCGGTCAGCCCCGTCCGCTCCAGTAAAATCTCCGCAATCTTTTCCCGGTTGCGCCTTGCAAATTTCTGACACAATTCCACGTCATGCAGGTAGTCCTCCAGATATTTCCCATAAAGAAAACACAGATCCTCCGGCATGGTTGCCTTTCTCTGTTTCCACGCAATCGCCTCTAATGCGGCCTGGATTTCTTTTCTCCTTCCCTGCTCTTTATAAGTCCGGATGATTTCATCCCTCTGCTCAAAATAATTTTCTTTTCCCTTATTCAGGTCGATGGCAAGCTGCTGATACAGTTCAGCCACCTGCTTCCCCAGATTCCGGCTGCCGCTGTGAATGATCAGATACTGTATCCCATCCTCTGCCTGGTCTACCTCAATGAAATGGTTCCCGCCGCCCAGGGTTCCCAGGCTTCGTTCCAGCCATTTGGTATTCCGGAGTTCCCGGAAACAGAAAAACGCCTGCAGGTCAAATTTCTCCTGCCTGCTTTCCCAGATATGCATACCTGACGGCACAAAATGGCATGCTTCATCCAGTTTTTCAAAATCAATCTTCTCTTTGCCGATTTCTATGGTATACATGCCGCAGCCAATGTCCACACCTACAATATTCGGTACCACCCGGTCGGTTATGGTCATCGTCGTACCGATGGTACAGCCCTTTCCTGCATGCACATCCGGCATAATCCTGATTCTGCTGTTTTCCGTAAATCCATAGTCACACATTCTCCGGATCTGATCAATTGCCTCTTCCTCCACTACTTTGGCAAAACAAACAGCCGTATTGAACTTTCCTTTGATTTCAAACATTGCGTTTCTCCTTTCTGCATCTGACGCTGCTTCTATGATCTGCTTCATATGAGACTCGAACTCACAACTCCCTGATGAAAAGTCAGGTGCTCTTCCGACTGAGCTGATGAAGCCTGCATATAACAAAAAACCGCCCATCTCATATAAGATAAGCGGCTTCCAAAATTCCTGCAGTTTTATCCCATTTTTTATGATCCCAAAACGGACAGGGTATCCCGCAGTTCTCGCCTTTTTCTTACCTTATATGAGCATAACACAACCGGACTCTGCTCTTTATCTATGCCAAGCAGGGTCCCGTCAAACTGTTTCCTGTTAAGTTCATATGCGAAAATACCTGTTCTCATGATTGGTTTCCTTTCCGGTCTGTCCATCCGATTTTCCCAACAGCCAATGACCATACGCCAATCTTTGCCATTTGCTGTTTTCCCTGTTTTTACTATAGCACTATCAAAAAGATTTGTCATTATACCCCCGGTATAAAATTGAGGTTTTATGCGTTCTACCCTTTCTTCTGCAACTACAGTTTTCTGTTTGGTTTCCTTTTGATTCTCAACAATCTGATAAAATCATCAAACAAAGAAGTGTCTGTCGGCTCAAACATCATCCATTTCCCATCATGATACGTTTTTGTTTCATCATAAATCCTTTGAACTTCCGCCCCGTAACTTTCTCTGTCCTTTTCAAATTTTAAGCGTTCCTCTTTTCCCAGGATAATCAGAAATCCCACGCAGTTTTCTCTTGCATACAATGCACACAGAGTTTTACCACCCCGACGGTATTTATATTCATATGTCCATGCTTTACCGCCTTTATTCCACAGACAATCCATATCATAGTTTTCATCAATCAAAGCACATAATTTATTCCATACCTCATATAAAGAGATTCCGACTAAAGTTGTCATCTGTTCTGTGTCAGGTATTAGTATTGTATCAGGCATAACAGCCTCCTTTCTGATTTCCGGTTTCTCCGCACTCTTTTTCAGACACTGGTCCTGCCAATATCATTTTGCTTTCTTTGAAAATCTATAACAATCAAATGATTTTGTAATGGTTTGCCGCATTGGGGGCATTTTATTTTCTGAAAAATCAAAGGAAGGTCGAAATTTCTGTTTCCAGCCAGATGATAAATAACCGGATCCGCTTCAGCCATTGGCATAATGACGGATTCCTTCATTATATTCCCGCATTCTCTGCACATCCATGAATTTCGATAATGAACATGGTAAAACCGATTCCCGTTTTTATAGCAATGTATGGGCATCCATTGAACTTTTTCTACCTTAGCCGGAATGTATATAAACGCAAGATATATTTTATCTGTACCAATTTTTCTTGCCGTTTTTATAAAAGGAAGTATCTCCTCTTCCGATTTCCTCAAATATTTTAAAAGTCTGCTATCCTTTAGAATCTCATCATACTTTGCAGGAGAAATGACAAATGTCTGCAGCTTATCTATAAAGCATACCTCTGCGCAATATTGTCTCAATGGTTCCATGCTGTCCCCTCCGGACAAATTCCAATACACCTGCTTATAAAATCCTGATCCGGTATCACTATAACCGATCCAGCTCTGCCAACAGCTTCAGATTTTCTCTTTCGTAATCGTTCCAGATGGAATCATCAAACTCTCCGCTGCTGTAAACAGGCTGATACCAGGCGCATCCCATAAAATAATTGTACAGGTCCGCATCACTGAAAATATATCCCCGCCTTGCATAGATTTCATTTTTGGCCAGATGAATGACCACATCCGGAAGATCCTGAAACGCTTCTCTGCTGTAGTATTTCATATCTGTGTAAAACAGCGGTTCCAGCCGGTTGGCAATATCCCGCACCTCCCGGTCATTTTCCCAATAATCGGTTATTTCATAAAAATATCCGCTCTGGTTATAATATTTTCCCCGATCTGACACAATGGCCTCAATCTGTTCTCCGGTCATGCCGCCATAATGCTGCTCATAGAAGGCATCCAGGTACACAGATATATCCTCTGCTTCCGTTTCTTCGCAGAAATTATCTGCAGTTTCCGGCAATTCTGTCATGCCATCAGGCAGATCCGCTTCCGGAGCAGGAAAAGGCTCCTCATTTTCCTGTCTCTCCGGCAATGTCTCTGCCCCTGCTTCTACTTCTTCAGGGTACTCCTCTTCCTCATCTGCTTCCATCTCTTCCAATACAGAATGCTCTCCCTCCATGCCGCCCGACGCTGTATCCCTCCCACAGGCTGTTACGATACACAGCAGAAGAAACACTCCAAAAAAACAATGTATTTTTTTCATATGGCCTCCTCTGAAAAAAGCAGCCCGCCTCCCTTTCCGGATACGGACTGCCAGAATGCTGCACTGATTGTATCATATTTCCTGTCAAAACACAATTTCCGTCGGTACATAGGAATGCTGCACCGCCTCCCATGACTCCGGGTCAAACTTTCTGTCTCTATAATAATAAGGTCTGTCCTCCTCTGTAATACTCCGGATCACTCTGCACGGATTGCCCGCCGCCAGGCTCCAGTCCGGAATGTCTTTCGTCACCACACTTCCTGCACCGATTACCACATTATTTCCGATGTGTACACCGGGCAGGATCACCGTATTGCCGCCGATCCACACATGGTCCCCAATGCTGACTTCTATGCCATATTCGTACATGGAATTTCGGGATGCAGGATGCAGCGGATGGCCTGCCGTATAAACAGCCACATTCGGCGCCATCTGGCAGTTATCCCCGATTGTTACTTTCGCCACATCCAGAATCGTACAATTATAATTGGCAAAAAAATTCTTTCCTACTTCTATGTGAGAGCCATAATCACAATAAAACGGCGGATTGACAAATGCGTTTTCCGATTTTCCAAACAGTTCCCTGACAATCCTTCCAATTGTTTCAAAGTCCGACCGATCTGCCGTATTCAGCTCCTGTGTCAGCCTTCTGGCACGCTTCTGCTCCTCAAAAACCTCCGTGTCAGAAATGTATGGTAACCCACGATCTCTTCTCTCCCGATTTGTCATTGTCATCTTCCTCTCTTTTCTTCTCTGTCCCCGGTACAGCCACAGCAGGATGTCTCTTACCGGGTCCGATTGTTTCCGTTGCTCTTCAGGATTTTTATATGTTATTATAATAGTGTATGGAAATATGGTTTTCTACCACTATAATCGTTATTTTTTATCACTATCGTATTTTGAAAGGACAAAAATCATGACAGACACTGAGCTTATGCAGGATGCTTCCGAAGTCATGCATTATGACAGGGCAAACATCCCCTTATCCGTCAGAAAGAGACGGCTTTCAGACTACCCGTTTATGCGGGCGCCCTGTCACTGGCATGAAGATCTGGAATGGACCTGGATTGTAAAAGGAACTATGTATTATGAGGTCAATGGAAAGAAAGTCCTGTTACAGGAAAACGACTGGATTATGGTCAATGCCAGGCAGATGCATTTCGGTTCTGCCTGCAGCCTGCAGGAATGTGAATTTGCCTGCATTCAGTTTCATCCCCTGTTATTTACCGGATGCCTTCCGCTTTGTCATGATTACCTGCTGCCTCTTACCGAAGATCCCGGTCTGGAATATATACACTCCTCTTCCTCATCTGCGGGCCATACGGAAACGGCCTCCTTGCTCAATCAGATCACCACTTTGAAAGTACAGCAGGCTCCCGGGTATGAACTGGAAATCATCGGCCTTATGCATATCCTTTGGAGCAGGATCTATCGCTGCGCTGCCCGGCTGCCCCATTCTCATGTTATGGGACAAAACCCGGATATTTCCATTCAAAAAGCAATGGTTTCCTATATACACAGTCATTACAGCGAAAAAATAACCCTGGATGAGATTGCTGCTGCCGGAAATGTATGCCGAAGTAAATGCTGTCTTATTTTCAAACATTATCTGCAGCAGACTCCCATCGACTTTCTCAATGCGTACAGGCTCCGGATCAGCAGCCATCTCTTACAGCATACAGATCTGTCCGTAACACAAATCGCTCTGTCCTGCGGATTTCATCATCTTGGCTATTTTTCCGGTCTGTTTCAGCGCTGTTATGGATGTACGCCCCGTCAGTACCGGGGCAGGGGACAAAAAGAGAATATGGCGGGGCATACCGCAGATAAGGAGCAGATATGATTTTAAGCGTAAGCCGGAGATGCGACATTCCGGCACATTTTGCAAACTGGTTTTATCATCGGATTCAGGAAGGATATGTGTATGTGAGAAATCCATTCCGGTTCCATCAGATCAGTCACATAGACCTCTCCCCCGATGTGGTGGACTGTATCGTATTCTGGAGTAAAAATCCATCTCCCATGCTGTCCCGGCTGCCTGAACTGGCAGAGTATATGTATTACTTTCAATTTACCCTGAATGCCTATGGCCGGGAAATCGAACCGAATCTTCCTGACCTGGCAGCACGCATCCATACCTTTCAGGAACTGGCAGGGCGGCTGGGAAAACAGCGGGTTCTCTGGCGCTATGATCCGGTCCTTCTGACACCGGATTATACGGTCTCCTGGCATCGGGAGAGGTTTTCTTATCTGGCAGAGCAGCTTGCAGGCTATACGCAGACCTGCACCTTCAGCTTTCCCGATCTGTATCCGGCTATGGCCCGCCGCGCCGCCCTCTCCGGTATCCGTCCTCTGTCCGGCCCGGAAAAATCCGATTTGGCACAGTCTCTGTCCGCCATTGCCCGTTCCTGTGGCCTGAGCCTGAATACCTGTGCTGAGGACATCGACCTGTCCGCTTACCGGATCGGCCATGCCCGATGTATCGATCCTTTCCTGATTTCCCGCCTTCTCGGCTGTGACCTGGACTGGAAAAAAGACGGCGGCCAGCGGCCCGGCTGCGGCTGCGCCGCCTCCATAGATCTGGGTATCTATCATACCTGTACACATGGCTGTGTCTACTGCTATGCCAACGGCCCAAGCGGTCCCTCCCCTGCCCGGCTGCAGGCATACGAGGAAACCTCCCCGCTGCTCTGCAGCCGGTTTACAGAAGCGGATCAGATCTCAAAGCCTTCTGTGAAGTCCTGGAAAAATCCGCAGCTGCGCCTGCCGTTTCTTACCTGATTCTTACCCGGTCAGATTCCGAGCCAATAGGATTTCTGATAAAGCCCGCCCGGCTCCAGACAATGTACGCCCGGTTTTTCCTCCAACACCTGTGTGCAGTCTCCGTTGTCACAGCGGCCGTCCCAGGGTTCCAGACATACAAAAGGAGCGCCCGGTTTGGCCCAGATCCCCACACTGGTAAACCCTTCGCAGAAAAGAGTCACATAGCGGCTTTTATCAGGACGCAGTACGGAAACTTCCGTAATCTGCCCACCATCAAAAACCAGTGCATCCCGGTCGAACAGATGCGGCCCTATGACATGGTACCCCTCCTCCAACGGAAAGTCAAAGGCTTCCTCCGGCCTGCCCAGACCGGTCACAGGATCTACCAGCAGATACTGCAAAGATTCTTTTCCGGGAAAATACAGCCTGTACTCCGCACCTTCTCCCTGCTCCATCTCCGGCAGTGCAAACCCCGGATGGCCCCCGATTTTGAAATACATCGCCTCTGCTCCCCGGTTCTCCACCTCCCAGGAAACCTTCAGTTTTTTTTCTTCCAGTCTGTGCGTCACCCGGAATACAAAATCAAACGGATACCTGCTTTTTGTCTCCTCATTGGCACACAATTCATGCACCACATAATCGCTCCCCTTTTCCACCATCGCAAAACGCATATCTCTGGCAAATCCATGCTGTCCCATCGGATAGGTCTGTCCCTGATAAAGATATGCATTTCCCGCACTGCGGCCTACGAAAGGAAACAGTACCGGCGTCCGGCGGTTCCAGACTTCTGGCCTGCCGTCCCAGATAAGCTGCTCTTTTGTCTCTTTGTTCCAAAGTTCCCAAAGTTCTGCGCCTTCATCATTGATTTTGGCTGTGAGATACCCGTTTTCAATTATCTGCAATCCTTCCATAATCATCATCCTTTCTTTCCTGCTCAGATTTTCCTTTTTCATGTACTTTCCTGCTCCGGCTTTAATACTCTTCCATAAATCGTTTCAGCCAGTTCCAATATGGCTCCTGTCTGCCGCAGGCAGGGCAGGTGCCGGTTCCATAGACCAGCGGCAGCACCGGTGTCATCTCCGTATCTCCTGCCAGGGCAAGCAGGCCCTGCAGCCAGACAGCCTCTTCCTCCAGAGACTTCCCGTCCCAGGGACCGATAGATACAGGTTCCAGGCAGTCCTCTTCTGCAAATACATATTCTTCCTGATCCCAGCCGCAGGCACAGGCAGCATGTCCCATCTCCCAGCCATAGGCAGACAAAAGCCAGAGGCCATAGGCATGTCCCCGGTCTCCCAGAATGGACAGAGCCGCCAGGGCAAACATCTGTCCCAGTTCCGGATCCTCCTGCAGGAAACCGGCAAGATCCTGCCCGGTCAAAAGCTGTTTTGTTTCACGGCCCAGTCCGGCCAGCCCTTCCTGAAATTCCCGATATGGCTCTGTATCAGGAGATAAAGGGCATTCCGCCTCAGCAGCAATGGCTGCGCCCATATGGGCAATCAGAAATATCTTATCTTCCGGCTCCAGCCTGCCGCACAAAGCCGCCAGATGAGGCAGCACATAGGCAGTGGCGCTGTAATAGCTGAGCTGATGGCTCAGATCTTCTGCCAGAATTTCCATATTTTCCCGGAAATCCCCCTCCCCTTCCACCAGATAACGAAGCCATTTCACTGCGTCATTTCCCGCCGAGTCAAGTTCCGTCCAAACCGGATCGTTGAAATCTACCATACTGTATTCCCTCCCGCTTTATAAAAAAACTGTTTTCTATTTTCCGTATGCCAGGATGCCTTCCCGGAGCCGGTTCAGCCCATCCTCCACCACACTGCGGGGACATGCCACATTCATCCGCAGAAAGGTTTCGCCGCCTCTTCCGTACTGTCCTCCTTCAGAAAGGTAGAGTCCTGTCTTTTCCCTTAAGAAATGGCTGATTTCTTTACTGTTTCCCGAAAGGCGCCTGCAGTCAAGCCACATCAGATAGGTTGCTTCGGAATGCACTGCCCTGATTTCCGGCAGGTTTTCCTGCAAAAATCCGCTGACCAGCCGTTTGTTGCCGTCGATGTATTCCCGCAGGGCATCCAGCCACGGCGCCCCCTTTGTATATGCGGCAATAGCCGTATCGACGGCAAATACATTTGGCTCCGCCACCTCATCCGTATTGAGCCTCTGCCGCATTTTATGGCGCAGAACCGGATCTGCCACCGCCACTGCCGCTGTCTGGATACCCGCCACGTTAAATGTTTTCGTGGGCGCAATACAGGTCACGCTGATGTTTCTGCAGATATCTGAAACCGATGCAAACGGTATATATTCCCTGCCGGGCGCCGTCAGATCACAGTGAATCTCATCGGAAAGGACTGTCACATGATGACGGAAACACAACTCCCCGATTCTGGCAAGCGTTTCCCTGTCCCATATCTTCCCTACCGGATTGTGAGGGTTGCACAGGATCATCATCGTAGTCTGGGGATCAGATAACTTTTCTTCCAGTTCTGCAAAATCAATGCTGTAATTTTCTCCGTCATATTGCAGCGGTACCGCCATTACATTCCTTCCGTTATTGGCAATCGAATGAAAGAAAATATGGTAGACCGGGGTCTGCACCAGTACATTTTCCCCTACTGTCGTCAGCTTTCTTACCGCACTGGAAACAGCCGGTATCACGCCTGTGGTAAAAAGCAGCCATTCTTTCTCCATTCTGAAATGATGACGGCTCTCCCACCATTCGATATAAGCGTCATACCAGGCATCCGGTATCACACAGTAACCAAAAATACCATGCTCCGCCCTTTTTAAAACCGCATCCCGGATGGCCGGCGCTGCCGGAAAATCCATATCTGCCACCCACATGGGAAGCTCCCGCTCTGATACGTCCCACTTCAGACTGCCCGTGCCCCGTCTGTCTGTCATCTGGTCAAAATCATATATCATACATGTATCCTCTCTGTTTCACCCCAAAAGAAACTTCCTCGGTTTCATTTCGCCTCCACGCCTGGTTTAAACCGCTTTTTTCAGCACATTTTTACAGACAATTCTTGTTTTTTCCGGATTGATTTTATCCCGTTCCAAAATCAACTCACCGATACTTTCTGCGCAGATCCTGCCGCCTGCAGGATTGAACACACTGTCCACCCGGCTGGTAATCTCAGCTTCCACGGTGGAATACTCGAAAGCAAGCGTGGTATTGATCAGTTTACAGTTTTTCATTACAAGATTGTCAATATAACACATTCCCTGCAGACTTTCTATGGTACAGTTCACCAGTGTCAGGTTCCTGGCGTTCCATCCCAGATATTCCCCTGAAATAAAAGAATCATATACGGTTACATTTTCGCTGTTCCAGAAAGCATCCTTAGAAAGCAGTCTGGCATGATGAAGTTCCATATTTTTGACACCATCAAAAGAATAATTGCCCGCCAGCGTAAAATCCCGCAGGGTCAGGTTCTGGCTGTTCATGGCAAAATAGTCCCCTCTGGCCGTCACCTGATCCAGCTCCACCCCATCACAGCTCCACAGAGTTTCCGCCGCATTTACAAAATTTACGTTCCGCAGCTTTACATCCCTGCAGCGGCGGAAGTTTTTCGGCGCTTCAATCACCGTATCTTCCACTGAAATCCGGTCTGTGTACCAGATACCTGCACGCCCCATCTCAAAAATACTGCAATTTTTCAATGTAATATCTTTGCTGTACCATAACGGATATTTCCACTTGAACATGCTGCCGATCAGTTCGATGTTCCTGCTTTCTTTTAAAGGGGACTCTCCGTCATCAAAAATCGTATCCACAATCCGCAAATTTTCCCCCTGAAAAAGCGCCCGCTCTCCTGTCAGAAATTCCTGTCTGATTTCTTTCATCTTTTTTCCTCTTTTCCTGTCATACAATTTATTTATGCCTCTGGTTTTCTGATTTCCTGGTTTTATGCCTTTTTCATCTGATAAATCAGATAGTCCAGGCAGTCGATCCGTTTCTGCTCCCGGTGCATCGCTTCCAGCAGATGATTTCTGTGCTTTCCCAGCAGACGCATCCCTTCCTGTTTCCTTCCCTGACGGCAGCAATTCCGGAACTCTTCGATCAATTCCTCCCCGCATCCGGCATCCTTTAAATTCTGAGCCACTGCCTCTTCGCTGTCATATTGCAACATTTTCCCGCCTCCTCTTCGTGGCACTTTTCATTTCTGAATTTATTATGGCATACCCGGTTTCCCATGACAAATACTTATATTTTATAAACTTCTATAGTTATAAGGCATAATATTGTTTTACAGCGTTTTACAACGTATGGAAGAGCGGCTTTTTGTCAGCATAAGTACAAAAATACCGGAAGCCCAGGCTTTTCAAAAACTCTTTTGTCTCCAAAATGCCAGACCCCAGATGCGCCGGGGCATGGCTGTCGCTGCCTATCGTTATGATCTCGCCTCCCAACTCTCTGTAAAGCTTCAGGATATCCACAGAAGGCGTCGTATCTTTCAACCCATATCTGCGCCAGGAGGTATTAAATTCTATCCCCTTTCCATCCGCAATTACGACCTTCAGGATTTCCGAAACGATCTCATGGATTTTTTCAAAAGGATACACGCCGTTTTCATCATACCGCACAATCAGGTCCATATGCCCCAGCACACTGTAATCCTGACATGCCTTTACCAGTCCCAGCATTTCTTCATAATACCGTTCATTGTATTCCTTCTGGCTCCGGTTTTTCTGAAAGTCCTGTGTCCAAAACTCCTGATCCTCCACCTGATGGACAGACAAAATCATAAAATCAAGAGGATAGGTTTCCACCAGTGCCTGATATCTGGGAATCGTATGCATCTGCATGCCAAATTCCAGCCCTGATCTGATGGTGATCTGCCCCTCATAAGTATGGCGAAGTTCCTTAAGCAGGGCAAAATACCTGGGATAATCCACATTCATAGGCCCGTTTCTTCTGCGGCATTCGGCCGGACGGCTGTAGTCCCAGTCCTCCTTGATCCCGTAATCCACATGATCTGTAAAACAGATTTCATCCATTTTCATGGCTATGGCATCCTTCACCACCTGCTCCATCGGATACGCTGAATCATCACTGAACTTTGTATGTACATGATAATCTGCAAACATATCATTTCCTCCTGTTTCTAAGCCGGTCTGCTCCCCGGACAAATACAGGGATACATCCTCTCTTTTTCTACAGCTTATCCATATGCAGGCAATAAGTCAAGTGTCATATATCTTTCCTGCGGATGCTGGCAATCCTCTTGCCCGTTCTCCTATACAATAGCAAATACTTATATTCAATATCGTAATATGCTTGACGAGTATAGTATACTGTCCTACAATCAGAATAAATAATACGTTTCCCACACATGCAGGCAAAACAGAGTAAAATGGAGAGCAGAAAACATGGAACTGAGAGTACTTCAATACTTCCTGGCTGTCACAAGAGAACAGAGCATTTCCGGTGCCGCCGAAACCCTCCACCTTTCCCAGCCCACTCTTTCAAGGCAGCTGAAAGATCTGGAGGAAGAGCTTGGAAAACAGCTTTTTATCCGTGGAAACCGTAAGATCACTTTAACGGAAGAAGGCATGATTTTAAGAAAACGTGCGGAAGAAGTGGTGGAACTGATCCGGAAAACCGAACATGAAATTGCCATTACCGATGAGATCATCGCCGGTGATGTTTACATAGGCGCCGGCGAAACGGATGCCGTCCGCTATCTTGCACGGGCCGCCAGAGAACTGCAGAAAGAATATCCGGATATCCACTATCATATTTCCAGCGGCGACACCACGGATGTATTGGAAAGTCTTGACAAAGGGCTGATTGATTTCGGTCTTTTGTTCGGAGCGGTCGATACTTCCAAATACGAATATCTCCGGTTTCCGGTTTCCGACCGCTATGGAATCCTGATGCGTAGAGACTGCCTTCTGGCGGAAAAGGAAACCATATGTCCGGAAGATCTGTGGGACAAGCCCCTTATGTTTAACCGCAATACCCGCGACGGGGATCTCCTGACCGCATGGCTGAAAAAGGGCCGGTCAGAGCTTCAGGTCATTTCCACTTACAACCTGCTCTTCAATGCATCCCTGATGGTGGAGGAAGGTCTTGGCTACGCCTTTGCCCTGGATCAGATTATCAATGTATCAGGAAACAGCCGCCTCTGCTTCCGTCCCCTTGATCCGCCGCTGTATTACGGTATGCATCTGGTCTGGAAAAAATATCAGGTTTTCCCCAAAGCCGCCGGAAAATTCCTTGCCAAATTTGAGGAAATCATTCAAAGCCCTACGGCAAAGGAATAACAGGGCTGGTCATGTTCCCGGTGATAGCAGTGTATTTCCCCGACGGTCTGCTTTTCTCCAAAACAGCCCTGCTGATTTGGAGAGATCAGCTATCAGCTTTTTCATGTCCTCACCGGGATTGTAAACAGAGAGATGCAGACAATCTTTTTCCAATACAAACAATGTTTCTTCCCCGCACAGCAAATATAAAATATCCCCGGCCTCATTGACAGCACTTACAACCGATTCCGGAGTGGGATACTCTGTCAGTTTACCATTTTCATATTCGAAAACAGAAACAGGATAATAACACATCAGCCGCAGCACAATACCGGCAAACTTTTCCCGCAGACGAGACTCCACGCCATGACTGAATAAATACGCTTCCACTGCAAAAAAGTTTCCTTTGGAATCAGCCGGAACCTGCTTTGGCAGCATATCAATTACGTAACAGGGCTTCTCCAATATTCTTTCTATCGTTGCAATCATTTTATCCATACTGTATTTCCCCTCCCTCCTGCTCTGTTCCCCGATTTTACCATACTGTCAGCAACTATTCCACAAAAACAGGAATCCATTTGTAAATGCCGGAAAATGATGGTAAAATCAATCTATCCTAAAATCACTGTGCAAAGGAGGATACCATATTGCAGACAATATTCCAGAGAACCGACATTTCAGAACCGGCTTTATTCGGCCCATCCGACACCACCCAAAGGATACAAAATTTTCCGAAAATCTGCATTTCCACCTTTTCCGAAAATATCATTCAGAAATTTACTTCTTTGAACGGTGTGGAACAAATAGCAAATCTTTACTCGGCAAACGGTGTCCTGCCTGTCTATCAAATAAAATACAAAAATCAGGAAATTGCTTTTTACCGTTCTATGGTAGGTGCACCCGCCTGTGTGGCATGTTTTGAGGAAGCCGTCGCTATGGGCGCTGAAAAATTTGTTTTGTTCGGCTCCTGCGGGGTATTGGATGATGATGCGGTAAAAGACCATATTATAGTCCCCATTTCCGCTGTCCGTGATGAGGGCACCAGCTATCATTACATAGCGCCCTCTGCAGAAATCGAAGCGGATCCCCGCTCTGTCAACATACTGGAACAGGTTTTAACCGCCTGCGGTTATTCCTATGTAAAAGGGAAAACCTGGACTTCCGACGCGATTTACCGGGAAACCCGCTCTGCCGTTCTGGAACGCAGACAGGAAGGCTGCATTGCCGTGGAAATGGAATGTGCCTCTATGCTGGCTGTGGCCAAATACAGACAGATTCCTTTGATCCAGTTTTTGTATGGTGCAGACAATCTCAGTTCCGATACCTGGGAAATCCGGGATCTGGCTTTGCATGGCCTTACCAATGCAGAAAAATACATGCTCCTTGCCTTTGAATGCGGCCTTGCTTTGTAAAGTGCAGGAAATGACGGGATGAAAGGAAACTAAAATGGAACTGACAAATGAACAGCGCAAATACCTGGGCCTGGAAATGATTGAGCCAGATTGGGAGCGGGTTGAAATTCCAAACAACTGTGTAAAACCGGAACAATCAACAGGAAAAGATATTTTGTTTTTTGACGGTGATGTTCTCCGCAAGGTCATCTGGTTACATGATAACGGATATTTTCATGAAAATTCGTATCAACTTCCCACACAGGATAACCGTACAATGATTGCGCCGCTTACAAAAAGGGGGAAGCCCAAACGCTTAAACGGTGTCAACATTCAGCGCTGTACTCCTTACGGAATGTATTTTGATTATAACGGAGGCATTGTAATCGCAAATTACACAACGCAGCGAACCTATTATTCCTCGGCTTTTGCAGGCGTTCCATTTATGGGGCAGAAAGAACTCCAAACATTTCTTGACAAATGGATGGCGGATACCACCAATAAGGATTTCGCTGAAATCCAGGCGTTTGCTCATGCAAAACGCCGTCGCTGTAAATATAAAGAAGGGGATTTCTTCCGTTTCAAATATGACCGCAGAAATTATGGATATGGGCGGATTCTGTTGGATGTGGGAAAATTTGTAAAGGATGGAGGGAAATTCTGGAATATTCTCATGGGAAAGGCACTTTGTGTTTCCGT
The DNA here is from genome assembly GCA_947385955.1 of uncultured Clostridia bacterium. Lineage (GTDB taxonomy): Bacteria > Bacillota > Clostridia > Lachnospirales > Lachnospiraceae > VSOB01. The sequence continues at coordinate 100,130 of CANDNA010000002.1, forward strand.
TTATCATATCATTACGGAAAATCCCAACGTAACGATTGAGGATTTGCAAAAACTCCAAAGCTGTCCTTCTTCCTACATGATGGACAACCGGTTTTTTTATGGGGAATATGAGAGTATCGGGAATGCACCAGTGCCTGAAAATGCTGATTATCCGATTATGTACGGGCGTTCTGTCAACGCACTTGATAAAAATAAAATCTGCTTTTGCCGTGGCAGAGAGTATCGTGAAATTCCCCTTTCAGATAATGAGCTTCTTTTTACAAATTTTATAAACAATGGAATAAACTGGTCACTTAATGTTAATAAAACACTTGTTGAGGAATGTATCAAGGCAGGTACAAACGAACCGTTTTGGAATGACAGCCGCAGGAACGATTTGCGCAATCCTGTTTTTTCAAAAGAACTGGCTCTTGTTTTGAAACAGATGGGAGGGTAAAAATGCCAGACAATTTGTTATTAAATCCAAAAGAATTTGAAATTGACGAGACAGATGAAAATGGAGGAAATGGTTCCGTCTACTGTAAAAGTCTGACAGAGAAATGGACACCACAACTGGAAACTGAGATGCTGGAGGCATTTATACGCCTTTATTATGATGAAATGTATGAACAGTGGGGACCTGATGACGAGGAAGAAAGCAAAGAATATTGGCCGGAAATAAACTCACCGGCAGCTTTTGTGTCACAGGAAAAGGATTGCCGGAACCGTCAAAGCCGGGCCGCATTCTGACCAGGCCCCGGCTCTGCAGAATTACCAGAGCACAGAAGGTAAATTTATCAAACGCAAAGGACGGTCATGTAAGCAATCATTTCCCTGCTTCTTATCCCTGAAAATCACCTGTTATCACAAAAGAGGTATCGATATAACCCTCTATGTGCGCCGCCATTTTTTTGAATAAGTCCATTGCTTTTTTGCAATCCTCTTTCTTCATAATCGTAAAATGATACTCTTCACTGGCTCCATCAAAATCAACAATATATAAATCCTTTAATTGCACAGAAAGCTCCGCCATCCATTCCACGATACAGTCATCATCCGAAAATTCTTCCTTATTGACAGTAAAATCAAGCCACCGCACCGTCTTGATATTCTCAATAAACCAAAAAAGTCCTCCAAATCCGGCGCCCTGTCATCCGAAGAAATAAAATAGTATTGTGGTCTTACAGGCTGTCTGTCCTCACTGGCAATATTTCCAAACGAATCATCCGGATCGGTGCCATGCCCGCAAAGTATAAGATCACAGAAATCTCTCAATGCATCATGCTTCATTGTATGCTCTTTCAAGTAAGGGCTTTGCTTTTTCAAAATCCGCTGCATTTTTTACAATAATCTGCAAATCCCCTGTGCCATAGTGCCCAATACCGCGCATATCTCTCGTAAAACCCTTTTCCAAAGTAACGGTTTCCGGATTCAGCTTCAAAAACAGCATAATATCCTTATTGCGAATCTCAATACACGCCATATTCTGAACTTTTTTATATGCCAGATATAGCTTCAACTGATTTGATACTATATCATCTCCTAATGACTCAATAAAATCACAGACAGCATAATAAAGGCTTTTCAAGCTGTCCGAAGCTGCCGCCAGTTTTACCAAATGTGATTTTTGTGCATTATTTTTTACCTCACCATCATTAATACTTCTTTCCACAATCGGCTTTAAAGTCGGTGTATTCAAGTGTTCCAGTAAAAGTAAATCATTGTCATATTTACGGTAACTTACCAATTTGATATTCCTTTGCATTTGATTTACCGCATGCACATCATACTTTGTAAAATCATGTGCAACACAAATCACACAGGGAACTGACCAGTCTATGTTTTCCGCAGCCTCCATCCCCAGTTCTTCAATAACCAGCAATTTAAAATTTGCCTTATGGTCTAAAAGCCAATCCAGGTAAAACAATCCCTGATTAATTACATTTTCATTCTGGCTCCGTTTATATTCAAATATAACCGGACTGTTATTTTCGTCTATCCCGATACTGTCCATCCGCCCATTCGTGACTGTATATTCACTTTTCAAAAAACGTACCCCAAAAAATATTTCCATATTCTGCTCTATAAGAGTTTGTAACTCTTTTTCAAGAATCACTTCTGATGAACTGCATTCTTTTACTCCCTCATGTAAAGAAAATAATTTTATCTCTGCCATCCCATTTCCTTCCTGTATTACATAATGATTAAATATTTAACTCCTTTTTCGGAAAAGTGTCCCCTGTGCCTAAATTCTAAAATATAACGTATATTCCTACATAAATCAGACAATCTGTAACAACTTAACAGTTGTATAAACCGGAGGTTATCAACTATAATCTGCCTCTAACGGTGCAATCACATTTGGATTTTTAAACACCCATTCAACTGCAAACTGGCACAATGCTTCGCACCAGTTTTCGCTGCATACTCCCTGCTTACCATATTTAATCAATGTGCTTGTGATTCTTTTTGCTGCCTTCACATCGTAGGGGTATTGATTTTTATCTTCAAGCTCAGCATATTTTACAACGGTTTTTAGCATTTTGTCGAAATTTTCATCCCAATTCATACAACCATTATCTAACATCTCATGCTGAACTCTCCCTGCAATGCGAATCATCTCACCTTGCGCGGTTTCTGCTCTCCCCGACGGTGGGACAAGATAATCCCAAAGTTGATGAAACTGTGTCCTTAATTCTATTGCATTTTTTCCTATTTCGAAAATAATCGGAGATACGCTGTCATGTTTTTGGCCTTCAAGCATTTTTAATCCCTCCTGTCTTTTCTTTTCTCTTTTTCTGTTTCCGTTCAAACTGCCGTTCTTTCTCTGCTTCCCGCTGTTCCCGGCTCAGAATCTTTCGTTCTGTTTTCAACTGTTCCTGCTGCAATTTCAAAGCCTGTTGTGATTTTGTCCCTATCCCGGCATTCTGCACCTGTTTCCATACTTCGCTTAGTAGTCCAATAAGCATATAGTATCACATAACTGCTCTTTTTTGTACAAAAATGCGGCAATCCGTCTGCCACGAACTGCCACATTATCACATTTTTCTTATCTGTGTTAACTTATATGGTACCTTCGACTGTCAATCAAAGGTATCAATATCCTGTTAAATCATTGCCGAAAAAACCAATATTTCGATTTTCTCACAATCGGAAAATGCTAAGAAATAAAATCTCCCAAAAGTATTACCGATTACTCCAAAGCATCAATTTGACCTGATTGAATCGCCGCAATATTTTTCTTAATCCTGTTTTCAGGCCAATTCCACCACTGAAGTTTCAACAATTCGGAAATTACATTCTCAGAAAATCTTTTTCTTATTACTTTTGCCGGGATACCTCCTACAATGGTATAGGGTGGTACATCTTTTGTAACAACGGCCCGTGTACCAATAATTGCCCCATCACCAACCGTAACTCCCGACAGGATCAAAGCTTCAAATCCAATCCAGACATCATTGCCGATTATAATATCGCCCCTGTTGTCCCATGCACTTGTAATCTCTTTCACATCCAATCCCCATTCCTCGAAAAATATCGGAAATGGGTAGGTGGAAAGTGAACGCATCGTATGGTTTGCACTGGTAAACAGAAACTTTGCTCCACAGGCAATGGAACAAAACTTTCCGATTTTTAACCGATCTCCATTGACCGGATAATGGTATAATACATGATTCTTTTCAAAATCCCGCGGGTCATGTACAAAATCGTTGTACATCGTATAATCACCAATTTCAATGCCAGCACCGGTAATCACATTTTTCAGGTAAACTGTCTGACTATCCCCCGTCCGGGGATATAGTTTGTTCTCCGATATAGTCATTTTAAACTCCTCCACGTTTTGACAGTTATTGTGCGACTATATCGGTTACTACAATGCAGCGTTTCACTTTTTGCCTCCATCATGTTCAATTTACGGATTTAATTATATCACTTCCCACGCCATTTACCACAAAAAAATAGAGAGGATTGTTAAAAAGGGACGGTTAGAAGTGATGCCTCAATATAAATAATACAAATCAAACTGGATACCGTACAGTACTGTCAGGATCACAAAAAACCGGTGTTCGAGGACGTACCGAAAATCCTGGCACAGAAAAACGCCGGGAAGCTATGAAAGCATAAATACAGGATATTTATATTGCGCCAAAACAGTGAGATCATCTCTGAACGGATGATCAGTAAATAGAACTTCAAGATATCCTGAACGAATGGTTTCATCCTGATGGACCTGTACTCCAGAAAGATCATAGCACGGACGCTTTCTGATGCCTTAGAGGTAGTATCCTGTGTAATTGACACAATCAATAAAGCAAAAACATGCGTAATACGGAATCACCGATTATTATCCATAGTGATCGCGGAAGCTAAGATGGGCACCTGTTTCATGCAAGTCAGGCTGAGGATAAATTTCTTATTTTGGCTTGTACTATTTATATTCTAACATCAGTTATCTTGCAGATATTGACGAGCAGGCAAGAGAAATGTTTTCTCGGCTGGTAGACCAAATGGCAGAGCGTGAGGGTGTGACTGAACAGTTCAAAGCAGTTGACCAAATGGCATGGGTTAGGGCTATGAACAATATTCGGAACAGAGCCACAGAGATTGTGAACGCTGAATGGATTTACGATTTGAAAAATAGATTTGAAGGACTACTGCTTTAATAAATACAAATCTACTCTTTTTTGAGTTTAGTTCTAACATATCTGTTAAAAAAGATGAATATTGAAAAAATGCCTAATTTATGATAATTTAATGATAAATAAAAGCAAGGAGGTTGCTTAATGAATTTGGGTGATACAATAAGATTTTTGAGGCAAAAAGCCCTTTATACACAAGAAGATTTTGCGAAAAAACTTGGTGTTACTTTATCAACAATAAATCGATGGGAACTGAATAAAGCCAAACCCAATATAAAAGCGATGAAAGCAATCAAGTCTTTTTGTGAAGAGAACAATTTTGATTTTGAGATCATTGAAAAAGATTGGCTTGGATATAAAGAGGAGAAATTGAAATGAATAGATTTATAACTTCTGCATCTGATCTTGTAACCACTCACGAGCAGACTCGTGCCGGCTTTTTAGCGATTGCTCTTGAAAAGAATATGGTTGGAGATCCCTATGTAAAACAAGCATTAGCTTTCAAAACTATGGTTGCACATACGACAGGACCAGATGATTTTTTGAATATGAGAGAGATACGGCCATTTATGCTGACAGCAGCTGGTTTGTCTGAAAAATCCCTTCAACATTTAAATGAAGAGGATTGTATAATGGTCATTAAAGAGTTGATAGACAAGTTTCTCAAACCTGCTGGAGAGGCTTATATTGATGAAACAATATATAGATTTTTGCTGACAAAAGGCGATGCCGTTGGTGGTACTATGAGAAATCGAATAGGCGCTATGGGACAAGAAAAGCTTGTAAGATGTTTGCTTTCTTGTATGTCAATTCGTGGCCTAAATTATTGGTGGGCAGATAAGGAGCAAACAAGATTTTCCTGGTGTGAAAAACCTACAAATGATACAGATATTGAAAAGAAAATAAAGGCTATGCATTGGGAAAACGAAAAAGGGAAACGCTGCTTAGGGTTTAATATGACGATTTCGACTGTAAAAAAGAACGTTGATATATGTCTGTATGATGCATCGAAAGAAATGTTCAATATGGGGAAAATAGCAAAGTATAATCCCGAAAAGGCAATTATGCTTGGTGAACTTAAAGGAGGAATTGATCCTGCTGGTGCTGATGAACATTGGAAAACAGCAAACACAGCGCTTGAACGAATCCGTACAAGCTATTCATCAGTTGGGCATACTGTTCAAACATCGTTTGTTGGTGCCGCTATAGAGAGAGCAATGGCGAATGAAATATTTGAGCAACTTGCAAATGGTACTATGACGAATGCAGCTAATTTGACAGATAATGATCAACTTGTGGATTATTGCAATTGGATTATTGAGTTATAAGGAGCATGCAGAATGGAACAGTTGTCTTTGTTTAAGTTCCCGATAGAGGGGTATCTTGTCGAACACTTTTCTGCAGATAACTTATGTCCAGAAAAGGCTAGACGCAGTCTTGAAAAACATTTTTCAGAAGTTCTTGAAATAACAGAAAAATTTAATCGCCAAAGCGTTAGTTATCAGTTGAGTAAAAAGGATGTTCTTCATAGTTGGTTGAAGTACAAGGAGGGGTTTTCAGCTGATTTAGTTAACAATCTACTTGATGAGATGAAGATATCTGAAGGGGAGATTGTAATGGACCCGTTTATGGGGTCGGGAACAACAGCTTTAGTTTGTCAAATGCGCGGGTATAATAGCATAGGATATGATATTATGCCTATTTCTTCTGTTTCAATCAATGCTAAAGCAAACACATTAAAATATAACTTGTCTGAGATTAAGAAGATGATTAATGAGTTTAAGACTCTGGAGATGCCGGATACTTATTCTCGAATTACTCCTTTTGTAGCAATTACAAAAGGAGCTTATCCTAAATACACTGAACGATTTTTAGCGTTTATTGCTGAATGGAGAGATAACTCTAGTTATTCTGATGAAGTTAAAAACTTATTAACTTTGTGCATTATCAACACACTTGAAAGAATTAGTTATACTACGAAATCGGGACAATACCTTAGTTGGGATTGCCGTTCTGCAAAGGTACAAGAAGTAAATGCTATTCGCAAAGCCAAAGGGCAAAAGCCATTGACAGCAAAATATGTTAGGGATACAATACATGAAGCCAAAGACACAATACTTGCAGAACTCGAACATGTTGCAGGTGATATTGAACTAATTCAACAAAATAGTGTTGCAACAGACGCTCGTATTGATTTTATTCAAAATAGCGCATTATATGAAATACCAAAATTACAAGACAGTATATTGAAAGGTGTGATTACCTCACCACCATATTGCAATAGGTATGATTACACGCGGACATATGCTCTTGAACTTGTGTATCTTGGTGTGGATGAAAACACTCTAAAAAAGATGAGACAAGACCTACTGTCTTGCACTGTAGAAAGTCGGCCCAAAATTGATGATCTAAGGGCTTTTTACACTTCTATAGGACAAGCAAAAAGATTTAACTATATCTATGAAAAAGTCAAGTCTAATAAAGCTTTTTCAGAAGTTATGGGAGCGTTGCATACTCGAAAAAAACATGGCGACTTGAATAATAACGGCGTTATTAGAATGGTTGAGGGATATTTTACAGAGCTTGCATTTATCTATGCAGAATTGTACAGGATTTGTAAAAAAGGTGCCATAGTAGCTTTTGTAAATGACAATGTTCGATATGGTGGTGAGGTTATTCCTATCGACTTCATAAGTTCATCATTTGCTGAGCAGTTTGGATTCAAGGTAAAGAAAGTGTATTCCTTAAAACAAAGGAAAGGGAATAGTAGCCAGCAAATGGCAAAGTACGGCAGGGTAGCACTAAGAAAAAGCATTACTATCTGGGAAAAAGAATAAGGTAACCAAGCAATGCCAAAGTGTAAAATCAAAATTGTAGTGCTCTTTATGCTTCAATGTCATTATCCAGTCATAGATTACTATTAATTATTCGCAGCTGCTTGACCGAGTGTTATCAACGTTGATAACAAAATGATAACATTATCTCATATAGGCAGGATAATATTGATATATCAAATAATCAAAAGAACTGCAAACACAGCAACAAATAATCTCTAAACAAAATTGATTAATAATTGTCGAGTTTGAGTAGTGCAGGAGTGTATTATTTATTTTATATGGCAGGTGATCTATAAGATGATTTGCCATATAATTATTGTAGATAAAATATGATTTTTGTGTTGCCGGATTTTTCATAAATATATGGGGTGCGAAGAAATATATGTTGAAGGGATGTATAAATTTTCGTACTAAAGATAGAAAAAAGTGCACTAAAGGGAAAAGCGGTATGGAATATTTGCCAAAAGAATTAAAAGAACTATTCGAGTATGGTTTAAAAAAATGTGAGGAATTGGATTTATAGCAATCCAATATTATACTGCACCTGCTTGACATAGGGTTTATGATAGAGTCAAGAGGTGATTACTATGCTACATAACGAAACGCGAAAACTACTTATTGACGCCTGGAACAAAACCCATAATGCAAAGGAAGTGGCAGAATGCTTTTCTGTAAATACCAGCACGGTTTACCGCCTGGAAAAAAGAATGCGGGAAACCGGCTCTGTGGAAACCAAAGTCTCCCTGCGCGGGCGAAAGCCTGCCCTCAGCCAAACCGACATTCAGGATATTGACCGGCTGATACAGTCACAGTCGGATATTACAATCCATGAAATACGGGAAAAACTCCAGTTACAGGTAAGTGATGAAACCGTCCGCAAAGCAGTCCTGAAACCCGGATACGTTTATAAAAAGAAGTCCCTCCATGCTTAAGAACAGGAGCGTCCCCGATGTCAGGGCCAAAAGGGAAGCATGGAAAAAACATATACCGGAGAGCGGCATAAATAACCTGATATTTCTGGATGAAAGCGGCTTCAACACAAATATGACAAGGCATTACGCCCGTTTGAAAAAATGAGCGGGCAGTGGACAGTGCACCTGTAAATACGCCGCGTGGCACCACGATCCTGTCATCCATACGGCTGAACGGAAAATCAGCCCATACGGTTTATCAGGGCGGTACTACAGCGGAACGCTTTGCAGAATATCTGGAAAACATTTTACTGCCGACATTATCAGAGAATGACGTCATCATTATGGATAATATGCGCACCCATCATGCAAAAGTGGTCAAAGGGATTCTGGATGCATCAAGAATCAAATATCTTTATCTTCCACCTTACAGCCCGGATCTGAACCCGATTGAAAAAATGTGGTCAAAGATCAAGGCATATTTGAGAAAAGTAAAAGTACGTACTGCATCAAAATTACCGGGCGCAATAGAAAAGGCATTTTCAACTGTCCGTCCCTCGGATTGTTCAGGGTGGTTTCGTTCGTGTAATTATGTGCAATAATTTGTTGGATTGCTATAGGTGTCGGCTCCAAATTTAACATAAAAATTGCCGGGGGAATGACTTTCGAGACTATCCCAAAGTTTGTGTAAACCTCCAAACTGATGTAAGATAAGATTACTCAGTTTGGAGGTATTATTATGGCAAGAAAAAACGAAAACCCACAAAAAGCAGCCATGCGGGAAATGATGCGCCGCTATCTCAAAGAGAATGACATCAGCATTAAAAACGGAACGGATGTGAATGCCGTCATGCATGACATGATGTCCATGATTCTGGAAGATGTATTGGATGAAGAACTGGACGAGGAACTCGGCTATTCAAAATACGATTACCAGAATAAAACCACTGACAACAGCCGTAACGGGCATTCTAAAAAGACTATGCACACCAGTTATGGCGACATGGATGTTGCAATCCCCCGTGACCGTAACGGGGAGTATGAGCCTCAGCTTATCAAAAAATACCAGAATACCGTGACGCAGGACATGGAGGAAAAAATACTTTCCATGTACGCAAAAGGCATGACGACCGGCGACATCGAATCCCACATGAAGGAACTCTATGACATGGACATATCCGACAGTACAATCAGCCGGATTACGGACAAGATACTCCCCGTTGTCAGGGAATGGCAGGAACGTCCCTTAGAAGAAGTTTATGCAGTCGTATTTATGGACGCTATCCATTACCATGTCCGAAGCGAGAGACGCATTGTAAAACGCGCCGTCTACATTGCATTGGGCATCGACATGAATGGAAAGAAGGACATCCTGGGGATGTATGTCGGGGAGAACGAGAGCGCCAAGTTCTGGTTGTCCATTATGAACGGCTTAAAGAACCGGGGAGTGGAAGACATCCTGATTGCCTGCTTGGACGGGCTTTCCGGTTTTCCCCAGGCAATTGAGGCTGTATACCCGCAGACGGAAATCCAGCAGTGCATCATCCACCAGATCCGGAAATCCACGAAATTTGTGTCCTATAAGGATATCAAAAAGCTGATGGCAGACTTAAAGCGGGTGTACGCTGCCCCGACAGAGGAAGCAGCCCTGGATGAGCTGGAACTGTTCAGAGACAAATGGGATGCCAAATACCCGAAAATCTACAAATCCTGGCATGACAGCTGGACAACCCTGTCCACTTATTTCAAGTACCCGGAAGCGGTCAGGCGTCTTATTTATACGACGAATACAATCGAAGGATTCAACCGCCAACTGCGGAAAGTAACCAAATCGAAAACCGTGTTCCCGACCGATGACAGCCTTTTAAAAATGCTATACCTAGCAATGATGGACATCACGAAGAAATGGACAGGCCACCGCCAGGACTGGGGGCAGATCCATTCCCAGCTGGAGATTTACTTTGAAGAACGTCTTTCTGGCAGGAACCTGTAAAGGGACTTTTAAGAAGCTGCATTGACAGGGGAAAAATTCCCTGTATAATACAGACAAGAGCAGAACCAGAAACCCCGGCTCTGCCCACTTGTAACTATTCAATAAATCTTATGTCAGTTTTTTTGAGTTTACACAAAACATGAAACGGTCTCATTTTTTGTTTTTTCGATTGTCTACTTGACGGATAGCACACCATTCATCAGCATTTCCGGGATTTTATCCGTTACTCGAACTCAATCGTCCCCGGCGGCTTACTGGTCAGGTCATAGAACACCCGGTTCACGCCCCTTACCTCATTGATGATCCTGCTCATCACAGTCTGCAGGACTTCCCAGGGAATTTCGGCGCTCTCTGCCGTCATAAAGTCTACCGTATTTACGGCACGAAGCGCCACTGCATAGTCATAGGTCCTCTCGTCCCCCATCACGCCTACGGAACGCATATTGGTCAGTGCCGCAAAGTACTGTCCGATTGTCCGGTCCAGACCGGCTTTGGCGATTTCCTCCCGGTAGATGGCATCCGCCTCCTGTACGATGCGGACCTTTTCCCCTGTCACCTCACCGATGATACGGATTCCCAGCCCCGGCCCCGGGAAAGGCTGCCGGTAAACCAGTGTTTCCGGGATACCCAGCTTAAGACCGGCCCTGCGTACTTCATCTTTGAACAGATTCCGCAACGGTTCTATGATTTCCCTGAATTCCACACAGTCCGGAAGTCCCCCTACATTATGATGGGATTTGATCACGGCCGATTCACCGCCCAGGCCGCTTTCCACCACATCCGGGTAAATGGTTCCCTGTACCAGAAAGTCCACGGCGCCAATCTTTCTGGCTTCCTCTTCAAACACACGGATAAATTCTTCCCCGATGATTTTCCGCTTTTGTTCCGGTTCTGTGACTCCTGCCAGCTTTTCATAAAACCGCTCCTGAGCATTGACCCGGATAAAGTGCAACTGGTACGGCCCTTCCGGCCCGAATACTGCCTCTACCTCATCGCCTTCCTGTTTCCGGAGAAGGCCATGATCCACAAAGACACAGGTAAGCTGGTTTCCTATGGCCTTTGCCAGCATCACCGCCGCCACGGAAGAATCCACACCGCCTGACAGGGCACACAGCACCCTGCCGCTTCCCACCCGGTTTCTGATCTCTTCGATGGAATGTTCCACAAAAGAATCCATCCGCCAGCTTCCGGCGCAGCCACATATCGTTCTGACAAAGTTACCAAGTATCTTGGTCCCTTCCAGCGTATGAAGCACTTCCGGATGGAACTGAATGGCATACAGGTTCTTTTCCCGATTCTCTGCCGCCGCCACCGGACAATCCGCCGTACGCGCCGTCACGGAAAATCCGGGCGCAGGCCGGGAAATATAGTCAAAATGGCTCATCCAGCAAATGGTATTCCGGGAAACATCCGCAAACAGAGGGGAATCCTGCTCCACCCTTACTTCCGTTTTTCCGTATTCCCGTACCGGCGCCTTCTCCACTTTGCCGCCCAGTACATGCATCATAAGCTGGGCGCCATAGCAAAGGCCCAGTACCGGAATCCCCAATTCAAACAATTCTTTTTGATACGTAGGAGAATTTTCCTCATAACAGCTATTGGGACCGCCGGTCAGAATAATCCCTTTGGGGTTCATGGCTTTTATCGCCTCCAGCTCTGTCCTGTAAGAATATATTTCACAATATACATTACACTCCCGAACACGTCTGGCAACCAACTGATTATATTGACCGCCAAAGTCAATCACAAGTACCTTTTCCTGATTCATTGCCTGCTTCCTCCTGCCTGTATCTGCCAAAAAGTCCGGTTCAGAAACCCTTTGATTCCATGACTTTTCTTCCGAAAGTTTTCTTTTATTGATTTCATTATAAAAGGGCCTTCTGCTCTTTACAACCCCAAACTGATTTTTACTCTTTTGTATCCAGAAATCTCTGCATTTCCGCCCGCAGGCTGGCAAACTGCCGGATGGTTTTTGGATTTTCGGAAGGGAACGCAAGCAGCCTTTCCCAATATCCCTGCTGTTTTACCAGGCGGAAACTCTCCGGAAATACCAGCTCATAAATCAGAGAAATATGCCCTGCCACATGATCTACCGGTGTCCGCTTCAGGCTCCGCAGTGTGGCATGCCGTTCCCGGAAGCTCTCCATCACTGCCTCGGTCACTTCCGCATGCGCCAGTACCTCCCTGGTAGTATTGTAGATTTCCTCCAGCGGCGTTTCCAGATTTACCCGCAGGATATCTATTTTATCCGCATCCCGGAGGATGTGGCAAAACCGGCTGGTTCTCCCATCCAGCTCCTCCGGCACACGGTATGCACTGTGTACCCGCACGGCGGTTTCCAGCAGCGCATCCTCCGACGCATCCTCCACATACTGGCGGATTCTGCCCTCCGCTGTATTCCTGCTGTGCTCTCCTTCCTCCTGCCTGCCGGATCCCCCTGCACCGAACAATATTTCTGCCCCCAGCGCAGCATGGTCCACCGAATCCGCATCTATAAATGTATGATACTGTCTGAGCTGCTCAAACCGGCCAATATCATGGAGCATGCCCAGCAGCCAGGCAAGATCCTGCTCCTCCTTCGTCATCCCTTCCGAACGTGCAATCTGTTCACACAGTCCTGCCACCCGATAGGTATGTTTTATTTTCAATGCGGTCTTTTCATCCGATGCATCATAAGCATCCGTATACTCCTGAAACCGCCGCAGTACATTCTCTCTGTCAATCTGCATACTTGTCTCCTTTGATCCGGATTTTTCCCAACACCCATTTTATAAACTTTTCCTGAAAAATACAAGTATGCATCCCACATTAAAATGACGTTTCTCCATACTGCATGGTCGAAACGTCATTATCTCCTGCTTTTTAAAATCTTATGAAATTCTGCTCTCAGTCCTGTTCTTTCTGAATATGAAGATATTTTTCTCTGGTTGCCAGTCCACCCCTGATATGCCGTTCCGATTTATTCACATCCAGTACTTTTCTTGCTTCCTTTGCAAGTCCCGGATTGATTTGTGACAGACGTTCTGTGACATCTTTATGTACCGTACTCTTGCTGATTCCGAACTGCCTCGCCGTCTGCCGGACTGTCGCATTGTTTTCGATAATATATCTGGCGATACCCACTGCCCTCTCCTCAATATAATCCTTCAAAGGAAATCCCCCTGAACACATTGTTTTTACAATGTATGCAGGGAAAACCATCCCTATGACTTGCTTACCCTGATAACCTGACCGGGTTAAAACCGCCCTGTCAATATCTTGTCAGAAAGCAGTCCGCCTTCCTTAACTCGCTTCTGGAAATCTTCCGTCCCCAGTGTACGGAATTGTTGAAATTTCCTTCTGCCACGATCACACAGTCAGGCTGTACTTCCAGAATGATAACGGAATGGGAATCGCCCTCCATTCTGACGATATCCCCTGTCCGTACTGCGTCAGGATCATTATATTTCCTGGCCTTCGCAGTTCCGAACGCTGCGTCACTGAGCATAAATGCAAACCCTGCACAGCCATACCCTCCGCTGTATATCCCGCCTTTCCATGCATAATAATTATCGTTGTTCCACTTTGTCCCTTCCGGATAGGATGCTTTCATCGCATTGATCGCGCCTCGAATCCGCCCTTCTTCCGAAACGGTATCCTCTGTTTCTTTGACAGCTTCATACGGCAGTCTGCCTTCTGCCTGCCCGAACGCTATATAATGCTGGAACAGTATTTCCGCATCATTTCCAAATACCGCCACCACATCCGGGTTCTGCTCCGCATAATATTCTGCATCAAACATTACATCACCTATCATGACCGGCTGGGCCTGAACCGTCATTACCGTACCTGAAACCATTACTGCGGCCGCTATTCCGGCCACAATTTTTTGAAAATTTCTTTTCATTTTTCCAATCCTTTCGTAATATGCCTTTTCAAGAAATACAATGTTATTTTAACTTTTCATTTTCCCTTCTGTCAATATAGTGCTTTCGTCCTGTCTCATAAAAAATAAGTGCTTTTTTTCTCCTTTCATGGTATATTATAGAGATGTATGGAAGCGGACATGTCCGCTTCTCATTTGCGAATTATCCTGCAGGGGGGGGGACAGACATGCAAACTCCCTTCTGCAATCTCAGGAGGCAAACATGTTCAGAAAATCACAGAAAAGTATGCCAAAGGGCCTGCGGATCATCATTGTGGGCTGTGGTAAAGTTGGCACGACCCTGATTGAACAATTGTCGCGGGAGGGTCATGACATTACCATCATTGACCAGAACGGAGACATCGTACAGACCATGAGCAATCTGTATGATGTCATGGGAGTCGTGGGAAATGGCGCCAGCTATGGGGTACAGATGGAAGCCGGTATCGAAAATACGGATCTGATCATCGCCGTAACCGACTCCGATGAATTGAATCTGCTCTGCTGTACGGTGGCCAAACGTGTGGGAGACTGCGCTGCCATTGCCAGAGTCCGTAACCCTGATTATGGAAAAGAAGTCGGTTATCTGCGGGAAAAACTGGGACTGGCCATGATTATCAATCCCGAACTGGAAGCGTCTGCAGAAGCGGCCCGCATCCTGTACATGCCCACGGCCCTGGAAGTCAATTCTTTTGCCCACGGACAGGCGGAAATGGTCAAATTCAAAGTGCCCGAAGGCAATAAACTGGCCGGTATCCCCATCGCGCTGCTGGGCAAGGACATCACAGAGAACATTCTGATCTGCGCTGTGGAACGCGGCGGCGAAGTATATATTCCCTCCGGCGGTTTTAAGGTGGAAGCCGGAGATATTATCTCCTTTGTGGCCTCCAGAATGATGGCCAAAGCCTTTCTGGAACACATTGGTTTTAAAACCAACCAGGTGATTATCGGCGGAGGAAAAGCCGCATATTACCTTGCCAAGCAGCTTCTGCATATGGGGATTTCCGTTAAGATCATTGAAAGCAGCCGGGCACGTTGTGAAGAACTCAGCGTCCTTTTGCCCAAGGCCATCATTATCAACGGCGACGGCACCGATGAAGAGCTGCTGAAAGAGGAAGGCATCGAATATGCCGAGTCCTTTGTTCCCCTTACCGGCATTGACGAAGAAAATATCATGCTCACCATGTATGCACGGCAGGTTTCCAATGCCAAAGTCATCACCAAGATCAACCGGATGACATTCCGGAATGTGATCAACGGACTGGATCTGGGCAGTGTGATCTATCCCCGGTATATTACCTCCGAGGCCATCATCGCCTATGTCCGCGCAAAAAAAGACTCTATGGACAGCAATATCGAAACCCTTTACCATATGTTTGACCACCGTGTGGAGGCCATTGAGTTCCGGGTATATGAAAAATCCGGTATCACAGGGATTCCGTTAAAAGACCTTTCCCTGAAAAAAGACCTTCTGATTTCTTTTATCAACCGCAACGGCGCCATTATCATTCCCAGCGGACACGATACCATCGAAGTGGGCGATACGGTTATGATCGTTACCACCCATACCGGGTTCAACGATCTGCAGGATATTTTAAAATAGCGGAGGAAATCAGAAACATGAACAGTTCAATGATACGTTTGATTTTGGGAAATGTATTGAAGGTAGAAGCCGTTCTGATGCTTCTCCCCTGCCTGATTTCGGTCATTTACAGAGAGCCGGTGGGTATTTATTATCTGGGAGTTGCGCTCCTCTGCCTGCTGCTTGGCATGCTGATGACCCGCCGGAAACCCAAAAATCCGGTCTTTTATTTAAAAGAAGGCTGTATTGCCACTTCCTTAAGCTGGATTTTCCTCAGCTTTTTCGGTGCGCTGCCCTTCTGGCTCTCCGGAGAGATCCCGTCCCTGACGGATGCTTTATTTGAAACCATTTCCGGATTTACCACCACCGGCGCCAGCATTCTGGCTGATGTGGAGGCCCTGTCCCATACCGCACTTTTCTGGCGCAGTTTTACCCACTGGATCGGCGGCATGGGCGTCCTTGTATTTTTAATGGCCATCATTCCATTAAGCGGCGGTTCCAACATCAATCTGATGCGGGCGGAAAGCCCCGGCCCTTCTGTGGGCAAACTGGTTCCCAAAATGAAATACACGGCCCGTATCCTGTATTTTATTTATTTTGCCATGACCCTGTTAGAGCTGTTTCTGCTGATCGCAGGCGGTATGCCGGTCTTTGATGCACTGGCCACCTCCATGGGCACTGCAGGAACCGGCGGTTTCGGTATCAAGGCGGACAGCATGATGAGCTATTCCCCTTATCTGCAATGGGTTGTGACCATTTTTATGATTCTGTTTGGTGTCAATTTCAACGCCTATTATTTTATGATTTTTCACAATTTCAAAAAAGCCTTTGCAATGGAAGAAGTACGGTACTATCTGGGCATCATTGCCGCTGCCATTGCCATCGTCTTTTTCGAAACCCTCAGTCTGTACGGCACTGCCTTTGAAACACTGACACATGCTTCCTTTCAGGTAGCATCCATTATCACAACCACCGGGTTTTCCACCGTGGACTTTAACATCTGGTCACAGGCCAGCAAGACCGTCCTTGTCCTGCTGATGTTTATCGGCGCCTGCGCAGGCAGTACCGGCGGCGGCATCAAAGTATCCCGCTTTGTGATTCTGGTCAAAACACTGGGTAAGGAGATGACTTCCTATATCCATCCCAAAAGCATCAAAAAGATCAAGTGTGAGGGAAAACCGGTAGAACATGAAGTGGTGCGCTCTATCAATGTATATTTTATTACCTTTATGATCATTTTTTCCGCCTCTGTACTGGCAGTCTCCTTTGAAGAAAAAGATCTGGTCACCAACTTTACTGCCGTGGCCGCTACCATCAATAATATAGGTCCGGGTCTGGAACTGGTAGGCCCTACCCAGAACTTCGGCCTGTTCCATCCTTTCACCAAGTATGTGCTGATGTTCGACATGCTGGCAGGCCGTCTGGAGCTGTTCCCTCTGCTGATCCTGTTCCACCCTGCCGTCTGGAAAGATCTGTTTACCCAGAAGGTCACTGCCCGGAAGCGATAGACTGTATCAGAGTGTCAAAAGGCTTTGTTTTTTATCTGTTTGTCGATCTTATCCATAAAAACAACCCCCATCCCGTAACCGGATGGGGGTATCTGTTTTATGAAACTATGATCTGCTGTTTTTTCTCAGCCCTGCCACTGTCCGCTCAGTTCCTGGTAGAGCCGCTTGGCATAGCTGTCTGTCATGCCGCAGATATCATCCGTCACAAGCAGCAGGCGCAGATACAGTTTTTCCGTTTCTGATTTGTCTTTGGAATAATGATGATAAATCGTCAGATAATTCCTGGAAATCAGTGCCATCAGCTTTTCCTGTACTGCCGTCTGCTTTTGATCAGTGTCATAATACAGCACTGCGTGGACAAATTCATCCAGAAGGAACGAGAGTATCTTTTCCGCTGCAATCTCCAGTTTCAGAATCGGTTTGGATACAAAAGCATACCGGTATGCAATATCTCCCAGTACATACGCCATACGCTCTCCTCCGGTCCCGGACAAAAGCCCTCTGGTATGGGTACCTGCCATGATTGCCTGATAATTTTCGGCAAAACCATCGGTAGCGCCGGCAATCAAAAAGCCCTGTACCTGTACGATCCAGTTCTGCACCGCATACTCTTCCGGCGCATTTTCTCCTTTGTCCACAGCCCGTTTATATTTATCCTCCAGCTTCTGCACCAGCCGGTTATAGTCATCATCCACCGCTGATGTTCCGGCAAGCCGCAGTTCTTTTAACAGATCGTGAAAAGAGATGCAGCCCTTTTTAAAGGCATCCTCAATATCTGCCGTCAGATAGGCGATGTCATCTGCCGCTTCCAGAATATAGGAAAGGGGGTGCCTGCTGCCCTCCGTTCCCAGCGCTTCCTGTACCTGGGCAAAGACTTCCCTGTCCGCATAAAAATATCCCATCTTTTTGGTTTTGATATCACCGCTCTCTTTGTTGATTTCCAGAGAGGAGACCGGATACTTCATAATCGTCCCCAGCAGGGCTTTGGTCAGATTCATGCCATGCTCGTCCACCAGATAGTGGAGCTTGGTTACCAGCCGCAGGGCCTGTGTGTTCCCTTCAAAAGCACAAAAATCCTGCTGCATCTGCGGGGTCAGCAGATCTGTCAGCGCCTTCCCCTTATATGTAATGAGCTGCAGATTTTTCCGAAACCAGTCCCGGATTACGGTTTCTCCAAAATGGCCGAAGGGCGGGTTGCCAATATCATGCAAAAGCCCGGCACATTGCAATATATTGCAGATATCCGCCGCATAGGAAGGCAGAAAACTCTTATCCCCTATGATCTGTATGATATGCTGGGCAATGTTCTGCCCCAGAGATTTCCCATAGGAGGAGACTTCCAGAGAATGGGTCAGCCGGGTACGGATAAAATCGCTTCTGTCCAGCGGAAATACCTGTGTCTTATCCTGCAGCCGCCGAAACGACGCACTCTGTATGATCCTGTGATAATCTTTTTCAAACTCTGTCCGCAAATCGTTGGAGCCGCTTCCCCGATAGCTGCGGATCCTGTCATCACAAAGCAGTCTCTGCCATTCCATATCTTATACGATCCTCCGCACTGCCAAAATCTCTTTATATGTAGCAGGTGTTATTTTAATTCCGGTCCTCTGTGTGCTGGCATGTACGATATAGCCGTTGCCAATGTACATTCCCACATGTCCTGCATAGCAGATCAGATCGCCCGGCTGGGCATCCGCATACGATACGCTTGTACCGCAGCTTCTCTGGGATGAGGAATTGCGGGGAATGGAAATACCGAAATCTCTGTATACAGCCTGGGTAAAGCCGGAACAGTCTGCACCGTTTGTCAGGCTGGTACCGCCCGGCACATAAGGATTCCCGATAAACCGACAGGCATAGGAGGCAATTTCTTTCCCCCTTGAACTGCCCGACGCACTGTTAATCAGAGAAAGGACATCCGCACTGGCGGTACCGGAAGATTTGGCAGGTGCGGCGGCCGTATTGTTTTTCTCACTGCTCCCTTTATTTTCGTTTTTCTTTTTCTTCTCCGCTTCCTCTCTTGCCTTCCGCTCTGCCTCTTCCTTTGCCCTTCTGGCAGCTTCTTCTGCTTCAAGCTGTTTGATCTGGGCGGTCTGCTGCTTAATCAGTGCTTTGTATGCCGCTGCGGACTGACGAATCTGGGCAATCTGCACTTCAAAGTTTTCCGCCTCTGCCCGCTTTGCCTCCAGAGCTTCCTCCAGAGCCGCTTCTTCTTCCTTCAGCTCGAACTCTTCTGCCTCCAGTGCGGACTTTTCTTCCTCCAGCGCCTCTTTCAAATCCGCCACCTCCTGCCGGGTCTCCTGATACTGCAGCAGTAGTTTCCTGTCATATGCATACAGCTTTTCGATATAATCTGCCTTGTTCATCATATCGCTGATGCTTTTGGATTCGAACAGAAGCTGGGCATAGGTGCTGTTCCCCTTTTCATACATGAATTTGATCCGCTTCTTCATGGCCTCATACTGTGTCTCTTCTCTGTTGATAGCGGCCTCCAGCTCTTCCTGTACCTGCACAATCTCTTCTTTTTTATTCTCGATTTCTTCCTCCAGCAGGCTGATACTGCTCATCAGTTCCACAAGTGTGCCGTCCAGCTCATCAATCTCCTCTTCCACCGCATCTTTTTTACCTTCCAGCCCTGCAGCCTGTCCATTGATGGCATTTAGCTGATTCTGTGTCTCTGCGAGCTGCTGCTTCAGCTCAGGAATCGTAGCCGCACAGACAGGCATAATCTGAGCCAGGCCAATCATCAGTACCAGCAATATGCAGAACATCTTTTTCTTCATGTATCTCACCTGCCTTCCAGCCCTGTCCTGTCAATGGGAGCTTCACAGCCACATCAGTCCCGGTCTTTTGTTACCTGTCTTACAGATCGCAGTTTTTTACTGTTCTGGGGAACGGCACCACATCCCGGATGTTCCCCATACCGGTCAGATACATCACACACCGTTCAAATCCCAGGCCGAATCCGGCATGACGTGCGCTGCCGTATTTACGCAGATCCAGATAAAAATCATAATCCTCCTGCCTTAGTCCCAGTTCTTTCATCCTCTCTGTGAGCAGCTCCAGATTATCCTCTCTCTGGCTTCCGCCGATGATCTCCCCGATGCCGGGTACCAGGCAGTCCATTGCCGCCACTGTCTTTTTGTCCTCATTGAGTTTCATATAAAAGGCTTTGATCTCTTTGGGATAATCCGTCACAAAAACAGGCCGTTTAAATTCCTGCTCTGTCAGATACCGCTCGTGCTCCGTCTGCAGATCACAGCCCCAGGATACCTTATATTCAAACTCATCGTTGTGCTGCTCCAGAATCCGGATGGCTTCCGTATATGTCACATGGGCAAAATCCGAATCTGCCACATGATGCAGCCTCTCCAGCAGCCCTCTGTCCACAAACTGATTGAAGAAATTCATCTCTTCCGGCGCATTCTCCAGCACATAACGGATGATATATTTGATCATGCTTTCCGCCAGCACCATATCATCTTCCAGATCTGCAAAAGCGATTTCCGGCTCAATCATCCAGAACTCTGCCGCATGGCGGGTGGTATTGGAGTTTTCCGCCCGGAATGTGGGGCCGAAAGTATATACATTGCGGAATGCCATAGCAAAGGTTTCCACATTCAACTGGCCGCTGACTGTCAGATTTGTCTCTTTTCCAAAAAAGTCCTGGCTGTAATCCGGCTTTCCCTCCTTTGTCAGAGGCAGATTTTCCATATCCAGTGTAGTGACCCGGAACATCTCCCCGGCGCCTTCACAGTCACTTCCCGTAATCAGCGGAGTATGCACATAGACAAAGCCCCGTTCCTGGAAAAACTGATGAATCGCATAGGCGATCAGAGAACGCACCCGGAAGACCGCCTGAAAAGTATTGGTCCTGGGACGTAAATGCGTTATGGTACGCAGATATTCCAGACTGTGCCGCTTTTTCTGCAGCGGATAATCCGCTGTGGATTCTCCTTCGATCTCCACACGCTCCGCCTGAATCTCAAAGGGCTGCTTTGCCTGCGGTGTCTCCACCAGTGTCCCTGTAATCACCAGTGCGCTTCCCACATTGAGCCGGCTGATCCGGTCAAAATTCTCCAGCCCGTCACTGTACACAATCTGAAGGGTTTCAAAAAAAGAACCGTCATGCAGCACGATAAAGCCAAAAGTTTTGGAATCTCTCACACTGCGGACCCAGCCTCCCACTGTAATTTTCTTTCCGAGAAATGCTTCCTTTTCCCGATACAACTCTCTGATACTTACCAATTCCATAATTTTCAGTTCCTTCCCGCGGCGTCCGGCCGCATTTGTCAATTCAGGGCAGAAACCTCTGCCGTTTTTTCTTTCTGACTGTCTCTTACCGTACTTTTTTCAGTACTCGCTGATTACTGCCTGTTCCCGCAGAAATGCCAGCACCTTATCACACATCACATAATCCTCATAGTTGTCATAATCCAGATCCGCCTTCAATGCCTCCACGCTTTCATAGCCTCCGGCCTGCGCCTGCTCTGACAGCATGGCATCCACCTCTTCCTGGCTGACCGTAATCCCTTCCGCATTGGCCACTGCCTGCAGCATAATGGATTCCCGGCAGGACTCTTCCGCGCCGGCTCTCGCCTCTTCTTCAAACCCTTCCATATCGGAACCCTGAGCGTTGACGTAAGCCTCCAGCGTCATACCCCCAAAGGCCGCAATCCGGGACATACGTCTTACCACCCTGTCATAATACTGGTCCACCATTGCCTTCGGCGGGTCTTTCTTAAAACTGCATCCGCTCATCACCTGACCGATCAGTGCATCCTCCACATTTCTGTCATAGGTATTTTTCATTTCCTCATCCAGCAGATTCCGGACGTACTCCTCATACTCCTCCACGGTGCTGCAGCCAACATCCAGAGACTGTACAAATGCATCCGTCAGTTCCGGTATCTGCTGTCTCTGGATGCTGTTCATCGTAACCGTAAACACCACCGGTACGCCCGACAGATCCGGGTTGGGCTGATACGGGTCAGGGAAATGCAAAGACAAATCCTTTGTCTCTCCCCTGCTCACACCCACCAGGCCGTCCTCAAAGCCCTCAATAAAAGTGTGGCTTCCCAGCTGCAGCTCATAGCCCTGGGAAGAACCTCCGTCAAACAGCTCTCCGTCAATCCGGCCTTCAAAATCGATGTTCACAATATCACCCGGGGCTGCCGCTTCACCTTCTGCCACTTCCACCCACCCTGGATGGCTGCTCAGAATATACCCGATATAGTTCTGCTGCAGATCCGTTGTCACCTCGGCCTTGGCCGGCACCGATATTTCGATTCCTTTGTACTCACCCAGCTTCACATAGCTTCCTGTTTTCATCTCGGACAGTACGGCCGTTTCGCTTCCGCACCCGCCCAGGAGCAGCAGGGATGCAACCATCCCCATCCATACAACAAGCCTTTTTTTCATACACCTTCTCCTTCTTTTTCGTGAAATATTATTGTACCACGAAATCCCCGCTATTACAATAAGGGAGACAAAAGGCGGCACACCTGTTCCTTGAAGCGCACGATCAGACTCCGTGAGGCATACAGATCCCTGGTAATGCAGGTGCAGACCTTTAAATCTTTCTGAAAAGCCTCCACCATTTTTTCTGCCTCTTTCTCGTCATAGACCACTGCATTGACTTCAAAATTCAATTTAAAACTGCGGATGTCCATATTGGCCGTCCCATAACAGAATACCTGTTCATCCACAATCAGCCCTTTGGCATGGAGGAAACCATTATCATAGGTATAACATTTCGCGCCCGCCATCACCAGATCCCCGATATAGGAATAAGTAGCCCAATAGACAAACGGATGATCCGGCTTACAGGGAATCATAATATTCACCTCCACACCGGAATAGGCGGCTACTACCAGCGCACTGAAAATCGCATCATCCGGAATAAAATACGGAGTCTGGATATAAATACTTTTTTCTGCTTTGTTGATCAGACGCAGATAATTGTTTCTCACATTCTGAAGATTGGAGTCGGGGCCGCTGGAAATGATCTGTACCTGGCTGCTTCCCAGCCGCTTCGTTGGCTGCCGGAAATACCGCTCCTCTTCATCCGGCAGACTGTCCCTGGATGCATAGTTCCAGTCCAGGATAAAACGGACATGCAGATTGGCGACTGCCGCTCCCTCAATGCGCAGATGGGTGTCTCTCCAATAGCCGAACCGGTCATCCAGTCCCACATATTCCTTCCCCACATTAAAACCGCCCACATAGCCCACGCGGCCGTCTATCACTGTGATCTTCCGATGGTTCCGGTAATTGATACGCAGATTTAACGGCCCCAGCAGCGGCGGAAAAAACACAGCCGTATGGATGCCGCAGGCACGCAGCTTCTGCCAGCAGCGTTTGGAGACAAACCGGCCTCCCATACCGTCGCACAGAATGCAGATTTCCACGCCTTCTTTTGCTTTTTCCACCAGTACATCGGAAATCCGCTGAAATAACACATCATTTTTAATAATATAATACTGGATATGGATAAACTCTCTGGCCTGCTTCATATCCTCAATCAGCGCACCGAACTTTTCATTGCCGTCAGTAAAAATCCGGATCCTGTTATTGTCTGTCAGCATGGCGCCTGCGCTTTCCAGATTGTAATAAATCAAATCAGAATATTTTTTCAGATGAGGCGATTCTTCCTGCAGCGTTCTGGTCCGTATGCTGGCCTCCTGACTGCGGATCGCTTCATGGATATGATCCTCCATCTCTTTGGTACGGAACATTCTGCTCTTGTGCATATCTCCTCCGATCAGCAGGTAAAAAATAAACCCCGCCACCGGTATAAAATACAGGATCAGCAGCCAGGTCCATACAGATGCCGGATTTTTCCTCTGAAAAAAGATAATCACAATCGACAGTAGACAGTTTATCACCAACAGATGCTGAAACGGGAATGCCAACAGATCCCAGACGGTTTCCCAAACCATATCAAAATTCATATATCTGCCTCCCAATTCTGTTTCAGTATACCACGACTGCTTTGTTTAAATCCACTTTTTCTTGCTTTCTTCCATATTAAATGGTAAAATACTTTACAGTCCACGCAGTCACACAGGCTGCACCCAGGCCATACGCAGGTCACATACAGTCACACAGCCGGCATTTTCCTGACAACAGGATTGAAGTGCCAACTAACGCAGGAGGGTTATTGTGAGTACAGGAACCATTGTATTATTGTGCATACTGGCAGTTCTTATCATTGCCATCGCAGTACTTTATTTTTTAGGCAAAAAGGCACAGAAAAAACAGAAAGAACAGCAGGAGCAGATCGAAGCCAACAAACAGTCGGTGTCCATGCTGATTATCGACAAAAAGCGAATGCCGATGAAAGATTCCGGGCTTCCCCAGTTCGTCATTGACCAGACACCCAAATATCTCCGCCGTTCCAAACTGCCTATCGTCAAAGCCAAGGTAGGCCCTCAGATTATGTCACTGGTCTGTGATGAAAAGATCTTTGATTCCGTTCCGGTCAAAAAGGAAGTGAAGGCTATGGTCAGCGGGATCTATATTGTCAGCGTCAGAGGACTCCACGGCAAGTCCATTCAGACCGCAGAAACGAAGAAAAAGGGCTTCTTCAAACGGGCGCTGGAAAAAGCCCAGGAAAAGGCCGGCGCCAAACCGGTAAAATAATCGGATCTATGAACGTACAGCAACCCCGGTATTTATATCCAATAAATACCGGGGTTTTCTGATGGTACCAGCCAATCCTGTTACCGTTCAAATACATGTTTTACAAATTGGAGGGACTGTTTCACATCCCGGTCCAGCGCTTCTTCCGAGCAGTCCGGCACAATGTTACGCCACACCTTGATGTCAGAACCCACTCTGCCGCCGGGCATAACAAACGGCTCCATTACCACAGCTCCCTGATATCCGATGTCTCTGAGCGCCTGTCCTATTTCCGCCCAGGGCATGGTCCCTCTGCCGGGTACCTGTCGGTTCCTCTCTCCGATATGGAAATGTCCCAGCCTGCTGCCTGCCTGACGTATCGCTGCTCCCAGATTATCTTCCTCTACATTCATATGGAAGGTATCCAGCATAACCTTTACATGGCTGCTGCCCACCGCATCCACATAAGCCAACGCCTCTTCACAGGTATTGAGCAGATAGCCTTCGAACCGGTTCAGACATTCCATTCCCAGCGTCACATCATATTCTTCCGCATACCGGGCTATCTTTTTCATATTCTGCACCGACCGTTCCCAGTCCCCTTCTTTGTCAACCGGCCTGGTATAATCCACAGGCCAGTACGAGTACAGGCCCCCGCCCAGCGTATGAATCCCAAGTACATGCAGCTTTCTCAAGGTTTCCCGGTAAAATGCCACCGTATTTTCCTGTACTTTCGGATCCGCCGACCCCGGGTTTTCTTCCGGCCCCGGGCCATAGCCTGCGGTCAGCATAATGTTTTTATCCTCTGCATATTTTTTCAGCTCCAGGAGCTGTTCATCGGTGGTATAGGCAGTCCGGAAAGCGCCGCAGGATATTTCCAGAATATCGAACCCCAGCTCTGCCATTTTATCTATGTATTTTTTGTAGTCTCCCCGCCACTCTTTTTCCCAGTATGCAAAATAAATGCCATATTTCATAGTTCTTCTCCTTTCCGCATGGACTCCGTTCTCAGTTCATCTTTGCCTGTCTGGCCGTTTTTCTTTTTTCCAGCGTAAAGTTGATAATCAGCACGCCGATCAGGGCAATCCCCCAGATGGAATCCCGGTAATAATTACTGATGTCCGGAAATGTATTCAGATAGGAAGAAAGCATCTGTAATATCAACACCGCAATGGCAATCCCCGGAATAGAGCCAAATCCGCCATTGGGATTTACCCCGCCCAGTACAGCGATCAAGATGCACTGCATGGTGTAGCTTGTACCGAAGTCTGCTTTCGCAGAATTGATTCTGGCCAGTGACAAAAGACCCGCACATCCTGAAATCAGGCCGGACAGCATATACGTACCCGTCAAAATGGTTTTGTTTTTAATACCTGCAAACATGGCGCTTTTCGCATTGGTGCCCACCAGATAAATCCGGGTGCCAAATACCGTCTTTCCCATAAAAAAACTCATGGCAATAATAATAGCCAGAAACACCAGAAAAGCCGCCGGGATACCCATCACTGTCACAGAACCAAACGCAGAATAGGCTTTGGGAATATTGCCCACTGAGCTGCCTCCCGATATCACCACAGAAATACCCTGGAACAACTGGTAAGAGCCCAGTGTGGCCAGCATAGCCGGTATTTTCAGGCAGGAAATCAAAAATCCGTTAAACGCACCGCAGGCTGCCCCTGTGACAATCGCCGCAATCACTGCTGCCCAGATGGGGAAACCGCTTTTCTGCATCAGCAGGCCCGCCACAATACCACACAGATTGGCCACATAGACACAGGAAAGGTCAATCCCGCCGGATATCATGCAGATACCGCAGCCTACTGCCATCAGCCCATATTCCGAAAGCTGTTTTCCCATTGTCTGAAAGATGGATACTTTCAAAAAAGAATCTCCCTTTGTCACTCCGGCAATCAGCAGAAATGCAAACAGCAGGATCGTCAGACGCAGTACATTTTCATCCATTGTTTTCAGTTTTTTCATGCCGCTTCACCGCCCTTCACTTTTTTGCCCCGGCTGCCGCCCAGAAAATACTGGATGGCCGGAATTGCCGTACCGATAATAATAATGCCGCCGATAAACACCTTCTGCCAGTAGACCGAAATTCCTGCCAGAATCAGGCTGTTGGTTACCATTGTCAAAAGCAGCGTTCCCAAAAGACAGCCTTTTAAAGTGCCTACCCCGCCGGTCAGCCGTGCGCCGCCCAGGACAATTGCCGCAATCACTACCATCTCGCCGCCTGCAAACTCTGTGGGAAGATATTTCATCGACATAACAGAATAGCAAAGGCCCGCAACTGCCGCTATCATACCATTGATCACAAAGATACCGAACCGGATTTTCTTGACATCAAACCCTGCCCGCTCTGCCGAGATTTCATCTCCTCCGATGGCATAAACACCCCTTCCCACCATCGTAAAGTTCAAAACCGCATATGCTATGAGATAGACGACAATCAAAATCAGAAACGTCATCGGAAGTGCAGAACCCAGTCCTGTCTTTTCATTGCTCACCGTCAGCAGGTTCATACTGCCAAACCGCTGCAGGGTATCCGGCAGCTCCATTCTTTCCGCTTCAAATGCTCCAAGCAGGATCCCGCTGA
Source organism: uncultured Clostridia bacterium (assembly GCA_947385955.1). Lineage (GTDB taxonomy): Bacteria > Bacillota > Clostridia > Lachnospirales > Lachnospiraceae > VSOB01. Next base: position 127,706 of record CANDNA010000002.1, read on the forward strand.
ACAGGGAAGAAGTACCCAGCGTAACGATCAGGCTGGGAAATTTATACTTTACAATAATAAATCCGTTCAGCGCACCCATCAGGGCGCCGAAAAACATACCGATCAGATAAACAACAAACCAGGGGCCGTCATATCCGGTTCCATAAGTAATCACAATTGCCAGATAACTGCTCAGCGCTGCAATCAGCGGAAAAGAAACATCCGGTCCTGTGCTGACAAATGCCAGCAGCGCACAGACTGCATACAGCGCCGGGCATATCATGGAACGCATAATATCCACAATATTATTGTTTGCAAAAAAGGCGCCTGAACGTGCCTGGATCAGCAATGCCAGAACAATAATAATCATAAATACCCAGAATTCCGTCTGTTTGATCAGTTTATTCATGAGATTTTTCATAGCCTCATACCCTCCTTAGATTGCCGCTTTTGCAAGATTGGCTTCTGTCAGATCCTGGCTTTCCAGCCTGCCTGTCATCCTGCCTCCCTGCATGATAATGGCACTGTCGCATGTGGCAATCACTTCCGCCGTATCATCCGAGACAACAATCACAGCCATCCCCTCTTCTGCAAGCTGATGCAGCAATGTGTGGATATCATACTTTGCTCCAATGTCCACTCCTACCGTGGGGCCGTTTAAGATCAGCACTTTGGGACGGTTGGCAAGCCATCTTGCCAGTACCACTTTCTGCTGATTGCCGCCGGACAGAGTCTGTACGGGAAGCTCATGATTTTTTGTGGCCACTCCCAGTTCTTTTACCCATTTTTCCGATTCCTCTGTCACTGTCTTACTGTTTAAAATGCCTGTTTTGCCGGCCAGCCCATCCAGTCTTGTCACTGTAATATTCCGTATAATGGATTGGGGCAGAAACAGTCCCTCTGTCAGCCGATCCTCCGGCACAAGCGCGATTCCCAGTGACTGGGCCGTCGTTACATCCCGGATGTCCACTTCATTTCCTTCGACTTTGATTCTCCCGCTCACAGGGCGGTTCAGTCCGAACAGGGACAGGGACAACTCTGTCCTTCCCGATCCAAGCTGTCCGGTAATGCCCAGAATTTCCCCCTGATGAAGCTGAAAGCTGACATCCTCAAAACCTGCCGCGCTCAGATGCTCACATTCCAGTACGGTTTCCCCAAATGCTCCTTTTTTCTTTTTCTGTCCAAGCTGCTGTGTATCAAAATGCCGGCCTGTCATGTAATAAGCAAACTTTTCCTCATTCATCTCGGAAGCCGGGCAGGATATCACGTTCTCCCCGCTTCTTAAAATGGTAATGCTGTCCGAAATCTCGAATACCTCATCCAGCTTATGAGAAACAAATAAAATGGTAATCCCTCTTTTTTTCAGATCTGCAATGATCTCAAACAGCCGTGCCACTTCCTTTTTGGTCAGTGCAGTGGTAGGCTCATCCATAATAATCAGTTTTGCATTTTCCAGAAGCGCTCTGGAAATCGCAATCAACTGCTTATCTGCAACCGGCAGTGTTTCCACCAATGCATTCAGATCCACTTCAAAATTGATTTTTGCCACTGCTTCTTCTGCAATCCTTCTGAATTCTTTCCGGTTCACCAGCTTTTTCCGGTTTGCCAACACCTGATTGAACGCCAGATTTTCAATGACTGTCAGGTTGGGGAAAATAGAAAAATCCTGATAAATCACCTGTACGCCGGCCCGGATCGCATCCGACGGTGTCATAACCGGATACCCTTTTCCGTCAATTTCGATGGAACCTTCATCCGGCTGATAGAAACCGGAAATCACTTTTATAATCGTGGACTTGCCGCAGCCGTTTTCTCCTGCCAGACAATGGATTTCCCCTTTTCTGATCGTCAGGTCCACACCCTTCAGCGCATGGACACCGCCAAAAGATTTTTTAATCCCCTTTACAGATAATATGTTCTCCATGCTACCTCCTGTTTCAGACAATAGAAATTTACCTGTCCTGTACCAGATTCCCGCCGCAGACAGTACAGCCTTTTCCGACCTCTTCCGAAGCGGCGGGAAATCCGGTCTTTACCACTTAGAAATCATATTCGTCAATGTTGTCAGCCGTCAGTGTAATATCCGCCTGGCCAAGCAGACATCTGTTGGTACCTTCAGACAATACCATATTTTCATATCCCTCGATTCCGGCATTGTATCCGTTGCCGTCGCCGATTTCTTCTCCGGCGAGAATATCAGAAGCCAGCTTGCACATAACATAACCGGAAACTCTGGGATCCCACAGCTTTACTTTGGTGATGGTTCCGGAATTGACATAAGGTTTGAACTCGTTGGGAGTACCGACGCCCACAACTTTTACATCCAGCCCAAGCTCCTCCACTGCTTTGGCGATACCGGGACAGTCTGTGGATGCCACACCGGTAAATCCTTTCAGGTCAGGATTGGCCTTCAGCACCTCTTTCGCCCTTTCATATGCCGTATCCACGGATTCTTCCGACTCACAGGTGGGAATCGCACCGCCGTTTACCAGTTCCATATTCGGATAAGCCTCCTGCTGGCGGTTAAACTGCGCATTGGCATATTCCATATGGGTGGTAGATGTGGTATAGGCCACCATCATGGCATACTTGCCCTCTTCTCCCATATCTTCCGCAAGGGAATCCATAATGGCAGCACCGAAATCCTCTGCCGTAAACGCCTCTGTATCAAACAGCGTATTTTCCAGATTGGAGGCTTCATGGGAAATCACCACAATCCCCTGTTCCATTGCTCTCTGCAAAGACGCTTCCAGTGCGCCCGGATCAATCGGTACGATACAGATGGCATCCACGCCCTGGTCGATCATATTGTCCACCACTTCTACCTGAGAGGCAGCATCCGCATTGGCAGGCCCTTTCTGAATGACGTTGATACCGGTTTCACTTCCAAATTCGTTAACGCCGGTTTCCATACGCTTGAACCAGGCAGCCGTATTGTCCTTGGTAATCACAGCGATGGTCCATTCGGATTTATCTTTGTCAGATTTGTAATTTGCAACTTCAAACCTGTCACCGTCTGTTTCCACCCCTTCTTCGGATGTGGTAGTGTCTGCAGAACCCGCAGAATCAGAGGAAGTATCCACGGTTCCCCCGCTTCCGCCACAGCCGGTCAAAGCTGTTGCAGCCATTGCCGCAATCAGCATTACGGTAAATAATCTCTTTTTCATAGCCATTTCTCCTTTTTGGTTTTTCTCTCTTCTTTTTCCAACTTCACACAACTCTTTTTCTTTTTTGAAACCGGTTACAGTATAGCCATCATAGTCTTATTCCATTGTTTTGTCAATCACTCCCTACGAAAATCCCTTATATTCGTCCTTTTTTACAATATATTTTTATCTTTTTTAGAAGAATTTCACAAAAAAAGAAGGGGCAGAGCCCCTTCTTCTTTCTCTTTTTTGTAACCGGTTTAATTATTCCGATTTTCTCCGTCATTTTGGTTGTTTCTGCAGATCTGTTCTTCCAGAACCTGCAGTTCCCGAAACTCGTTTTTCACGATTGCGGCCATTTCAGGCTTCAGCCCCTTCATATGCTCTGCTTCCAGCCAGGCATCCGCCATTTCACGTCCCATTTCATCTCCTATAATGAAACCTCCCATACACAGTACATTGGTATGATTTACCTGCCGGGAACGTTTTGCCTGGTACACGCTCTCACACAAAGCAGCATAAACGCCTTTGTGCTTATTGCAAAGGATGCTGACGCCCATACCGGTTCCGCAGATGGCAATTCCCCGATCATAAGCCCCGCTCTGCACCCCCTGCGCCACTTCGGTCGCCACCTCCTGGTACAGCTTCGGTGTATCCGGATCCACATCACAGACCTGATACCCTTCCTTCAGAAGATGGGCTGCAATGGCATTTTTCAGTTCAAATCCACCCGGGTCCCCTCCGATAATAATATGTTTTACATTTTGATTTTTCATGTTCCCGATACCATTTCCTTTCCCGGAATTTCCGGCTCTATTCAATATTCCTGTGGTTGGCCTCCATATCCTCATAAGTCATACCCAGCCTGTCTTTCAACAGAATCGCAATCACATCCATCAGAAGATAAATATGCTGCTCAAACTGATTGCCCATAGGCTGCACTGTCTCCACCACATCATGCTGCCGGGGCGCATCCGGCTCTGCATGACCGGCATCCAGATATACAGTGGAATGTACGAACAGAATACAGTCCGCAAATCGTTTCACCAGATTTCCTTCCGGCAGTCCCGTGATAAATGCGATTCTTGCGCCTGTCCTGGAAGCCTGTTCTACAATTCTCCTGTGGATTCCCACATCCCCTCTGCCATCGCAGAGCAGAAACAGATCTCCCTCATGCATGCCGATGGTGGTATCGTCCATCAGCCAGTACGCCGCTTTTCCCAAATGTGCCAGACGCATGGCAAATCCCCGCATGGAAATGCCTTCTCTGCCTGTCCCATATACAAAAATATGCTTTGCTTTCAGAATTTCATCCAGAAAGGCATCCAGCTGCGCCATATCAAGCCGTTCAAAAACCGCCGCATGCTCCGCCACAATTGATTTTGTCAGCTCCTGATAACTCTCTATGTAATTCATATTTCCTCCTGTCATAACTTCCTGATGACAATCTCATGAGGCAGGTATACCGTCTGCATCTCATCGTTGGGAAACGCAATCCGGTGAATCAGCATCTCTGCGGAAGTTTTTCCCAGCAGCTTTGCATCCCGTTTCACATAATTAAAATTGCTCCTGACAATGTCCAGCGCCTCGATCCGGTCCAGACCGATGCATATCACATCCGACAGTGTCAGACCGTGGTCATACAGCGCCTTTAAAAATCCCATACTGATCTGGTTATTGCAAGTCACCACTGCGGTGGAACGTTCCTCCATTTCCAGCATCCGGGAAGAAAGTTCATAGGAACTGGCCATAGAATAGTCCCCCAGATAACAGTATTTTTCCTCAAAAGCAATCCCATGCTTTTCCAGGGCATCCCGGTATCCTGCCAGCCTGATCCGGGCAAGCACCCGTTCCAGGGTGGCGTTGACAATGCCGATTCTGCGATGTCCGGCCCGGATCAGTGCTTCTGTGGCTTCACATACCCCTCTCCGGTCATCAAAAAAAACACCGTCATACTCCCGCAGACTGTCCACATTTCTGTCCATAATCACCACAGGCCCTTTCAGTTCCTGAATGAGATGATTGATCTCTTTTTTCTGGTCCGACAAATCGTAATCTATAGCAGGATCATAAAGCAGGCCCACCACACGATGTTCCTTCAGCATCTGAATCGCTTTTCTGTCTTTTTCCACCAGATCATCCGTATTAAAACAGATCATGGTCAGATTGTGCCTGTCAAGCACACCTGTAATACCACGTAATGCTTCTCCAAAAAAAGGATTGTCAATTTCCGGTACGATCACGCCTACCGTAGAACTGGTCTGCCTTGACAGATTTCTGGCGGATACCGACGGTGAATACCTCCTCTTTGCAATCACAGCCATCACTTTTTTCCTCGTACCCTCTTCCACCGAACCAGGGCGGTTCAATACTCTCGATACCGTAGCTTTGGAAACACCGGCTTCCTTTGCGATGTCATTGATTGTCACAGTTTTCATGGTGTAACCTCCTCGTCTTTCCATATAAACCGGGGTTACGGAATTTACAGTTGCTTTTATTGTATTGTAACCGGTTTCATAACATGATTTTAAGATGGATGGAGAAAAATGTCAAGTTTATTATCACAATAACCAGAGCTGAGCCCTCTTATCATAAATTGCGGCAACGAAAAAAGCAGACAGCCGCAAACCTTTGCCGAAACACCCAAAGCTGCTTAGATCCGCAGTCCGGTACGGCAAAGGAAGCGCCTGCCTGCACTGCCGGCTCCGCCCCGTCACTCACGAGCACTCTTTCGCCCGCACATCCATCGAAATCTGGCAGTCTGCCAGATGTTCATAGTTGATCTCCAACGCATAGTCCACATTGACATGAATCTGGTTTTCCTGTTCCTCCACGCAGATCTGCCGGGTATCAATACCGATCAGGATACTGCCAAAGGGTGTTTTGTAATCTGTCACATTCTTCTTTTTTTCCTCAAAAATCATATGCACATTCACAAGCCCCTTTTTGGTCAGATCCAGTGTTTCTCCATTCCATTTGATAATATTTTTGGTGGTATCCCGAAACCCCTCCATTGCCTCTTCATAGATCACATAATGATGGTTGTTTTTTTTGTAATATTCCGCAGCCGTCACGGTTTCCAGGTCATTGGCATCGTTTTCCCCTTCAAACTGCAGTCCTTTGATGAAAAGCAATACATCCTTTGTCATATGTTTCCCTCTAATATTCTTCTATATTGATTATTTTTGCTGATAAAATCCCGTATTTGATAATGGAATTGGCAAACCGGATAAACTTTTCCGCTGCATCACTGACAAAAAACCGATACCGGTCCACCCCCAGTTCCGGCTTTGACCTGTTCAGCATCCCCTCCGTTTCCAACAGCTCCCGCAGCTCCCGGGCTGTCTCATAAGCAGGGTTTACCAGTGTAACTCCCTCTCCCATCACTTTACCCACCGTTGCCCGGATCAGCGGATAGTGGGTGCATCCCAGAATCAGCGTATCGATCCCGCTGTCAATCAGGCTGCTTAAATACCGCATGGCGATTTCATCAGTCACCGGGTCATTTAACAGTCCTTCCTCTACCAGTGGTACAAACAGCGGGCATGCCTTGCCCAGCACCTCCGCCCTGCTGTCCTGTTCCTGTATGTATCGTGTATAAATCTGACTGCCTATCGTGGCTTCCGTACCGATCACACCGATCAGCCCGTTTTTTGTGGCGTCAATGGCCGCCTTCGCGCCGGGCTTTACCACCCCGATCACCGGTATTTCACTTTCCCGCTCGATCTCATCCATCGCATAGGCGCTGGCTGTATTACAGGCCACCACAATCGCTTTCACATCCTGCTGCTTCAGGAAACGGACAATCTGCGTGGAATACCTTGTCACCGTTTCCTTCGATTTACTTCCGTATGGCACCCTTGCCGTATCCCCAAAATAGACGATCCGCTCATTGGGAATCTGGCGCATAATTTCCCGTACCACCGTCAGACCTCCAACACCGGAATCAAAAACCCCTATCGGTGCACTGCTGTTCATCTTCTTTTCCTCTTTCACCCAGAATCGCTTCCCAAAATCTGCTCCTGATTTCAATCTCATCCGGCTCTGCTTCCAGCATGGCAAAAAATGACTCCGAACAGGAACGCGCAGAGGAATCTTCCTCCGAAATCTCCAGCGTTTCCTGTGTCATACTGAAATTGGGATACAAAATCCCCCACCAGCCTGCAGACAGCACCACCAAAAGCGCCAACTGCCCTATATATATATGAATCCTGAATGCTTTTATCCCTTTTATCATGGCAAACCCTCCATCTGTCTTTCTTACTGGAAAGTTTTGCCAGTTATGCCGGATTTATTCAGACAGTCCGGCAGCCGTCTTATCTCTCTGGATTTTCCGCATAATCGCTTCTTCCTGGTTCCCGATATGCGTTTTCACAATCTGTGCCGCTTTTTCCTTATCCTTTTCCATGATACTCTCATACATGGTCCTGTGTTCGCTCATGATCTGAGAATGTTTGCTGACATCCTTGATGTACTCAAACCGATACCGGTACATCTGTTCTCCCAGGTTACTGACAAGCTGAACCAGCCTGGTGTTTCCGGATGCCTCCACGATGGCATCATGAAATGCCACATCCGCGCTGGCTATGGCTCCGGTATCTTCTGTCTGCACTGCATGCTCCACCTGATCCAGCTTTTCCTTCAACCCCTCTTTATTTTCATCGGTTATCCTGTCACAGGCCAGCTCAATGGCCAGGCTTTCCAGGGCCTGCCTGACCTCCAGTACATCCTTCAGATTTTTTTCGGTAATATTGGCAACTTCCGCCCCTCTCCTGGGCACCATCGTTACCAGCCCTTCCAGCTCCAGTTTGCGGATCGCTTCCCGGATCGGCGTCCGGCTCACGCCCAGCCGATTGGCAAGATGGATTTCCATCAGACGCTCTCCCGGCTTCAGCTCTCCCGTCAGGATACCTCTGCGCAGTGTTTTGAACACCACATCACGAAGAGGCAGAAATTCATCCATATTCACCTGTAGATTGTCATCTTGCGTTTTCATATAAGCTCTCCTTTGATACCACTGCCCGTCAACACACTTCCCTGTATCCGCTGTCTGTAAAACCCGCCACAAACAGCTCTTTTGCCGCTCCCTGCTCTTTCATCGCCAGACAGGCGGCCTCTGCCTGCTCCTTTGTCCGGAACATGCCAAATACAGACGGGCCGCTGCCGCTCATCAGCGCAGTCACAGCTCCCAGACTTTTAAGCTGTGCTTTGATTTCTGTGATGACCGGATACTTTTTCTCTGTTACCGTTTCCAGAATATTTTCCATACAGCGGCCCATCTGCTCCATATCCCCGGCCCGGAGCGCTGCCTCCACACTGTCGATATCCGGATGATGGGTGATGGTTTCCACATGAAGATTTTCATATACATATTTGGTGGATACGCTGATATCCGGCTTTGCAATCACCAGAAAAGCCCTGGCCCTGCCGGGAACCGGCGTCAGCTTCTCTCCGATGCCTTCGCTCAGCATCGTTCCTCCCACCAGACAGAACGGCACATCCGCACCGATCAGGACGCCCAGCCGCTGCATCTGCTCCTTTTCCATCCCCAGCGAGAACAGTCTGTTCATCCCATGAAACACCGCTGCCGCATCGGTACTGCCGCCGGCCAGTCCGGCTGCCATCGGAATCCGTTTCCGTAAAACAATCCTGACACCGCCCCGAATATCGTATTCCTCCATAATCATCCCGGCCGTCCTCCAGACCAGATTGCTCTCATCCGCCGGAAGATCCGCTCCGTCAATATGTAACTGAATCCCTGTCTCTGCTTTTTCAAAAGTCAGTTCATCATACAAATCTATCGTCTGCATAATCATTTTGACCTGATGATATCCGTTTTCCAGACGGCGGATCACATCCAGCCCCAGATTCACCTTTGCCATTGCCTGCAATGTAAATGCTTCCATCTACCCGCTCTCCGTTTTTATCTTCATTATTTTGTATCTGTTAATTGTACTTTGTATACATTGGATTTAATAATCTATTATATCCCAACTCCTGTCCCTTCGTCAAGATATCCGCGGCATTCTGACAGGCGCTTCCTGTATTTTCCACTCCGGCAGTTTCCCGTTTCCGTCACTTTCCCCATCCGCCTTTCAGCATATCCGACATGAACAGAACCCCATACCGGAACCCGGCTTCAAACCCCGCATATTCCGTTTCACAGGCAAGATGCAGCAGACTGTCGCTTATACTGTGACAGGCTTCCTCTCCGATAATTTTCAGCATTTCACTGCTATACTTTTCATATGTCCCGTTTTCCAAGCTGCTTGATACGGCATAGTTGCTGCTTTCAGACCATATATCATAGACACATCCGATATAATCCCGCATATTCCGCTGCTCCTTTCACGGCCCCATCCGGCCTTATTCCATACCAGATAGTATGCCTCACCGGACATAAAATAACCGCAGCTTTCCGCATCAGCCCGGGGCAGACAAAACAGCCTCTTTCCCACTGTCTGGGGAAAGAGGCATCCATCCGGATTTTTTCTGTTCTGTCATCCGTTTCTTATTTTTTGCGGACATATTTTCTCACATCAATGGCCACTGCGATAATAATAATCAGGCCGCGGGCAATGTACTGATAATAGGAGCTGACACCCAGGAAATACAGACAATAATTGATGGTCTGTAATATAATAACCCCCATAATCACGCCCGGTATCGTGCCCACGCCGCCGGCGAAGGACACGCCGCCGATCACACAGCCGGAGATGGCATCAAACTCATAGTTCAGACCCGTGTTGGCCGTCACCGTACCGACTCTGGAGCATTCCAGAAAAGCGCCGGTGCCCACGCAGATGCCGGACAGTACAAAAATCAGCATAATATACCTGTTGACAGGAATCCCGGAAACCATTGCCGCCTCCATATTGCCGCCGATGGCATACATATTTTTGCCCAGTACCGTCTTATTCCAGATCACCCACATAATCACCCCTGCAATGATCATATAAAAGATCAGGTAAGGAATCCTTACCCCGCCGATGGAAACGGCGCCTTTTACAAAACTGTCATATCTGGCATCCAGATTGGACAGGGGCTGCCCGTCATTTCCATTGGAATCCATAAACAGGCATAACAGCCCATACGCTGCAAGCTGCATTCCCAGCGAGGCAATAAAAGCATGCATATGAAGATAAGCCACACAAAACCCGATCACAGCCGCAAACAATACCGCCACTGCCACACTTGCCAGCCATCCTGCTGCCAGCGGCAGTTCTCCCAGATCCTGAAACATCCGGGACTGATACGTACGGGACTGCAGCAGCGCCGCCGATACCGCGCTGCAGCACCCGATCACCCGGCCTGCGGAAAGATCTGTCCCGTTAATAATGATCAGTCCTGCAATTCCCATTGCAATAATAGAACGGGTGGATGCCATCTGGAGAATGTTGGTCAGATTTCTGACGGATATGAATTTCGGCTCCAGGACCACTGTCACAATCAGAATGACAAGCAGTATAAAATACAACGAATACCCAAGCAGCCTTTCTTTGATTGAACCCTTTGTTTTTTCCATTCCTTTCCTCCCACGTATTATATAGTTACAGTTTCTCTCACACGTATTTTACCGAAAGGCGCATAATCGATTTTTCATCCAGTTCGGCCCCTTCCAGAATCCCGCTCTGCCTTCCGTTGCTCATCACCAGAATCCGGTCGCAGAGTCCCAGCAGCTCCGGCATTTCTGAAGAAACAAACAGTACGCCTTTCCCCTCTTTCGCCAGGTTGAGTATCAACTGATAAATTTCATATTTTGCTCCTACATCAATCCCTCTGGTCGGCTCGTCCAGAAGCAGGATATCCGGATTGGCCAGAAGCCACCTGGCAATGATCACCTTCTGCTGATTTCCTCCGGACAGATATTGGATCCTGGTTTTCTGATCCGGGGTTTTGGTGGCCAGTGCGTCTATCATTTTCTGTGTGTCGATCCGCATCTTCTGATCAGACAAAAAAGGGCCTCTCCGGTATTTCCTGATATTGACAATCGTCGTGTTAAACCGGATATCTGCCTGAGGAAAAATTCCCGTGGCTCTTCTCTCCTCCGTAACAAAAGCAAAGCCATTGCGCAGGGCATCCCGCGAATTGCGGTTCCGTATTTCCTTTCCGTTTTTACAGAGTCTGCCGGTTTTGCATTGTGCAATGCCAAATATGGTTTCCAGCAGTTCTGTCCTTCTGGATCCCACCAGACCGGAAATCCCCAGGATCTCCCCCTTATGGAGTTCAAACGAAACATCCTGGCAGGCCGGTTCATACAGCCCGGTCATATGCTCCACTTTCAGAAGGACTTCCTCTGACACCTGATGTTCCCTGGGCGGATACCGGTTGGTCAGTTCTCTGCCCACCATACTTTTGATGATCTCATCCGTGGTCAGTTCCTGTGTGCTTTTGCTCATCACATTCTTTCCGTCCCGCATAATGGTGACTTCATCCGATATGCGCAGGATCTCATCCATTTTATGCGATATGTAAATGATTCCCACGCCCTGTTTTTTCAGAAGTTCCATCACCGCAAAGAGTTTTTCGCACTCCTCCGAGGACAATGACGAAGTGGGTTCATCCAGAACCAGAACCCGCACATTGTAGGAGACTGCCTTGGCTATTTCAATCATCTGACGTTTGGATACGGAAATGCCTGCAAGCTCTTCTCCGGGATCGATTTCAATATGAAGCCGCTCCAGCAATTCCTTTGTATCCCGGTACATCTTCTTATGATCCACCAGTCCGCCCTTTTGGGGGAATCTGCCCAGCCAGATATTTTCCATGACATTACGCCTCAGTACCTGATTCAACTCCTGATGCACCATCGAAACGCCATGTACCAGTGCGTCTTTCGGATCCGTATAGGCAATCTCTTCTCCGTCGATTTTAATAATTCCGCTGTCCTTCCGGTACAGGCCGAACAGACATTTCATCAAGGTACTCTTTCCTGCTCCGTTTTCCCCCATCAGGGCATGTACCGTTCTGGGACGGACTTTCAATGTAACCCGGTCCAGCGCCTTTACACCCGAAAATGATTTTTCGATATCCAGCATTTCCAAAAGAAAGACATCTGACATTTTTTCCTTCCTCCTCTCCTTCCTGCTCAAAAACAGACAGCAAAGACAATAGAAAGGGCGGCGTGTAACCCGTAAAAGCCGCCGCCCATTCAACGTACTTCCTGCTCCTTACTGTTTCGTGTATGCCTGATAATTGATACGCACAGAAGCATTGTCCCCTTCTGAAATTTCCACTCCATAGTCTGCTGCAGCTTCGTTCCTGTTCATACCATCCATCATCCTGGAAATAAGCTCCACATTGGTTTTTGCCATAGCATCCCCGTCCTGCTTCACCGTTCCCTTCATCTTTCCTGCATCAATCAGGGAAACGCCCGCATCGGTAGCATCCACACCGAATACCAGGATTTCCGGATCCCCTTCCATCCCTGTGTTATAGCCAATGGCGTTCAGGGCTGCCACCACGCCTTCTGCCATAGAATCATTGTTGCAGAACACCACCTCGATATCTTCTTCATGGGTGCCTAAAAATGCCGTCATCGCCTCCTGCGCCAGCGCTGCATCCCAATTGCAGAGATAATTGTCAGCCAGTTTTTCAAATACAAATCCTTTGTCCTCTGCGCCTTCAATGCAGTACTGAGACCGGTCAAACGCCTCCTGGGACTCTGCAGAACCCTGGAAAATAACATACTGGGCTTTTCCGTCGCCGTTCCGGTCATATTCATCGGACCAGAACTGTTCAAACAAATCTGCCTGCATATACCCTGCCTCCGGGGAATTGGTACCTACAAACACCGTATTTTCCTCTGCGGCCAAAAGGCTCAGGTCATCCGGTTCATGATTGAAAAACACCACCGGAACGCCCGCTTCCGTACATTTTGCAAGAATGTCTGCCGATGCGGACACATTCACTGTCTGTACGATGATCCCGTCCACACCTTTGGACAGGAATGACTCCAACTGCTCATTCTGGGTAGCCTGTGAGTCATTGGCATCCATAACCTCATATGCATATCCCGCCTCCTCCAGATACTGACTCATATAAGTCCGTACCGTGGTGGTGTACGTATCGCTGAAGGTCCGGAGCAGGACTCCTACTTTTCTGCCTTCTCCCGAAGCGGTTGTGCCTGTACTTCCATCAGCCGTCTGTTCACTGCCGGCTGCCACCTGCGCATCGCCGTTTTCTGATTCTGATACGCTTCCCCGACCGGAGCCGCACGCTGTCAATGTAAGAATCAACAATACCGTCAAAAAAACTGCCGTTACTTTTTTCATATACCATCCTCCATTACATAATAAGTAGAAACTACAATGTGTTACCTCGATTACATCATCCGGACAGACAACGGGGGAGCAGCTACTGGAGCCATAATCGAATCAATATATCACATTATGATATATCATGTTTTGATATTAACACCCTGTTGTAATTTTGTCAATAAATTTCTTTTTTTCTTTTTATTTTTTGAGAATTATTCCGAAATCATGTTTATATTTTTTTCTAAAAGAAAGACTTTTCTTTTCATTTTTACCAGATTTCATCTTTTTATTCCTTTTTCAAAAATAATGATTGCCTTTTTGTATCATAATGTGATATTATTAATACAGTGAGAATACATCTGTTGAACAGTACATGTTTTCACAGGCTCTAAACGATGGAACAGAAAGGAAACCGCACATAAGCGCGGTCTGGCATAAAGCATGAAAAAAAATGTATCTTCTGACATTTCCACTTTGAAAATCCACAATTTACGCAGTATATTCTGTTCGATTCAGAAAAGCGGCTCCACAACCCGCCGGCGGATCCAGGAAGAAACCGGTCTGAGCTGGGGCACCGTTTCTCAGTTTTCCAATCTTTTGTTATCTTCGGGGATTGCTGTGGAAGGGAGTATTCAGAATGGCAGCATCGGCAAAGCCCCCACAGAACTGGAACTGAATCCTCAGGATTATTTTCTGGTGGGAATTGATCTGACACTGAGCCATACCTGCGGGATTCTGGTCAATCTGCGGGGGGATGAAATCCGTTCCCGCAGCATAACCATAGAGGATCCGGAACATGTCACAGAGTATATGTGCAGTATGGTACAGGAATTTTCCTCTGACCTGGAACCGGAGAAACGGATCCTGGCCATCGGCGTATCCGTAGCCGGCAGTGTGGATCTGCAAAACGGGATCCTGCTCCACAGCATTTTTTCCGAAAAATGGAAAAATCTGGAGATCAGACGTATCCTGGAAACCCGGCTGCAGCTTCCGGTCTTTGTTTACCATGACAGCGAGTGCGTTCTGGAAGCGGAGAAACGAATGGGCATCATCGCAGGCAGTCCCTGCAAAAACATTGCACTGGTTACGCTGCAATATGGTGTGGGCATGGCGTTTACCCATGATTCCCGGCATTACTACAGCAGCGGTATGCATCAGTGCGAGCTGGGCCATATTACCGTTTATCCGGGAGGCACTCTCTGCAACTGCGGCAAACGGGGCTGTCTGGAAATGTATGCTTCCAGGCTGGGCATTCCCCGGCAGTTTCTGGAGGCTGTCAGGCAGGGCGCCGTTACCGATGTCAATCCTTATATCTTTGACGCTTCTCTTTATGACACCATCCGGGATCATGCTCTCAGAGGCGATCCGCTCTGCCTGCGCCTTTTTGAACAACTGGGAAAACTGCTGGGCAGTGCCTGCGCTTCCATGTGTACGCTTCTGGAACCGGATGTATTGATTTTATACGGAGGTCTGCTGGAGGACGGTACCCTCTGGAAAGAAATATTTGAAACCTGTTTCCGGGAAAATGTGTTTCCCATGTGTCAGACAAAAATCCGTTATTCCACGCTGACGGCAGCCGCCCCCATGCTGGGAGCCGCCTTCCGCGCACTGGACATGCGTCTGGATGATTTTCTGGCTGAAGTGCTCTATGACGACGTTCATACCCGTTCTTAAGCCTGATCCCACCCGGACATAAAAGAAAGTAACAGCAGAAATTTCAAGCAGGCAGGGGAGCCCGGTTTGGTATGTATGCTTTACTATAGCAAAATATACAACACTTAGATTTTGATGTAGAAAGGCGGACACCATGAAGAAAAAACACGCACTTACCCTGGGCGTTGTCCCTACCCGCCGGAATCTCACCGGTGAATATTTCTGCAATGTGGACATTGCACAGGCCAACAAACGGGCAATTGAACAGAAATTAACGGAAATGGGCATTGCATTTGTCAACATTGATTTTCTCAACGAAGAAGGCATCCTCTACAATGGCCTGGATGCCAGGAAAGTGGCCGATTATATGCTGGAGCAGAATGTGGATGCCCTGTTTACCCCGCACTGCAATTTCGGGACGGAAGATGCCATTGCCAAAATCGGCAGACTCACCGGCAAACCGCTGCTTCTCTGGGCGCCCCGGGATGCTTCTCCCGATGCCGCCGGCAACCGCTGTACCGACAGCCAATGCGGTCTGATGGCTACCGGAAAAATTCTCCGTCAATTTGGAGTACCCTTTACTTATATGACAAACTGCACACTGGAAGATCCCGTATTCCAGCGTACTATGCGTACTTTTCTGGCGGCTGCCCAGATCGTAAAGAGTATGCAGCATCTTCGCATCGGCCAGATCGGTGTGCGGCCGGAGCCGTTCTGGTCTGTCAAATGCAATGAACTGGAGCTGCTGGAAAAATTCGGCATAGAGGTAGTGCCTGTCACCATGATCGAGTTGAAGCAGAGATTTGATGCCATTCTTTCCGGCAAGGGAAGTGACCTGACAGATATGGTTTCCTATTATAAAGAAAATTTCCGGGTGCTTGTGGATGACGATGCGCTGCTGCGTACAGCGGCACTGACCCGGGCCATCCGTTCATGGGCCGATGAAACACAGGTACAGGCCGTTGCTTCCAGTTGCTGGGGCCCGATGCGGGACATCGGCGGGATCGCTTCCTGCTTTGCCTTTTCAGAACTGACCGATTCCGGCCTTCCCGTTGTCTGCGAAGCCGATGTACACGGCGCCATTACCTCTGTCATCGCACAGGCGTCTACCCACTGGCAGAAAGCCTCTTTCTTTGCAGATATTACCATGCGGCATCCTGAAAACGACAATGCGGAACTGTTCTGGCACTGTGGGGTATTTCCCCGTTCCGTTGCCGCAAAAGATACCATGCCGGTGATCGGCTGCAACTTTGACGAAGGCCGCCCCACCGTGGGGAACTTCCTGCTGGAGGATTCTCCCGTTACCCTTATGCGGTTTGACTGCTCAGAGAATGATTACAGTCTGCTGATTGCAGAAGGCAGGACTGTCCCCGGCCCGGCCACAGGCGGCACCTATGGCTGGATTGCCTTTAAAGACTGGCCCCGTCTGGAACATAAGGTAGTAACCGGCCCCTACATCCACCATGTAGCCGGCGTCCAGCAGCATGTGGCGCCCGCTCTTTACGAAGCCTGCCGGTATCTTCCCCATCTGAAAGCGGATCTGGCAGAGCCTTCTGTGGAGGAAGTCCGGGCGCTGCTCCGCTGACAGTTCCCGGTATCGGAAAAGGTCTGGCCGGCTGAAGTGAAATAAAAGAGACAGAAAGGATGAAAACTATGAAAAAAATTTACGATGTCATCTGCATCGGATTTATTGTCCAGGATATCATCATCACCAATATCCCTTTTGATGCCCTGAGCCGGGACACTTCCGTGGCAGACAGCGGAATCATCACTTCAGGCGGCGACGCCGCCAACGAAGCCGTTACCCTGGCCCGTCTGGGCAGCAGAGCCGCTCTTCTGGTCAAAATCGGCAGAGACAGTATCGGTAACAGCATTTACAGCACTCTGGAAAGCGAACCGCTGGACCGCTCCCTGATCATCCGGGACGATACGGCCGAAATGATGCTGGCCATCGTAGCCATCAAGCCGGACGGCGAACGTTCTTTTCTGGTCAAACCGGGCAATGACGCCTGCCATCTGATCCCACAGGATATTTCTGATACGGTCCTGCAGCAGACGCGGGCTGTCACCGTAGGCAGTCTGTTCTGCCTGCCGGGCCTGGACGGCATGGGCATGGCAGATATTCTGTCCAGGGCCAGGAGCCACGGCGCTCTTACCCTCTGCGATATGACCTATGACCTCAATCAGATCGGTCCGGCCGCCATGCTCCCTGTCTATCCTCATATAGACTACATCCTGCCCAGCCTGGAAGAGGCCATATACGCCACAGGGGAAACCGAGCCTCATAAAATCGCAGAGTATTTCCTTTCCCACGGCGTAAAAAACGTAGTAATCAAGTTAGGCGGCGACGGTTGTTTCTTTCAGAATCAAAACGAATCCTTCTATACCGACCCCTACTGTCCGGACACCATTCTGGATACTACCGGCTGCGGTGACACTTTTACAGGAGCCTTTACCCATGCGCTCTTAAAAGGATGGCCCCTGCCCAGATGCACCGCTTTTGCCTGTGCGGCAGGAGCCTTAAATGCAACCGGCATCGGCGCCCACCATACCGTGGAAAGTGAGGCACAGGTACTGGCTTTTATGGAAAATACTCCCCGAAAAATTCTCTCCCGCTATTAAGATTTTGCTGCTTTTGTCCGATATAAGCTGTAGCAGAAGAAAATGCCAAAATAAGGCACAGAGCAGTTCAGTTCGGACAAGGAGGTTTTTCGGATGAGTGTAAACGGAGTTACAGCAAACAGCGGCGTAAGCTATGACGCTTATGACAGCACCAATATCAAAAATACAGTTTCTGACGGGAAAACAGAAAGCGCTGCAACAAATTCAGGTTCAGGCGCAGCCACCGGCGTAGTGTACGAAAAGTCAGAGGACAAAAAGACAGATCCTGCCAAGACGACCTATAAGCCCAACACAGAGCTTGTAGCAAAGCTGAAAGCAGATGCAGAAGCACGTACCGCCCAGATGAGAAGTCTGGTGGAAAAGATGATGCTGGGACAGGGCAAGACATTCGGTACTGCCAATGACGACAGCATGTGGAAATTCCTGGCAGGCGGCAACTTCACTGTAGACGCAGCGACCAAAGCACAGGCACAGGCTGATATTGCCGATGACGGATACTGGGGTGTAAACCAGACTTCAGACCGTATCCTTGATTTTGCCAAAGCCCTTTCCGGCGGCGATCCTGAAAAGATGGAAGAAATGAAAAACGCATTTATCAAAGGCTACAAACAGGCGACCGGTACCTGGGGCAAAGATCTTCCCGATCTTACCAGCCGTACTTATGATGCCGTTATGGAGAAATTTGATAAATGGAGTGAAGAATCCAAAAAGACAGACAGCACCGAAGATGTGACCCAGTCTCAGGCGTAAGAGGAGTAACATAAGGGCAAGACAGACCATTATGGTTTGTCTTGCCCTTTTTATACTGCATCGCCCCACTATGACACTTTAAAAAAAGTGTCTGTGGGACAGAGTGATAAAACAACAAATTAAATTACGTTATGGGAAAGTATTTCAAATTCTATGGGATCGTCCAGCTTTAAAAATTCTGCCTCCAGATCCAGTCCCATATAATCGGCTTCCTCTCCACCCTTATCGCCAGTGAGGCGGAGACAAAAAAGGATCTGGTAATATCGGGTGATCTCCGGGCTGTCCAGAGGGAGCCATTCGGATATCCATTCTTTTCCATTATGGTACTTATGGCGCAGCCGGCCCTCTTTCATGCTGTAGGGTCGATGGTTTTTATCCCGATAGACATAGCCATAAGACACATCCCCCACGTAGTAATTCCCAGTGAGGTATCGGATATCGGGGAAAGAGTCTACCTCGGACATGAGGACATCGCTGTTGGGGTCCAGGTAGTTCTGCCAGATGACCGTCTCAGCCAGGGATATCATCTCATCCCAGCGGGAGGCCAAAGCCTGATACTCTTCCCGGGTGATACCGTCGTCCAAATCAATGCGCGGCTTCATCTTGTCTTTCCAGGAGATGTATGTATTTTCAGTGTTCTCTTTCTCAAAAACAATTTGGTGAGGATGGACGCCAGTTTTCTGACGTCGGGCATGTTCAAAAGACTCCATAGGGAATGACCTCCTTTTATCGTTTCAACAATTATAAAACAATACCTGCCGAAAAACAAGCGTTTCCCAAAAGCAGGACTTCAGGCATAAAAACGGAGCGCTGCTCCACAGATGATGACTCATCTGTTTTACAACACCCCTTTTTTATCCAATCCCCATAGCCGTTATCTTACAATCAATATCTTATCCCCTGCCTTTAAGCTGTCTGTGGTCAGATGGTTGATCTCCCGGATCTGTTCCAGCGGTACATAATATTTCTTTCCCAGTCCCCACAGATCATCCCCATCCTTTGCAATATACACCACAATCGTAGGCAGATCTTTGAGTATGTCCATATCCGGTTCCGAAATGGAAATATCCGCTATGGTTTCTTCTTCCGTGCTGCAGAATCCCAAAAGCCCGAATCCCAGAACTGCTTTAATATCAATTTCACTGCTGCTCAATGCCGTCACAGAAAGCTGTTCAATAACAGGTGCTATGTCATAATTGCACACTTCGCTGATGCCCGGTGTCTCCAGTACATACCGAAACGGCAGTTCACTTTTAAACGCTGCCAGCCCCTTTTCTTCGTTTGCAAGATAAATTGCTTCCACTGTCAGGGTTCCCGTCAGCTCGACACCGTCCTCCACAAGTGTCCTGTCATCAATCGACACTTCACCGCTGCTATGACAGATTTCCGTCATATCCGGTGCACCCGCCGGAAGTTTTACCTGTTCCGCCAGGCGGGTGCGTCCCGATGTCCGCAGCATCAGCCGGCTGAACATGCCCTGCTTCCCAATGGCCCTCACTTCTTTGGATACCCCATACACATCCTTAAGGGCCTCAATCTGTTCTTCTTCATACAGCTTGACATCCAGATCCAGCACAAGATCCAGACATACCACCCGCTCTTCTCCGTCAAAATCACTTCTGGCTTCGGCTTCGCTGTGGCTGATATGCCAGGAAATATCCGGAATCATCGTTTCCCTGCTGCCCTGACACTCTATAATCTCCCGGAACGGTATGATCTTTTCCAGACATTTTACCGGCCTCTCCTCTCCTTCTCCCTCATACAGTATAAAAACCTGAATCTCGCCCTGTGCGGCAATCTGCTCATTCAATGCCTCAAAGGTCATACCGGAGATCCGTATTTCTTCCCAGATGATTTCAAAAATATTGGGGTAACTCTGCGGCATCTCGATTTCCTCTTTGAACCGCAGGATATCTTTTTTCAAGATAGCGATTTCCGTCAGGCACAGCAGATTTTTTTTGGTTTCCACCGGCTCATCATGATACAGCTCCACCGCAATTTCCTCATCATAGAGTTCCTCTACGGAAAGCGTCAGAGAAATCAACGCATGCACACTTAATTTTCGGGAATTGATCATATCAATGCTCAGATCTTCCAGGTCAGATGCCGCTTCCACATTGTCCCCGCTCTTTACCCCGTCCATATAGACCTGCTCTTCAAAGGGAAGCTGTCCGTCCATACGGCTTACTGTCCCCTCCTCCGTCCGGTAGAGAATCCAGAGTTCCAGCTTCCCCTTTACATTGGCATGATCTTCCGCAGGCTTGATTTCTTCTATGACCACCTTGCCCCTCTGCAGGATAATCCGTTCCATGTCCGGTTTCTGATCCGGCACATTTCTGTCATCCTCCAGGGTAATCTGTGTGGAAGCCCTGCACTTTATGCGATCCATATGTATTGTTTTCTTCATTAATTCCATCAAAAATACCTCCCTGCATCTCCTTACACTAAGGTATGACACAGGGAGGTTCTTTATGACTGGACGCAGCCGATTATCTCATGGATATCCGTTACGCCATTCTGTCTCATCCAGTTTTCCATGCCGTCCAGCACCTTTATCGTGGCACAGGGATCCACAAAATTGGCGGCGCCCACACTGACTGCCGTCGCACCTGCCATCAGAAATTCAATGGCATCTTCACCGCTCATAATACCGCCCATCCCGATAATCGGGATCCGGACAGCCTGGGCACACTGATATACCATCCGCACCGCAACCGGTTTGATGGCCGGGCCGGACAGGCCGCCGGTCCGGTTCGCCAGCGCAAAGCTGCGTCTGGCAATGTCGATTTTCATGCCCGTCAGCGTATTGATCAGTGACAGGGCATCGGCTCCTGCCGCCTCCGCCGCTCTCGCCATTTCTGTGATGTCTGTCACATTGGGACTCAGCTTCATGATCACCGGCTGACGGGCTTTCTGTTTGATCTGAGAAGTAATATCATACAGGCAGTCCGCATCCTGCCCAAATGCAATTGCCCCTTCCTTTACATTGGGACAGGAAACATTGATTTCCAGCAGATCCGCTCTGGTATCTCCCAGTCGTTCCACCACTTCCAGATATTCTTCTACCGTTTTCCCGCACACATTGACAATGATCTTCGTATCATACTGCGCCAGAAAGGGCAGATCACGTTCCATAAAAACAGCAATCCCCGGATTCTGCAGACCAATGGCATTCAGCATCCCCCCGTACACCTCCGCAATCCGGGGTGTGGGGTTGCCCGGCCAGGGATCAGCCGCCACCCCTTTGGTCACCACCGCCCCCAGTCTGCCGATCTCCACAAATTCTCCATATTCCATACCGGAGCCAAAAGTACCGGAGGCCGTCATCACCGGATTTTGAAAAGTGACCCCCGCTATCGTTACTTCCGTTTTCATCCTATGTCCACCTCGCTCGCCTCAAACACCGGCCCTTCTGTACAAATCCTGGCATTCTTCACATGAGAGTGGGCATCCTTCCGGGTTGTTTTACACACGCAGCCCAGACAGGCCCCCACGCCGCAGGCCATCCGCTCTTCCAGGGAAAGGTACGCCGGAATGCCTTTTTGTACGGCATACTGCTTCACTGCCCGCAGCATGGGCATAGGCCCGCAGGCATAAATCACATCCCCTTCCAGTCTATGCACCGTAAGAGCGTCCATCACATTCCCCCGGACCCCCACGCTGCCATCTTCTGTGGCCGCATAAAAAGGGCCGCACTTCTCCAGATCTTCCTGCAGGAACAGATGCCCGTCCCGATAACCGGCCAGAATCACCTTTTCTCCCGGCAGCTCTCCTGCCAGTTGCAGCAGCGGGGGAATGCCGATGCCTCCGCCCAGTAAAACCGCCCGTTTTCCTTCTGCCGCCAGAAGGGGAAACCCATTTCCCAAAGGCCCCATCAGTGCAATGTCCTCTCCCGCCTCATATCCGGAAAATTCTTTTGTCCCTTTTCCGGCAACGCGGTAAACGATGCGCAGCCGTCCGGCTTCCTTTTGGGCCTGACAGATGCTGATAGGCCTGGGCAATATGGTACTTTCCGCCCTGGGATAAATCATAACAAACTGTCCCGGCGCCGCCTGATGCGCCAGCTTTGTTTCTATCCACATATCAAAAATGCCCGGTATCAGTTCTTTCTGGGAAATTACCGTTCCGACTTCTTTTCTCTTTCGTTCCATGCCCGTTCCTTTCTTATTCTGCCTGTTCCTGATATACCGGCCTGCCGCCGCAGATCGTTGCTTTTACCTTTCCCGTCAACTCCATTCCCAGAAAAGGAGAATTGCAGGAACGGGAAGCAAACCCGTCTACCGGAAAACGCTCTGATGCATCAAATAAAACCAGATCCGCCGGTCCTCCTTCCCGCAGATATCCTCTTTCCAGTCCATACAGTCTGGCCGGATTCCACGTCATCTTTTCAAGAAGTGACATAAGTGTCAGATATCCCGGTTCCACCAGATACGTGATCCCCACCGCCAGCGCTGTCTCCAGGCCAATGATCCCGCTGGGCGCCTCTGTAAGGGGCTTTGCCTTTTCCTCTCTGCTGTGAGGAGCATGATCCGTGGCAATCAAATCAATCGTTCCGTCCCGCAGCCCTTCTATGATCGCAAGCCTGTCCTCCTCTTCCCGCAGCGGCGGATTCATCTTGGCCAGTGTACCATACCGGATAGCTGCATTTTCATTGAGGGCTATATGATGGGGCGTGGCTTCCGCACAGACCCGGATTCCCTTCCTTTTTCCCTGGCGTACCAGTCCCACCGCTTCTTTTGTGCTGATATGCTGAATCAGAATCGTGGCGCCGGTTTCTTCCGCCAGCCGGATATCCCGCTCCACCATCGTGATTTCCGCCTGCCGGGAAGCGCCCCCAATGCCATAATACGCCGAGGCTGAACCGGCATGGATACCCGGATTGACAATACAGGCCGGATCCTCCTCATGAAAACTCAGTACCGTTCCCAGTCTGGCCGCCTCCTGCATGGCACGCTTTGCCACATTTTCATCCAGCAGCGGTATCCCGTCATCGGTAAATCCTGCGGCCCCGGCCGCCAGCAGCCTTTCCATATCGGTCAGCTCCCGGCCCTGCTGCCCCCTGGTCACGGTACAGCAGCTTTCCACATGGATTCCTGTTTTCCGGCCTTTCTCCAGTACATAGGCAAGTGTTTCGGCATTGTCTACTGCCGGTTTCGTATTGGCCATCAATACCACTGTGGTAAATCCGCCCTTTGCCGCCGCCCTGCTGCCGCTCTCGATATCTTCCTTATAGAGAAAACCCGGATCCCGAAAATGTACATGTACATCCACAAGTCCCGGCGCTACCGTCAGCCCCGCAGCATCCCAGACCTGCGTTTCACAGTCCTGCTTTAAGTCCTCCCAGCTATGTCCGTCCCCCATACGCAGGATCCGGTCATCTTCTATCAGGATATCCAGCTTTTCCTCCCGTCCTGATGCGGGGTCTGTCACACAGCCGTTTTTTATGAAAAGTCTCTTATGTTCCTTACTCATTCCAGCAATCCCCATTCTCTGCGCAGCTTCTGATAGGTATTCGGTCCGCCGCCCACACCATTGTTATTGGCGCTCCATCTGCCCGGGCCATACAGTCTGTCTTCGGCCCCTGCAATATCCCGGAGCACATCACTGACAGCCTCCAGCACACTTTCCGGATGCGCATGTATCCCATATTCCACCAATACCGCATCTCCCACCGGGATCTTCTGCAGCTCTTTGCTGTCCACATGGTAATAAGGGTGCTCATTCCCGATAGACAGGTAGACCCGGTATGTATGGCCGCTGAAATACAGACAGGCAAACCTGCCGCCGCTCTGATGCAGCACCAGTGCAGTCTCATAGGGCTGATAAACGGTTTTTTTCAGCCGTTTCACATAAGTACCCTCTCCCTGAAGCTGAAACTCTATGGCCAGCCATCTCAGTTCCCCATCCAGCAGCCTTTGCACCACATTTCTGATCTCATCCTCATTCAGCTCTTCCCTGGTGCGGCAGAACTCCTCTCCTGCCTCCTGGAAACGGATCCGCTGCAGCGGCCCCATATCGATACGCAGTTCTTTTGTCAGTCTGCTGCCTGTTTTCTCTCGTTTCTCACCTTTTTGCCCAAACAGCGAAAGGATTTTTTTCCATAGTTTTTCAAATCGTTTCATCGTTATTTCCACCCATTATATAAAAAACATTATTCAAATACAACTGTCTTATCCAGTTTTTCCAGTTTCACCACAATGTATGGATAAGACGGGCTTTCCTTTTTGGTTTCTCCTGCTGACGGGCCCAGCAGATTGGTGTGTACATAGATTGCATTGTCTGTTTCATACAGCTCTGTTACGGAAATGCTGTACCCTCCGGTGGGCTGACGGCCATATCCCACACATATGTACAGCTCGTTTTCATCGGCAAACGTCAGGCGGAAACTTTCCCCCTTTTTCTCTTCCATCATCTGTTTCAGCTCTTGGGGAAGCTGTTCCTCTGACAGTACCGTAAATTTCAGATCATTCAGCTTCTGTGTTTTATCCTGTGCCTTACCGCAGCCTGCCACAGCCACTGCCAGAGCCAGGACCAGCAGAATCTGCAGAAAACGGCTGCTTATCGTCCGCCCTTCCCAAAAGGCCGCATGCAGCCAATTACGGGCAAAGTCCATCCCTTGTTTCATTTTCCATCATCCAATAGGGTTTTGTAACCAATATATGTAAGAAACAACAGAATTATGACCCGGCCTGTCTATTTTGTCCCGTTTCTAAATATACAAATTAGCCTTTCTGTATATTTATAATTTCGAATCCGTTGCACATCCTCCCTCTCTTGGATATAATAATAAAGGGCTGTAAGCCCCGTAGTACAAGGAGGTTTTTCATGATTCGTTTTCTGCTTACATCATCATTTGTTATCCTGTTTTTGGTTTTCAGCATTCCGATTCTGATTCTGGAATGGATTATAGGAAAATACAATCCCGGATTGAAAAACAGAACCACGCAGGCAATGGTAAAATGGGCCTTCCGCGGCTGTTCCATTCTGGCCGGCGTATCTCTGGAGGTGATTGGCAGAGAGCATCTCCCGGAAGAAGGAGCGGTTCTTTATGTGGGGAATCACAGCAGTTATTTTGACATTGTGCTGACCTATCTGTGCTTTCCCCGTCCTACAGGCTATGTGGCGAAAGCAGAGATGAGCAAACTGCCCCTGCTTTCCATCTGGATGAAAAACATTCACTGCCTGTTTCTGGACAGAGACAATATCAAAGAAGGGATGAAGGCCATCCTGAAGGGAATCGAAGAACTGAAGTCTGGTATTTCCATCTGTATTTTCCCGGAAGGAACCCGCAATACCAGCCCGGACATCATTCTTCCGTTCCGGGAAGGGAGCTTTCGTATGGCGGAAAAAGCCAAATGCCCGATCATCCCTGTCAGCATCAACAATTCCAGCGCTGTCTGGGAAGCCCATCTGCCCGCTATGAAAAAAGCACATGTTATTATTGAATTCGGAGCACCCATCCATCTGGAAGAGCTTTCCAGAGAGGAACGGAAATTTCTGGGCGCTCACACGCGGAAAACCATTCAGGCCATGTATGATAAAAATAAAAAACTGATTTAATTTTCTTTTAAAGCCTCCACAATGGACGAAAATCCCATGCTGTGAGAGGCTTTAATCAGTACAGTGGCCCCTTCAGGGATCAGTCCTCCGTTGGCCAGTTTATCCAGCAGCGCCTCTCTTGTCTCATAATACTGAACAAAGGTATTGCTTAATGTTTTACTCTTCGCTTTGCAGGCGCCCTGATACATAAATCTGGCCAGGCGCCCCACACAGATCAATCCGGTCAGATGCTTCTGCACCGCATAAGCGCCCACTTCTTTATGAAACTTTCCTTCTTTTTCTCCCAGTTCGCCCATATCTCCCAGAATGGCAACTGTCCTGCCTCCGGCTTCGGCCAGCATATCCAACGCCGCACGCACGGACATAGGGTTGGCATTATAGCAGTCGTCAATCAGGGTCATCCCCTTCCCCTCTATGATATTGCTGCGCCCGTTAACCGGTCTGACAGAGGCAATCCCCTCTGTAATTTCCTGCCTGGTCAGCCCGAACTGCTCGGCAATCGCTGTGGCCGCCAGTGCATTCCTGACCATATGCTCACCGGGCAGAGCAATCTTGACAGGAAAACTGTCCGTCCCCGTATGAATCACCGCACGGCTGCCATTCAACCCATCGTATACGATCTCATCTGCATAATATGCATTCCTGTGATGCATGCCAAACGTAACCGGCCTTCTGTTTTTGACTTTCTCGACATTCCGCAGCATATCGTCGTCCCCATTCACATAGACCCGGCCATACTCCTGCATATATTCGAAGATTTCAGATTTTGCCTGCAATACGCCTTCTCTGGTTTTCAGAAATTCCAGATGGCATTCTCCGATGTTGGTCAGGACACACACATCCGGCTGCACCATCCGGCTTAAACGGCGCATTTCTCCGAAATGATTGATTCCCATTTCCACCACTGCGATTTCATGCTCTCTGCGTATCCGCAGAAGTGTCAACGGCACACCGATTTCATTGTTGTAATTTCCTTCCGTTTTCAGAACACGGTATTTGCGGGCCAGTACGCCTGCGATAAATTCCTTTGTGCTGGTCTTTCCCACACTGCCGGTAATTCCGATGATCGGAATATGCAGCAGGCTCCGATAGGCGCCCGCCACTTCCTTCAACGCCTGAAAAGAATCCCTGACCAAAATAAAATTGCCGGAAACCCCTTCCGGTATCTGTTCACAAATCACGCACAGAGCGCCTTTCTGCAGCACTTCACCGATAAAGCTGTGCCCATCCACACGCTCTCCCTTTGCGGCAATAAAGCAAAAACCGGCCTCTGCCTGACGGGAATCCAATACCACACCCGCCACCTCTTTCTTTCGGTCCGCTTCCGCACCCCGGTATATCCCGCCGCACGCCTGTGCAATTCGTTCCAGTGTCAAATTCTCCATATCCTATTCCCTCTGCTTCCGAAGCGATACCTCAATCAGATGTTCGCATAATGTTTCAAAATCCATCCCCTGCGCTGCCGCTTCCTGAGGCAGCAGAGATGTGGGGGTCATTCCCGGCAGTGTATTGGCCTCCAGGCAGAAAATCTCTCCCTGTTCATTCATCATAAAGTCCATACGTGCATAAGCCTGCAGGCGCAGCGCACGAAAGGCTCCCTCTGCTGCCTGACGCAGGCGCATCTCCGCCTCCCGGGGGATATCCGCAGGGCAGGTTTCTATCGTGCTGCCTGCCTGGTACTTGTTTTTATAGTCATAAAAGCCCTCAAGCGGTGCGATTTCAATCGCCGGCAGCGCTTTTCCTTCTATTACACCCACAGAAAATTCCCGTCCTTTGATATACTGTTCCACCAGAATCTCATTGTCATAGCGGTACGCTTCCTCTTTCGCAGCCGCATAGCCTGCCTGATCCTCACATATGTACACACCCACACTGGAACCGCCATTGCATACTTTTACCACACAGGGGAAAGAAACCTGACCGGGCTCCTCCTCTCCCCTTTTCATTGCGAAACTCCCGGGCGTTGGAATCTTGTTTTGCAGGAAAATTTCTTTTGTCAATGCCTTATCCATTGCAATGGCGCTGCCCACATAGCCGCTGCCCGTATAACGAATGCCCATCAGATCAAAAGCTGCCTGAATCCGGCCTGTTTCACCATCTCCGTGTATGGCCATAAATACAATATCTGCCTGTCTGCAGATCTCTATGACCTGAGGTCCGAAATATATGCTGCCTCCGTCCGGCCGCATGGCTTTGACGCTTTCCAGATCCGGATGCGTCATCATAATCTCTGACATGCCTGCCCCGGTATCTCCGGACTGAGAAAAGAGTTCTTCTCCGATCTCCCCTTCATACCCCAGATATACATCCAGCAGCATCACCTGATGACCTTTCCTGCAAAGCGCCTGATAAATCATGGAACCGGAAGAAAGGGACACATCTCTTTCCGTACTGATTCCGCCTGTTAAAACAACGATTTTCATATCGATTCATCCTCCCCTGTTGTCTTTTTTCTGTTCTTCGATCTATGTATCATGCTGTCATTTTATGTCCCGTTTCCCAGCCGCTCACTGAGCAAAAACAGCAGCGCTGAAATCTGCACCGTATCCTCCATCACATCCCCCGCCGGCATCTCCTGCTCTTCCCGATAGGATACATAACAGATGCTGTCAGGATTCCGTCCCATCAGATAATGAAAATGATTTTCAATCAGAGTGCTGTATTCATGGTTGGTAATAATATGATTGACCAGACAGATCCGCAGAGTCTGTTGCAGCAGATCTGCCGCTTCCTCTTCTCCCGGTTTCCCATAGATCAGAAAACTGTTATGTCCTGCCTTTTCCGCAATCTCTTCCGCATCTTCCATAATCTTTTTCATCATGGCATCGCACAGCTCTATATCCACCGGATTCTTGGTATTCATATAAGTAATGCTGCCAAAAAACTCCGGATCAGTCAGAGCCCCTTCTCTCTCTGTCCCGGCCCGCAGATATTCCTCGGCCAGCCCCAGGTATTGCCGGCTTCCGGTCATACGATACAGTTCTGCCGCCGCCAGAGCGATCAGATCATCCGAAACAAACAGATCCTTCTCCACGCATTTCCAGGCATTCTCGGCTGTCTGCAGACATGCCCCGGCAAACTCCGCATCCTCATTCCTGGTCAGATAGGCATACTTTGCCAGCACTGCCGCCAGATATACCCACTCATCGCCGGCACTTTTTTCCGCCTCTGCCTGTTCCATCAGCCAGACTGCCTCATACCGGCAGATATCCAGAATATCCGGTACCCCATTACCGCTTTCCGGGATTCCCGTATCGTCTGTATACACTTCCGGAAACATCTCATAAGAAAGCAGCACCTGATACATGCTCCGGCAGCTTTCCGTCAGTATTGTTTCCTCTGACCCGGCGGATTTGCCGTTTTCGGTTCCCCGCATGTCATAGAGGCGGCTGCAGGCCCGCAGGAAAAGAGAATAGTACAGATTGTCATGAATCAGGAACGGATAAGATTCCCCGTACCGGTCGATCTGGATATAATAGCTGCCTGGCTTTTGATAATCGGTAAAGTCTCCGTAACCATTATATTCCGCTCCGCCTTCCTCATTCCCTTTCTTTTCTATAGGCCCGGCATAGACGATTTCTCCGCTCTCTGCTTCCCGCAGTGTAAAGGTATCCGGCAGATCAGTCCCCTGAAAGACAGCGAGCTTTTCTTTTTCCGGTTCATAGCCCATCCTGTCAATGCATACACCGGGAACAGACGGCAGCAGCTCTCCCATGCCTGTTTCTTTTCCGGCTCCCTGTTCTCCCGCTTCCGTCATCTCAGATGGATTCCCGGCAGCGGAGCTGCCGCATCCGGCCAATATTATGGATAATACACTGCATATACTGCATAAAAAGTAACAGAATCTTTTTTTCATTGTTACAGTATACTATTTTTATTCTGTTTGGTAAAGCATTTGCCCTATGAAAAATGAGGATTCTGATACACTATCTTTCCGTCAATCACAGTCATCAGTGTATTGGTAAACACCTCCATCGGATTGCCGTCAAAAACAGCAATATCCGCATCTTTCCCGCTTTCCAGCGATCCTACACGTTTGTCCACATGACAGATCTGTGCTGCATTGATCGTAATGGCCCGCAGCCCTTCCATCAACGGCAGCCCTGCTTTCACTGCCAGACCGGCGCAGAGCGGCAGCGATGCAATCAGAGAAACAGGATGGTCAGTGGTGACAGCCGTTTTGATACCATGTTGATACAAAACACCTGCTGTTTTAAAAGCCATATTCTGTACTTCAATCTTGCTCCGGCTGGCCAGATCAGGCCCTACGATTGCAGGAAACCCGGACGCCTTGATTTCTTCCGCAATCATATGTCCTTCACTGCAGTGATCCAGTGTCATGGCAAGTCCAAATTCCTCTGCAATCCGGATGGCAGTAAAAATATCATCCACCCTGTGTACATGAGCTTTCAGAGGAATCTTCCGCTCCAGCACCGGCAGCCATGCTTCATAGTGAAAGTCCGGTTCAAAATCATCCTGCTGTTTTTCTTTCCTTTTTTTATAACTGTTTGCTTTCATCAGCTCTTCCCGCAGCATGGCCGCTATCGCCATACGGGTGGAAGGAGACTTGTCCTGTCCTCCGTAATTTACTTTGGGGTTTTCTCCAAAGGCCACCTTCATGGCCGCCGGAGCCAGCACAATCAGATCATCGATTCTGCGTCCCTTTGTTTTGACAAAAGCGAACTGGCCTCCCACCACATTGGAGCTGCCCGGCCCGATCATGGCAGATGTGATACCGGCGCGCACTGCATCGTCAAAGGCCGCATCCATGCTGTTGATGGCATCAATCGCGCGTAACTGGGGCGTGATGGGATCCACCGTTTCATTGCAGTCATCCCCTTCCATCCCCTTTTTCTCTTCCGTGATCCCCATATGACAATGAGCTTCTATGATACCCGGCATCACCCAGTTGCCGCCTGCATCAATATACGTATCCTCTTCCTGCTCTTTTCTGCTCCGGTGAAGCGTCTGACAGATCTCCGCATAGGTAAATCCGGTACCCACCCGTACAATCTTTCCGTCCTGCATGGCAATGCAGGCCCGTTCCAGTTTCTCCGGCATGTCTGCTGCCATCGGATACAGTGTGGCATTCGCAATAAAAAGCATACTATCACCTCTCCTTTCGTCAGTGAAGTAGTATGCTTCTTTTTTTCCTTATTATGCATCAGCGGATCAGGGAGAGCCTTTCCAGCGCCGGATCAGAGCCAGCTTCTCTTTTCTGGTATACTGCTTGACCTCATACTCCCGCTTCATGGCTTCCTGTCTGGTGGCAAAGGTTTCATAATAGACAAGCCGGACCGGCGTACGGCTTCTGGTATAGGCCGCCCCCTTTTTGGCATTGTGAGCCTGTATTCTCTTTTCCAGATTGTTTGTCCACCCGGTATACAGACTTTTATCACTGCATTCCACCATATAGGTATAACATATCATTGGTATCTCCCTGATCCTTTTGATTATTCCAGACTGCTCAGCGGATTGACCGGTCTGCCGTCCTTTGTCAGTTTAAAGTATACATTGGGGCCTTCCACACTGTAGTATTTGGTAGGTGCGGCCACCTTTCCGATGATATCCCCGGAGCTGATGATATCTCCTTTTAATACCATAATATCCTTTAACTGTCCATAGGTCAATTCATATCCGTTGCCGATGTCCACCGTGACAGCCTGTCCGATCTCCGCATTCTCAAATACAGACAATACCTTCCCGTCTGCAGAGGCGGTGATGTTTTCTCCTTCTGAAGCCGCGATTACGATAGCCGGGCTGTATTTGTACTGCTGCAGCGTAGGGAAATATACTGTCTTATCCATGCTGTAGTTAATCAGCACATTGCCTGCCACCGGCCATCCCAGATTGTCCTTTTCATGGAAAGACAGGGCTTTGGCAGCTTCCATAGATGCCGTTTCCACTGCCTGGCTCTGCTCAGTTTCGCTCTCATCAGGCTCCTGAGTCTCCTCACTCTCTTTGGCTCCCTCTTCTGCCATGTCCTTATTGGCAGTTTCATTTTCCGGTACCCCGACAGTTTCTTCATTATCCCAGGTATTGGTTACTCCCTGAGAGGAAGCCTCCTGGAAATTGGGATCATAATCCAGGTCATTCCCCTGTGCCAGATCTTCTCCGGCCTGATCCTGCTCAACCGACCTGGCAATTTCTTTTGTCTTATCCTCGGTTTTCTTTTCCAGTGCACTCATGTCCACCACATAACCGTCTTTTTCCGCTTCATTTTTTTCTTTCACATAAAAACCGGTCATGGTCAGAGCTGTCAGGACGAATACCGAAGAAACCAACATAATAATTCTTTCTTTTTTCATTGTGGAACGATTTCTTCTCATGCTTATCACCTCATCCCCAGTCTTGCCACTTCCCGTTTCTTTTATTCAGTTTTTTGCAATTTCACAATCCGGGAAAAAATAGCCCAGAATCTCCCGATATTCCTTTCCTGCCTTCCCCATTTCATTGGCTTCATACAGGCTCATACCCAGTCCGTGCCCGATGCCTTTTGTCACGATATACATCCTGTCCTTATCCTGTTCCACGGTAAAACAGGCGGAAGCCAGGCCCAGCTTCTGCCGGAACTGTTCTCCGGATATCCTCTTTTCCTTCCAACTGATCTCTGTGACATAACCTGTGTTATCCCATACAAGCGTGATATCCTCCCAGGCCACTTCTTCCTTTGCACCGAACAATTCTCCCAGCGCTTTCGTCATTTCTTTTTGTGCCAGTATGGTTTCCTGCTCAAACTGTTCCGAAAATGGGTCATCCGTGCAGGGCACTGACTGCAGATAGGGATATGTCTCCTGCAAAGATACCCCCTCACCGCTCCGGGTCGCTCCCGCACTCAGCGGAAAATACGGCAGCTCCACAGGAATCCCCTTATACTGCATGATTTCATCTCTGGTATCATGTACCGCCTCCTCCAGCTTTTCATATTGCTCCCGATAGGCATCCCCCCATTTTTCCTCCAGTTCCCGGACTGTTAAAAATGCCTGCCCCAGATCCTGACAGGAAATACGCTCCGTCCCTGCCTCCTGCGCAAACCATACCGCATTGGTGCGCAGGATAACCGCCTGTGCCCTGCATGCCTGGGGTGTAAAATCCTCCGGTACCGTCACTGCCAGCGCACCGATCAGATATTCCTCCAAAGGCACCTCTTCCCGTCCTGCCAGACTTTCCGTCACCACCACATACCGGCTGCGCTCCGACATGGCTGCAACCCCCGGCTGTTTTTCATGAAAACAGCCATACAGAAACACCAGTCCCACACAAAAAAGAACTGCTGCCGACAGATATCTTCCATTG
Source organism: uncultured Clostridia bacterium (assembly GCA_947385955.1). Classification (GTDB taxonomy): domain Bacteria; phylum Bacillota; class Clostridia; order Lachnospirales; family Lachnospiraceae; genus VSOB01. The sequence goes on from CANDNA010000002.1 coordinate 160,971, forward strand.
GATACAGTTCTTTTTCCGTTTATGCGCATTCGCCTCATGGAAATCTCCGAACCTGTTATGCTCTTTCTATAAGTATGAGATTTCCTTTGCTTTTTATTCTGTTTTGCTGCAATTTTTTCTGTTATTTTGCCATGTCCACATGCTGCACCGTACCCACAGTCCCATTTTCGTATAAAAAGATGCCTGTACTGCGGATCAGTGCATTGGTCTGATTGTTTTTCATGGAATTTAATGAAAAATCAGTGGCTTGATTTTTCAGGCAGATCGCACCAATCCCTTTTTCAGAGACATGATACAACTGGTCCTTCCCGTTTTCATCCTTTGTCCAGATCAGCAGCTTTTCCCAGATGGCATCGTCCTCATCGATCCAGCCGTTGCCGTCGTCATCATATTGGGCCAGATCTGCAAAGCCATTGCCTGACTTGGGCCCGAACAGCTCCGTGCCATCATTGATCTTGCCGTCCCCGTTTTTATCGAGCGCCAGGTACCCACTGCCTGCACTCAGCTCTGATACCTCATCCAGGACGCCGTCCCCGTCTATGTCAAACAAAAACTTCTGATCTGAGACAGAAGCCACATTGCCGTCCAGATTGATCACCAGAGGATCGCAGGTCTGTACATTGTGGTACATCATTTCATAAGTCTGTTGATACGTACTCTGGAAGCTGCGGCTCATCTCCATCTCCAGATTAAACTCTATCTTTCTTCCGTCAGCAGTCACCACACTGCCCGTGGTCTGAAACGAGGTATTCTCCTCTTCCATATAGGTTTCACTGACGGACGTGGACATCACAGTGGTCGTCACAGAAGCACCGCCGGCAGAGCTGCCGCCTTCCCACAGAGAGCGGGAAGCGCTTCGTCTGTTTCCGCTGAACAAATCCATCAGATATCTGATACACTGCTGTCTGATCCGGTTATAAGAGTCCATCTCATCCCGCATGGAAATTCTGGATATCCCGGACATGGAATATTTATTTTGCATATCCAGCATGGCATCTCTTCGATTTCCTTTTCCTGTTCGTTTGCCCTCATCATTTGAAAGCATACCATTGGAAGTCAGGCCTCCTTCCTGCCTTCCCAAAAAGCCGGCATATGTACGGCTCATAAAACTCACTGATTTTTTCCTGACAGAAGTATAGCTTCTGGCGGACTCCATTCCTATTGTGCTGGAATTAATTCGCAATATTACCCCCATTCCCTGATATCCCGTTCTTCCATGAAAAAAGGACAGCATTTGGGTCCGGAACCTCCTGTTCCTCATCAAATACCATCCTTGGTCCATCAGCGTCATATATTTGCAGAAAAACGCACTGGCCGTATGCTTTTCTCTGTATTTAATATATCGACGCTCCGGATAAAAACTTTAGACTCTGTTGTAATTAATCAGGCAGCCTTTTAAAATAATCTGCCGTTCTTCCTCTGTCATTTCCGAAAGCCGCAGGGTAAACGGCTCCAACTGATCTCCTTTTACCACATAAGCCGTCACCTCCAAAGCCGCCTCCTCTACCGCTTTTCGGATGCCCGGAAGGAACAGGTAATCCAGATCGGCAAAGGGCAGATCCCCCTGGTCGATCAGAAACGGCAGCATTCCCCAGTTGATCAGATTGGAACGATAACGCTTGGTGGCATATTCATTGGCGATATTTGCCCAGCCTCCCAGCACTTTCTGACAGGAAGCGGCCTGTTCTCTGGCTGACCCGTCTCCCGGTTTCACTGCAAAGATCACGGAGCCGAATCCCATATTGTGATACGCCGCCGCCGGGAACCGTCCCTGTACGGCTTTCATAATCTCTCCCAGTTCCGCTTTTTCCTCCTCAGGGCATCTGCCCTCTGTCAGCGCTTTCTGGGCACGCTGAATGTCTTTTGCCCGCCCCACATACTCCGGTACTTTCCGGGACAGGGTAAACTCTGCCAGTCCCAGCGGATTGGAACGGTAGGAAGAGGTCTCTCCGGAAGGAATCAATTCGTCCGTGGTCGTCACCGGATCATGGATGCTGGCCACAACCTGCAGCAGTAGATTGTCCGGAAGTGCTGCCATCTCCGGCCAGTCTTTGATATTGGGGCCAAGCTGGATTTCCACCGAAGAGTCTGCCTGCCCTTTGGAATCAAACACACGGTTTTTATAAATATTGGCGTCAAAATGGTATACATACCGTTTCAATGTCCCCTCAAATTCCGTGGCAGGGGTCAGCACACCCTGATTGGCTGCTGTGGCTGCTATGGATCTGGCATCCATCAGAGCCACCGACGAAATCTGTCCGCTCTGCAGCTTGGAGCCTTCCCGATTGGGGAAGTTCCGGGTAGAATGACGGATGGAAAACGCCTGGTTAGCCGGTGTGTCACCCGCTCCGAAGCAGGGGCCGCAAAACGCGGTTTTCAGTACGGCACCGGTTTCCAGAAGGGCCGCTGCACAGCCGTTTTGAATCAGCTCCATATAAATCGGCATAGATGCCGGATAAACGCTCAGGGTAAAGCCTCCTGTCCCGATGGATGCTCCCTGCAGGATATCCGCCGCAGCACAGATATTTTCAAACCCGCCGCCGGCACAGCCTGCAATAATCCCCTGATCCACCAGGAATTTCCCGTCTTTTACTTTATCTTTTAACGAATACTCCACAGCGCCGCCCAGACTTACCTGCGCCCGTTTCTCCACATCCGCAATCACATCCAGCGGATTTCTGCGTACTTCGTCAATGGTATAGGTATTGCTGGGATGAAAAGGCATGGCAATCATCGGTTCGATTTTATCCAGCTCCACCGTCACCAGGCCGTCATACCAGGCTGCTTCTCCCGGCGCCAGTCTGGTATATTCTTCGCTCCGCCCGTGAATCTCATAAAATTCCCGGATGGTATCATCTGTCGTCCAGATGGAGGACAGGCATGTGGTCTCGGTTGTCATCACATCGATGCCGATACGGAAATCTGCACTCAGTCCCTGTACCCCCGGGCCCACAAACTCCATCACTTTATTATTCACATAACCGCATTCAAACACAGCGCCGATGATGGCAAGCGCCACATCCTGAGGCCCCACTCCTCTTTTCGGCTCCCCGGTCAGATAAACGGCTACCACCTCCGGCATGGCAATATCATAGGTCTGGTTCAGAAGCTGCTTGACAAGCTCAGGCCCGCCTTCCCCCATTGCCATGGTTCCCAGCGCCCCATAGCGGGTATGGCTGTCAGAACCAAGTATCATCCTGCCGCCTCCTGCCAGCATCTCTCTGGCATACTGGTGAATCACTGCCTGATGAGGCGGTACATATACGCCTCCGTATTTTCTGGCACAGGAAAGCCCAAACATATGGTCATCTTCATTGATGGTGCCACCCACTGCACAAAGCGAATTGTGGCAGTTGGTCAGCACATAGGGCATGGGGAATTTCTCCAGTCCCGATGCTCTGGCTGTCTGGATAATGCCTACAAATGTAATGTCATGACTTGTCAGTTTGTCAAAACGTATCTTCAGCTTTTTCATATCGCCGGAAGTATTATGACGCTCAAGAATCCCATAGCTGATGGTTTCTCTGGCTGCCTCTTCCTTTGTGATACTCTTCCCCGTAAGACTTTGGATTTCCTCCGCTGCTCTGGGAGAATCCTCCACAATGCGGCTTCCCCTGATCAGATAAGCGCCGCCGTCGGATAAACGTATCATAGTCTGCCTCCTTACTCATGACAATAGAAAGTCCGCACAGCGTGCTTTCTATTATTTGATTACTACCTTGTCCAGATGCCAGATCTCATCCACATACTCCTGGATGGTGCGGTCGGATGTAAACTTGCCGGAGCATGCCACATTCAGGATGGCGCTCTTTGCCCAGCCGGCCTCATCCCGGTATGCTGCTTCCACCTTCTTCTGCGCCTGCGCATAGGAACGGAAATCCTTCAGAATAAAATAGGTATCTGCCCTGGACGTGCTGAGTGTGTTCAGCAGAGAGTTGTACAGATCCCGGAACAGCTCCGGATTGTCATGGCAGAAAGTACCATTAATCAGTTCCATCAGTACCCTGCGCACATCCGGATCATCATTGAAGATCTCCATCGGATTGTATCCGCCATAGTTTTCATACTGAATTACTTCATCCGAACTGAGACCGAAGATAAAGGCATTCTCCTCTCCCACTTCTTCCACAATCTCCACATTGGCGCCGTCCATTGTCCCCAGAGTCAGTGCGCCGTTTAGCATAAACTTCATATTGCCGGTACCGGAAGCCTCCTTGCTGGCTGTGGAAATCTGCTCCGATACATCCGCTGCCGCAAAAATCCACTCGGCATTGGACACTCTGTAATTTTCGATAAATACCACTTTGATGCGGTCTCTGATATCCGGATCGTTATTTACCACATCCGCTACGGAGTTGATCAGCTTGATGGTCAGTTTGGCAATCTTATAGCCTGCTGCCGCTTTTGCGCCGAAAATAAAGGTCCTGGGATAAAACTCCATATCCGGATTGTCTTTTAACTGGTTGTAAAGATACATAACATGCAGAATATTCAAAAGCTGTCTCTTGTATTCATGCAGACGTTTTACCTGTACGTCAAAAATAGAGCGGGGATCCACATCAATACCGTTATGCTCTTTGATGTAAGCAGCCAGGCGCACCTTGTTGCGGTATTTGATATTCATAAACTCATGCTGTGCCTTTTTGTCGTCTGCATAGAGGGACAGCTTGCTGATAGCGGAAAGATCCGTGATCCACTCGTCCCCCACCTTTTCTGTCACCCATTTTGCCAGCAGGGGATTCCCGTGCAGAAGGAAACGTCTCTGGGTAATGCCGTTTGTTTTATTGTTGAATTTTTCAGGCATCATTTCATAGAAATCTTTCAATTCCTGTTTCTTTAAAATTTCGGTATGAAGCCTTGCCACACCATTGACAGAATACCCTGCCGCAATGGCAAGATGTGCCATTTTCACCTGGCCGTCATAAAGAATCGCCATCTTACGTACCTTCTCATGATTGCCGGGATATTTTTTCTCGATCTCCTGTACAAATCTCCGGTTGATCTCCTCAATAATCTGATAGATTCTGGGAAGCAGCCTGGAAAACAGCTCGATAGGCCATTTTTCAAGGGCTTCCGCCATAATCGTATGATTGGTGTATGCACAGGTCTTTGTGGTAACTGCCCATGCTTCCTCCCATGTCAGATAGTATTCATCCATCAGCACACGCATCAGCTCGGCCACTGCCACTGTAGGATGGGTATCGTTTAACTGGAAGGTGGCTTTCTCATAGAACTTGCGCACATCCTTGTGGCTTCTCATATATTTGGACACTGCCTCCTGTACGGAAGCGGAAATAAAGAAATACTGCTGTTTCAGGCGCAGTTCCTTACCGGCATAGTGATTGTCATTGGGATAAAGGACTTCCACAATATTTCTGGCCAGATTTTCCTGTTCCACTGCCTTCTGGTAATTGCCCTTGTCAAAGGAATTCAGCTCAAAACACTCAATAGGCTGGGCATCCCAGATGCGAAGGGTATTCACTACCCCATTGCCGTATCCCACGATGGGCAGATCATAGGGAACCGCTTTCACAGACTGATATCCTTCCTGTAAAAAATGCTGTCTGCCGTTCTCGTCTGTACGCACCGTCACATAGCCGCCGAATTTTACTTCTTTGGTATATTCGGGGCGGCGCAGCTCGAAGGGATTGCCGTCCACCAGCCAGTTATCCGGCACCTCTACCTGATATCCGTCCCGGATCTCCTGCTTAAACATACCGTAACGATACCGGATTCCGCAGCCATACGCCGCATAGCCCAGCGTAGCCAGGGAATCAAGGAAGCAGGCAGCCAGACGGCCCAGACCGCCGTTGCCCAGTGCCGGATCCGGCTCCTGATCTTCGATTACATTGATATCCACACCCAGCTCTTCCAATGCCTTTTTCACATCTTCATAGGCCTGCAGATTGATCATATTATTGCCAAGTGCCCGTCCCATCAAAAACTCCATAGACATATAGTAAACAATTTTTACATCCTGCTTTTCATATGCCTTCTGACTGTCCATCCAGTGATCCACCACCGCATCTTTAATCGCATAGGAAACTGCCTGAAAAATCTGCTGGGGTGTCGCTTCCTGCATCGTCTTGCGGTACAGTGTCCTGACATTGTACAATACACTCCGCTTGAATAATTCTGTATCAAAGGAAAGTTTTTTTACCTGCTTCTTTAACATGTCTTTCTCCTCTTTTTGTGATAATTGCCGTGCTGCCTTTTCCTGTCGGTATGAGTATACCATCTTTTTTACTGTTTTTCCACACCAACCGTTACATTCTCGCCATTGATATTCCATTCTTTCCGGTTGGCTGCTCCCCTGTCATATAAAATCTGATCTGCCAGCACTTTGGTCTGAATGCTGTCCGCATTTTTCTTCACGATCCCCGCAATGTTTTCATTGCCTTCAATGGAAACCAGAATATGATCCATGACCTCAAAGCCTGCTTCCTTACGCATGGTCTGTATTTTACTGATGATTTCATAGACAAAGCCTTCTTCAATCAGCTCTTCTGACAGCGCGGTATCCAGCACCACCGTAACGCCGCCGTAGCTTTCGGACACAAAGCCCTCTACCTGGGCTGCATCAATGAGCAGATCTTCCGTCTCCAGCACTTCCTCTTTGCCGTCCAGCACAATCGTCAGAGTGCCCTTCTCATGGATCTCATCCATCGCCCTGTTGCCGTCCAGACCTGCCAGCACTTCTTTCAGGGCGCCCAGTTGTTTCCCGAACCGTCTGCCCAGTGTCTTTAACTGCGGCTTAAATGTATAGGTCGTAAAATCCCTTACATCCTGGGAATAGATCACCGATTTCACATTCAGTTCATCCGCAATAATGGCTCTGTAGAAATCAGGCAGTTCCTTATCCGCTTTTACATACATGGTCCCGATGGGCTGCCGGTTTTTGATGTTGGCCGTATTTCTGGCCGCACGGCCCAGTACCACGGTCTGCAGGACAGCCTCCATATTTTCTTCCAGTACATGATCAATCAGTGTTTCCTCAGCCTCCGGGAAATCACACAGATGAACGCTTTCCGGAGCCTCCTGGTTCACGCTTCTGACAAGATTCTGATAAATCTGCTCTGTCATAAAGGGAATCATAGGCGCTGCCGCTTTGGCAACCGTTACCAGGGCTGTATACAAAGTCATATAGGCATTGATTTTATCCTGCTCCATGCCTTTCGCCCAGAAACGCTCCCTGCCCCGCCTTACATACCAGTTACTCATCTCATCCACAAATTCCTGCAGCGCTCTGGCCGCCTCCGGGATACGATACTGGTCCAGATCTTCATCCACTTCTTTGACAAGTGTGTTTAATTTGGACAACAGCCATTTATCCATAACGGAAAGTTTGTCATATTCCAGCGTATAGCGGGAAGCATCAAACTGATCAATATTGGCATACAGTACAAAGAACGCATACGTATTCCAGAGGGTCCCCATAAATTTCCTCTGACCTTCCATCACTGCCTTGCCATAAAATCTGTTGGGCAGCCAGGGTGCGGAATTGATGTAGAAATACCAGCGGATTGCATCTGCACCATACTGAGACAAAGCCTCAAACGGATCAATGGCATTGCCTTTGGACTTGGACAGCTTTTTGCCGTTCTCATCCTGCACATGGCCCAGTACAATTACATTTTCATAGGGAGCCTGATTGAACAGCAGCGTGGATTCCGCCAGCAGGGAGTAAAACCATCCTCTTGTCTGATCCACCGCTTCCGAAATAAACTGGGCCGGGAACTGCTGTGCAAACAGCTCCTGGTTTTCAAAGGGATAATGATGCTGTGCAAACGGCATGGCGCCGGAATCAAACCAGCAGTCGATCACTTCCGGTACCCGGTGCATCTCCCCTCCGCACTTGGGACACTTTATCGTAATTTCATCAATATAGGGCCTGTGCAGCTCCACCGTGCGGGCAGCGGGATTGCCGCTCATCTCCTCCAGCTCCTGTCTGCTGCCAATGGAATGCATATGGCCGCATTCACATTCCCACACATTCAGAGGCGTTCCCCAGTAGCGGTTCCGGGAAATGCCCCAGTCCTGAATGTTTTCCAGCCAGTCTCCAAAACGGCCTTTTCCGATGGATTCGGGAATCCAGTGAATCGTATTATTGTTGCGGATCAAATCCTCTTTTACCGCAGTCATTTTGATAAACCAGGACTCTCTCGCATAATAAATCAGCGGCGTATCGCACCGCCAGCAGAACGGATAGTCATGCTCGAACTTCGGCGCGTCAAACAGTTTGCCCTCTTTGTCCAGATCTTTCAGGATCACCGGATCCGCATCCTTGACAAACAGGCCGCCATAGGGTGTCTCCTCTGTCATATTGCCCCTGCCATCCACAAACTGTACAAACGGAAGCTCATACCGCCTTCCCACCTGTGCATCGTCCTCACCAAATGCAGGCGCAATATGGACGATCCCGGTACCGTCAGTCATGGTAACATAACTGTCACAGGTCACATAATGGGCTTTTTTCTGCTGTCTGGCAGCTCCTTCTCCGGCACAGGCAAACAACGGCTCATACTCTTTGTATTCCAGATCTGTTCCTCTGTAAGTTTCCAGAATTTCATAAGCCGGTGTTTTCCCTTCCGGGTCAGCCAGTTTCCCCAGCGTTTTATCTAACAGCGCCTGAGCCAGATAATACGTATAGCCGTCCGCCGCCTTTACCTTCACATAAGTTTCATCCGGATTTACGCAGAGGGCCAGATTAGAAGGCAGCGTCCAGGGCGTGGTGGTCCATGCCAGGAAATACGCGTCCTCGCCCTTCACCTTGAAACGGACCACGGCAGAGCGCTCCTTCACTGCCTTGTATCCCTGGGCCACCTCATGAGAAGAAAGAGGCGTTCCGCATCTGGGGCAGTATGGTACGATCTTAAAGCCCTTATACAAAAGTCCCCGCTTCCAGATCTCTTTCAGCGCCCACCATTCCGATTCAATATAATCATCATGATAGGTGACATAAGGATCGTCCATATCGGCCCAGAATCCCACCGTTCCGGAAAAATCCTCCCACATCCCTTTATACTTCCATACACTTTCCTTGCATTTGGAAATAAACGGATCCAGCCCGTACTCTTCAATCTGTTCCTTACCGTCCAGTCCCAGCAGCTTTTCCACTTCCAGTTCCACCGGCAGTCCGTGGGTATCCCATCCGGCCTTACGCGGCACCATATACCCTTTCATCGTCCGGTATCTGGGAATCATATCTTTGATCACCCTGGTAAGCACATGCCCGATGTGGGGCTTGCCGTTTGCCGTGGGCGGTCCGTCATAAAACGTATAGGTTTCCCCGTCTGTACGCTGCTCCATGCTCTTTTTGAAAATGTCATGTTCACGCCAGAACTTTTCCACTTCCTTTTCCCTGTCCACAAAGTTCAAATCCGTTGATACTTTTTGGTACATCTTTTTCCCTCCTGCCTGTTTCCTGTATGCCCTGCCTCAACAGTGCCATCTGATTCATACTGAACACAAAAAACCCCTGTCCGTAAAAGGACAGGGATTAAAGTTCCATGTTACCACCCATTACGCATACTCCCTCTTTCTGATTCGAAATCGGTTTATATGGCTTCCCATAACGGAGGAAATCCGCCGCCGTTTACTCTGCCTCTGCATTTCAGCCGCGGGACTCGAAAGTGATATTCGGTAATCCCCTACTGATACCGGGCTTCCACCCTCTCCGGTTCGCTGTTACGTTCGGAAAAAACTTACTGTCTTTGTCATCGTCTTTCTCGTGAGTTATTATAAGATGGGCTTTTACCCTGTGTCAAGGGAAAATTCAATGCCTCTGCCCTTTTACCTTCGGTAAAACCACTTGATTTCTTTCCGGGATTCTTCTATTATGAAAGATAACAATTTTAAGGAGGCGTATTATGGACAGACAGAACCTGACCCTTATGACAGATTTGTATGAGCTGACAATGATGCAGGGGTATTTCAAGCACAAAGATCAAAATGAAACCGTTATTTTTGACGTATTCTACCGCAACAATCCCAATGGAGGTGGGTATGCCATCTCCGCAGGTCTGGAACAGGTCATCAATTATATCAAGAATCTTCACTTTTCCAGACAGGACATCGATTATCTGGCAGGCCTTCAGATATTTGACGCGGATTTTCTGGACTATCTGTCCACATTCCGTTTTACGGGTGATATTTACGCCATTCCGGAAGGCACCATTATCTTTCCCAGAGAACCGCTGCTCAAGGTTATCGCTCCGATCATGCAGGCACAGCTCATTGAAACTGCCGTTCTGACCATTTTAAACCATCAGTGTCTGATTGCCACCAAAGCATCCCGTGTCTGCTATGCGGCCAAAGGCGACGGTATCATGGAATTTGGACTGCGCCGTGCCCAGGGTCCGGATGCCGGGATCTACGGCGCCAGAGCTGCGGTAATTGGAGGCTGTACCGGTACCAGCAATGTACTGGCAGGACAGCTCTTTGACATTCCCGTCAAAGGCACTCATGCCCACAGCTGGATCATGAGCTTTCCGGATGAATATACCGCATTCAAAACCTATGCTGATATGTATCCTTCCGCCTGCATCCTGCTGGCAGATACCTATGACACCCTGAAATCCGGTGTCCCCAATGCCATCCGTGTATTTCAGGAAATGCGGGAAGCCGGTATTCCTCTGACTTTCTACGGTATCCGTCTGGACAGCGGCGATCTTGCTTATCTTTCCAAACGTGCCCGGAAGATGCTGGACGAAGCCGGATTCCCCGATGCTGTGATCTCCGCCTCCAATGATCTGGATGAATATCTGATTGACAGCCTGAAAACCCAGGGCGCTGCCATCACTTCCTGGGGTGTGGGGACCAACCTGATCACCTCCAAAGACTGCCCTTCTTTCGGCGGTGTCTACAAACTTGCTGCCATTATGGATCCTGACGGGCAGTTTATTCCCAAGATCAAGCTCTCCGAAAATACCGAAAAAATTACCAACCCCGGAAATAAAACCATCTATCGGGTCTATGAAAAAGGCAGCGGTAAGATCAAAGCCGATCTGATCTGCCTTGTGGATGAAACCTGGTCGGAAAACGAACCGCTTCTGCTGTTTGATCCTCACGCTCCCTGGAAAAAGACCCGGCTTGCACCCGGCACTTATACTCTGCGTGAGATTATGCTTCCTGTTTTCCGGGACGGTACATGTATCTATGAAACGCCCAAAACAATGGACATCCGGGAATACTGCCAGAAAGAACTGGATACCCTCTGGGATGAAACAAGGCGCCTTGTGAATCCACATCGGGTCTATGTGGATCTTTCTCAAAAACTGTATGATGTGAAAATTGATTTGCTGAATCGTATGAGCTGGCAAGAGGGGAATGACTGAGATTCCCCTCTCACCCCTGCATCTGCCTGCCCAGAAATGCGGCGGCAGAAAGGATCAGCTTTTTTTCCACTTCTCCCATTTTGCTTCTGTTGTCATCATCCAGCAGGATCACTGCGCCGATCACATCCCCTTCACAGAGAATCACCCCCACTGCCTCATGTACATATTCCCCGTCGTTTTCATCAAAAATCTGAATAAAACTCCGCTCTCCTTTCGAAGCCAGAAAGGACTCCCTTTTATCCAGTTTTTCTTCCAGATCCCGGCTGATGGATCTGCCCACCGCATTTTTATAGCCGCCAGAGGCTGCAATAAACTGATCTCTGTCGGCAATAATAGCTGTATGTCCCGATACCTGGGCCAGGCTCTCCGCATACTGCTTTGCAAATGTATTCATCTCCCCGATCGGAGAATATTTTTTTAAGATAATTTCCCCCTCTCTGTCAGTAAAAATCTCCAGAGGGTCGCTTTCCCTGATTCGCAGTGTCCTCCTGATTTCTTTCGGTATGACAATCCGCCCCAGGTCATCTATCCTGCGAACAATTCCCGTTGCTTTCATATTCTTCTTCCTCCATTGTCTGCATCATTCTTTCCAAACTTGTGGTACTATTATTTGTAAATGAAGGTTTTTTATACCTATTATATTTTTCTTAAAAATGCCTGATCTGACTTGCGATGCTGCCTGTTTATGCTAAAATAAAGTCGGCATTGGAAATCTTATGTCAGTTTTGATACATCGGAGGAAGTAACATGGGAATTGAACACTATATCGGACAGGCGCGGGATCAGCTTCTGAGAAAGAGTCTTACGTCTGATGAATTTTTAGATTTTATGCGGGAAAATAAACTGCCCGTAGATACCCTGATGGCGCATTACCACTGTGCCATTATGGAAATCGAAACCAAATTCAATGTATTGAACAAACAGTTTTCCCTGCAGTATGACAGAAATCCCATCGAAAGCATCAAAGTCCGTGTGAAATCTATGGAAAGTATCCTGAAAAAAGTCCGGCGCAAAAACATTCCCCTGACTCTGGAATCCATAGAAAAAGACATCCGGGACATCGCAGGTGTCAGGGTAGTCTGCTCCTTTCAGGACGACATCTATCTGTTGGCCGACTGTCTGCTGAACCAGGACGATATCACTCTGCTGGAGGTCAAGGATTATATTAAAAATCCCAAGCCGGGCGGCTATCGCAGCCTGCACCTGATCGTGGAAGTACCGATTTTCCTGCAAAATGAAAAGAAACAGATGAAAGTGGAAGTGCAGCTCCGTACCATTGCTATGGACTTCTGGGCCAGCCTGGAGCACAAACTGCGTTATAAGAAAAACATTCCTGAGCGGGAAGCCAGCCTCCTGGCGGAAGAATTGATAGCATGTGCCGAAATCAGTTCTTCTCTGGATCAACGGATGGAAAAGATCCGCGACCGTATCACCAAAGCCACACTTTCCTCCGGCAGACAATAATCTCCCGGACTTCAAAAGCGGCGGGTAGGAGTGGAATAACCCATCTGTCCTACAAGGATTATCCCACTCCTGCCTGCCGCTTATCCATGACAATAAAAACTGTGCAGCGAGCTTTCTATTATATTCGATATCCGCTTTACTCTCCCTGCAGTATGCCGCTCTGCATCAGCTGCATCTCCATTTGCAACCACTCGGTTTCTGACATCTTCATTACATTTTTCACCCGATGGCTTACAATCACCGGGTCATAAGGCTTGGTGGCCACATCCACCGCCCCCAGCCGCAACGCTCTGATTTCATTTTCCCGTTCCTCACTTGCCGTAATTACAATAATCGGAATATGCGAAAAAACAGAATTTTGCTTTAATTCCTGAATCAGCTCAAAGCCATCCATCTCCGGCATGAAAATATCCGTTATAATAATTCCGATTTTACTTGCATACTCGTTCAGGACTTCCAGAGCCTCTTTCCCGTTGGCGGCCTCAAAATACTGATAGGAATCTCCCAATGCCTGAATCAGGGACTTGCGCAGCATTGTCACATCATCCACCAGCAGTACGCCCTTTTTATAAGGTTTCTTTTCATCTTTGCGAAGCGCTTCTTCCGCCATCAGCCTTTCATATTCTTCTGTACTCAGCGGCCTGGAAAAATAATATCCCTGGATTCGGTCACAGCCTGCATTTCTGAGAAATTCCATCTGTTCTCTTGTTTCCACGCCCTCTGCCACCGTACTGATATTCAGCAGCTTGGCCATACGTACAATACTGATCAGAATATTGCCTGCCCGTCTGGAAGTGGCCAGTTCTTCCATAAACTGCATATCAATCTTCAGAGTATCAATATCCATTTCCTTTAACATATTCAGGGAAGAATAACCGCTGCCAAAGTCATCCATCAACAGTTCAAATCCCCGGTTCCGCAGTTTGGAAACAAGCTCAATAATCTCACGGGGTTTTTCCGTATAAGCGCTCTCCGTAATCTCCAGACGCAGCAGCCGCTTGGGCACATGATACTGCTCCAGCATCAGTTCTATCGCATCCCCGATTTCCGGATCGTACAAGTCAATTCTGGAAACATTGACAGAGATAGGGCAGACATAATTGCCGTCATCCCTCATCTTTGCCAGCAGTTTGCATACCTCTTCCCATACGTAGAGATCCAGTTGACGGATAAAGCCGTTTTTTTCAAAAAGAGGAACAAAAATATCCGGCCTGATAATACCCAGTTCCGGATGCTTCCAGCGTACCAGCGCTTCCGCACTGACCGGACTCTCCGTAGCCGCATCATAAATGGGGTGCAGCATAATAAAAAACTGCCGTTCTGCCAGAGCCTGTTCCATATCCGCTATGATACGCTGCTCATTCCGATACTGTCTGGCCAGGTCCGCATCATAATAGGCATATTTTTCTCCTCTGTTTTTCCGGATATTAATCATGGAAAATTTGGCCCGGTCGCACATAATGGACACTGCCAGATTCTTATCATCTATTTTATAAATTCCGCATTCCAGATTAAAATGATAGATTCTGCGCAGCTTTTCCATCCTCGCTTCCACATATCGGAAAAGCTGTATTTCCTCATCCTGGGATCCGGAGGGAATACAGCAGACAAAGTTATCCGCAATAATCCTGCCGTAGGTACCTTTTTTACCGATCCACTCCCGAAGGGCCTGGGCCAGCTCCAGCAGAATCACATCTCCCTTTTCATTGCCATAGAAATCATTGATCACCGTAAATCCTTTGATGTTAAAATACAGCATGGTAAACGGACTATCCGGATTGTGCAGAAACATCCGCTTTGTCTGATTATAAAAAGTCTGAGAAGGATACAGATTAGTCAGCACATCCCGCTCCTGCAGGTTCCGGTTCAGCACACTGCCAATCCGTTTTTTCAGCACTTCCGGATGGTATGGCTTTAAAACAAAATCCTCTGCCCCCAGCAGAAGGGCCTTTTCCACCTGTACATTTTTTCCCGGATAAGTATTGACCACCACAGGGATATGGGCATATTCTCCTCTTTTTTTAATACGGCTTAAAAAATTGATTCCATCCGTTTCCGGCAAAATGATATCCAGAAAGATGAGATCCACATCTTTTCTCTCCTGCAAAGCCTCCAACGCTTCCCGGCTGTTTTCCGCTTCCAGAATTTCATATGCTTTTTCTTCTTCCCATGCCTGTTTCACTGTAATCCTGTCCTCATAGGAAGCGTCTACGAGCAGGATCACTCTCAATTCCTTCATATATTATCTTCCTGCATCCCCACTGATATGAAATATCTCTGCCTGCCTGGTCAATTCATCAATGATATCCTGTACTTCCCGAAGGGCTTTGCCAATCTCTTTCATCGTTACAGCCAACTCTGTAGTATTCTGAGCCACATTGCCGATTCCCACCGCATTCTGTTCCACGGTTCCGGAAATCCCTTCATTGGAGGTCACGATTTCCTGCATGGTTTCATTGATCACATTGGTGCCTGCCAGAATCTGATCCATAATATCTGTTACTTTAACAGCATCCTTCAGATACTGTACGCCGGTATTTTCCAGCTCATCATAATCCGCCATAACCCGTTCATTCACAAACTGCAGCAGTCCGGATGCATTTTCTGACAGATCAGACACTCCCTTAACAACGCTCTGGGATATCCGCTGTATATTGTTGGCGGTCGCCTTACTGTTATCGGCAAGCTGCCTGATTTCATCAGCCACCACCGCAAAGCCTTTTCCGGCCTCTCCTGCTCTCGCCGCCTCAATCGAAGCATTCAGTGCCAGCAGATTGGTCTGTGCCGCAATCCCCAGGATATCTCCGGTCAGGGTCGTAATATGATTGATCTGACGGCTGCCCTCCACAGATTCCACCAGTGCTTTGTCAATCCGGCCTATCACTTCTTCCGCATAATGCTTGCTTTCCACTGCCTGTTTCTTCAGTTTATCCGCCCGTTCCCGCATCCCTTCCGCAAAGTGGAAGCCGTCGTTCACTTCATCCGATACATGCTGTACCGTTTCCCTGGCGTCTTTGGCATGATCTGTCAGAACTGCCGCTGTGGCCGTTACTTCTTCCATTCCTGCTGCCAGCTGCTCCATCGTGCTGGAAGTATCCCCCGCATCCTCTTCTGTCTTTGCCACAAGGCTGTAAACGTTCTGCTGCTCTGTGGCTATCTGCTGGCTGGACCCCCGGATGTTCCGGATCAGATTTTCCAGAATCTCCAGGAACTGATTGATACCGGACGTGAGTACGCCGGTTTCGTCTTTGGAACGCCGGGCAATCCGTCTGCTCAGATCCGCATTTTTATTCTGAATTGACGCAATGATGGACTGCAGTTCTCTGGTAGTCATATGAATGGGTCTGACAATCATAAGATTGGCAATAAAATAAACAACAATCATTGCCACCACCATAAACACTGTGGCAAATACAATAATCCGGCTGCTGTCGGCCGAAGTCTGATTCAGATTCACATAGCCTTTGTCAAACTCCTGCTGGGTATAATCCTTTAACTGGGTAATATACTTTTCCAGATTGCCTACGGATACGCCCAGCGTATTGTTGATGTAAATAATGGCCATCTCTTTTTTACCGCCTGCGCTGTTGGTCACTATGCTGTCCACAGTATTGTTGAACGCTTTGATCTTATCTTCAAAACCGACAAACGCCTGCATGATTTCCTCATCATGAATCCCGGCTTTATAAGCAGCCATACTGCTTTCCAGCTCTTTTTGGGTTTCTTCTATCTGTTTCTCATAAGAACGCATAGAAGATTCTGCGCTGGTCATGGCATGGCAGAGGGTCACACGATAAATTTCCTCATAATCCCTGTTAATCGTCTGAATCAGAGTCAGGTCCCCTACCTGCTTGCCCAGAAGGTCTGCACTTTCTTTATTGATTGTTTTGATATTGGCACTTAATATCTGCAGTGATATCAGAGAGACTGCTACCAGTACGCCGATCACTGCCAAAAACTTATATGCTATCTTCCTCATATGTTCCTCCGTAATTTGTGCAAACCAATGGATGTCTTGTTTCTATTCTAGTACAATATAACTATTCTTTCAACTAAATTCCGTATTTTTTTGGTGATTCTGATTGCCGTTCTGTCCCTTTCCTTACAATGGATTCCGGTGCCGGATTACAGCAGAAAAACCTTCATGGTTTTCAGAATATGCTCTGTCAGAGACAACAGCATTTCTCCGTCTTTCTCCACAAAACCGCATTTTTTATAGCTGTACTCCAGACGGGGTTCTCCTTTTGCATAAAATGTCATTTTACTGCCAAAACCCGTCAGCATCTCCGGGATGCGCTCGATCCGTATGGGAGCATGTTCCGTAAAAGAAAACGTCAGTTTTTCATTCTTCCCCTGCACTTCCGAAAGATACAGCTCATGAGCCTGCTTTCGCAAAAGTGCTATACGCAGCAGATTTTCCACCGATCTGGGGATCTCTCCAAACCGGTCCATCAGCTCTTCTTTCATATCCGCGCATTCTGCTTCATCCTCCACTCCTGCGATCCTTTTATAGATATCCAGTTTCTGCACCTCATTCACGATATAGGAAGCCGGAATATAAGCATCCACATCCAGATCCACTGTGGTCGGAAAGTCGCTGACTTCACATTCCCCCTTCAAATGCCGGACCGCATCGTTCAACATCTTACAATACAGGTCATATCCCACTGCCGCCATATGTCCGTGCTGGCTCTTTCCCAGCAGATTCCCTGCACCCCGGATTTCCAGGTCCCGCATGGCAATTTTAAAGCCGCTTCCCAGGTCGGTAAATTCCCGGATGGCCTGCAGCCGCTTTTCTGCCACCTCTTTTAACATTTTATCCTTTTTGTACATCAGAAAGGCATAGGCCGTCCGGTTGGAACGCCCCACTCTGCCCCGGAGTTGATACAACTGTGACAGCCCCATATGATCCGAATCATGGATAATCATAGTATTCACATTGGAAATATCCAGCCCGGTTTCAATGATCGTGGTGGAAACCAGCACATCGATTTCCCCGTCAATGAAATCATACATAATGCGTTCCAGTTCCCGTTCTTTCATCTGCCCATGTGCAAAAGCCACTGTGGCTTCCGGCACCAGCCGCGCAATTCCTGCGGCGGCATCCGCAATGGTATTTACTTTGTTGTAGACATAATAAACCTGCCCCCCTCTGGCAAGCTCTCTGACAATCGCCTCCCGTACCATTTCTTCATTGTACTCACAGACAAATGTCTGAATGGGCATCCTCTCTTCCGGTGCTTCTTCCAGCACACTCATATCCCGGATTCCTGCAAGACTCATATGAAGAGTCCGGGGAATGGGAGTTGCAGTCAGCGTCAGCACATCCACCGTTTCTTTTACCTTTTTGATTTTTTCTTTATGGGCCACGCCGAACCGCTGTTCCTCATCAATGATCAGCAGTCCCAGATCTTTATAAACCACATCCGCAGACAGTACCCGGTGCGTGCCGATGATAATATCCACCAGTCCTTTCCGCAGATCTTCAATGGCTTTTTTTTGTTGTGCGGGGGTACGGAACCGGGACAATAGCTCCACCCGCACAGGGAAATCCTTCATCCTCTGTATAAACGTATTATAATGCTGCTGGGCCAGTATGGTAGTGGGTACCAGAAAAACAACCTGTTTGCTGCATTGTACTGCCTTAAACGCCGCCCGGATGGCAATTTCCGTTTTGCCATATCCCACATCCCCACAGACCAGCCGGTCCATGATTTTGCGGCTTTCCATATCCTTTTTGGTGGCTTCGATTGCGGCAAGCTGATCTTCTGTTTCCTCAAAGGGAAACATCTCCTCAAATTCCCTCTGCCATATGGTATCCTTTTCAAAACAGAAACCGGCCTTTTCCTGACGGGCGGCATACAGCTCCACCAGATCCTTTGCCACCTCTCCCACAGCACTCTTTACTTTACTTCTTGTCCGGTTCCACTCCTGTGTCCCCAGCTTGTTCAGCTTCGGCTTTTTGGCATCTGCAGAGGCATATTTCTGAATGGCGTCGAAGCCGGTTGCCAGAATATAGAGGTTGCCGCCGTCCCGGTATTCGATCTTCATATAGTCTTTTACGACATGCTCCACCTCTACCTTTTCTATCCCTCTGTAGATGCCCAGTCCGTGACTTTCATGCACCACATAGTCTCCCACCTTCAGCTCTGAAAAGTCATGAATCTTCTGCCCCTCATAAGTTTTCCGCCGCCGCTTTTTCTTTTTCTCCTGTCCGAAAATGTCGCTTTCCGAAACCACCACATAGTTCAGCAGAGGATATTCAAAGCCCCTCAGCACATGCCCGTAGCAGGTCATAATCTCCCCCGGCGCCAGTTCTCTCTCCGGGTCCTCACTGTAAAATGCCGTCAGCTCCTGCTCCGCCAGATCCCTGGCCAGCCGCTTTGCCCTGGTACGGGAGCCGGACAACAGCAAAATCCGATATCCGTTCTTTTTATAGCGCCTCAGGTCACGGACAAGCATCTCAAAACTATTGTGATAGGAAGCTATGGATTTTGCAGTTACAGCAAAACGGCTTTCTCCTGCAAACAAAAGAGCTTTCTGTCCGATGGCAGACAGGGACAGGGTACGGCAGTGTTCCAGCCCCACGCAGGTCTGCTCCACGGAACGCAGCAGGCCCATCTGCCCCGGCAGCACATATCCCTTCTCCGCCCGGTGCATCATGCTTTCCCGAAATTCCATCTCCACCGCGCTGCCATGTTCTTTCAGGCGGGCGGGCTCATCCAGCACGAACAGGCTGGATGATGCATCAAAAAAAGAAACGAACACCGATGTTTCCTGATAAAAATAACGGATATAGCTTTCCAGGTTCACCAGGGATCTGTATTCCAGTATCTGCTCCTTCAGTTCTTCCACCTGTACCCGAATCCGGTGTGCCTCTTCTGTACGGAACTGTTCCCGCAGGGATTTTTCCGTGGTAAGCCCGTCCCTGCAGATGGCCGCCACCCCGTTTTCCAGCTCTTCCCGGGACAACACCAGCTCTGCAGCCGGATAAATGTCCACGCCTTCCAGTGTTTCAATCGACCGCTGACTCCGCACGTCAAAACTGCGGACAGACTCCACCTCATCTCCCCACAGCTCTATCCGGTATGGATTTTCTTCTGTCAGATCAAAAATATCCAGAATACCGCCCCGGACTGCAAACTGGCCCGGTCCTTCCACCTGATACACATTTTCATATCCGGATGCCGCCAATGCGGCAGACAGATTATGCGGCGCTTCTTTCCCCTTGCGGATATGGACAATTCCCTTCTGCAGCGCCCCTATCGGCACCTGCTCTGCCATCAGGCTGTCGAAAGTAGTCACCACAGTCACCGGTACGCCCTCCAGCAGCCTGCGCAGTACCTTCATCCGCTCTGTTGTCAGCCGGTTTCCATGCACATCTGCCTGATAGAAAATCAAATCCTTGGCCGGATACAGCATTGTATTCCGGTCATAAAATTTATAATCTTCATAAATCTCCCTGGCCCTGATGTCACTGTACGTAACGATGATTTTATTCCGGAAGCCCTCTCCAAGTCCGTAAACCATGTGCATTTTCTGCGAATCCACACAGCCGCTCAGCGCCGCATGGGCGGGATGATTTTTCAGCAGCTTTGCAATCTCCGGGAATTCTCCCATTTCCTCAAATGGTTTTTTCAGTGCTTTCATCATCTACCTCTTGTTTTTTATGATATCTGTTCATTGCAGCATCCGTTTCACCCTGTACCATCAGGCACACCGCTTCCTCTGCCATACATGCACTCCGGGCAATTTTTTCTTTTTCTTCTCTGGTAAAATGCCCCAGCACATAGTCCACCAGATCGGATCCCCCGGGCTTACCTCCCACCCCGATCTTGATACGCAGAAATAGATCATGTCCCAGATGGGCAATAATATTTTTAATACCGTTATGCCCGCCTGCACTGCCTTTTTTACGGATCCGCAGCCTGCCCGTTTCCATACTGATATCGTCATAAATCACGATCAGTTCCTGCTTTTCATCTATCTTATAGTAATTTACCAGTTCCCTCACACTTTCACCGCTCAGATTCATAAAAGTCTGAGGCTTGGCCAGGATTACCTTCTGTCCTTCGATAAATCCCTTTCCGATCAGCGCCCGGTGCTTACGTTCCAGCATGGAAATCCCATGTTTTTCTGCTATTACATCTATGACGGAAAATCCTGTATTATGTCTCGTATTTTCATATTGTCTTCCCGGATTGCCCAATCCTGCAATAATATACATGTTGCCCTTCCTTTCTGTCCTGCGGTGTGATATTCATAAAAACCTGAATCTATAATATAACAAAGGAGCTGTCAAATGACAACTCCTTTTCCCTGATGCCTACTCCTATTCCGTCATTCCGCACTGTCAGGTTCCGACAATGCCTGCTCGTAACTTTCTAAAATAATCTTCTGTATGCCCTCTCTAGTCTCTGAATTGATAGGATGGGCGATGTCCCTGTACTCGCCATCCGTGGCCTTCTTGCTTGGCATTGCAATAAACAGCCCTTTCTCACCTTCAATCACCTTGATGTCATGAACTACGAATTCATTGTCGATCGTAATGGATACAATCGCTTTCATTTTCCCTTCTTTCGTAATTTTACGAACTCGTACGTCTGTTATCTTCATGCATCTTGACCTCCTCTGATCGATACTAGAACTTGTACCTCATATTTTTTTCGATTACGATCTTGATTCCATCTTCGCCTTTATAGCAGGAGTTGGCCGGTATGGTATCGCGGCTCTCTACGATGCAGTTTTCAATGTAAGTGTTATCTCCAATATAAACGTCATTTAATATAATAGAATTTTTGATCGTGCAATGATTCCCGATGAATGCACTTTTAAATACAACGGAGTTTTCTATGGTCCCGTTGATGATACAGCCGCTGGAAATCAGGCTGTTCCTCACATCGGAACCCACATTGTATTTTGCCGGCGGTAAATCATCTACTTTGGAATACACAGCAGGATATTCCCTGAAGAAATAAGTACGGACATCCGGTTTCAGGAAATCCATGTTCGCATTAAAATAATCCTCTACGGAAGCAATGTTTTTCCAGTAATCCCTGATCTTGTAACCAAATATGCGTTTCAGATTCTTATATCGGATCAGGATGTCCTTTACAAAATCATACCGATCCTCCTCCGCACACTTTTCAAGCAGTTCTATAAGCTGGCGCCTTCTGATGATGTAAATGCCGCAGGAAATGGTGTGGGAACTGGCAACAACCGGCTTTTCCTCAAACTCCTCAATCCTGCTTTCCTCATTCATACGGATGGTTCCGTATCTTTCCAGCGCCGTATTCCCTTCCATATCCCGACAGACAACGGTAATGTCTGCCTTTTTCTCGATATGGTACTCCAAAACCTTATTGTAATCCATTTTGTAAATACAATCGCCGCTGGCGATGATCACATACGGTTCATGGCTGCTCTTTAAGAAATCCAGGTTCTGATAGATGGCATCCGCCGTCCCTCTGTACCAGGAACTCCGGTCAGCCGTCACCGCAGGTGTAAATACAAAAATACCGCCCTGCTTCCTGCCAAAATCCCACCACTTGGAAGAACCAAGATGCTCATTCAGGCTCCTCGCATTGTACTGTGTCAGTACGGCAACCTTTTGTATGTGGGAATTAGACATATTACTGAGCACAAAATCGATACTTCTGTAACTTCCCGCAATCGGCATGGCCGCAACCGCTCTTTTCTGCGACAGCTCTTTCATACGGTGGTTGTTTCCGCCCGCCAGGACGATTCCAATCGCTCTCATGACTCATCACCTGCCTTAATTAATGTTTTTCCGCCTGCCAGATAATGATCCGGAAAATCCTCCGGATCAGTCCTGCCGAAAATCACAGAATTTTTTCCGACAGAAACATGGCCGGGTATCACACTTTTTTCTCCGATTGTCACAATACCGTGATTGTAAATATGCGGATCTGTTTCATTGGGGACTTCTTCACCCACACCCAGTTTCACGCTCTCTCCAATCACGGCATCCTCCGCAATGATTGCCTTGTTCAATTCACAGTTCGGACCGATTTCCGTCCGGTTCATAAGAATAGAATCCCGTACCACCGTGCCTTCACCGATGGTAACACCGCAGCCGATGACCGAATTGTATACCTTACCCAATATGGTGGTGCCTTCTCCGATAATGCTCCTCTCCACTACGCTGTCAGATGACACATACTGAGGCTGCAAAATCTCGCTGCGCGTGTAAATCTTCCAATATTCCTCATAAAGATTGAACACAGGTATAATATCAATCAGTTCCATATTGGCTTCCCAATAGGAATGAAGGGTTCCCACATCTTTCCAGTAACCGTTGAACTCATATGCGTAAAGCGGTGCTCCCTTTCTATGGCAGTATGGAATCACATGCTTGCCAAAATCCAGCGCCGGCTGATCCGCCAGCGTCAGCAGGGCTTCTTTTAAGGTGGCCCAGTTAAAAATATAAATGCCCATAGATGCCAGATTGCTTCTGGGATTTTCAGGTTTTTCCTCAAAATCCTGAATCTTCCTGTTCTCATCGGTAATCACAATTCCAAACCGCTTTGCCTCTTCCATCGGAACCGGCATTGCGGCAATGGACACTTCGGCGCCATTGGATTTATGAAACTCCAGCATAACCTCATAGTCCATCTTGTATATATGATCTCCGGAAAGAATCAGCACATAATCCGGATTGAAACTTTCCATATAGGCCAGATTCTGATAGATGGCATTGGCTGTACCGGTATACCATTCACTGTTTTTACTCTTTTCATAAGGCGGCAGAATGGAAACCCCTCCAATATTGCGGTCCAGATCCCACGGAATGCCGATACCGATATGGGAATTCAGACGGAGCGGCTGGTACTGTGTCAATACGCCTACTGTATCCACGCCGGAATTGATGCAGTTGCTTAAAGGAAAATCAATGATCCTGTATTTCCCTCCGAATGCCACTGCCGGTTTTGCCACTTTGGATGTGAGCACCCCCAGCCTGCTTCCCTGCCCACCGGCCAGAAGCATGGCAATCATTTCTTTCTTATACATACTGTCACTCCTTACAATCCATCGGATTTCTTAATCTTTCTTTAGTGATAATATAACATAGATTCCTGTAAAAGTGAATTGTTTTTACAATTTATTTATTTGTTTTTGTCAACTTTCTGTATATTTTTTACAATAATCTTTAATTTTGTCTAAACATTTCCCCTCTTCTTTTTTCTTTACAGTTTTTGCCTGTTTTTCTCCGCTCCCCTCCCACAATATCACCTGTTTTTTCTTCTTTCCATAAAAAATTACCAAATTTTTGTTTGTTTTTTTTCTTTCTATGCGTATAATAAATGATAGAGAAAACAGATGAAAGAAGCAGGGAGAGGAAGCCCATGTACCAAATTGATTTCAGCAAACCTATTCATATACATTTCATCGGCATCGGAGGCATCAGCATGAGCGGTCTGGCAGAAATACTGCTTTCCGAAGGTTTTACCGTATCCGGTTCCGATCTGCGCCCCGGTCCGCTCACCGATATGCTGGCACGCAAGGGGGCACGCATTTACGACCGTCAAATCGCGGACAATCTGACCGATGATACAGACCTAGTGGTATATACGGCGGCTATCCACAGTGACAATCCGGAATTTGCCGCCATCGCCCAAAAAGGGCTGCCATCCCTGACACGGGCACAGCTTCTGGGGCAGATTATGCGCAATTATCAGACCCCGGTAGCTGTCAGCGGTACTCACGGCAAAACCACCACCACTTCCATGATCGCCGAGATCCTCCTTCGTGCAGACACAGATCCGACCCTGTCCATCGGCGGCATCCTGCATTCCATCGGCGGCAATATCAGAATCGGGAAATCCGGATATTTCGTAACCGAAGCCTGCGAATATACCAACAGCTTTCTCAGCTTTTTCCCGAAAATCGGCCTGATCCTCAATGTAGAAGAGGATCATCTGGATTTTTTCCGGGACATCCATGAAATCCGGGCATCTTTCCATAAATTTGCTTCGCTGCTGCCCCGGGACGGCCTTTTGATTATCAACGGAGAAATCCCGTCGCTGGAATCCGTTACACAGGAACTTTCCTGCCCCATAATTACCTTTGGGAAGGATTCCTCTTTTACGTATTCCTATAGTAACCTTTCCTACGATGAAACTGCATGTCCTACCTTTACGCTGCACAATGGCTGCCATACAGATACCGTTACACTTTCCGTACCCGGAAAACACAATATTTACAATGCAATGGCTGCCATCGCTCTGTCAGATGCGCTGCAGCTTCCCAGGGCCACTGCCCTGGCCGCATTAAAAGATTTCCACGGCACCGACAGACGGTTCGAATATAAAGGGCAGATTGGCGGTGTCACCATTATAGATGATTATGCGCACCATCCCACAGAAATTACCGCCACACTGCAGGCAGCGGAAAAATATCCCCATAAAACGCTGTGGTGTGTATTTCAGCCACACACATATTCCCGTACAAAGGCATTTATGCCGGAATTTGCAAAGGCACTTTCCCTGGCGGACAGGATCGTTCTGGCAGACATTTATGCCGCAAGGGAAACCGATACTCTGGGAATCAGCTCCCGCACATTGCAGGAAGAAATCATAAAAGAAGGAAAAGAATGCCTGTATTTTCCTTCTTTTGATGAAATCGAAAATTTTTTGCTGGAACATTGTACCCCCGGTGATCTGTTGATAACTATGGGGGCCGGAGATGTTGTAAAAATCGGCGAAAGTCTGCTTGGTCATTAGTTATCCACAATATCCACATTTTAAGCGCCTCTCTGGAGTCTCTGAAAATGTGGATATTTTTTCTCTGAGCAGGCTATGCAAAATACCTGGTTTTCTTTGATTTTTACTATTATATGATGGGGCATGTTTCATTTATACATGTCTGATATCCACAGTTTCCACATTGTCCACAAACGTGAAAATCCCTGTGTTTTCAAGGCTTTTCGCAAAATTTTACTGTTTCATTTTTGAAATTGTTATGATATAATTGCTTTGCTTTGCATGATAGATACTCACAGAAAACGAATCAGGTGAAATAATGGGGAAACTAACAATATACCGGGAACAGGAAACTGGCTTTACGGCGGTTTCCAATTCTTTTATTGATCATTATATGGCAGATGCCAATGACGCGCAGTTAAAGGTGTATCTGCATCTGCTGCGCACCTTTCAGGCAAATCAGGACACGGGCATCTCTGAAATGGCAGATTTGTTCAATCATACGGAAAAGGACATTGTCCGTGCTCTGAAATACTGGGAAAAAAAGGCGCTGCTCATACTGGAGTATGACACAGGCAAAAACGTATCTGCCATCCGTCTGCTGACACCGTCGGTTCAGGACAACAGCAACGCCCCGGCCCGGCCGGCTGCTACTGAAGATGTGCCTGCACTGCCTCCTGCCAGCCAGATACCGGCTCCCGAAACCATACCGGAAAAGCCGTCGTATTCGCTGGATGACCTGAAGATGTTCCGCAGCAATGAAGAAACGGAACAGTTGTTATTCATCGTAGAACAATACATCGGCAAGCCGCTGAGCGCCACAGAAGTCAGGACCATATTATTTATTTATGATAAGCTGGAATTTTCTGCGGACCTGATTGACTATCTGGTACAGTATTGTGTGGGAAAAGAGAAAAAGAGTTTCCGCTATATAGAAAAGGTAGCTGTGGAATGGGCGGAAAATCACATTACAACGCCCCGTCAGGCAAAGGAATTTGCCTGCAAATATGATAAAAATGTTTATCTGATTATGAAAGCGCTGGGGAAAAACACTTCTCCGACGCCAAAGGAAGTCACTTATATCACCCGTTGGACCAGGGAATGGGGCTTTTCTCTCGATGTCATTGAAATTGCCTGCGAGCGGACTGTCCTGGCAGTGGACAAGCATCGTTTTGCATATGCAGACAGTATACTGGCAAGCTGGTTTCAGTCCCAGGTACACAGCGTAGAGGATATCCGGGCCATTGACGCTGCATATCAGAAAAAAAAGCCGGCGCAGAACCAGCATCCTGCCCCTGCTTCCACCAATTCCTTCAATCAATTCCCTCAGAGGGATTATGATTTTGACGCTCTGGAAAAAGAACTGTTAAGCAACTGACCGATACGTAAGGAGAAATTCCGTGCCACTGACCAACCAACAGTATGATTCCATTCTTCGGGAATATGAAGAAAAACAAAATCATTCCCGCCGGACACAACTCCAGAAACTAACCGAAATTTATGAAAAAATTCCGGAATATGAGGAAATAGACCACGCTGTTTCCTCTGTTTCTGTTGCCCATGCCCGGAAACTTCTGGATGGCGATACCCATGCACTGGCTGACCTGAAACAAACCTTACATGCTCTGTCAGAAAAAAAGCGTACTCTGCTGTTGTCTGCCGGTTATCCGTCAGATTATCTGGAACCGGTTTATCATTGCCCCCGCTGCAAAGATACCGGCTATGTGGACGGCAGAAAATGTGCCTGCCTGAAGCAGAAAATTGTTGCGCTTTTGTATGAACAGTCCAATATCAAAGAAACACTGAAACGGGAAAATTTTTCCACATTATCCGATGTATTTTATCAGGGTGAAGATCTGGAACGTTTCCGTCAGACTGTAGTTGCCTGCCGGAATTTTATCCATGACTTTCCTTCCGTTTACCGGAATCTGTTTTTCTATGGCTCTGTAGGCGCCGGAAAAACATTTCTGAGCAACTGTATTGCCAGAGAATTGATTGAAGCAGGCAGCCTGGTACTGTATTTCAGTGCCTGCGGCCTGATTGATACACTCTCCGGCAAATCCCGCGAAGCACTTTCCGGAATCAGCCAGGACCTGTATCACTGTGATTTACTGGTAATTGATGATCTGGGCACGGAATATACCAATGCCTATGTGGTTTCACAGCTTTTTTCCTGTCTCAACGAAAGGCATCTGCGCAGAAAGCCTACCCTGATTTCCACCAATCTGTCCCTGGAAGATTTACGAAATAAATATTCCGAACGCATTTTTTCCCGTATCACAAGCAACTATGATATGTATAAAGTCACCGGTCCTGATATCAGGATGTACCTCAAAACCATACAGAACAGAAAGTGAGGACTTTTGATGAAAACCCGCGAAGAAAAAAGAAACCTGGAAACCATACCCGTAGGCTCTCTCGGCGTCATTTCTCTGGAAGGTTGCCGGAATCTGGGACAGAAAATTGACTATTATCTGGTAAAATGGAGAACCGAGCGGGAAAGCGAACATAAAGACAGCCTTGCATTTGCAGGCTATCAGCGCGATTCTTATCTGCTGAATGCCAAAGTTCCCCGGTTTGGGTCCGGGGAAGCAAAGGGTGTTATCATGGAATCCGTCCGCGGAACCGATCTGTATATTCTGGTGGATGTGTGCAATTACAGTCTGACCTATTCTCTCTGCGGCCATGAGAACCATATGTCACCTGACGATCATTATCAGGATTTGAAACGGATTATTTCCGCAGTGGGCGGAAAAGCCAGACGAATCACTGTAATCATGCCTTTTCTCTATGAAAGCAGACAGCACAAACGAACTGCCAGAGAATCCCTGGACTGTGCCATTGCCCTGCAGGAACTGGTGGCTATGGGAGTTGATAACATCATTACCTTTGACGCCCATGATGACCGTGTACAGAATGCCATTCCCCTGCATGGTTTTGAAACGGTACGTCCGTCTTACCAGTTTATCAAAGGCCTGTTGCGCAATGAAAAAAATCTGCAGATAGACTCCAATCATATGATGGTCATCAGCCCGGATGAGGGCGGGATGAGCCGTGCGATCTATATTGCCAATGTACTGGGACTGGATATGGGAATGTTCTACAAACGCAGAGATTATACCCGTATTGTGAATGGCCGCAATCCTATCGTTGCCCATGAATTTCTGGGAACCAGCGTGGAAGGCAAGGATATGATTATCATTGATGATATGATTTCCTCCGGTGAGAGTACTCTGGAGGTGGCCGCTGCCCTGAAAGAACGGAAGGCCGGTAAAATTTTTATCTGTACCACTTTTGGCCTTTTTACCAATGGCCTCAGTAAATTCGATCAGGCTTACAAAAACGGTATTATTAATAAAGTTCTGACCACCAACCTGATTTACCAGACTCCGGAACTTCTGGAACGGGAATGGTATATCAACTGTGATATGAGTAAATATATTGCATACCTGATTGATACATTGAACCATGACACCTCTATCAGCGATCTGCTGAATCCCAACGAGCGCATCCAGCGTACTGTAGCCAAATACAAAACCCGCAATATGTAACAGATCGTACCCTTCTGTACATGTCTGTCCGGTTCTGTTAAAAACCAATGGACCGGAAAGTAGCTATTTTGCACTGCCAGTGGTTACTTTCCGGTCCTTTTTTGTTAATTTCTTAACACATTAGTCACTGTAAATTGCTAAACATTCTTTTCTGTGCTATGATAAAACATGAAACAGACAACCGTTACTTATGAGGAGGGAAACATATGAACACAGAAACGGAAAACAAAATGCCCGGTGCACAGAACATAAGAGAAAATCTGCCGCTGGGCACAATCGGCGCACTGATTGGTGTTTTGCTGGGAATGACATTATGGGTGATTGTCGGGCTGTTCAGATTTATTGCCGGCATTGCAGGCTATGCAATCGTATTTGGTGCAATGAAGGGTTATAAACTGCTCGGGAAAAAATTGTCCAAAGCCGGCATCGTAATTTGTGTACTTCTTTCGATTGTTGCTGTTTTGGGTGGAGAAATGCTGTCACTGGCAATCACTGTCTATACTGAACTGGGTGTTCCCCTGGGGGACGCTTTCCTTATGCTTCCTGATCTTTTGCAGGAACCGGAGCTGGTCGGCGCCGTAGTCAAGGATCTGGCAGTCGGTTATGCCCTTTCTATATGGGCATGTTATTCCCCCGTCAAAGAAGTCTGGAGCCAGACCGGCGAAAAACAGGGATAGGCGCCGTCATTTTTGATTACCCGAAATGGCAGATATTTTACCGGTAAACTTTACGGAGTCCTCCTCCGGCATCCATTACACAAAGCTGAGTCAGGACTTGACTTTTTCTTTTTTCCTGTATAATGAATTTTCGGAAAAATCCTGTGAAATCAGGGTTTTTCCGAGGATACAGCGTCAGTTCGTTATCTCTCTTTCTCCGGCCCCGTCTAATCAGGGCCGAAGTGTATGGCATGTAATGTACCCTGCCGGTATGCCGTCTTCCAGCATTTTCTTTTCCACATTCTCTAACTGTGTCGTAACCCGTGCCCTGCTTATTTCCGATCCGGCAGGCAGGCAGAATACAAAATCATCTCCATCCCCAATCCCCATAGCGTCCGCCCTCAAGTTCTATCAGCGTATACATACACATAATAATTTGCCTCTTCTCTTTCCGTGAATCAGCACTAACTTTATTTATCTTACAAACTAATCTTAACGCTGACTTTATGATAAATCCATTGACGGAATGCAAGGGGATAAGCCATTACGTAACACTTATTTTTAGGGAGACTGCCGCATATTTCATGATTTATACACATCCATTAACTTTTCAATACTTCTATTCCCCATGCTGTGCTATAGGAATATTTATTGTCTGTCTTAAATAAACCAGTAAAATCAAAATACTGCTTTCCTGCTTTTTGCGTATTGTTTTATCATGCTCTTTCCTATATTTTCACCTGCAGGGAATTTTTCAAACTTCCACCTATACTTTATCATTACCCAAATCCATGCTGACAATTTTTACCCACTGTATCAGTTGATGTATATATATTTTTACCATACTGTATTTAAAATAAAATTCCCCACTGATTTTTTTCACCATGCTCTGACACTTATCATGCTTTAAACAAAACCCGTTTACGGTATGCTTTGGTATGCCAATTTCTTCATTCTTTAATTGAGAAATATGTGTATTCGGGCTATAATAGAATTGTGTAATTGAAAAGAAAGCAGGATGCGATTTTCTGATGGATACCCTCCAGTCCTACGAAAGAGGGTGGTGCCCATGAGTACGATGGAAGTTTTGACATTGTTACTTGTTGTTTTTGCGGCATTGTCTTACATAGACAATCATAAAAAGAAATAGCATCCTCGAACCGTCCAAAGTCTAGGATGCTATTCTTATAGCTTTATTCTTCACTGAAGGCAAATCGGAACCCGCGTTCGATCAGCTTCTCTAAGTAGATCACTGTATCGTCTCCATAGGCCAGTCTCCCTTCTGCTTTCCCATATGTCACGTAGTGAAAAAACAAGGCTTCTTTGTCCGTTCCATACATGGCTGTCACATCCGGATTATTCTGCGCATAATATTCCGCGTCGAAGATACTGCCATCCGCCATTGCTTCAGGAGCGGCAAGCGCCGTCATACCTGAATACAGACTAAATGCCATAACGGTCAATACCATTGCTTTTTCATCCTCTTTTGTTTCCCTCCTTTTATTGTTTTCATAGATAAGGTTGCTATTTCTTTCTATTTGATTTTCAAACTCTTACCAGTTCACTCCCCATGCTCCGCCGTCTAACACGGGATCATAGGGTTCTGGTTCCGGTATCGTTATCGTTCCTCTGAAATAGGCCCATGCTTCCGGATGTTCCTCATAGCTTTCTCTGCTTTGCAGATGATTACTGTTTATGTAAATGTCGGCATATCTTTCTATCGGTCGGTACGGATCCAGAAGGATTCCATCAGAAGAATCATAGCTGTTAAACATATAACAGGTATCTACGATGCCCTCTTTTACCAGATCAATCGACAAATTATCTAAAAGAGCAGAAAATTCTTCATATGTCTGCTGATTACCGGAAAAGTATTTCACTCTGGATTCTACATTGATTTCTGTTCCCGTCCCGCTTACGGCTACCAGTTCGATGACCTCGTTTCTTATATCCTGATACCGCTTATCGCCGCTCCAATCCTTTCGTACAAAATTCGCCGCCGGATCAGACACTCTCGGTGTTTTCAAAGGCTCCCTGTGCTCGACCCATTTGCCATCTTCCAGCATATAATATACATTCTCCGTGATTGGCGTTAAATTATAGTCAAACCCTGCGGCCAGATAACCCGCCCGAAGATAATTTTCATCGCCCGGCTCCAGAAGAACTCCATATTTTGTCACGGATACTTCATTGCCTGCAAAGGCCTGCCGCCCTTCCGCTTTCCCATACATCATATAATGCTGAAACAATGTCTCCTTGTCTGTTCCATATACTGCGGCTATATCCGGATTATTCTGTGCATAATATTCCGCGTCGAATACAGTCCCGTCCGGCATGGTTTCGGGCGCGGCAAACGCAGTGAAACTACTGCTCATCGCTATTGCCACCGCCATAAATGTTAATGCTATTTTCTTCATT
This sequence comes from uncultured Clostridia bacterium, assembly GCA_947385955.1. Lineage (GTDB taxonomy): Bacteria > Bacillota > Clostridia > Lachnospirales > Lachnospiraceae > VSOB01. The sequence continues at coordinate 193,118 of CANDNA010000002.1, forward strand.
TTTTTGCTTCCCTTTCTCGATTGGTTTAGTTGCCTTTAAATCATATCATCTTTGAGTATATTTATCAATTAATACCATATACAATTCTACAATGTCCATTGTCCTCACTGTTTTCAGACATCCGCCTGCAGCCTGTATCGCATTCGCTTCACAACAGTTCTCCTGCTGGGACAGTGCCTCCATACCCGGCACAATGTAGGACACTGCATCCTCAAGATGGCGTATTTTCCTTTCCATCTCTTCCAGCTTATCCTCCGTACGCCGTACATACCTCCTCCATTTCTTTCTCTTCATATCTTATGTACCCCTTTCAATTTAGTGGATGGATTCTAACGCCGAATGAAAAGAAAGGCATAGGCATTATAAACTTTATAATGAGCTGTCGGTGTCCCTGCCGCTTAATCTGTCGATATATACTTCATCAACTCCCAGTGACTTCATGAGTTCCTCCTGCCGTGCCGTATTCTGCTCTTTTGTACTCACCCTGACATATCCAAATTTCTTTTCCATAATCTTACGTTTTCCCCTTTCTCAACCAGATTGAGTAATGTGAGACATCAAAACTGTTCCAATAGAGCAGGAATCCCATTTTTAAAACACCTTTTGAAACATATCCCACATACCCCCTTTTCCTTTTCAGAACACTGTTCAAAATGCACCTGAAAAAATAAAAATGCCTGTATCCATCTCCATACAGACATTTTTATCATGCAAAAAAGTTGAAACATTTGAAACATCTGTAAGCATGGCTGTATTTTAGGCAATTTGGCAATAAGTTCAAATCCCCGCCAGCTGTTGGAACCCCTCTCCAAACTCTCTGGTTCCCCTTTAAACCGCGTCCAAATACTCCAGACGGTATTTTCTCCTCACCTCCCACAGGCCCCGCTTAACAATCCTCTGGCATCCTTTTATCACGCTCTTTCTCCCTTCCCCAAAAGTTGAGTCAAAATCCCCGTCAGGGCTTGACTTTTCCCTGAATTCCTTTATAATAAATCTTCGGAAAAGCCCGGAAAATCAAGGTTTTTCCAACTATCTAACGTCAGTTCGAGACCTTCCTGACGTCAGTTACAGGCAAAACCTGCAACTGGCGCGGCGCTCGTCGAGTTTTCGTTCATGCAAGCATGACGAAAGTTCTCCTCGCTGCACGCGCAAAACAAAACTAAAGGAGAAAACATATGAAAAACAAAAAAGTTCTGTTTCTGACACAGGCAGCCATGATCGCTGCCCTCTATGTGGTGCTTACCACTCTGGCCAATCTGTTCGGTCTGGCCTCCGGTGCCATTCAGGTACGACTCTCCGAAATGCTGACCATCCTGCCTTTTTTTATCCCGGCCGCCATACCCGGTCTTTTTCTTGGCTGCTTTTTAAGCAATCTTCTGACCGGCTGCTGTATTCTGGATATCATAATGGGAAGCCTTGCTACGCTGATCGGTGCTGTGGGTGCTTATCTGCTCCGCAGATGGAAATGGATGGTTCCCCTTCCCACGATTCTGGCCAATGCCATTATCGTCCCTTATGTGCTGACTTCTCCCTATGGCTATGGTCTTACCGACGCCTGGTGGTATCTGATCGTTACGGTAAGCCTGGGTGAAATCATTTCCTGCGGCATACTTGGTATGATTCTGCTGCTCACGCTACAGAAATATGGCCGCAGGATTTTTATGTAAAGTCAGGGAGCCAGGCAATACGTTGTACAGGCTTTTTATTGTCAATCGAGTAGGGAGGGTCCAGCTTCCCCTGCGCATAAAAATACAGGAAAGGCGGTATCCCACCTTTCCTGTCAATCATCTTTCCCGCCTTTACTCTTATCCCCCTCTTTACGATTCCGGAATGTATGTGATAAAGCTGTTTCCGTTTTCTTCAAACCATTCTGTGGAATCATTCATACCCTTCTTAAATACTTCACCGGTCAGCGGATCCATCAGAACCGTATTCAATTCATTGAATCCTATAATCAATACCGCATTGCCATCCCCCAGCATAGCCAGCACCGGAATATCCCTGTTTACATAATACAACACCGCATTCAGCGTACAGCCCGATAATTCCAGTATCTGGGCATCCGGCAGGTTATTTCTGAGTATTTCCACTGCAGTGGTTCCTCTCTGCAGCATATAAGCCGTATTTCTCTGTACCCCTTCATAGGCCAGAATTGTATCCAGACATACTGCCAGACTGCTCCTTTCCTCGTCTGCCAGCTCTCCCGTGATTCTCATAATCTGGTTTTTAATGCTCCGATCCCCGGCCTTCCACACATATGCTCCGGCATCGTTGATCACAACACCCGAAATCTCTGCGCCGTGGGTCACTGCATTGCCCGCATCCGTATAAATCCCTTCAATGTCTCTGATTCCATAGACATAATAGTGCTCCGTATCGGTTTCCTGTGTTTCCAGAACCACCTCTCTGCCGCCTTCAAACAATACCTCTTTCGGAGTCAGGAACTTCATGCTTTTCCTGTCAATGGCTTTTTTCACCGCTATCTGTACCACTGTCTCAAACTCTTCCGTAACAGCCAGCTCGATGGTATTGTCCCCTGCTTCCACTTCTTCATTGTTCATGATCTGGTCATCCTCCACAGACACATACTGCATGGTTTCCGCATTTCTTTCCACACGCTGCAGACTGATCTGATTGTCCCGGATTTCGGCACCAATCACATAAACGCCCTCTCTGCTGTACTTTTTCAGCATTTCATCATTTTCATTCTGAATCCGGATTTCATACATGGGAATTACCACTTTCCCACTCTCATCCTTTTCAATATCTGACACCCGTGTCATACCATAGATCAGATCCTCGCCCATAAATCCCAGAGGAGTCAGCAGGATATTTCCTCCCTGCTTTATTTCTGTCTGTTTTTTCGTACTCAGATTCAGCAGTGTCAAGGCATTGCTTTCTGTTCCCTCCCCACTCTTCCATGCAATCATCCGGTTACTCTGCGAAATCTGATACGAGTCCTCCTTTAAATCCGTAATAATCGTCCTGTAATTTTTATTGTCCAGATTTACTTCATAGACATTGCCGGAAAGCATCACATACAGATGATGGTTATTGTCCACATAGCATAGCTGTTCCACATCTGCTTTTACCCGCTGATAAGAACAGGCATCCGGAATAAATACCAGTTCTTCAATGGTATTGAGCATACTGTTATAATAATATACCTGAAGCCCTACCTCACCTTCATGACGCCCCCGGTTCATATAACCATAAACCAGAAACAGTACATTTTCTGTCTCATCCACATTCAGTATCTGAATGCCGTGAGAACTGTACAGCGTTCTCCGGTCTCCGTTTTCCTCATCATAAAACCCAAACAGATAAGCAAATTTATTGTCGCTGATGTTGTAGGTGTACAGACGGTTCTCGTTGACAAATGCCACCACATTGCCCCCATCGCTTTCCACCATTTCCACTTCAGGGTCATTTACCCCCAGCATAATCTTATTGTTGGCAAACGCATTGTCATTTTCCCGTTCGAATATCTGGTGCATATCCCGTTCATAGTTCAACAGGTAAATGCGTTCCTCCGTATAACGGATCCTGTAGTACTCTGTCACATTATAATAATACTTTGACTTTCCCTGGCCCGTACTGACCATAAAAGATACATTGATATTCGCGATCGAAGGTCCCAGCTCTTTTATATAATATACCGGCTCCATCTCTTCCTTTACGTTCAGGCTGCCCCAGGTAATCTGCTGAAAACTGCTGTGAATATCCACATGGCTGTATGTGCTGTTATTGCCTTCAGAATTGGACTCCAGATATTTGGTCAGAGACTGGGCCTCCTCTTTATTATAGGTCTTATTATGGAACTCTTTTACAAAAGCCAGCTTTTCTGTAATATGATATTCGTTCGCCTGAATGATCCTGGTATAATAGCGGATCATCCGGCCATCTCCGTCCTCCAGAAAAAGAATCAGGTTATATTCCGTATTGTCCTCAATCAGGTCCTTTACCGTAAAAGACGCATAAATATATTCTTCTTCCTCCGTATACTGTGTAATATCCGTGGCTTCCACCAGGCGTTCCCCGTCCACGCTTCTTACTTCAAAGCTCATATTTTTAATATGACTTCCCAGCTTTTCCACTGTAATGGACAGATTTCTGCCTGTCCCCAGAGGGGTGATGGTATCCCGCATGGTGCTGCCCCGCATTTCTTTTACATAGCCATGCAGGCAGTTGATCCGTTCACCGCCCTGGCTCATATATACCAGCGGAAGAGTTGCCTTTCCCATCTCCACCGTCATATCCGTATTTCCCTGATTCATAAAACCGCTGAAAATAAGAATTGACAGAAAAAATGTGACAATCCAAACCGCTGCTTTGATACAAACTTTTTTCATATATTACTCCCGTAAAAGCTCTGCCAGCTTTGGCTGTACCTGAAGAAATTCCATCAGGGCTTCTGCTCCCGCCTTCTTTTTCATCCGATAACTGATTTCTCCCTGTTCCCCTGCATCCCTCTTTCGTCTGATACTGCGGATCATAATGTTTTTCGGTGTATGCTCCATATCAATAAACTCCAGAATCTGTGTATCATATCCTGCCGATTCTAAAAGTTCTGCCCGCAGGGCATCTGTAAACAGTGCTGCAGTCCGTTCTTTTAAAAGCCCATAGGAAAAGATCCCCGCCAGAGGTTCACAATGCATCTGTCCATTCAGTTCATGCTGGCAACAGGGTACCGCCAGAATCACACCCGCATTCCAGCTGACCGCTTTTGCCAGCGCATAATCCGTTGCCGTATCACAGGCATGCAGCGACACCACCAGGTCCACCTGCTCTGCTCCGGTAAAATCCCGGATATCCCCCTGATAAAAATGCAATGTGTGATACCCGTATTTCTCACTGAGCCGGTTACAGGTACGGATGACATCTTCCTTTAAGTCCAGCCCGATGATATTTACCTCATAGTGTTTTAATATTTTCAGATAATAATACATGGCAAATGTGAGATAGGATTTGCCGCATCCAAAATCAATCACCTGTACCGGCCGGTTATCCGGCAGCGCAGGCAGTATATCTTCTATAAACTCCAGAAAGCGATTGATCTGCCGGAATTTATCATATCTGCTTTTTACGATTTTTCCTTCCGCCGTCTGAACCCCCAGATCCTGCAAAAATCCCACAGGAATCTTTTCATCCAGCAGATATCTTTTTTTCCGGTTATGGGACAGGTCAGGGATTCTCTCTTCCTCTGTTTTTCTTGTTTTCAATGTAACATTTCCCTTCTTGCCCACCAGTGCTGTAGCCCGCCACCTTCTGCAATGGACTTCCAACTGCTTAAAATCTTTTCCCATCACGCTGATAACAGACTCTGCTGTCCTGGCAGCGGTCTTATTTTCATGAAACACCTTTGTCCCCTCCAGACGGCTTTCCTGAAAAAGCACATTGCCCTGAATCATAACCGGACGTATTTTTATTTTGGAAATGCCTTCTTTTCTGCGGGGATTGCTGATCACAATCTGATACAGTTCCTCATTGAGACAGTTTTCTAATAATGCTTTCAGTCGTTCCATAGAATACCTCTGCCATTTTTTGGTTTCCTTTTCATTTTACTGTTTTTCCCCGGAAAGGACAACAGGAAATTTTTTGTTCCCTGAAACTCATTTCCTAAAGTTTTCTTAATATAGGATTCCCGGCCCGTTAACAGCCATTCCGTATGGTATAATAAGGAAGCGCACTGATGTGCGCGCAGGTCAGCAGCCTCCCGGCTGGTGACATGGTATAATTAAGGAAGCGCACTGATGTGCGCACAAATTGTCAACCATTAATTGGTGCTTTACAAGCCGCGATAAATTCGCTTTACCTGAAAGGAATCCATTATGTCAGAAAAATTTTCCCCGAAATCCCTTCTGTATCCCTTTCGCAATTTTCCTTTTACGCTGGGATCCATCTGGCTTTTTACGTTTATTTTTGTTTGGGATTTTTTCTTTTTTACTTCAGACACAGGCGCCCGGATTATGGTTCCGGATTATCTGCTGCTGATTCTCTTTTATTTTGGTTCCGGTTCCTTTTTCATCGAAAGTCTGTTTTTACGCCGGGAACAAAACAGGTGGTATTATCTGGCCTTACTGATGAATGCTCTGTGTTCCGCCCTGTTTTTTTTCCTCTCTCATCTTTGGGAGCCGGAAGTATGGCAGAAAGGTTCCTGGTCCATACTCGTTTTACGCTACTCTGTCTGCTATTTTCTGATTTTGTTTTTATCTGCTGTAAGGCTCTGTTATAAAAGTCTGTCCTGTTCGCTGGAAGAATATTTTGTCCTTGTTTTGGGCCGCATCATTCGTTATCATCTGATCTGGCTGGTCCTGATAATCGGAAGCACTCTTGTTATTGGCATCCTGAATGCTCTGTTTCAAACCGATTCAGACTTATATCTGCAGATCCAGATGCTGATCTTCGGTCTGTATTATATGTCCTGTTTCCTGCTCTCCTTTTATCCGCAGGATGCCGCAGACAATACCCTGATCCGTGTACTGATTCAATATATCCTGTCCGGTATGGTAAGCATTGCCTTTGTTATCATATATCTGTATCTGGGCAAAATCCTGATCCTGCTGGAAATCCCGTCCAACTCCATATTCCGGATTACCGGACAGCTTTTCGTTCTGGGGATGCCCGTCTGCCTGATGTCCGCTTTCTATCGGGAAAACAATCCTCTCTATTCGATTGTCCGATACCTGCCCTGGCTGTTTCTGCCCTTTTTACCCCTGCAGGCCTACTCTATCGGCATCCGGATTCTGCACAATGGGATTACCCCCATGCGCTATGCGGCTGTGGCTTTCCTGATTTTTGAATGTATCTTTTTTGCAGTCTACTTCTTTCGGCGTGCCCGCCTGCATGATTTGCTTCTTTTGCTGGCCTTTCTGATTCTGACCGGCGGATGTCTGCCCTTTCTCAATATGAACTATGTTTCCTATCTCAGCCAGAAGGCGGCCGTTGACCACTATCTGTCATTATCCGGGGAAGAAAAACAGCAAATCATTGCTGCCCGCTACAATGATACTCCGGAGGATTCACCTGCCAGGCAGCTTTACCTCCGTACCAGCGGCGCTTATTCCTTTTTATTTTATGACTATCATGGTGAAAAATATCTGGATTCCCTGCCTGAACAGGATTTGGATTCCCTGAAAGCCCTTACCGCTTACATCAGCCCCTATGACCCGGAAAAACATTATCATACTTCTGCTTCTGTCAGGCAGATTCCTGTAGAGGGCTATCGTTATTGTTATCCGGTTGAAACTTCCTCTTACCGGAGTTCCTATGACTCTCTGGAAAGCAGCCAGGAAAAGCAGGCACTGATTGCTTCTTATCCCCTGTTTCCTGATGAAGAACCCCTGTTGACTGTGGATCTGGACACGCTGCTGCGTTCGTATATGGAACAGGCCGATGAATCCGGCAGTATGGAACTTTATTTTTCCTCTCACCGTCTTTATGAAACAGATCCGGACCATGTTCTTTATCTGAATGTACTTTCTTTTACCTACAATCATGAAACAGACCTGTTTACCGACTTTCGGATAGAAGGTTATCTGCTGGAAAAATAGAAATGGGAAAGAGCAGTCTCCCCGTCCCCGGGTGCGACTGCCCTTTGCTTTTATTCTCTGCTTCTGCTGCTGTGTGCCCTTATTTCTTTGTCACTTCGATTCTTGCTATGGCTCTGTGCAAAGCAGTTTCTGCCCTTGCTATATCTGTTTCCGGTGTTTTGGAAGCCAGTCGTTCCTCTGCTCTGTGCTTTGCTTCTTCTGCTCTGCTCAGATCGATTTCATTCGGCCATTCCACAATTTCCGCCATGATAGTCACCTGCTCCTGCAGAATTTCTGCAAATCCGGCATGAAGAGCAGCCTCTTTTGATCCGCCGGATTCCGTAATCGTCAAAATTCCAGGTGCGACAATCACAGTAGTCGGCACATGTGCCCGATATACACCGATTTCTCCTTCTGTGGTATTAAATTCCACCATAGAGGCTTCTCCCTCATAAAATACTCTGTCGGGAGTGATGATCTTTAATTTGAATGTATTTCCTTCCGCCATATGCTCACCCCTTACTTCACGCGGGCAATGACATCATCAATCGTTCCTGCATTCAGAAAATAGCTCTCCGGAATAGAATCATGCTTTCCTTCAATGATTTCTTTAAAGCCGCGGATAGTCTCACCAATCGGTACATACTTGCCTTCCAGTCCGGTGAACTGTCCTGCCACGAAGAAAGGCTGGGACAGGAATCTCTGTACCTTTCTCGCACGTCCAACCACCAGTTTATCATCCTCTGAAAGCTCATCCATACCCAGAATCGCAATAATATCCTGCAGCTCTTTATATTTCTGCAAAATCTCCTGTACGCCTCTGGCTACCCGATAATGCTCCTCACCCACGATACGGGGATCCAGAATCCTGGAAGTAGATTCCAGCGGATCCACTGCAGGATAAATCCCCAGTTCCACAATAGAACGGGACAATACTGTGGTAGCATCCAGATGGGCAAAAGTCGTTGCCGGAGCCGGGTCAGTCAGGTCATCGGCCGGCACATACACTGCCTGTACGGATGTAATGGAACCGTTTTTTGTAGAAGTGATGCGCTCCTGAAGCGCACCCATTTCCGTTTGCAGCGTAGGCTGATATCCCACTGCTGAAGGCATACGTCCCAGCAGTGCCGATACTTCCGAACCGGCCTGGGTAAAACGGAAAATATTATCAATGAACAACAGCACATCTTTTCCGCCTTTGTCACGGAAATATTCTGCCATTGTCAGACCCGTCAGGCCCACTCTCATTCTGGCTCCCGGCGGCTCATTCATCTGGCCGAATACCATTGTTGTTTTATCAATAACACCTGATTCCTGCATCTCATGATACAGGTCATTGCCTTCTCTTGTCCGCTCACCTACACCAGTAAACACAGAATATCCGCCGTGCTCTGTAGCAATGTTACGAATCAGCTCCTGAATCAGCACCGTCTTGCCTACGCCTGCACCGCCGAACAGGCCGATCTTTCCACCCTTCTGATAAGGGCAGAGCAGATCCACCACCTTAATACCGGTTTCCAACAGTTCTGTCTCTGTTGACTGTTCTTCAAACGCCGGCGCCGCTCTGTGAATCGGCTCATGGCCCACTCCTTCCGGCGCCGGTTTATTATCAATAGGCTCTCCCAGTACATTAAAAATACGTCCCAGCGTATTTTCACCTACCGGTACGGTAATCGGAGCGCCGGTGGCAATTGCCTCCATTCCCCTTACCAGACCATCCGTCGAACCCATGGCAATACATTTTACCGTATCATCACCCAGATGCTGTGCCGCCTCCACAACCAGTTTCCCGCCATCTTTGGTAGGGATATGGATTGCTTCATTGATTTCAGGAAGTTTACCTTCGCTGAACTTAATGTCCAGAACAGCACCGATAATCTGAGTGATTTTTCCACTGTTTACTTCTGCCATTATTGTTTCACTCCTTTATTTCATCGGGATTCCCTGCACTTTTACAGCTATGTGCATGCTGTTTTAACTGATTGCTTCCGCACCAGCTATAATTTCCGTCAATTCCTGTGTAATTGATCCCTGACGTGCTCTGTTATACAACAGCGTCAGGCTGCTAATCATTTCTTCAGCATTGCTCGTCGCCGAATCCATCGCCTGCATTCTTGCACCGTTTTCGCTGGCAGCCGCCTCTACCAGGCCGCCATAAATCAGGCTTGTTACATACTTGGGGATAATCATATCCAGGGCCTCTTCATCTTCCGGTTCAAAATTCATCGGAATCTGATTGTCTTTCTTAACTTCCCCGCCTTCTTCTCCTCTTTCACCGTTTTCACCTGTTTCCACAGGAAGCAGCTTCAAAAGTGTGGGAACATGGCTGACCGTATTTTTAAACATGGTATAGGCCAGATAAATCTCCCCGATCTGTCCGTCCGCGAAATCCGCCAGCAGCGTATTCGCAAGCCTTACGGCATCCGGATACTGTGGCTCTTCGATCATATCGGAAAAATCTCCTTTTATCTCATAACCGTGGCGGGCAAGGGTATCTCTGCCCTTTTTGCCCACCGCATAAATCGCCAGTTCTTCTTTTTTGAATGCGCCTCCGGTAATCAGTTTGATCACATTGGAGTTGTAACCGCCCGCCAGGCCACGGTTGGACGTAATCACGATTACGGCCTTCCTGCCGCTGCTGCCCGCCTTCAGATAAGGATGGTCGCTGTGGCCTGTTCTGGCAAGCATGGATGTAACGGTTTCATACATACAGTTAAAATACGCTTTGGACTGCTCTGCACGTACTTTTGCTCTCTGGAGCTTAACCGTGGATACGAGCTTCATGGCTTTGGTAATCTGCTGGGTACTCTGAATGCTGACTTTTCGTCTTTTAATGTCTATCATCGAGGCCATAACATATCACCCTTTCCATTTACTGTTTGAATTCTGCAATTGCTTTCTGAAGCAGGCCTTCCGTTTCTTCGGAAATCACCTTTTCCTTCCGGATGTTTTCCGGAATTTCCGGATATTTGGTATCCAGGAATTCAAAGAAATCCTTCTCAAATGTTGTAATTTCCTCTACCGGGACATCCAGCAGATATTTATTGGTCGCTGCGTAAATAATAATAACCTGATATTCTACCGGCATGGGCCTATACTGAGGTTGCTTCAGGATTTCCCTGATGCGTTCCCCCTGTGCCAGCTTTTCCTTCGTATCCGCATCCAGCTCAGAACCAAACTGTGCAAAAGCAGCCAGCTCACGGTACTGGGCCAGATCCACACGAATCGGTGCGGCAATCTTTTTCATTGCCTTAATCTGTGCAGCGCCGCCCACACGGGATACGGAAAGTCCCGCATTGACCGCCGGCCGGAAACCTGCATTAAACATTTCCGTTTCCAGATAAATCTGACCGTCCGTAATAGAAATCACATTTGTAGGAATATATGCAGACACATCTCCTGCCTGCGTTTCGATGATGGGAAGCGCAGTCAGAGAACCGCCGCCATATTCCTCACTCATCCTTGCTGCTCTCTCCAGCAGTCTGGAATGCAGATAAAATACATCTCCTGGATATGCTTCACGTCCCGGCGGACGTCTAAGCAGCAGAGAAAGTGTACGGTAAGCAGTTGCGTGCTTGCTCAGATCGTCATATACGATCAGCACATCCTCGCCGTTCTCCATCCACTCTTCTCCGATTGCGCATCCCGAATATGGCGCAATATATTGTAACGGAGCCAGTTCACTTGCTGTAGCCGCTACTACAGTGGTAAAATTCATTGCTCCGAATTCTTCCAGAGTCTTGACAATACCGGCAACCGTAGATGCCTTCTGACCAATCGCAACATAGATGCATTTTACACCCTGTCCCTTCTGGTTGATAATGGTATCAATGGCAATGGCTGTTTTTCCGGTCTGTCTGTCTCCGATAATCAGCTCACGCTGGCCCCTTCCGATAGGCACCATAGAGTCAATGGCCTTAATACCTGTCTGCAGAGGTGTATCCACAGACTTTCTGGTAATAACGCCGGAAGCAACTCTTTCTATTTTACGGTATTTCTCTGTCTGTATCGGACCTTTGCCGTCAATCGGCTGACCAAGAGCGTTTACCACACGTCCCAGCATTGCATCGCCTACAGGAACCTCTACCACCCTTCCGGTTGTCTTGACAATATCGCCTTCATTGATGTTCTTATGGCTGCCAAGCAGAACAGCGCCCACATTATCCTCTTCCAGGTTCAGCACCATTCCGTATATTTCCCCGGGGAACTCCAAAAGCTCCCCCTGCATTGCATTTTCCAGTCCGTGCACACGAGCGATGCCGTCGGCCACCTGGATAACAGTACCCACATCGGATACTTCCAGCTCCGAAGCATACCTCTTGATCTGATCCTTTATTACCGCGCTGATTTCTTCTGGTCTTAAATTCATAGATCTATACGCACCTTTCTTTCTCTGTTTCACTCCGCCAACTGTATCTTCATCAGATTTTTCTGCAGCTCGGACAGCTTTGTCCTGATACTGCTGTCCACGACCCTGTCGCCGATCCGGATTACCATCCCTCCGATCAGTCCCTGATCCACTGCATAATGCATCTCCATCTGTTGATATCCAGTTGTCTCCAGCAGCTTTGCAACAATCTGCTGTTTCTGTTCCTCCCTCAGCTTTTCCGCCGTTGTCACAAACGCAACACCGATGCCCTTCCGTTCCTTTACCCGGTCCAGAAAGTACTGAAGGATATGATCCACTTCACCGTAACGATCCTTTGTGATGATCAGAGAAAGAAATCCCAACAGTTCACTGTCCAGCCTTCCCTCAAACACATTTTTCATTACCTGAAGTTTTTCTTCCTTTGCAATTTTCGGGTGATTCATCAAATCTCCCAGCTCTTTGCTGCCTGCAAAGATTTCCTGCAGGATCTGAATCTCTTCTGCAAAGGAATCCACTTTGTTTTCTTCTATGGCAAGCTCATACAGGGCTTCCCCATAAGTTTTGGAAATCAGCTTAGCCATGTAGTATCACCTATTTCCTTTAATGTTTCCTCTAACAGGCTGTCCTGAACTGCGGTATTGATAGATGCTGCCACTACCTTGCCCGCCATCAGGGACGCAATGGAAACCATTTCCTTTTTCACATCGTCGGCTGCCTTTTTCTTTTCCAGTTCCGCTTCCTGAACGGCCCTTTCCCTGATCCGCGCAGCTTCTTCCTTAGCCTCTGCAATGATTTTTGCCTCATTTGCCAGTGCTTTCTTTCTGGCAGCACTCAGGATTTCTTCCGCTTCCTTCTCCACATTCTGAAGTTTTGCCTCATACTCAGCCTTCAGGCTCTGTGCTTCTTCCCTGCTCTGTCTGGCATCACCCAGATCATCACGAATCTTTTCCTGACGCTTTTTCAACATATCACGAATCGGATTGAACAGGAAATGCGACGCTACCAGAAACAGGGTAAATACGGCAATCATACTCAGCAGCGCATCATGCAAAAGCTGTGGTGTCAGGTCAAATAAATATGAGTCCATGTCTGCCTCCTTTCATCATATTTTTAAAGAGACTTCTTATGGCATCAGCGGTTTTACGAATAACAGAAGCATTGCAATCAACAGACCATACAAACCTGTTGTCTCGGCAACGGCCTGCCCCAAAAGCATGGTAGAGGTAATATCAGATTTTGCTCCCGGATTTCTGCCCACTGCCGCAGCAGCATGCCCGGCTGCAATACCCTGGCCTACACCAGGTCCGATACCTGCAATCACTGCAAGACCCGCACCGATTGCGGAGCAACCTAAGATAAAGTTTGTGTTGAATTCCATGTTTGTTTCCTCCTTAACCTTTTTACAACTTAATGTTTCATCGCTATCCTTCTATTGCATCATTCACATATGTCATGGTCAGCATACAGAACACATATGTCTGAATTGCCCCTGAAAACAGGTCGAAATAAACATGCAGCGCTGCCGGCCAGATAATCGCAATCCTGGAAAGCAGTGCATACACAAGCGCCATCATGACCGTTCCGGAAAGAACGTTTGCAAAAAGACGCAGCGACAGAGAAACCGGCACCGCCAGATCTCCTATGATATTAATGGGCGCCCAGAATACCCAGGGCTCACACAATCCCTTAATCACGCCTTTCACTTTCTGATGCTTGAACTTGTTAAAATGGATGATGGCAAAGGTCATCACGCCAAGCGGAAAAGTCACACCATAGTCTGCTGTCGGCGGCCTTAAGCCGAACAGACCTGAAATGTTGCTCAAAAATATAAAGATAAAAATCGTGCCGATATAATTTGCAAATCCGGCGGCATTTCTGCCCATAACGCCTTCCACCATACCGTCCAGTTTTTCCACAATCAGTTCGACCACATTCTGGAACCCATCCGGCACCAAAGACGCATGTTTCATAACCAGATTCGCCGCAATGCAGAAGCCCACAATCACCAGCAGTACGATGAGCATACAAATATGCGTGGTCGTTATCCAGAACTCCTGGCCAAATAACTGGTAGGAAAAGACCCCATGAATCATAAAATCCACTTCGGCCCCCTGAGATAACAAGATCCCCTGTCCCATAGATTCACCTCCTTAATCTTACTATTACTTTATGGGTAACCGGCTGTAAATAAGCCGCTACTTTCAATGTCATAATCCCCAGGAATGCAGAAAGAGGGTTGGCTGCCTCTGTCAACATCAGAAACGCCAGCACAAGAACCACCGCTCCATATCTGAGTGCCGACTGCCTGCGCATCTGTTTCTGTGCGCCTGCTTCTCCCATCTCCAGGGCACTGTCCAGTGTCCTCCACATATGAAACGCCATAGCGGCTGCCAGTACCGCTCCGATCCACAGGCCCATACTGTAGGATATCCGGTCTTTCACAAACCATACAACCGTTACCTGAAACAAAACTGCCGTTATCCCGATCCCGGCAAACAGTTCCGTCAGTGTTTCATTCCACTTCCTTTTGCCCCTTCCGGTCTCCCTCATGACCCGTCATCCTTTCCTCAGTCCCGCTGTAAATTCTCCTGGCCAGCAAAAAAACATTGCGGAAACCTGCCAGCGCTCCCAGAAAGAAAAAAAGAATCATAAAACAGGAAGTCCCCATTTTTCTATCCAAAAACAAGCCCAAAAAGAAGCATAGAAAAATAGGGACAAGCATATTAATACCAAATTGACTGATTGTGGTAAGCGCCTGATAAACTGCCTTTTTCCGTTTCCGGTCTTTCCTCCGGTATTCCCTCATTCCCATTTACTCCCTTTCCCGATTATATCCAATAATTCCCTTCCTGTAAAGTCAAACCTGTAAATTTCCTGCCCGAAAAGCCTCCCGAAAAATTTTTATAAAAACAGGAATTGCCATTGACTTTTAAATACGCCAAGTGTAGCATTTGAAATAACAACATCAATCATGATACCCTTTCAATCCAGCCGAGGGAGGTCACATATGGAATATCCATTACTTTACCGGAAAAGAATCATTCCTGCCGAATGTATCCTGCTGAAAGATGATACAATCCTTTCCTGGGATCAGGACCGCATCATAACCAGTTGGAACGCACTGAAACCCAAAAAAGACCTGCATCACGGCTATTCCTGTTATTTTCTCAAAGAAGGCTATAAGGTCAGCAAATTTTACCGCGCCGATAACAGTCTCCTGTACTACTATTGTGATATCATTACCAGCGAGCACCATAAAGATACCGGCTCTTTTATTGTAACCGACCTGCTGGCTGATGTCATCATCTATCCGGACGGTTTTGTCAAAGTCGTGGATCTGGATGAAATGGTGCCTGCATTAGAACAGGGCGGCATTTCCATGGAAAATCTGAAATCCGCCCTGCTGGCCTGTAACAGTCTGCTCACCATTATATATGATGGCAGACTGCAGGAACTGACAAAATATATCGAAGCGTTTGAACGGCTTTAATAAAAAATATGTCCGCCAATGGCAATGCCTGTCAGCCCCGGTATGGGAGTTCTGAAATAAACACAGTTTCCCACATTGCTCA
Organism: uncultured Clostridia bacterium; assembly: GCA_947385955.1. Lineage (GTDB taxonomy): Bacteria > Bacillota > Clostridia > Lachnospirales > Lachnospiraceae > VSOB01. The sequence continues at coordinate 208,591 of CANDNA010000002.1, forward strand.
CACCGCTCATAGCCTCGTCCGCCGCCTGGTAACAGGCCTGTGTGGCACGCCCTTCTGCCAGCGCCAGCGCCAGTCTGCCGCTTCCCACCGGCGAAAACTGCTTATTCTGATAGATCACTCCCACAACCGTATCCGGATACACTGAACTCAGCACCCGGTTGATTACCACCGCACCTACTGCAACCTTTCCTTCATAAGGCTCCGCCCCGGCTTCGCAGTATATCAACTGCGCCAGCAATTCCCGGTCTCCTTCTGCAAAAGTCACTTCCGAAATATCCCTTCTGGCCGATTTGGCCGCCAGTCTTGACATGGCCTGCTCTTCTGCCAACTGTTTCTGGAGAGCGGCAATATTGGCTTCCTGCTCTTTTACCTGCGCTTCATAAGTATGCGCCACCTGCTCGGCTTCTGAAATCTGATCCGCATACCCGGCAATATTGTCCGCAGTATTCTGTACCATTCCGGCTACTTTACTCTGTTCGGCCTTTGTCTCCTCCCGGAGCTCATCCAGTTCCTCCTTCTGAGCCACCAGCTTTTCTTTGGTTTCTTTAATCTGTTTTCTGGTTTCCTTATATTCTTCCAGCATCCTGTGATCATAGGCGGAAATCATTTCTATATACTGGCTTTTGTTCAAAAAATCCCCCAGTCCTTCCGAAGAAAACAGCATTTCAAGATAGATCGCATCGCTTCTTTCATAGATAAATTGAATGCGTTTTTTCATACATTCATACTGCCATTCCACTGTTTCCTCAGCTTCCTGCAGCGCTGCTTCCGTATTGGAGATTTCCTGTTCCTTATCCGCAATATTGCTTTCCAGTTCATCCAGATTCCGGCTGACCTCTTCCAGATTGTCATTTAATATGGAAAGCTGCCCCTGCAGGGAATTTCGCTCTCCCTGCATACCCTGTATGTTTTCCCTGGTCTGTTCCAGTGCAGATTCTGTCTGTTTCTTATCTTCCTTTGCCTTATCCAGCTTTTCCTGTGTAGTGGTCGCACGAACTGTTCCGGGCGCACTGGCAGCCAGAAATACCATACACAGTATGGCAGCAATCTGCCTGCTGGCACGTTTCACAGATTTCATACGTTTCACACCTCCCGGTCTTTTTTCTACAGTTCCAGCTCTATCCTGCGTCCTTTTGACTGATACCGATAATACTCGACTCCTGCCGCATTCAGCATTTTTCTGGAAGCTATAATAGACCCTGTATTGGCATATTTGTCACATTCATAGATAATTGTCCGGATGCCTGCCTGAATAATTGCTTTGGCACATTCGTTACAGGGAAACAGGGATACATACAGCCTAGCCCCCGCCAGACTGCCTCCCCTGTAATTCAGAATAGCATTCAGCTCACTGTGAGTGACATAGGCATACTTGGTATCCAGCATATTGCCTTCCCGCTCCCAGGGAAATTCATCGTCCCCGCATCCTGTGGGAAATCCGTTATATCCTACAGAAAGTATTTTATTGTCCTCGCTTACGATACAGGCGCCCACCTGCGTACTGGGATCTTTGGAACGCATTCCTGACAATTTGGCAATCCCCATAAAATATTCATCCCAGGAAATATAATCTTCTCTCTTCATTTCGCCCGCTCCGACTACTTGGTACCGAAAATCCGGTCACCCGCATCTCCCAATCCCGGCACAATATAACCGTGATCGTTGAGTGTTTCATCCAGGGCGCCGATAAATACATTCACATCCGGATGGTTTTTCTGCATCAGTGCAACCCCCTCCGGCGCCGCAATGATGCACATAAAATGAATTTTTTTACAGCCACGCTCTTTCAGCATCCGGATGGCTTCCACGGAAGAACCCCCGGTGGCAAGCATAGGATCTACTACAAACACTTCCCGCTCTGCACAGTCCGCAGGGAGTTTGCAGTAATACTCCACCGGCTTGAGTGTTTCCGGATCCCGGTACAGCCCGATATGTCCCACTTTTGCCGCCGGTATCAGATCCAGCATACCGTCTACCATTCCCAGACCGGCCCTCAGAATCGGCACAATGGCAATTTTTTTGCCCCGCAGTTCTTTTGCCGTGGCTTTGCAGAGAGGAGTCTCGATTTCCACATCCTCCACCGGCAGATCTCTTGTGGCCTCATAGCAGATCAGCATGGCAATTTCACTGATCATCTGCCGGAAATCCTTGGTCCCGGTATCCTTTCTTCTGATATAGCCGATTTTATGCTGGATCAACGGATGATCCATCACTACCACTTTCGCCATGTTCTTCCTCCTGTTTCTTTTCTCTGTTACAGGCCCATGCCCTACTGTCACTGTACTTCTATCAGATCAATTCTCCTCTGATGACGTTCTTCTCCGGAAAATTCTGTTTCCAAAAAGGTCTTTACGATCTCCAGCGCCAGATTACTGCCCACAATTCCCGCTCCCAGTGCCAGTACATTCGCGTTGTTATGCAGCCTGGTCAGCTTTGCGGAAGTGGAATCAGCGCACAATGCACAGCGGATCCCCGGCACTTTGTTGGCCGTAATGGAAATACCGATACCTGTCGTACAGATTACAATCCCTTTTTCACAGCTTCCGTCTGCCACTGCCTGCGCTGCTGCACGTCCAAACACAGGATAATCGCAGGACGTCTTATTGTCACATCCGAAATCCCGGTACTCATACCCGGCTTCCTCCAGATATTTTTTAATTTCCTGTTTCAGATCATATCCGCCATGATCACTTCCCAATGCTATCATTCACTTTCCCTCCTGTTTTCTCCTGTTTTTATAATATGATATCCGGCTGCCTTCAGCAGCCGGTTCATCACGGCCTGTCCGATGCCCTCACCGGAAAACGCTTCTGAATAAATACAGGTCACATGGTGCCTGTCAAAGCTCCTCAGCAGGGCATACAGATGCCTGGCTGCCTCTGCTTCATCTTCTCTCGTTCCGGCAGCTTCCACCCGGTCTGCCCGGTAAAAGTCTTTTGTCTCTCTGGAACAGAGTATACCCACTTTTTCGCCTGCCCTCATCTTTTCGTCCGCAAGTCGTTGGATGGTTTTCGTTACCTCCTGTTCCTTTCCCGCCACAACCGTCATTTCTCCGGCCGGAGCATAGTGCCTGTATTTCATACCCGGCGCTTTTGGCGCACGTCCTTCTTCCATTCCCATTAACGAACGCTCCTCCCCAACCGGCCTCCCCAGTACCTTTTCCAACATATCCCTGGTAATAAAGCCAGGCCTTAAGATAACCGGGGCCTTTTCTGTCAGATCCACGATTGTCGATTCCAGCCCGATGCACGCAGCGCCGCCGTCCAGTACCATCTCTATCCTGCCTGATAAATCTTCTGCCACATGCTCAGCCAGTGTAGGACTGGGTTTCCCCGAAAGATTGGCACTGGGTGCCGCCACATATCCACCGGCTGCATCAATCAATGCCAATGCAATCGGATTGTCCGGCATCCGTACCGCCACAGTGGAAAGCCCTCCTGTGGTTTCTGCCGGCACCACATCCGCTTTCTCCAGAATCATAGTCAGAGGCCCCGGCCAAAAAGCCCTGGCCAGCTTCCGTGCTTCCTCCGGGATCTTCCGGGTAATTTTTCCGATGTCTTCCCACCGGCATATATGTACAATCAAAGGATTATCCGATGGCCTCCCTTTTGCTGCATAAATTTTCCTTGAGGACTCTCTCTGCAAAGCATCTCCGCCAAGACCGTATACCGTTTCTGTAGGAAATGCTACCAATCCGCCGGTTTTCAGGATATTTCCTGCCTCCGCCAGCACTTTCCTGTCCAAATATTTTTCATTCACTGTCTCTATTCTGGTCTTTATCATAAATGCCTACCTCAATGGTTTAGTATACCACAATCTTATCCTGCGGAAAAGAGATTTTTCCGGCCATCTTCCCTACTCAGCCAGCAGCTTCACCTCATATCCTTCCCAGGGCATGGGCACCTCCAGCCTTCCTGTCATTTCCTCCAAAACAGATTCCGGAATCCTGCGCGCCCTGATCTGATTCCTGCGAAGCAGTTCCACATAAGGTGCTTCCAGATATATAATATGCACTCTGGCGCCGTACCCGGCAAACAGCGAAATCAGCCTTGCCCTGGTTTCCCGGAGCAGATTGGTAGCGTTCCAGATAAACGGCTGTCTGTTCCGCAGATAGTTCCGTGCCTGCTCTATAGCCATATGCACCACCTGCCCTGACTTTCTGACCGGCGGGATTCCCATTTTCTCCCGTATCTCATCCAGAGAAACCACCGGCAGATCCCCGCCATGTTTTTCAATCCAGCTGTCTTTTCCGGCCAGAGGCAGCCCGGCCATCAAAAACACATCAAATTCTGTTTCATTATATAATGCCGCGCCTCTCCACAAATCATCCTTATGAAAATACTGAAATCTGGTATAATCATCTGTAAATGTCCAGGGGGATTCCCAGATACCCAGTTCCTTTGCATACTCTCCAAACAGTTCCACGGACGCTCTGAGCTGTTCTTCATTTTCTCCGCTGCGTCCCCTGACATCTGCTGCAGAAAGCAGATACAAAAGCCTCATCGGAATCCGTTCCGCCGCTTTCATCAGTTCAAATTCCGGTCTTTCCCTTGTCCAGAACCATACCGGCAAACCGTGATATCGAATCAGTCCCGCCACAGTCTCCCGCTGGGAAAAAGTCAGCCCAAACCGCTCCTGCTCCCGGTAAGCCATCCTGCGGAATCCCTTTTCCCCGATCAGGGTATGCCTGGGAGACACCCAGTTTCCTTCCTCCAGCCTTGTACAGGAAATCTTTCCTCTGTCATGAAAGACTGCTGCCAGAAACAAAAGCTCCTGTTTTTCCTGCTCAAGCCCCTGCCAGCCCGATAACTCCTGCAATTTTTCACATACCATCTCCGTATGCCGGTATACATCGCCTTCTGCATGATAAACCGGATTCTGGGGGATGTCTTTCAGATCGGAAATCTCCGGGTATCCCTTTGCCAATGCGTTCAGAGAAAATCCACTGTTCCGGATTTCCGAAAGGATTTTCCTGCCCATTCACCTCTCCCCTTTCCTATATTCCCAGTCGCTCCCTTGTCCCTCATCTTCCCCGGTATCAAACAGATCCACGCCCTCCGCCAGCCTGTTTACAATCATCGGACGATTGACCCAGTGACTTTCCGAATCAAGAATTGTATTCAAAAAAGATCCCCTTACAAACTTCAACCGGTCTGTCACATAATCTCCTGACTCCACTTTGATATAAATCCCTTCCATGAACCCTGTCAGATCGGTCTGACGGATAGCTGTTTCTGCATTGACACCGCCCTTTTTGCACTGATGCAGAAAGGAAGCCTCCGATTCCCCGGAAATGAAAAGGCTGGGTCCAATCCACTTCGTAATTTCTTCCGGATGTGTAAAATACCCCTCAGCCAATACCCGGACAGAATGGATAAACGGAGCTTTTTTCAAAAAGTCTCTGCGTTTTCCGGTAGAAAAAAATTTTCCCTCTTCTTTGTCAAACAAATCAAATTCCATAAAATAATGGGGCAGCCTGTCATAAAATACCGTATGCTTGGCATAAAGCCATTCTCCATACATAATGTAGCGGCTTCCCAGCAGCCTATAAAGAGAGTCTCTGAAACTGCCTGCCCATAATTTCAGCAGATCAAACTGCCGCTCCCCGTATCCCCCGTTTAAAAAATGGCCCCGGCTCTGCAAAAGCAGAGTTCCGTCTGTTCCAAAGCTGATTCCACAGTTGGCGCCATCCACTTTTTCCTCCAAAACCAGATATTTTCCAGGCAGTTCGGAAAATGCCACACATTTCAGGTTTTCATCCCCTGTCTGCTCTCTGGAACCCTCCAGATGCCGTGTTCTCGGATATTTAAAAATCTGTTCCATCATCGTTCCTCCTGTCATACTTTCATGTTCCGGCGCTGCAGTGCAATCTCTGCACATAAAAAAACGCCGTGAAGGAATATCTTTCACAGCATACATAAAGCGTACCACTTTTACCGACAACACACTGCCGTAAAACTGGCATATTTTTTCGCAAAAACCCCATGCTGTCCATCTTATATTCCAACATAACAAGCATCAAAAACATCAGCCGCTTTTATTTGGATAACCGTGACTGTCTGCTTCTTTCTTTGTTTGTCAGAATATGGATTACATGGGGTCCTCCTGTCTCAACTCATACATTGCTTACCTGTTTACTATAGCATCGGACCAACGCTCTGTCAAACGCATCTTTGGTTTCTGTTGCATCCGGAAACAGGAGGTGCAAAATGATAACATGTCTCAGCTTCCTGCACCCAAACGGCATTGTACATAAAATAAGATAAAAACACTGTTTTTGTCGAACACAAAGCATGTATAAAAGGGAAGAACAAAATGGAGCATCATCACAATAACTTATGTTGCAATTGCTGCTGGCAGGGCCCGCAAGGGCCTGCCGGACCTCCTGGACCCGGTGTACAGCCGGCATATTTTAACGCTGTCATGCAAGGCGGATTCCAGGATATTTCCCCGGAGGAAAATGTTAGGTTTCTGATAGCATTTCAATCCGGAGATTTCTCATTTACTCCAAACACAACAGCAGTTTCTACTTCTGGCTGTTAAGATACTGTATGGTTCCCATAAAAACTGCCCAGGCTACCTCGTCCTGATATTCCGATGTACAGAGTTTTTCCGCTTCACTGCTATTGGACAAAAAGCCGCATTCCACTATAATAATCGGCGAGGTGGTTTTTTTCAGCAGGTAATAACTGGCATTTGCTTTCGCTTCCCGCTTATTCTCCGGATCCACCCTGTTTTTCAGACTTTTCTGCATCACTTCAGCCGCTATACGGCTGTCGGTACTGTCCCGATAGTAAAATACCTGCGCCCCTTTTACATATTCTTCCGGATAACTGTTCTGATGAATGCTGACGGTAATGACCGGGGCTGCCTCTTCAATCATGGCAATCCGTCTTTTCATATCCTGCACTTTTTTATTCTGGGCTCCGGAATCATACAGCCCTTCCCCGTCTGTCCTGGTCATCACAACCCGAATCCCTTCCATTTCCAGATATGCTGCAACCTTTTGGGCAATCTGCAGATTAATATCCTTTTCCAGAGCACCATTGATGCCAACCTTACCCGGATCATCCCCTCCATGTCCGGCGTCTATTACAACACATCTGTCCGTTTCCACATGCCTGCCTGCCACAAATGCCGCCGTTCCTTTTGCCGCCACAATTCCGGCCATTGCCAGCATGGCAAACATCGCCGCATACACTGCTGCCGCCTCCAGATGTCTGATTTTGCCCTTCCAACTTTTCATTGTTTTCATCCAGTATCTTTTTTTACTATCCTATGAAAAGCACTGCAAAAAAAGAATCCTGCTTTCACAACTATCCATGCAAATATAAATCAATCACATTCCAGATCGACGGCCGTTCAAGCCCCAATTTCCATGCACCCACACCGGCTATCTGATAGCTGGCCATCACATTCAGTTTTGCCTCGATGGACTGTTCATCCTCCAGCCACACCTGATAGAACATGCCGTCTTTTTCAAATTCCGCATAGTTCTGACAGGTACTGGCATCCCATACCGGAGACACTCCCTGCTCCGCAAGAAACTGATCTGCTGAATCCATGCCCACGGCATCACTCGTCACATCACCGCCTCCGGATTTCCATACTCTCGTATAAAAGGGCACCGCATTGATAATTTTTTCTGCCGGTACCTCTTCCAGCGTCTTTTGAATACCCTTCTCCACAAAACCAATGGAGGCCACGCTTCCCGCTTCTTTGCTCCCCGACCAGTGTTCATCATAACCCATTATGATCACATAGTCTGCCACTCTGCCCTGCTCTGCCCTTCCATAATGTCCTGTATTGCCAACAGGAACATAATTGTCCACGGAAAGCACAATGCCATTGGCCCGGCAGGGAATGGACAATTCCCTGATAAACTGTACGAAATGTTCTCCTGTCTCTTCACTCAACTGTTCAAAATCGACGTTAATGCCATCCATACCGCATGCGGCCGCTGCCTGTATCAGCCCGTCAATCAGATGAGCACGTTTGGAAGTGGAAGATAACACCTGATAAGAATCCACCTCATCGCTGAAATTATCGACCAGCCCCCATACTTCCAGGCCCATCTGATGCGCCTGCGCCACATAATCTGTGGAAGCAATGCTGGTAAAGTTACCCTCATTATCGCTGAGAGAAAACCAGGTGGGAGAAATGGTATTCAGTCCCTCCACTCCTGCCAGAGCATCCGATAAGTATGTGTTGGCTATCTGTGAAGTCACCTGATGCCATGCCATACATACCTTATCATCCCGGGATATGCTGGTATACACAGGCTCTTCATAATCAGTCACAGCCGCCATCGTTTCTGTATGGGAACCACCCAGCCGTTTCTTTTCCACATAGCCGATCATCCCCTCAGATTTCACTCTCACCCAGGTATCCATTTCTTCCAGTACCACCACCTGGGTACCCTGTGTGACTTCTTTCAGGATCTCACTTTTGATACCTCCCTGATAACGGATCTGAGTGTCTTTTTTAATCTCAGCCAGAGTCTGCTCTCCCCACCGGGTATACACCTGCATCCTGCCCGGATCCGTAAATGTTTCATAGGAAAAGTTGGTGAATTTCTTAACGTAATCTGCGGCAATATATAATGTATCGCCCTCATACCGGGCCAGAATATATCCCGCATCCTGCCCGGATCCGTCCTGAATAAACTCTGTACCGCCAATATTCACCCGTATGATGTCGTCCGGGGTAGTATAAAGCAGCAGATTTTCTCCCCGGTCCTCATAAAAGCGCTCATTCATATACTGATGCACAGTATCAAGTGAAAAATAATAGACACCGTCCAGCAAAAGAGCTTTATCTGCCAACAGTTCATCCTGCAGCACGATTGCCACTTCCTCATCACTCTGCAGGTCAAAGTACTCCTCCAGATCCGCCTTTTCTTTGGAATAACTGTATTTATCTATCAGCTTCATCCCCAGGCTGACCGTTAAAACCAATAATATAAGGACGATTGCAACGAATGCCGGAATTAATTTTTTCATCCTGCCCTCTCCTTTCCAACCGTCCTCATTATAACAGACTATTCCAATACCGTCATTACCAATTTTGACGTTTTTTGTTTTTTTCTGGGGTATCGTGACCTGTCAGCGTAAAGGCTCCTTACATGATTCGTTTCCTTAAAAAATAATATTTTTTCACGATACCCCCAATACTTTCTCCGTCCGCCTGTTTGTGTGTCCTGTGTCCTGAATCCTTTATCCAGTGGTCAGGTCAGGCGTATCCTGTCATACCGAAGCTCGGTCAGCTTTCCTTCCTGATTCATCACATAGTCCGGCATATACACAGTCTCTTCATTCACAAAGCAGGCCCGCACCAGCTCTTCAGCAGATACTTCTCTGCCATCCAGATACAGAACCGCACCGCTTCTGGCGATCCCTTCCAGGTGTACCCTTATGTCGTGCAGCTCATCTTTCTGTAACACATATGATCCCCCCTTCTGTTCAATTTGAAAATCCGGAGACAAGGATCTGCTGTGATACATTCTATTCCTTCGGATTTTCATGGGAATTTTCGGTAAAAATGGTATGAAAACAGCACTGAAGAGATGCACGGACGTGTATTATGACATACTATAAATGTAATACTACGTTGTGGAATTTGAATTATAACATTAAGAAATTGTTGGAAAATTCTGATGTCCTGTTCACGCACAGGAGCTGATAAGACTCCCTCCTGCCATCCGGCAGAAGTTCTGATGACGAAACTTTCCGTTTCTGGACTTAATGTAAGACGGCATATCCTTTATGCCTCTGATTCGATAAATACCATGCCTCCTTCCAATATACAGATTGTCCGAAAGCACCTCTGCATATTATTATAACGTAAAATTTCCACAGATACAAGCGTTTTTGAAAATTTATGAAAAATTTATGAATTGTAAATCCTTCTATTGACTTGAAGAATCAATAAGTATAAGATACACTTAATAATAATAAAGAGTCCTGTCTGCAGTGTGGAAAACCTGCGTATACCGCAGGAATCCTTTCGGATTTTTCTTCAAAAATAAGCATCCCCTCTGCAGACTCCCCATATCATATTCATATGTAGTTTTTCAGACAAAACCCATACAGGTAATATGTGATTGCAGGAATTTCCAGTTGAAACTGACCAGTAAAATGGTATCATATAAGCGAGGATGTGATTGAATGAAAATTGAAAAAGTAAATGACCATCAAATTCGCTGCACTTTAACAAAAGCCGACCTGATCGACAGAGAACTGAAAATCAGCGAGCTGGCCTACGGCACGGAAAAGGCCAAGAACCTGTTCCGTGACATGATGCAGCAGGCCTCCTTTGAATGCGGCTTTGAAGCAGAGAATATTCCCCTGATGATAGAAGCGATACCCCTGAATGCGGAATGTATCGTTCTCATTATTACAAAAGTAGAAGATCCGGAAGAACTGGATACCCGTTTTTCCAAGTTTGCACCTTCCATACACGATGCAGAGGAGGATGGTGCGGAAGAGCCGGCGGAGAGTTATCTGGAAGGAGCAGACGATGTCCTTGATCTGTTCAAAAAACTTCATGAAAACAAACTGAAAAATTCATATGAAGGAGAAACCGCACAAAATACCGAAGTGCCTTCTTCCCTGGCTGATTTATCCACTGGCAGCGAATCCGTTGCACTGGCTCTGGAGGCAGATCTGACAAAGGTATTTTCATTTCCCCATTTAAGTGAGCTGACCCGGCTGGCACATGTGCTGAAAAACTTTTATCGCGGAACCAACTCCTTATACAGCAGCAGGGAAAGTGGTAATTACTCTCTGATTCTTACCAAAAGCGGACACTCCCCGGAGGAGTTTAATAAAGTCTGCAATATTATTTCCGAATATGGTGTCCCGGAAAAATATTTCTCCGGCACCGAGGCTTATTTAAACGAACATTGTGAACTTTTTATTGCCGATCATGCGCTCCAGTCTCTGGCCCTGATCTGAAATGAAAGAGGACCTGAAAATGAATGGACTGAAAAAAGAAGCAATTCCTTTCACGGAAATGCTTCTTTTCTGTTTCTCAGGTCACGGCGTTTTCTGTAGCGCCTGTCTGCTCTTATAACGCCTTAATCTGCTTCATCAACTCATCCACATCAAGGCCATGTACCATTGCCGCTTCCTCCAATGTCTCACCCTGTGCAGAAGGACATCCCAGGCAATGCATACCTGCTGCCATCAGAATCGGAGCAATACCCGGATTTACCGTCAGTATCTCGCCGATTGTCATGTCTTTCGTAATATCTGCCATTTCCACTACCTCCTGTAAAATATGCCATCCCATCCTGCGGAGCCGTTTTCTGCCATTTTGCCTGATGACAGCCCATTGCCTGATGATGGCTGCGTGAATATTATAATACTTTAACCCCTGATTGGCAAGTTATCCACGTTTTCAACAAAAATTAATAAAAATTTCATGATTTTTGCAGGTTTGTATACAAAAAAATACATGGCGATTCTTGACGTTTCAGTGGTTTAGCACTTATAATAATTTACATAAGGTTAACAATGGTTTTAACTAATAAACGATAGGAGGCTATTTCAAAATGAGACCAGAATGGAAAGATTTTGTAAGCGGAAAATGGGATTCAGAAGTTAACGTGCGTGACTTCATTCAGAAGAACTATACTCCGTATGAGGGGGATGAATCCTTCCTGGCAGACGCTACACAGAATACAAAAGATCTGTGGGCAACCGTACTTGATTTACAGAAAAAGGAACGTGAAGCAGGTGGTGTTCTTGACATGGATACCAAGGTAGTTTCTACTATTACCTCTCATGGACCCGGATATCTGGACAAGAGCAAAGAAACAATCGTTGGTTTCCAGACAGACAAACCGTTCAAGCGTTCTCTGCAGCCTTATGGCGGTATCAGAATGGCTGAGAAGGCTTGCTCCGACAATGGATATGAAGTAGATCCTGAAATCAGCGAATTTTTCTCCACTCATAGAAAAACCCACAATGCCGGATGCTTTGACGCTTACAATGCAGAGATGAGAGCGTGCCGTTCTTCCCATATCATCACAGGTCTTCCGGATGCTTATGGCCGCGGACGTATCATCGGCGATTACAGACGTGTAGCTCTGTATGGTATTGATTATCTGATCGAAGATAAGCAGGCACAGAAGGATTCCACCGGACGCGTTATGACAGATGATGTAATTCGTCTTCGTGAAGAGATTTCCGAACAGATTACGGCATTGAAGCTGATGAAAGAAATGGCTGCTTCCTATGGCTGTGATATTTCCAAACCTGCCACCAATGTACAGGAAGCTATTCAGGCTACCTATTTCGGTTATCTTTGCGCTGTTAAGGAGCAGAACGGTGCTGCTATGTCTCTTGGACGTACTTCCACCTTCCTTGACTGCTTCGCTCAGAGAGATTTAAAGAACGGTACCTTTACAGAAGAACAGATTCAGGAGTTTGTTGACCACTTCATCATGAAGCTGCGTCTGATCAAGTTCGCACGTACTCCTGAATACAATCAGATTTTTGCAGGTGATCCGGTATGGGTAACAGAGTCTCTTGCAGGTGTTGGTGTTGACGGACGTCATATGGTAACAAAGATGAGCTTCCGTTATCTGCACACACTTGAGAACCTGGGTGCAAGCCCTGAACCCAACCTGACAGTTCTCTGGTCCACCAGACTTCCTGAGAACTTCAAGAAATACTGTGCTAAGATCTCCATTACCACATCTTCCATCCAGTATGAGAACGATGACCTGATGAGAGTGACACACGGTGATGACTATGGTATCGCATGCTGCGTATCTTCTATGGTAATCGGTAAGGAAATGCAGTTCTTCGGTGCCCGTGCAAACCTTGCAAAATGTCTGCTTTATGCGCTGAACGGCGGTGTTGATGAAGTAACAAAGAAACAGGTTGGACCCAAATATCGTCCTGTAGCAGGCGATGTACTGGATTATGACGATGTATATGCAAAATTCATGGATATGATGGAATGGCAGGCAGATGTATATGTAAACACTCTGAACATCATCCATTACATGCATGATAAATACTGCTATGAGAGAGCAGAGATGGCTCTTCATGACAGAGATGTAAAACGTTATTTTGCAACCGGTGTGGCAGGCCTTTCCATCGTTGCTGACTCTCTGTCTGCAATCAAATATGCCAAAGTTGAAGTGGTACGTGATGAAGACGGCGTAATCGTTGACTTTAAGACCACCGGTGAATTCCCGAAATATGGTAACGATGATGACCGCGTAGACTCCATTGCACAGGATATCGTACACAAATTCATGACTGCAATCAGGAGACATCATACCTACAGAAATGGTGTTCCTACCACTTCTATCCTTACCATCACTTCCAATGTAACTTATGGTAAGGCAACCGGCAATACACCTGACGGACGTAAGAAAGGACAGCCTTTTGCACCTGGTGCAAACCCGATGCATGGACGTGATACACATGGTGCAGTCGCTTCTCTGTCCTCCGTATCCAAACTTCCGTTTAAAGATGCTCAGGACGGTATTTCCAATACCTTCACCATCATTCCTGGCGCACTTGGAAAAGAGGATCAGGTATTTGCAGGAGATATCGAACTTGATCTCAACAACTAATTAACAGGCTTTTGCAGGGAGGTTAATGCAATGGATGATAAGAAAGTAGAAGAACTTGTAAAAATGCTGGATTCCGGCATGGCAATGGGCGTGGGACATATTAATGTAGACACCGATCATACCGGCAAGGAAGCTACCAGTGTCCAGACAATGGGATGTACGGATTGTTCCAGAACCCCGCTGGCATGCAGTGTACCTACCCTGCATCAGGGTCTTGATGATTATCAATAAAACAATTTTCACTGCCCATGCGGCACATTCAATGATTTTAATTTAAGGAGGAATTTCCTATGGCAACAAATAGTGCACAGGTTGATAACCTGGTAGCTTTGTTAGATGGTTACGCAACAAAAGGCGGACATCATTTAAATGTTAACGTATTAAACAGAGATATGCTGTTAGATGCACAGAAGCATCCTGAGAATTATCCTCAGTTGACGATCCGTGTTTCCGGATATGCAGTAAACTTCATCAAATTGACTCCGGAACAGCAGGCAGATGTCATCTCCCGTACATTCCACGAGAGTATCTAAGCACAGCAGAACCAAACCCCCGGATACCCGATTCCGGGGGTTTTCTTTTGAAATAACAGATACAAACAATAGGAAGTATGTAAACAAGGCGAAAAATGGAGGTAATGTAACATGAGTGGCAGAATCCATTCTCTGGAATCTTTTGGGACTGTAGACGGTCCCGGTGTGCGTTTTGTCGTATTTGTACAGGGATGTCCTATGCGCTGCGCCTACTGTCATAACCCGGACACCTGGGATATGCACGCAGGCACTCTTATGGAAGCTGACGAAATTATTGAGCAGTATGAAAGAAATATCAGCTTTTACAAGGGGGGCGGTATTACTGTTACCGGCGGAGAGCCTCTGATGCAGGTGGATTTTCTGACAGAACTTTTTACTCTTGCAAAAGCAAAAAATATTCATACCTGTATTGATTCTTCCGGGATAGCATTTCAGCCTGACAATGCCGTCTGGATGAAAAAACTGGATGATCTGCTGGCTCTTACGGATTTGGTTATGTTGGATATCAAACATATCGATCCTGAGAAGCACAAGGAACTGACTGCCCAGCCCAATGACAAAATCCTTGCTTTTGCTGAATATCTTTCTGAAAAAGGGATTGCGATCTGGATCCGGCATGTAGTGGTGCCTGGTATTACGGATGATGATCAATATTTATATAAACTGGGCCATTTCATCGGTGGTCTGAAAACATTAAAGGCACTGGATGTCCTGCCTTATCATACAATGGGAAAGGTAAAATACGAAAAACTGGGCATTCCCTACAAGTTGGAGGGTGTGGAGGCAATGGACAAAGATAAAGTCATCGAAAAAAAGCAGGTCATACTGGATGGTATCAAAGCACGTCGTGCTGAAGACGCTGACCAATAATATGTATATGAGCCGTTACTTTCCTGCATTTTCTACTTGTATTCATCATACATTTGTATTAAAATAAACTTGGTAATTGATATTGAACTATCAAAAAGAAATATGATTATAAGGAGGATATTTATTATGGCATATGTAATCAGTGATGGTTGTGTAAGCTGCGGCGCATGCGAAGGACAGTGCCCCGTTGGCGCTATCAGTATGGGAGATACACAGTTTCAGATTGATCCTGATAAATGCATTAGCTGCGGTTCCTGTGCAGGTGCCTGCCCTACAGGTTCTATCTCAGAAGAGTAAGTTCCGGTTTTGTTAAAAGCAGAGATACAAAAGCACTCAGAAAAATGAGTGCTTTTTTCTTTTTTCCTTTTTTCCTGCCTTTTCCCGTATCAATTCATCAATTTGACGGAAATGTTCTTCTTCTCGTTTTATTCTTTCATTTTCTCTCTCTTCCTCCCGTTCCGTCTGCAGTCTGAACTGATAATCCAGCTCTTTCAATACACTTTCTTTGATCTGTTCACAGAATATTTCGTTTTCTTCCTTGATCGTATCCACAATCATATTTCTGAGCAATATCTGAAGCCGATATGCCTTTTCCTCCCGCTCTCTTGCCGGCGCTGTTTCCCTTCTTATCATACCTGCTTCCTTTTTAGAAACAGCTACTTCATTTCGCTCCTGTGCCTCTGTGCTTTCCCCCTGCCTTTCACTCATGCCATCCTGTACCTCATCCTGGCTGCCTTCTATTTCCTGCTTCAAAGCCTTTCTGATCGCCTTTAACTGAAACCCCTGCTCTTTCATCGTTTTGACTCGTTTCAGCCGGTTTACATCGTCCTGCGTATAGTAACGATGCCCCAGCTTATTGCGTTTAATCGGAAGCTCCAATTCATCTTCCCAATACCGCAGAACATGACTCTCTACCTCTACCTGCTTTGCTGCGTCTGAAATCATGTACATTTTTTGTTCCATACCCTTTTCCTCCTGTCAATTCTGTAAACGGTTTCCTGCCAGTTCAAACAGGGAAACTCTTTCCCTGTAAAAGCAAAAAAGGACCTGCTTTTTATGCCTGTCCTCTTTTGTATGTTCCCACCCCTATGAAATTGTATCCATTCCAAAACTATTTCTGCATATTTGCAAATTTGGTATAATCTGGCAGCCATGCCAGATTAATTGTCCCGATAGGACCATTCCTCTGTTTGGCAATAATAATCTCTGCCACACCTTTCAGTTCGGTATCTTTATTATAATAATCATCACGATAGATGAACATAACTACATCCGCATCCTGCTCAATGGCACCCGATTCACGCAAATCCGAAAGCATCGGCCTGTGATCCGGTCTTTGCTCCACAGCACGGCTAAGCTGGGACAATGCCAGAACCGGTACACTAAGTTCTCTGGCAAGCGCCTTTAAGGACCTGGAAATATCTGATATTTCCTGCTGTCTGGAATCCGTTCTGCCACTTCCTGACATAAGCTGTAAATAATCAATAATAATCATCTGCAGGCCATGTTCCAGCTTGTATTTTCTGCACTTGGAACGGAGTTCCGAAATAGTGATTCCCGGTGTATCATCAATGATCAGTTTGGACTGGCCAATAATGCCTGCACTTTCGATCAGCTTTTCCCACTCTGCATCTGTCAGATTACCGGTACGGATATGCTGGGAATCCACTTTGGATTCCAGTGAAAACAGCCGGTTCACCAACTGTTCCCTGGACATTTCCAGACTGAAAATAGCCACTGTTTCCTTTTGTTTAAAAGCCACATATTGAGCAATATTCAGCACAAATGCAGTCTTTCCCATAGAGGGCCTTGCTGCCACTAAAATCAGGTCAGACGGCTGCATACCGGCTGTCCTGTAGTCCAGGTCAATAAACCCGGTAGGAATGCCGGTTACCACTCCTTTGTTACGGGAAGCTGCCTCAATTCGATTCATGGCATTCATAACAATTTCACGAATCGGCACATAATCACTGCTGTTTCTTTTCTGCAATAAATCAAAAATCTTCTTTTCGGTTTCTTCCAGTATGTACTCCAGGCTCTCCTTCCCTGCATAACAGGTATTGGCAATCTCTTCATTCAAACGGATCAGTCTGCGTAACATCGCTTTTTCTGCCACAATATTGGCATAGTACTTTACATTTGCCGATGTGGGAACCGCTGTAATCAGTTCCCGGATAAACTCCAGGCTGCTGATTTCGGGTGGCACATCCTTTTCCCTGAGCCTGTCCTGCAGCGTAATCAAATCTACAGGCTTTCCTTCATCGTTCAGTTCCACCATAGACGCAAAGACGATACCATACTGCTTTCCATAGAAGTCCTCTTCCCGCAAAATCCCGGACGCTGCAACGATTGCTTCCTGGTCTATCATCATGGAGCCAATCACAGACTGTTCTGCCTCCACACTATGAGGCAGTACCCTTTTCAGCAGTGCTTCTTCCATTGCTTCCATATGTTCCCTTCTATTTTTCTTCCACCACTTTGACTTTTAGCTGGCCGCTTACCTTGGGATGCAGTTTTATCTGAACCTGAAAAACTCCAAAATTCTTAATCGGCTCTGTCATCTGTATCTTCTTTTTGTCAATTTCCATTCCGCATTGGCTTTTTGCAGCCTGGGCGATCTCTTTACTGGATACAGAACCGAATGCTTTTCCACCTTCCCCGGCCTTCATTTTAACAACTACTTCTTTTGTCTCCATTTCTTCTGCAAACGCTCTTGCTGCTTCCAGCCGTTCTTTGGCCAGTTTCTCTTCATTGGCCTTCTGCAGTTTTAAATCATTCAGATTTTTTGCATTTGCTTCCACTCCCAATTTCTTGGGCAACAGGAAATTCCGCACATAACCGTCACTTGCCTCAACGATTTCTCCTTTTTTTCCAAGGCTTTTTACATCCTCTAATAAGATTACTTTCATGTTAAATCACCCTCTTCTATCATAGTATCCAATGTACGTTTCATCACTCTGACGGCTTCCTCTAATGGTACATCTTCCATCTGAGCACCTGCAATGTTCATATGACCGCCGCCGCCCAGACGTTCCATAATCACCTGCACATTCACCTCATCAATAGATCTTGCGCTGATAAAAATTTTGCCCTGGTATTGCGTCATAACAAAACTTGCTTTGATCCCTTTTATATTTAACAGTTCATTCGCTGCCTGAGCTCCCAGTACAGTGGGGCTCAATACGCCTTCACTGGAACATATGGAAATCGCATAATTCCCACGATATATTTCTGCCTGACTGACGGCATCCGCTTTCGTTTTATACTCCAGCGCATCCTCCCGGAACAGTTTGCGTACCCTTGTCACATCCGCCCCATTTCTGCGCAGGTAAGCAGCCGCTTCAAAAGTCCTTACCCCCGTTTTGGTAGTAAAATTACTGGTATCTACAATGATACCGGCATACATGCTGTTGGCTTCTTCGATACGCAGACGGATTCCTTCTTTAATATACTGCAATATCTCTGTAACCATCTCACATGCTGAGGAGGCATAAGGCTCTACATAAGATAATGTAGCATTTTCAATCGTTTCCGAACCCTGCCTGTGATGATCCAGCACTACAATAGATTTGCATGTCCGCAGCAATTCCGGACATTCTGTGATGCTGGGCTTATTTACATCCACCACCACCAGTACCGTATTGTTCCCGGACGCCTCGACAGCCTCGGCACTGTTGATCAGCATATCCTCTTCATATTCCGCATTGTTCTGAAACATATCCACCAATGGCCTGACAGATGTCGTCACATCATTGATTACAATATGTGCTTTACGTTCCAGTGATTTGGCAATCCGATAGATACCAACGGCTGCCCCAAAGCTGTCCATATCCGCCAGACGATGTCCCATTACCAGCACTTTGTCTTTGGAGGAAATAATTTCATTCAAAGCATGCGCTTTTACTCTTGCTTTTACTCTCGTATTTTTTTCAACCTGTTGACTTTTTCCTCCATAATAAGTTATGGAATTGGAGGTCTTAACCACTGCCTGATCTCCGCCCCGTCCCAGAGCCAAATCTATAGCCGTCCTGGAAAATTCATAGTTCTGTGTATAGCTTAAACCATCCAGTCCAACTCCGATGCTCAAAGTCACTGCCATTCCGTTTCCGATGTTAACCGTTTTCACATCATCCAACAGGTCAAACTTGCTCTCTTCCAACTGAAGAATTGATTCCTTACGAAGAATCACCAGATATTTATCTTTCTCCATCTTTTTCGCAATTCCGTCCAGGGAAGCAATATACTTGTTGATCTTCCGGTCAATCAGGGCAATCAGGAGAGAGCGCCTTACTTCTTCCACACTTTCCAGTGCTTCCTCATAATTATCCAGATATATCATACCCACAGCCAAAGACTGATTATCATTCTCCCGTAAAGCAATCTTTAACGCTGTTTCATCATACAAATACAAGGCGACCAGAAACCCCTTATAATTGGGTTCCTGAAATATTTCACTGTTTACCGTCATATCCTTCAGGGATATCCGTTTCATTTTTACCGAGAACTCACTGTCCTCAAATTCCAGCTCCATTTCTGTCTCTTCCTCTTCGTCGGGAAAGCATTCCTTTGTCAACGTAGGAAAAATCGCAGAAATAGACTTACAATATCCCTTTTCTTTATGTATGACCGATTCAAACGCCTTATTGGACCAGACGACCTTTCCTCCCTCATCCAGAAGTGCGTACGGAATCGCCATTTCCCGCAAAAGCCGTTTCTGAATCTGGCCATACTGTGTTGCAAAGCTGATCAGTTCATTCATGATAACCGGTTTGTTGTAAAACATCATCATAAAAATTACAAGAAAATAAATCAGCAGTGCACCTGTCAGCAAAAGTCCTGACCGATAGTCCATTATATATATAACAAGATTTACCAGAGACAGCAGGATCCCCATTGCAATAGAACCCTGAAGATAGGATCTCAGCCTCCCTTTTATCTTAATCCTCTTTTTCATCCTCTTACCCTCCGGGCAAAACCCGATCTATTTACATTCTTCTTATATTCATTCTGATCATAATGGTTACGGAAAAATTCATCCTTCATAAACCATTTAGCTGAATCTCATAATTAGTACTGTAACAATTATCATTTATTATAGCATTTTTTATTTGCAAATGCCACAATATTATATCGTCAAATATAAGGAGATTTTGTATAAATATGTCATTTTCTGAATATTAAGAAAAAAAGAAAGACCAACTGTCTCAACAGACAGTTGGTCGGCTCTGCATTTCTTCTTACTCTGCCTTATTCTGCAACATAAGGCATCAAAGCAATATGTCTCGCCCTCTTGATGGCCACGGTAAGAGCTCTCTGATGCTTTGCACAGTTACCTGTAATACGACGGGGAAGGATCTTCCCTCTTTCAGATACATATCTTTTTAATTTATTGGTATCTTTATAGTCAATCACATTGTCCTTACCACAGAATACGCAAACTTTTTTTCTTCTCCGCATTCCGCCTCTGCGCTTCATCGGTCCATCTGATTTCTCTGCTTTATTAAAAGCCATGATGCATACCTCCTGTTAAACTATTTTCTCAGTTAAAAGGCAGCTCCTCATCAATTCCATCCGGAATATTCATAAAACCGTCCCCCACAGAAACCGGTTCCGGCCTGCTGACAGGAGCACTATAACCGCCTTCCTGGCCTGAACTTGCATTCTTACTCTCTGCAAACTCATGATCTTCTACTACTACATCGGTTGTATATACTTTTATGCCGTCCTTATTGGTATAACTGCCTGTCTGAATCCGTCCCGTGACAAGCATCTTGATCCCCTTGCGCAGATACTTTTCAGCGAACTCCGCCTGTCGGCCAAATGCAACACAACCTATAAAATCTGCTGTGTTTTCATCTCCGTTCCGATTGAAACGGCGGTCAACAGCCAGGGTATATCTTGCAATTGCGGTCGCATTCTCACCCTGAGAATACCGCACTTCCGGGTCTCTCGTCAATCTACCCATAAGAATTACTCTATTCATATAGTCCCTACTTTCTATTATGCCTCGTCCTGTCTAACGCATAAGTATCTGATCACATTGTCCATAATACGTACACGGGATTCAATCTCCGCCGGAACATTGGATTCAGCATCGAACTGAATGAAATAATAGAACGCTTCTCTCATTTTCTGAATTTCGTAAGCCAGTCTCTTCTTTCCCCATTCATCAACATTCGTAATCGTTCCACCGAATCTTTCAATGAGTGCTTTACATTTTTCAACTGTAGCTGCTCTTTCATCATCTTCGATTTTAGCATTGACAATCACGGCTAATTCATACTTGTTCACGCTTCTTACCTCCTTTTGGTCTCTGGCCCCTTTTCTCAAAGGAGCAAGGAATAAAATATATCACAGAAGTGTATGATACCATAAAAGCCCAGTGTTTTCAAGGGATTTTTCTAATTTCTCTGGCATTTTTTTCTACCAGCTTTCTGGATATCATAATCTGATGTCCGCATCCCATGCATTTTAATCTGAAATCAGCTCCCACCCGCAGTATCTCCCATTCCCTGGAACCACAGGGATGCGGCTTTTTCAGTTTTACCATATCTCCAATCTCAAAATCAAATTGCATATTCTTTCATCCTTTTTCTCATGCAGACTTTACAAATCATAGAATGCTACCGGCTTTCTCCCCCATCTACCTGAGAAAAAATCTCTCCAATACTGCCCTGTATCACCAGATCAGCCACACTGTCTCTGGGGGTTGCCGTTTTATTAATCAGGATCAGCTTATTTCCTCTGTAATAGTCAATCAGTCCCGCCGCCGGATATACCGCCAGAGAAGTGCCACCGATAATCAGAACATCTGCGGCACTGATGCAGGCAACCGCTTCTGATATTGTCTGATTATCCAAACCTTCTTCATACAGCACCACATCCGGCTTAATCGGACCGCCGCACTGACATACAGGCACACCTTCCGAATGCAGAATATATTCCGCATCATAAAACCTATGACATTTTTCACAATAATTCCGATGTACACTCCCGTGCAGCTCCAATACTTTTTTACTGCCTGCAGCCTGGTGAAGCCCGTCAATATTCTGTGTAATAACGGCTTTTAATTTGCCCTCCTGTTCCCATTGAGCCAGTTTTTTATGGGCTGCGTTGGGCTGCGCCGTAAGGCACAGCATCTTATCCCTGTAAAACCGGTAAAATTCCTCCGTATGATTCCGATAAAAAGTATGGCTCAAAATAGTCTCCGGAGGATAGTCATATTTCTGATTATATAGCCCATCCACACTTCTGAAATCCGGAATACCACTCTCCGTAGAGACTCCTGCTCCGCCAAAAAATACCACATTGTCTGACGCTGCCATAATCTTTTGAAATTGTTCCAGTACACTCATATGATCCCTCTTTCCAATATGCCCGGCATTTTACTGGGCAAAATTACTCTTTTTCTTGGGTATCGCAAAATCCGGATGTTCTCCCAGCCACGTATTCTGCGGCATATTATTAATAATTGACATATCCTCCGCGGTAAGCTCAAAATCAAATATATCCTGATTTTGCTTCATTCTTTCCATAGCCGAAGATTTAACCAGTGGTATAATTCCTTTCTGTAACAAAAAACGCAGGCAAATCTGTGCCACTGTCTTACCATACTTCTCCGCATATTCTTTCAAAACAGGATGATCCAGCATAGCGCTCCTTCCGAGAGGACTCCACGCCTGTACTCTGATATCATGTTCAAAACAATACCGGACTGCCGCTTCCTGTGTATAGCCGGGATGTATTTCCAACTGATCCACAACAGGCTTTACAGTACAGTTTTTCAATATATTTTCCGTATGATGAGGAAGAAAATTACTCAATCCAATCCCCCTGACCTTACCGCTCTGATAAAGTTCCTCCAAAGCACGCCAGGTATCCAGATCCTTTTCTTTCCAGTCGCAATCCCCTTCTTTCCCTCTTGGCCAATGAATCAAATATAAATCCAGATAATCCATTTGCAGTCTGTCCAATGTCCTTGCAAAGGCTTCCCTGGCTTCCTGATATCCCCGCTCATCTATCCATAACTTTGATACAATAAAAAACTCCTCTCTGGGAATACCGCTTTCTCTTACCGCCTGTCCCAATACGCGCTCCGTTTCATACAGAGATGCCGTATCAAAATACCGGTAGCCTGCCTCAATGGCAGTACGGTTAATCGCCAGGTTGTCTCCTCCTTTTGCATTATATGTTCCAAAACCAATACACGGAATCTTAACCCCATTGGAAAGGGTATAGCAATCATTTATCGAACGCATCCTTCATACCTTCCTTCTTTTTTAAATCAAAAATTCATCATAAAGTTTCTCACGACAGGCTGCATCACTGGCTGCTTTCATAATATCTTCTGTGCGTCCCAGTTCTGCAAGTTTCCGATTAAGCTGATTGAGTCGTCCCAGTTCCGCACGTAATGTATCGCATGCCATACTTAATGTATCCCGTTCCGCACTCAATGTGTCTCGCTCTGCACTCAATGTATCTCGCTCTGCACTTAATGTATCTCTCTCTACGCTTAATGCATCCCGCTCTACATTTAACGCATTTACCTCATCCTGCATCTCATCAATCATAAGCTGTACAGTGTTTCTGTCAAGTATCCTGAGTTCCTCTGAAAATATTCCCATAACTTCCTCCATGTTACAGCATATCCGGTAAATATCCTCATATATGAACTTGAATTCCGGATATGCTTCGATCAGTTCCACGATTTGTTCCGGATTATCCTCACTGAAAAATGTCAGCCATGCTTCCAGCCTGTTTTGTATAGTTTTATTGTAACGGTTCTTTTTAAAGATATCAAGCGGTATAAAAATGTATTTCTGCAGCAATTCCAATTGCAGTCCGCTGTCAGAACATTGTTCAAAATAATGTACATATGTATCCGGAAACAAATGAAAAGAAGCTGCGCTTTTTTCAAAAAATACAATCGTATATACACTCTTGATATCCTCATAGCTGAAGCCTTTCTTTTTAGCATCTCTGACTCTCTTATATTGTCTTAAAAGCATATCTGCAGAATAGCAGGCACTACGCTCCCCGGGAAATTTATAACCAATTTTCTGCACTTCTACATTTGCAATGCTTCCATCTTCCAGCTCTACCACAATATCAGTAACCACCAGTGTATTTTCATCTGCAATTCGTGTAGAATCATTTGGCAGTGCACATAAAATCCTTACATTTTTCTTTAAAAGAAGTGACAGTAAATCCTCCAATCGTTCCGGTGCCTTTTCAGGATTCAATATTTCTTTGCTAAAAGAATCATACAAAACTTTTACTCCTTTCACACCGGCACAAAAATTAAGAAATTCTTCCCTTTGTGCCACAGACCAGCTATAAAATCTGCCTGATAATTTTCTTTTGCTCTCAATTTCAGTAAGTATATCTTCTTTTGTACGGATCATAGGAAAATACTGTTGTAGATAGTTTGTCATAACGACCTCCTTAGATATGAATTTGCAGAATGTGAATAACTTCCCGAAACGGGATAAGAAGCGCAAAAACTTTTAGATTGCTGCAAGGATTGTAGCAAAGACCAATATTCTATAGACCACAATATATCATATTATTTTTATTGATACAAGTACTATCTGATAAATAAAGATTTTGGAAAAAATATTACTGTCTTATAAATCTGTATAATCAAATAGGGAAGAGCTATCTTCCCCTACTTGCCGTGAGCCGCATCAGCGGCATATCTTATCTGCACGAATCTGCGCATAAAAAAATCCCGAAAGAAATTTCTCCCGGGATTAACAGGCGCCAACCAGATTTGAACTGGTGATAAAGGTGTTGCAGACCTTTGCCTTACCACTTGGCGATGGCGCCAAATCAATATGACTGACTCCGACGGGAATCGAACCCGTGTTACCGCCGTGAAAGGGCGATGTCTTAACCGCTTGACCACGGAGCCTCATCCGGGATATATCCCAGTCTTTTTGCATACAACTATGCAAAGCACTCCCCGAGTAGGGCTCGAACCTACAACCCCGCGGTTAACAGCCGCGTGCTCTACCATTGAGCTATCGAGGATTATCTCTCTCTTACTTCCTTCTTCCCTCCATACCCTCAAAACCGAACATTGAAATCATTCCACAACCTTCTC
>CANDNA010000003.1 GCA_947385955.1 uncultured Clostridia bacterium
TAGAAAACCATGCCACGCCCCGGTGAAGTTATCCGGCGTTTAAAAGGTTGTACGACAACACCCGGTATATTGCAAGCTGTCATCCTATAAGCCGTAGGGCGTGATATGGACGGATGGCCGCTTGTGGTATGCGAAACCGCAGATACACCGTAAGAAAAGGAGGAACTTAACATGGGTATTTTGAAAAATCTATTCTCTAAAAAGCAGGAAGCCAAGGCACAACCGCCCCAGGAGGAACCAAAAAGGCCGAAAGGGATAATCAAGACACAGCGGCATAAACTGGAAAATGTGGAAGCCCACATGAAAGAGATTATGGAACTTGTGGAGGAAAACGAGGACTATAAACTTTCTAAAAAGGCACTTATTGAAGATGGCCGGGAAAATGAAAAAATCTATCAATATGAACTATCGGAAAAAGCCAAACTTTTGTTCGGGGGGGGGGCGGAGCCATCCAGGTTTTTGTGGATGACGTACATATTGGCGATATAAAGAAAGGCAGTACGGCCAGGGTTAAGAAGCTGATAGAGAGCGGAAATATAAGGGACGTGGAAACGGAAGTATCTGGCGGAAAATATAAAATACTGAAAAGTTACAAGCGAGTGGGCTATAGTGAAGAATATGAGTTGGACAAATTAGAAGATGCGTTTTGCATCACCATTGAAATCACTTACCGGGAAGAGATTAAAGAGGATGTATAAAAAATAGGACATTGGGCGGCACGGATTCTTTCCGTGCCCGTTTCTTTTGGAGGGATGATTTCATGGGGAAGCACTTAACTAAAAATGATAGGATAAAGATGGAAACAATGCTTAATTCCGGCCATAAGGTAACGGAGATTGCGGCGTATTTGCACGTCCACAGAAGCACTATATACCGGGAAATGAAAAGGGGAGAATATACACATAGAAATAGTGACTATACCGAGGAAGTGAGGTATAGTAGCGATTTGGGGCAAAAGAACCATGATTGGAACGCCCAGGGAAAGGGGCGTAGCCTTAAAATTGGGAATGATATGCCTTTAGCTGAATACATAGAGAATAAAATTGTAAATGATAAATATAGCCCGGAAGCCGCATTGGCAGCAGTAGCCCAAAGTGGGATTGAGTTTAAGACCTCTATTAGCGTGAGGACTTTATACAGATATATAGACAATGGTATTTTCCTTAAATTAACCAATAAGGACCTGCCGATAAAAGGGAAGAGGAAAAAGCACAATAAGAAAGTAAAGGTGCAGAAAAGGGCATCCGCCGGGGAAAGCATAGAGAACCGCCCGGAGGAAGTAAAGGACCGGGAAACATTTGGGCATTGGGAAATGGACACGGTAAAGGGCAAACAAGGCATTACAAAGTCATGTATGCTTGTATTAACAGAGCGAAAAACCAGGGATGAAATCATTATTAAGATGCCGGACCAAAAGGCGGCAAGTGTTGTGGAAGCCCTGGACCGGTTAGAAAGGAAATGGGGGGATATGTTCCCTAAAGTCTTTAGAAGCATCACCGTGGACAATGGGGTGGAGTTTGCGGACTATGAGGGGTTAGAACGGTCTGTTTTGCATGATGGGGAAAAGCGGACCTTTCTTTTCTATTGTCATCCATATAGCAGTTGGGAGAGGGGCACAAACGAGAATAGTAACCGCCTTATCCGCCGTCATATACCAAAAGGGGAGGATTTCGAGGAAAAGCAGGATAAGGACATAGAGTATATAGAAACCTGGATAAACAATTACCCCAGGGGGATTTTGGGTTTTAAGACTTCCGCCCAACTTTTTGAAGAGGAAATCAAGAACCTGGCCTAAAATTTTTTCAAAAAGTTGTTGCATAACTATTGACAAAATGCACACCGGCACTGTGGGATGAAAAAAGATTGACGTATCGTTTTAATAACGGTAAAATGAAATCTGTAGGTTTTGATTAGATTGATTTGAGGAGGAAGATTCATGTCCAGAGTGTATAATTTTTCGGCAGGACCGGCAGTTCTGCCTGAAGAAGTTTTGAAAGAAGCGGCGGAGGAAATGCTTGATTACAGAGGGACCGGTATGTCGGTTATGGAGATGAGTCACCGTTCCAAGGCATATGATACAATTATTAAGGAGGCAGAAGCAGACCTTCGTGAGTTGATGCAGATCCCTGATACGTATCGGGTATTGTTTCTGCAGGGCGGCGCCAGCCAGCAGTTTGCCATGATTCCCATGAATCTGATGAAAAATAAAAAGGCAGACTACATTGTTACGGGACAGTGGGCAAAGAAAGCATATCAGGAGGCATGTCTTTATGGCCAGGCCAACAAGATTGCATCCAGTGAGGATAAGACTTTTTCCTATATTCCGGACTGCTCTGATCTTCCCGTTTCGGAAGATGCAGATTATGTCTACATATGTGAAAACAATACGATTTACGGAACCAAATTTAAAGAACTGCCCAATACCAAAGGAAAGACCCTGGTAGCTGACGTGTCCTCCTGCTTTTTGTCAGAGCCGGTGGATGTGACAAAATATGGGGTGATTTACGGCGGGGTACAGAAAAACATTGGTCCTGCCGGAGTTGTGATTGTGATTATCCGGGAAGATCTGATTACTGAGGATGTGCTTCCGGGAACTCCCACCATGCTGAAATATAAGACCCATGCAGATGCGGATTCCCTGTACAATACACCGCCTGCTTATGGCATCTATATCTGCGGCAAGGTATTCAAATGGCTGAAAAAGATGGGCGGACTGGCCGCTATGAAAGAGAGAAACGAAAAGAAAGCCAAAATTCTGTATGATTATCTGGACGAAAGCAAACTGTTCCGGGGAACTGTGGAGAAAAAAGACCGTTCACTGATGAATGTGCCTTTTGTAACCGGAAGTGACGAGCTGGATGCAAAATTCGTAAAGGAAGCGAAGGAAGCAGGGCTTGAAAATCTGAAAGGCCATAGAAGCGTTGGCGGTATGCGGGCCAGCATTTACAATGCCATGCCGATAGAAGGTGTGGAGGCACTGGTCGCATTTATGAGAAAGTTTGAGGAGGAGAATCGATAATGTTTCAGTATTACTGCATGAATCCGATTGCAAAGGTGGGGCTTGCACAGTTCCGGGCAGGCTTTGAAGAAACGAAGGAGATTACAGATGCGGAAGGGATTCTTGTAAGAAGCGCTTCCATGCATGAGATGGAGCTGCCGGATAAGCTGCTGGCTGTGGCCAGGGCAGGAGCCGGTGTGAATAACATTCCTCTTGAAAAATGTGCGGAAAAGGGGATTGTGGTATTCAATACACCGGGAGCCAATGCCAACGGGGTAAAGGAACTGGTAATTGCGGGCATGCTGCTGGCTTCCCGTGATGTGGCAGGCGGGATCGCCTGGGTAAAATCACAGGCAGACAACGCTGATATTGCCAAGGCAGTGGAAAAAGAAAAGAAACGGTTTGCCGGAACGGAAATTGAAAATAAAAAGCTGGGTATCATTGGTCTGGGCGCCATCGGTGTTAAAGTAGCCAATGTGGCAAAGCATCTTGGTATGGAAGTATATGGCTATGATCCGTACGTATCGGTGGATGCGGCATGGAATCTGAGCCGGGATGTCAGACATGTATTGAATGTGGATGAAATCTATGAGGAATGTGATATTATTACGATTCATGTGCCGCTGCTGGATTCCACCAAAGGTATGATCGGGCAGGAGGCGCTGGAAAAGATGAAGGATGGTGTGATCCTTCTGAATTTTGCAAGAGACCTGCTGGTGGATGAAAAGGCTGTGCTTGCAGCGATTCAGTCAGGCAGGGTGCGCAGGTATGTGACAGATTTTCCCAATCCTACCACGGCCGGACAGGAGGGCTGTATCGTAATCCCTCATCTGGGGGCATCGACAGAGGAATCGGAAGATAACTGCGCCAGAATGGCCGTAAAGGAAATGATGGAGTACCTGGAAAACGGTAACATCAAAAACAGTGTCAACTATCCCAGCTGTGATATGGGTGTCTGCGACAAGGCAGGACGAATCGCTATTTTCCATAAAAACATCACCAATATGATTGCCGGTTTCACCACTGCACTGGGAAATAGCGGGATTAATATTT
Organism: uncultured Clostridia bacterium; assembly: GCA_947385955.1. Taxonomy (GTDB): domain Bacteria; phylum Bacillota; class Clostridia; order Lachnospirales; family Lachnospiraceae; genus VSOB01. The sequence continues at coordinate 4,052 of CANDNA010000003.1, forward strand.
CTGATCTGACCAATAAATCAAGAAAAGATGTGGCCTATACCATGATCGATGTGGAAACGCCGGTAACGGATGAGATCATCAGATCACTGGAACAGATCAATGGCGTGTTCCGGGTACGGGTTGTAAAGTAATCGGAGAAATTTTCTATAGGGGAATAGAACGGACACAGGGCGGGATGCCCTGTGTCTGTTTATGCACACGGGCACGTGCAGAGAGCAGGGGAAGATGGCTTTTCCCTGCCTGGTTCAGATAAAATCAGTGGGATTTATAAATATCATCCTGTACCATATCAAAATCCAGATAGTCCTCCTTAAACTGTCTGGCTTTCTCGACGGAAAATTCGCTGGCCAGATCCATATATTCAATAAAAATTTCCTCCAGCGGGCGGCCCTGTTCAGAAGCAATGGTTTCCATAATGGGCCTTAGTTTTTCAAGCTGTACGGAAATGGGGGTTTTCTGAGGATCAATATCTGCCATTTCCTGTTCGGCATATCGGTTGATACGGTTTAACATGGTTTCCTGTTCTTTTGTCATTTTCTGTTCCTGCCTTTCTGAATGAATATATTGTGCAGGCTTTGCAGCCGGCCCTGCCTTTCTTGCTGTTACTGGATGAGAACTGTAATTCATCATAGCACCATTCATTTTTTCTGTCAAAAACGAATTGTATTCATCCGGAGGATTTGATAAAATAAACAGAAGAAAAGGATTGCGAACGAAAAAAGAATGAGAGGATCACAGATGGCAGATGTCAGACCTTTTTGTGCGGTCCGGCCCAGAGAGGGGCTGGAAGATAAGATTGCCGCACTTCCTTATGATGTGTATAACCGGACAGAGGCACGGGAGGAAATTAAAAAAAGCCCTCTGTCTTTTCTGCGAATTGACCGGGCGGAAACGCAGTTTCCCGTGGATATGGATATGTATGATATCCGGGTCTATGAAAAAGCAAAAGCACTTTTGGATGAAATGATGGAACAGGGGCAGTTCATAGAGGAGGAAGCTCCCTGTTATTACATATATGAGCTGACAATGGACGGGCGGACGCAGACAGGTATCGTTGCCTGTGCCAGTGTGGATGATTATGAAAATCAGGTAATTAAGAAACATGAAAATACAAGAGCGGAGAAGGAGGAGGACCGTATTCATCATGTGGATGTGTGCAGTGCCCAGACCGGACCTATTTTTCTGGCGTATCGTTCCAGGCAAGAGATCAACGAGCGGACAGAAGCAGTAAAGCGGGAAAAACCTTTGTATGATTTTATTTCTTCAGACGGTATCCGGCACCGGGTATGGAAGATTTCAGATTCGGAGAGCGTTCAGAGCATCCGGGAGAATTTCCGGCAGGTGGATTCTGTCTATATTGCAGACGGACATCACCGGTGTGCTTCGGCAGTTAAAGTAGCCAGGATGAGGCGAAAGGCCCATCCTGATTACAGCGGCCGGGAGGAATTTAATACATTTCTGTCAGTGCTGTTTCCGGATGACCAGTTGATGATTATGGCTTATAACCGGGTGGTAAAGGATTTGAATGGCAACAGCGCAGAAGCATTTCTGGAAAAGGTTTCCGGGCGGTTTTGGGTGGAAAAGTCAGACGGCGCCGCATATCCTGACCGCAAAGGCCGGATTGCCATGTATCTTGCCCGTCACTGGTATATGTTGACTGCACCGGTCAGCGATCAGGAGGATGACCCGGTGGGACAACTGGATGTGTCGATTCTGCAAAGAGAGCTTTTGACACCGGTTCTCGGTATCGGTGATCTGAGGACGGATACCAGGATTGATTTTGTAGGAGGCATCCGGGGACTGGCAGAATTGGAACGGAGGGTGGAAGAGGACTGCAGTGTGGCATTTGCCATGTATCCCACTTCCATATCAGAATTGTTTGCCGTATCGGATGCCGGGCTGCTGATGCCGCCCAAGTCCACCTGGTTTGAGCCAAAGCTCCGGAGCGGACTTTTTATACATCGGATTGAGCCGTAGATGCAGGGGATAAAACACCGGCGGGCTGCCTGCCATAACAAGCAATGCATGAGGGAGGAAAAGAAACCATGAATGACAAACTGTATAAATTAATGAACTGGCGGGATATTGAAGAGATTGTGTATTCGGAATGTGACGACCCGCATAAACTGTTAGGAGCGCACAGAGTGGGCAGCAAGCTGCTGATTCAGGCGTTTTTTCCGGATGCCAATTCCGTTACCATCAGGAGTGCCGACGGCAGAACGGTGTATCCGATGGAATGTGCGGACAGTGCAGGGTTTTATGCTGCTCTGGTTCCGGAAAAGGTTTCCTTTGCCTATGATTATCTTGTAAATGACGGAAAAAAGGAAGAGATCAGGAAAGAAGTATATTGCTATGATCCCATTATTACCAAAAAGGATACCGAAAAGTTTCATGCAGGGATACATTATACCATTTATCAGGTATTGGGTGCACATACAATGACCGTAAACGGTGTGTCCGGCACACACTTTGCAGTCTGGGCTCCGGGGGCCATGCGGGTCAGCGTGGTGGGAGACTTCAATCAATGGGACGGACGTACCCATCAGATGCGCAGGCTCTGGGATTCCGGTATTTTTGAGCTGTTTCTGCCGGATGTGGGCAGCGGGGTGAATTATAAGTTTGAGATTAAGGTAAAAGGAGGTCTTACTTACTTAAAGGCAGATCCTTATGCGTTCCGCGCCGAGCTTCGCCCGGGGACCGCTTCTGTGACAGCGGATATTTCCGGTTTTGCCTGGGAAGATGACAAATGGATGGAGATGCGCAGGAAAAAACAGGATAAGGATGCACCCATCAGCATCTATGAGCTGTACCTGGGTTCTTTTAAGCGTGCAGAGCAAAGTCAGGAACAGGATGAGGATACAGATACAGAGGAGCTTGCTTATCTGAATTACCGGGAACTGGCGCCGGAGATTATCTCTTATGTGAAAAGGATGGGATATACACATATTGAACTGATGCCGATTATGGAGCATCCCTTTGACGCTTCCTGGGGATACCAGACCATTGGCTATTATGCGCCCACAGCCAGATATGGGACACCGGAGGATTTCATGTACTTTATGAATGAGATGCATAAAGCACAGATTGGTGTGATTCTGGACTGGGTTCCGGCTCATTTTCCGCGGGATACGTATGGCCTTTCCAATTTTGACGGAACCTGTCTGTATGAGCATCAGGATCCGAGACAGGGAGCACATCCTGACTGGGGGACATTGATTTACAATTACGGCAGGCCGGAAGTTTCCAATTACCTGATTGCCAATGCGTTGTTCTGGATTGAACAGTACCATGCAGACGGCATTCGTATTGACGCGGTGGCATCCATGCTCTATCTGGACTATGGAAAACGGGACGGCCAGTGGGTTGCCAATATGTACGGCGGGAATGAAAACCTGGAGGCAATGGAATTTTTAAAACATCTCAATTCCATGATTGAGAAAAGAGGAAACGGCGCGGTGAGCATTGCGGAAGAATCCACCGCCTGGCCGAAGGTAACAGGTGATCTGAAAGAGGGCGGCCTGGGATTTTCCTACAAATGGAATATGGGATGGATGAACGATTATCTGGAATATATCAAATATGATCCCTATTTCCGTTCCCACCATCACGGAGAACTGACCTTCAGTATGATTTATGCCTACAGCGAAAAGTTTATGCTGGAATTTTCTCATGATGAGGTGGTACACGGCAAGGGTTCTCTGCTGGGCAAGATGCCCGGTGAGCGGAAGGATAAATTTGCAAACCTGCGTCTGACACTGGCCCATATGATGATGCATCCGGGCAAAAAACTGTTGTTTATGGGGCAGGATATCGGAGAATTTGACGAATGGAATGAAGAACGGGAAGTGGAATGGGATCTGTTACAGTATGAGGAGCATCAGGGGATCAATCAGTTGATGCAGGATCTGAACCATTTCTACCAGGCCCATCCGGCACTGTATGAACTGGATACGGAAAGCGGCGGGTTTGAATGGATCAACAATATTTCCGCAGATGAAAGTATGCTGGTATTTCTGCGTAAGGGCAGGAAAGAAGAGGAAGTGCTTCTGATTGTGGAAAACTTTGCCAATGCCATGTGGGATCCGCATAAGATCGGAGTGCCGTTTGCCGGTAAATACAAAGAGATTTTTAATACGGACGCTGAGATATACGGCGGAAGCGGCCAGACCAATCCCCGGATGAAAACGGCCAAACTGAGCGAATGTGATGACCGTGAGTATTCTATCATGGTACGGTCGGCGCCTCTGTCTGTACAGGTCTTTTCCTGCATTCCGGAAAAAGTCTCCGGAACTGAAAAAACCTCAACAAAACAGAGTAAAACCAAAGCCGCAGGAAGAAAAAAAACAACAAAGCAGAGTACTGCAAAAAATGATAAGCCTGCCGGAAGGCAGAGCCGTACAAAAGCTGTAAAATAACAGAGAATCAAGTGGATTTTTGAACGGGCGGGTGACAGGATGAAATGGCTGTTGGAACAGGGACTTGATTTGGAAATGACAAAGGAGGATATCGGTTTGATTGAGCAGTTTTTTCAGGAATTGCCGGAGAAGGCACTGGGGCTGGGGGTTCGGGTATTGCTGGCAATCGTAGTTCTTTTTCTTGGACTGCAGACGATCCGGCTGCTGCGCAGGCTGGTGGAAAAATCCCTGGCCAGGACCAATGTGGACCGGGGTGTGGCACAGTTTCTGGATTCTCTGATTAAAATTGGCCTGACTTCTCTGCTTTTACTGATGATTGCCATCAGTTTCGGGCTGGATGCGGCCAGCGTTATGGCGATGCTGGGTTCGGTGGGCGTGGCGTTTGCGCTGGCTATGCAGGGCAGCCTTTCCAACTGTGCCGGGGGTGTGTTAATTCTGCTTCAGAAACCTTTTACCATAGGGGATTATATTATAGAAGGCAGCAAGGGGCAGGAAGGAACCGTGATTGAGATACAGCTTTTTTATACAAAGCTGCGGACGGCGGACGATGTGATTATCACATTGCCAAACGGCTCTCTTGCCAATCACAACATTACCAATTATACCACATTGGAAACACGCCGGATGGATGTGACGATAGGGATTTCTTATGACGCCGATTTAAAACTGGCAAAGGAAGTGCTGCTTGGCGTATTGGAGCGGGAAGAGCGGGTATTGCAGAATCTGGATAAGAAGGTTTTTGTAAAAGATCTGGCTGACAGCGCCGTGCTTTTAAATGTCCGCTGCTTTTTCCTCAACGAAACCTATTGGGACGGAAGAGCGGCAGTACTGGAAGGATGCAAACTGGCGCTGGACGAAAACGGAATTGCCATTCCCTATCCTCAGTTGGATGTGCATATGAGTGCAGAAAATTCATAGATAAGAATTTTCCTGCATGAATCGGGCAGGGAAGGTTACTTCCCCTGTGCAAAAAAAACCGGATGTTTTCCAAAAGGAAACATCCGGTTTTCAGCCGAAAAAGGGACTCGAACCCTCGACCCCTTCATTACGAGTGAAGTGCTCTACCGACTGAGCTATTTCGGCCTGGTCCGCTGACGTATGTTATTATAAGGGGTATCGGAAAAATTTGCAAGTGTTTTTTTCATGGTCATATGGACAGTGTAAAAAGAGTATGTGTATAATAAAAGGGAAAGAACTTGTACGAAGGAGGAGTTGACGATGAGGAGAAACATGATGTTGCTGGCCACAGCTTTTCTGATCCTTTTGGGCTGCAGTATGACTGTGTGTGCCCAGCCGGTTACGCTGGAGGATGGTACTGTGTTTGATGCCCAGTACTATGCCCAGAACAATCCGGATGTAGCGGCGATACTGGGAATGGATGAAAATGCACTTTATCAGCATTATATCCTGTATGGAAAGGCAGAAGGCAGAATCGGGGCAGCCCCGGATGTCAGCAGTATGGACTATAACCACCAGGTGATGGAGCTGTGTAATGAGGAACGCAGAGCGGCAGGGACAAGGGATCTTAGTTATGACGATGCGCTGGCGCAGGTGGCACAGGTAAGGGCAAAGGAACTGCCGACAGCATTTTCCCATACCCGCCCTGACGGTTCCAGTGCACTGGATATGGTACCTTTCGGAAATGGGATTCATTATAAAGGGGAAAATATAGCCAGTGGATTCGCTACTCCGGAGAAGGTGATGAACGGCTGGATGAACAGTGAAGGCCACCGGAAAAACATTATGAATGGAAATTACAGCAGGATCGGCGTGGGATATTACGTGGATGATACAGGCTATCCTTACTGGGTACAGATTTTCGCAGGATAGACCGATTGGTCTGCCCGTTCTGCAGATGTGGCAGGGCTGGGGGAAATACTGTAGTATCCGGCAGATACAGGATGTAAAAAAAGTGAAAGGACAGGATTTTTCAGGATTCTGTCCTTTTTTTGTCTGATAAATTCAGAAAGTCGGAAAACACTTTCATGCATTCCACAGCCATATAGCTGCATTTCAAAGCATTTCTATGGCGCCTGCGCACCAGACGTGGTAAACTGTTGCTTTTCAGGAGGTGGTATGGTGATTTACATTGCAATCTGCGATGATGAACGGGATATGTTGGATGCGGCCAGGAAAAAAGTATCGGATTTTTTCCGCAGAAAAAATATGGAAACAGAAATTTTACAGTTTTCATGCGGAGAAGAGTTGCTTGCATATGACAAAACCATTGACATTCTGTTTCTGGATATCAGGATGAAAAAGATGGATGGCATGGAAACAGCCAGAAGGCTGCGCAGCCGTAAGTTTAAGGGTTTTCTGATCTTTCTGACCGTCCTGAAGGAAATGGTGTTCAACGCTTTTGAGGTGCAGGCATTTGATTATCTGGTGAAACCAATCGAAGAAACGAGCTTTGAAAAGACGATGGAACGTCTTTTGGCTTCCATGCAGACTGTGGGAGAAACCAGTTTACTGGTTCAAAAAGGATATGAAAGCAGCATCATTCCCTTTGATGATATTGTTTTCGCAGAAATTATCGACAGGAAGGTGTATCTGCATCTGATCTCATCGGAGGTGATCGACTATTATGACCGGATCGAAAATCTGGAAACCAGACTGGGCAGCAGATTTTTCAGGTGCCACAGAAGTTTCCTGATTCATTTAAAGTATTTGAAAAGCTATCGAAACGGGACTGCCTGTATGGAAAACGGGAAAGAAATACCGGTCTCACGTTTGCGGAGCAAAGCGTTTTCCGGTGTGATTTTACAGTATATGAAAGAGTGGAGGCTGTGAATTGATCAATTGTATGGATTTTTTTAATACATATGTGATGGGAAGCGTTCAGATGCTGACAGGTTTTCATTTTTTTGTGAGATTTCTGAAAAAGGATGGGAAGCCGCTGCAATATCTTTTGTTTGCCATGTTTGGAATTGTCATCATGATAACGACTCCGGGAGGCAGCATGGCTGAATTTGCGGCATATGCCCTGGCGCTTACCGGGAGCGGGGTTTTACTCTGTCATGCAGACCAGAAGTCCGCTGCTTTATATGCAGCGCTGGTTATCGAGATTATGCAGCTCAGTTATGGCATCGTCAATTCCCTGCTGGGTATTTTATACCCGTATATGGTTTCCTTTGACCAGACAGCAGTGGGGATTGTATTTATGGCAGCAGGAAATATGGCGGCCCTGCTGTTGGCGGCCTTTTGTTATCATATGGCGTATCGATACTTTTCCTGTGACGAAACCATAAAAAAGCAATATATACTGATGATTTTAATTCCCGTGCTGCTGTTGTTTTTCATAGGAGAATATATCAGCACGGTGATCTATGGAAATCTGAATGTGACAAATGATAAAAGAATTATCATCTGTCCCGGTCATGGTCAGATACTGGCGGTACAGCTTCTGGAACTGGCAAGCCTGTTCTGCATTCTGTTTGCGTATAAGAAGATGCTGGAAAATTTCCGTCTGAGCACGGAACTGACATTGCTGGAACAGGAGGAGCATTTCCTGAACCGGTATGTGGAGGAAGCCAGGGCCCGCTATGAGAAAACAAAATCATTCCGGCATGATATAAAAAATCATATGACAGTAGTCAGGGAGCTTTTGGAAAATGGCAAAGCGGAAGAAGCGCTGGCCTACATCGGAGATATGAAAACCATAACAGAAGCGCTTTCCTTTTCCTGTCATACCAATCATCCGGTGGCTGATGTGCTGTTGGGAAATAAACTGGGAATTGCCAGAGGGATGGGGATAGAGGTAAGCTGTTCTGTGTCTCTGCCGTATCCCTGCCTGATACGTGATATGGATTTTGGCATTCTCTTATCCAATGCCCTGGACAATGCAATCTGTGCCTGTAAAAAGGCAGGGCATGGAAGCGGACGGTATATCCATGTGACAGGATACAGACAGGGGGATTTTGTTTTTCTGGAAATTGAGAACAGTGTCCGGGAAAAGGTGACATTCAGAAAAGGGACCGGGCTGAAAAATGTAAAAGCAGTGGTGGAAAAATATCATGGCGCTGTGAGCATAAAGACAGAGAATCACACATTTATACTCAGTATGTTACTGATCATTCCACAGCATTCGGAAAGCATCCCACAGCAAATCGGTTAAAAATGGTTTTCCGTTGACGAAAAGGATATTGCAGGCAGAAGGTTGTAAGAGATACTGCCTGACAAAAATCCAGGGAGGGTAATCCTATGTCGATGGAAATCAGAGAAAGGTACCATTATTACAAAACCGATTATGCGGATTCGCTGCGGGCGGAGCCGGAAAAGGGAAAAGAAACAGAACAGGCACAGAAGGATGGAAGTGCATCCGGAAAAACATCCGCATTGCAGGATGAATACATCCGCAGTGAAAAATCGGGGACGAAACCCGGCGGCCTGTATCGGGTGGGACGGGATGAAGATGGAAAAAAGAGGATTTTTTATGATGATCCGAAAAAATCCGGCGATGGTGACAAAGGCAGACAGGCCGAAGTAAAGTCTGTTTCTTCCGGAAAACCGGAGGAAACATGTACTGTGAATACAGACAAAACAGAGCGGGAAATCCGGAAGCTGAAAGAAAAACAGCAGCAGCTCAGACAGCAGCTCAGAGCGGCATCAGGGGATGAAGAAAAGATCAGGGAGCTTGAGAAAGAGCTGGCCCGGGTGGAGAGTGAATTGAATCAGAAGGACAACGATACCTTCAAAAAGCAGAATGCCGCTGTTTCCTGTTCATAATCCTGCATCCTGACAATAACGCATAAACGATACTTTCTGTCAGAAAATGGGGCTTGTGATTTGAAAATATGTGTGTTATGATATATTTATAAATCGTAAGTAGTAAGTAGTAAGTAATAAGAAATAAGCGGCAGGAGGGGATTTTATGCGTAAGGAATATACTTTGTCTCAACGGTTTGCGTTGATTGGACTGGACGGACAGTCCGCTTCCCACAGTTCAGTGGCAAAGCGTGCAGCGGTGCGGGGGATAGCAGCAGCGGTGATTCTGGAACGGTTTTTGTATCAGGAAGAGGAAAATAACGGGCAGGATAGAGAGCCGGAAGGGAGGATAAGACAGGAACTGGCTGCGGCACTGGCGAAAATAAAACATCTGAACCAAAAGAAAGCGAAGGAGCTGGAAAAAGAAGTGGTGCGGCAGTTGGAGGAGGATGGAGTACTGGAAGAAGTACCGGATCTTCTGGGCTGCGATATGACCTATGTGACATCGGGGATTCATCTGACCATGTACCGCAGTGATGAAAAGATCTGGCTGTCTTTGGTGGAACAGGTAAAGGGTGAGATTCTGGAGGATGGACCTGTTACCCTGGAATGTGTATGTCTGCTGTGGCTGCTGCGGGAGAGTGGATGTATCCATGAGATTTTCTCCGTCCGGGAGCAGGAGCGGGTACAGGAAAGAATGACGGCGTTGTCTGCCGCGGATCGTTTTTATGATTTTTTGTGGAAACAGGAGTTTCACAAAGATATGGAACTGGCGATTCGTTCGTTTTTGAAAGGAAAGCGCAAACTGTTCCGGAATCCCTATCTGGCAGGGATCAACCTGTTGTTTCCTTTTCTGGACAGGAGACAGTCCATATTTATTGACTTTGTGATATTGGGTACCGATGTGAAACAGCGCAGGCAGGCAGTGGAGAACTATTTGTCGGAACAGGGACATTATGTGGAAGAAGTACGCAGGGGAAACGAAACTCTGATCCGGATCAACAATATGTATTACCGTATCTGGCCCAAAACTGTGGTGGTAGGCCGGGTGCCGGTACAGGGAGCCAGCCTGACGCCGGTTTATCAATAATACGGTTTTTTACAGAACAAAACAGAGGGATCGGATATGTCAAGACAGAGAAGCCTGGAAAAGATTCTTGCTTCCGAATACGTGTCCATCGGCGAACTGGCCAGGCTGACAGGCTGCCGGTACAGTACATTGAAATTCTACACGGAGGAAGGGCTGCTGCCTTTTGAGCAGGCAGAAGAAAATCTGACAAGGCGGTACAGAAGGGAAGAAAGTGTAAAGCAGGTGGAATGGATCCGCCGGCTGCGGCAGGAAGGGAAGTCTGTACCGGAGATTAAAAAAAGAGGAAAGCCATAAGCAGAAACCGAATCTCATTGCCACAGAGGGAAAAAAGTGCTATACTCAGAACTGTGCAATTTTGACAGATTCCGGACGGCAGGTTTTTACCGCGGACGGATACAGACAGATTTGATACAGCGGCAGGTGAAAACGGTGGCAGCAAGAAAAGGAAGCGGGAAAAAACAGAATACAGGAAAACAGAAGGGGAAGCAGACTTCCTCCGCAGGGAGGCGCAGCAATCTGCCGGAAAACGGGATCCGTGATGAGATTTCACTGATTATCGTGCTGGCATTGGCTGTCCTCCTGTTTTTGTGCAATTTTGGAGTGATTGGGCCTGTGGGAGACGGGATCAGCCATGTTCTGTTCGGGATATTCGGTATGCTGGCCTATGCGGTACCGGTTCTGATATTTCTGGCCATTGCGTTCAGGCTGGCAAATAAAGGGGAGTGCGTGGCCACCATTAAGCTGGCGGCAGGCGTGGTGCTGGTGTTTCTGGGCGGCATCGTACTGGATATGACTGGAGGGGCTTCTTCCGGGCTGAATCATTATGAAATCAAGGCATTGTATGAGCACAGCAGTGAACATAAGCAGGGCGGCGGTGTATTGTTTGGAACGGTTGCCTATCTGCTGGATCATTTTCTGGATAAGACAGGTACGATATTGGTATTGATTGTCCTGGCGGTGATCTGCATTGTGATCATTACGGAAAAATCGCTGCTTCGGGGCGTCCGGGCAGGCAGCCGCAGGGTATATGAAAGTGCAGTGGAGGATTCCAACCGGAGAAGAGAGCGGAATGAACGGCGCCGGGAAGAGGAACAGAAGCGCCGGGAGGAGATGCGTTTTTTAAGAGAGCAGGAAGAGCAGGAAAAAATACTCCGCATGGATAAAAAGGTTTCCGGGGTGATACTGGATACCACACTGGAGAAAGAAAAACCTGGCAGGGAGTCCACGCGCAGGAACGATATGCATGAGATTGTTTTAAATGAAGAAGAGACTATGGGGATGGAGCGGATCCGGATCCATACGGCGCAGGAAGAGGAAGGGATACAGGAGACAGCTTCCGTACAGCCGCCTGTGCCGATGGCTGAAAAGCCGCCTGTTTTGGAGGCGTCTGTCAGACCTTATCAGCCCGGCAATATGGCAGAGGTATCTTTTTCGGAAGCGTTTCCGGAAGAAGAGCCGGTTTCCTCTTTTCAGGAGGAGATTTTTGCATCGGAGGAGAAAACGCTGCCTGAGCCTGTAGAAGAGCCGGCCGTATCCGGCCCGCCGGAGGAGCCGGCAGGGCCAAAAGAGAAAAGGCTACGGAAGGCGTCAGTATCGGAAGCGCCAAAGCAGCCGGAAGGAAGCAGCCGGCCTTCACCGGAGCCGCCGGGAAGCCCGACAAAGCGTTCCGGGGCGTATCAAAAGCCTCCGCTGAGCCTGCTGAAAAAGGGAAGTACAAAAGGTTTTGGCGATTCGGCAATGCAGTTAAAGGAAACGGCCCTGCGTCTGCAGCAGACGCTGCAGACGTTTGGGGTTAAGGTGACTGTGACCGACATCAGCCAGGGACCTGCGGTAACCAGATATGAGCTGCAGCCGGAAGCCGGTGTGAAGGTCAGCAAAATTGTCAGCCTGACAGACGATATCAAGCTGAATCTGGCGGCTACGGATATCCGGATCGAAGCGCCGATTCCGGGCAAGGCGGCAGTGGGGATCGAAGTGCCCAATAAGGAAAACGCTATGGTGGCGCTGCGGGATCTGCTGGAAAGCAGGGAGTTTCAGAGCTTTCCGGAAAATCTGGCCTTTGCCGTGGGCAAAGATATTGCGGGAAAGACTGTGGTGACCGATATTGCAAAGATGCCTCATATGCTGATTGCCGGCTCTACCGGCTCCGGTAAAAGTGTCTGTATCAATACACTGATTATGAGTATTTTATATAAGGCTTCTCCGGATGATGTCAAGATGATTATGGTAGACCCTAAAGTGGTGGAGCTGAGTGTATACAACGGCATTCCCCATCTGCTGATTCCGGTGGTGACCGATCCCAAAAAGGCAGCCGCTGCTCTTCACTGGGGTGTGGCGGAAATGACAGACCGGTACAAAAAGTTTGCTGATTTTAATGTCCGGGATATGAAAGGATATAATAAAAAGGTGGAAGCTATGGCGAAATCGGGAGATGCGCCTGCAAAGCTGCCCCAGATTGTTATTATTGTGGATGAGCTTGCGGATCTGATGATGGTGGCGCCGGGAGAAGTGGAGGAGTCCATCTGTCGTCTGGCACAGCTTGCCAGGGCGGCCGGCATTCATCTGATCATTGCCACACAAAGACCCAGTGTGGATGTGATTACCGGGCTGATTAAGGCCAATATGCCCAGCCGGGTGGCGTTTGCCGTGTCCAGCGGTGTGGATTCCCGTACCATACTGGATATGAACGGTGCGGAAAAACTGCTGGGCAAAGGAGATATGCTGTTTTATCCTCAGGGCTATCCCAAGCCGGCCCGTGTACAGGGGGCATTTGTTTCCGATAAGGAAGTGGGGGATGTGGTGGATTTCCTGAAAAATCAGGCCATCGGCAATGTTTACAGTGAGGATATCCAGGAGCAGATACAGAATATGGGAAGCGCGGCCGGAGGCGGCAGCGGTAGCGGCGGTTCGGATAAAGACGATTATTTCGTGGAGGCGGGCAGATTTATCATTGATAAGGACAAGGCTTCTATCGGGCTTTTGCAGAGAGCCTTTAAAATCGGCTTTAACCGTGCGGCAAGAATCATGGATCAGTTGTATGAGGCGGGTGTGGTTGGAGAAGAAGAGGGGACAAAGCCCCGGAAAATTCTGATGAGTATGGAAGAATTTGAACAGTATATAGAGGAATGTATGTAATTGGCCTGAAAAAGGAGAGAAAAGTATGAAAACCGACATTCAGATCGCACAGGAAGCCCGGATGGAACCCATTGTCCGGATTGCAGAAAAGCTGTCCATATCCGAAGAGGAACTGGAACTGTACGGAAAGTATAAGGCAAAGATTTCCGATGCGGCTCTGGCAAAGGCAGAGAGCCGTCCAAAAGGAAAACTGGTGCTGGTGACAGCCATCAATCCCACACCGGCAGGTGAGGGAAAGACAACCACCAGTGTAGGTCTGGGGCAGGCTTTTGGAAAACTGGGGAAACAGGCAGTGGTGGTACTCAGAGAGCCTTCTCTTGGGCCCTGTTTTGGTCTGAAGGGCGGGGCGGCCGGCGGCGGGTATGCACAGGCGGTGCCAATGGAAGACTTGAATCTGCATTTTACCGGAGATTTTCATGCGATTACTTCTGCGAACAATCTGCTGGCGGCCATGCTGGACAACCATATCCATCAGGGCAATGCGCTTTGCATTGATCCCGGGAAGGTGGTATGGAAGCGGTGCCTGGATATGAATGACAGAGTGCTGCGCAATCTTGTAGTGGGACTGGGGAGCCAGGCCGACGGTGTGGTGAGAGAGGATCATTTTGTCATAACAGTGGCATCGGAGATTATGGCGGTGCTCTGCCTGGCGGAAGATATGGAAGATTTAAAAGAACGGCTTTCCCGGATGGTGGTGGCTTATACCTATACCGGAGAAGTGGTGACGGCAGGACAACTGGAAGCAGTGGGGGCGATGGCAGCACTGCTGAAAGATGCGCTGAAGCCGAATCTGATTCAGACACTGGAGCATACGCCTGTACTGGTGCATGGAGGCCCCTTTGCCAACATTGCACATGGCTGCAATTCGGTACGTGCCACAAAGGCAGCCCTGCATCTGGCGGATTATGTGATTACGGAAGCAGGGTTTGGAGCCGATCTGGGTGCGGAAAAGTTTTTTGACATCAAATGCCGTATGGCAGGGCTGCATGTGGATGCAGCGGTGCTGGTGGCAACCGTCCGGGCATTGAAATACAATGGAGGTGTGTCGAAAGAAGCACTGGGAGAGGAAAATAAAAAGGCGCTTTCAGATGGTATCCTGAATCTTGGAAAACACATTGAGAATCTGCAGAAATATGGCGTTCCGGTAATTGTTACCCTGAACCTTTTCGTGACAGATACGGATGAGGAGATTGCTTTTGTCAGAGACTTCTGTGAAACGCGGGGCTGTGAGTTCGCCGTGTCCCGGGTATGGGAAAAAGGCGGGGCAGGAGGAATAGAACTGGCAGAGCGTGTGCTGCATACACTGGAGACAAAGGAAAGCCGGTTTTGTCCTTTGTATGATGAAAATCTTCCGGTTATGGAAAAAATAGAGACCATTGCAAAAGAAATCTACGGTGCGAAAGATGTGGCCTATGCCGGTAATGCAAAAAAGCAGATTTGTATGCTGGAAGAACAGGGGTATGGCAGTCTGCCTGTATGCATGGCCAAAACACCCTATTCTCTGTCGGATGATCCGGCTCTGCTGGGACGGCCGGAGGAGTTTACCGTTACAGTGAGAGAAGTTTATGTGTCTGCAGGGGCCGGTTTTCTGGTTGCATTGACCGGTGCGGTCATGACTATGCCCGGACTGCCGGCACATCCTGCAGCCAACCGCATTGATGTGGATGCATCGGGACGGATAGACGGATTGTTTTGATACATGGCGTGTATCGGGCAGAATGGAGGAAAATAAAATTATGACGAAGCTGATAGATGGAAAGGCAATTTCCGCGCAGATAAAAGACGAAGTAAGGCAGAAGGTGGAGGCACTGAAACAGGAAGGGAAGGAGCCTGCACTGGCAGTGATCCAGGTAGGGGATGATCCGGCCTCCAGCGTGTATGTGAACAATAAGAAGAAAGCCTGTGCCTATGTGGGCATCCGTTCCCTGGCCTATGAACTGCCCTGGGAAACCACAGAAGAGGAATTGCTGGCATTGGTGGATCGACTGAACAATATGGCAGAGTGCAGCGGTATTCTGGTACAGCTCCCTTTGCCGGCGCATATGGATGCGGACAAAGTAATAGAAGCCATTTCTCCGGATAAGGATGTGGATGGATTCCATCAGAGAAATGCAGGAGCACTCTGTGTCGGCAGGCCGGGGTTTGTATCCTGTACGCCTGCGGGCATTCTTCAGCTTCTGATCCGAAGCGGGGTGGAGATCGCAGGGAAAGAATGTGTGGTGGTGGGCAGGAGCAATATTGTAGGAAAGCCCACGGCGCTTTTATTATTGCGTGAAAACGGGACTGTGACCATTGCCCATTCCAAAACCCGGAATCTGAAGGAAGTCTGCAAACGGGCGGACATTCTGATTGCAGCAGTGGGCAAGCCCAAATTTTTTAACAGAGAGTACATCAAAGAAGGTGCGGTGGTGATCGATGTAGGGATTCACAGGATGGAAGGCGGCAGACTGTGCGGAGATGTGGATTTTGAAGATGTAAAGGAGATTTGCGGAGCCATTACGCCGGTCCCGGGCGGGGTAGGCCCGATGACCATTGCGATGTTGATGGAAAACTGTACAAAGGCGGTATGTGAAACGCTTTCCTGATAGAAAGGGTACGTAGTGATGAAATGCTTAAACTGCGGAATGGAACTGGAAGAGGGAAAGATGTATTGTCCGGGCTGCGGCTATGAGATACATCTTGTTCCTGACTTTGAGCCGGAAATAGAAGAAACGGTAAACGGCGCTCTTGAGGGAATCACCACCCATCTGATCGAAAGCGAACAGCAGGAAAAACGGGAAAGATTGGAAAAGCGCAGACAGAAAGAAGCACGTCGATATGGAAAGATACGCCTCTACAGCGGGCTTACAGCAGGGATTCTGATTGCCGCACTGATATTCGGGATTTTTATTTCCAATCAGATGGGCAGTCTGGAAACACAGCTTGCAAAGGCGCAGGAGAATGCCGAAGAAAAAAACTATGCAAAGGCAATTGAATATATGATACGTGCCGTGGAACTGGATGATTCCAATCTGGATTTAAGAAACCTGTTAGGGGAGTACTGTATTCTGGATGGGCAGACAGAGAGGGCGGAGTCTGTGTTCCGGGAAGTGATTGATCTGGACCGGGAAAACGAGGATGCTTACAGAAATCTGATTGACCTGTATGAAAAAGAACAGGACTATGAAAAAATCAATACGCTGATCCGTTCCGCCAATTCTGAACGGATTACCAATACATTTACAAAATATATTGCCAATCCGCCTCAGTTCAGCTATCCACAGGGGACTTATGAAGAGATCATATCGCTGAAGATAACAAGCAATACTGCAGGAACGGTATATTATACGCTGGATGGAAGTGAGCCCGATGAAAGGAGCAGTGTTTATAAAAACGCGATTCTGCTGGATGACGGGATCTATACGGTAAGGGCCTATTTTGTCAATGAATATGGGATTCAGAGTGAACCTGCGGTGCAGATTTATCAGATCCATTTAAGCAAGGCTCATGAGCCTGAGGTGACACCCCAGTCCGGCTCCTATACCCAGCCTCAGATGATCTCTGTGACGGTTCCCCAGGGGGAGAGTGTATACTACACAGTGGACGGAAGCAAGCCTACGAAAGACAGCATTCCTTACAACAATCCGATCGCGCTTCCCATTGGAGGCAGTTCTTATCAGTTTATTTCCTATAGCGAGGACGGAGCCGCCAGTGAGATCGTACAGAGGGATTATGCGTTTGTGTTTGAGTCTGCACTGGATCTGCCCGGTGCGGTCAATCTGTTGGTGGTGGGGCTGATGGAAAAAGGTGTGATTGCAGATACCAACTGTTCGGTGCCCAACAAAGGCGGACGGAATCTGTATGTATGCAGCAGCGCCATTACCATCAATGAGAAAAATTATTTTCTGATGATAGAATATTATGAAGATCCTACCGGGGTCAATACGAGAACCGGGAATATGTACTGCGTGGATGCGGAAACAGGAGGGCTTTATACGGCGGCCATTGATGAGGACGGGCACTATTCGGTAGTTTCTTTTTGATGGCAGAAGTTTGTGATTGTAATTTGCAGCCGGATATTTTATGATGAAAGAGAATGAAGAAAAACGGAGGAAAATATATGTTTCAGATTTTGGAAGCCAGGGAATTGACGGAAAATATTTATTTTATGGTGGTGGAAGCCAGGCGGGTTGCAAAAGCCTGTTATCCGGGGCAGTTTGTAATCGTCAGGATGGATGAGGAAGGAGAGAGGATTCCGCTTACGATCTGTGACTATGACAGGCAGGCCGGCACTGTAACGATTGTTTTTCAGGGGGTGGGAGCTGAGACCAGGAGGATGGCAGCTCTGCAGGCAGGCGACAGCTTCCGGGATTTTGTGGGACCTCTTGGCTGTGCTTCCGAGCTGATTGCGGAGGACAAAGAGGCTCTGAAACAGAAAAAGATATTGTTTGTGGCCGGCGGCGTGGGCACTGCCCCTGTCTATCCCCAGGTGAAGTGGCTGCATGAAAACGGCGTGGCGGCGGATGTGATCATAGGGGCAAAGACCAAAGATCTGCTGATTCTGGAACAGGAAATGAAGGCAGTGGCCGGCAATCTGTATGTTACCACAGATGACGGTTCCTATGGCAGAAGCGGTATGGTAACACAGACCATACAGGATCTGGTGGAAAAAGAGGGCAAATCCTATGATGTCTGCATTGCCATCGGTCCGATGATTATGATGAAATTTGTCTGCAAAATGACAGAGCAGTTACATATTCCCACAGTGGTAAGCCTGAATCCGATTATGGTGGACGGAACCGGAATGTGCGGTGCATGCCGGGTGACCGTAGGCGGAAAAGTAAAATTTGCCTGTGTGGACGGTCCGGAGTTTGACGGGCATCAGGTGGACTTTGACCAGGCGATGAAACGGCAGCAAATGTATAAGACAGAAGAAGGCAGAGCGCTTCTGAGATTACAGGAAGGCAGCACTCATCATGGCGGGTGCGGAAACTGCGGAGGTGATAAATAATGGATGTGTTGAAGAAAGTACCGGTGCGCGAGCAGGAGCCTTGTGTGCGTGCCCATAATTTTGAAGAAGTATGTCTGGGTTATAACAGGGAAGAAGCGATGGAGGAGGCGGCACGGTGCATTAACTGCAAAAATGCCCAGTGCATCAAAGGATGTCCGGTAGCCATTGATATTCCCGGATTTATCGAAAAAATCAAAGAGGGAAATATGGAAGAGGCTTATCAGATCATCAGCCATTCCAGCGCTCTGCCCGCCGTATGCGGACGGGTATGCCCCCAGGAGAGCCAGTGTGAAGGAAAATGTATCCGTGGTATTAAGGGAGAACCCATTTCCATCGGAAAACTGGAGCGTTTTGCCGCAGACTGGGCAGGTGAGCAGGGAATCAGACCGGAAGGCGCAAAAGAAAAGAAAGACAAAAAGGTGGCTGTGATCGGTTCCGGGCCTGCCGGGCTGACCTGTGCAGGAGATCTGGCAAGGATGGGATATGATGTGACCATTTTTGAAGCGCTGCATGAAGCAGGGGGCGTGCTGGTCTATGGGATTCCGGAGTTTCGTCTGCCCAAAGAAAAAGTGGTGCGCAGAGAAATTGAAAATGTAAAGGCGCTGGGCGTTAAGATAGAAACCGATGTGGTTATCGGCAAATCCACTACCATAGATGAACTGATGGAAGAGGAAGGCTATGATGCAGTGTTTATCGGTTCCGGCGCAGGGCTTCCGAAATTTATGGGGATTCCGGGAGAACAGGCCAACGGTGTGTTCTCGGCCAATGAATATCTGACCAGAAGCAATCTGATGAAGTCCTTTGAGGAAGATGCCAGGACACCGATTATGCATGGCAAAAAAGTGGCCGTGGTAGGCGGCGGCAATGTGGCGATGGATGCGGCCAGGACAGCGTTGCGTCTGGGCAGTGAAGTGCATATTGTATACAGGAGAAGCGAAGAGGAGCTTCCGGCCAGAGTGGAAGAAGTGCATCATGCCAAAGAGGAGGGGATCATTTTTGACCTGCTGACCAATCCTGTGGAGATTCTTTCCGATGAAAACGGCTGGGTAAGCGGGATAAAGTGTATCCGGATGGAGCTGGGAGAGCCGGATGAGTCTGGCAGGAGAAGGCCGGTAGCAGTCCCCGGTTCTGAATTTGTGATTGATGCGGACATGGTCATCATGTCTCTGGGAACATCCCCCAATCCGCTGATTTCCTCCACGACACAGGGGCTGGAAGTAAATAGATGGAAGTGTATCGTCGCAGATGAGGAGCATGGCAAAACGACAAAAGAGGGTGTTTATGCCGGCGGCGATGCCGTAACCGGTGCGGCAACGGTAATTCTGGCTATGGGAGCCGGTAAGGCAGGCGCAAAGGGAATTGATGAGTATCTGAGCGGAAAATAAATCCGATTTCCTGAAAGGACATAGGAGGAGCGGTCATGGCATGGTGTCCGAAGTGTAAAAATGAATATGTGGAAGGCATTACCATATGTGCCGACTGCGGCAGCGAACTGGTGGAAACGCTGCCCCCGGAAACAGACGGGGCAGATGTGACCGGCGTGATGGAAGAGCCGGATGAGAACGTGTGCCTTTCTGGTACGGAGGATGCGGAGGAGGAAGAAACCAAAGCGATGCCGCTCAGGGGCGCATACAAAGACAATGCCCAAAAGGCGGCGGATTGCAAGAATTCCGGATATACGCTGGTGGGCGTGGGTGCACTGGGGCTTTTGGCAGTGGGCCTGTCAGCGGCAGGGGTATTGCCGGTCCGTCTGGGCGGCAGCGCAGCGGTTTTAAGCCATGGTGTGATGGGCGCCATGTTTCTGATCTTTTTCATCATAGGGGTCCGCTCCATGCAGTCTGCAGGAAAGTACCGGAAAGAGGCTGTGACAGAGAGTAATTTAAAGGAACAGATCCTGCACTGGTGCAGGGACAATCTGACTGCTGAAAAAATAGAGGAACCGCTGGTTCTGGAGGGACTTTCGGAAGAGGAAAAGTATTTCAGGCGGACGGAACGGATCAGGGCGTTGATTTCTCACAGTTTTATCAATATTGAAGAGGGATTTCTGGACAATCTGATTGATGAGTTTTATCCGGAGCTTTTTAAGGAATAGAAAAAAGTCGGGCTGTGATTGAAAAAGTCGGGGCTTTTGTACGGGAAATGAGTACGAAAGCCCTGGCTTTTCTGGTATTTCCCGCAGGCAGGTGGTATCATTGAAATCATAGATAATACAGAAAAAAAGGTATGGAATGTTTGCCGGATGGGTAGTTGTCTGGCCGGGAAGGGAAGTGTGCGGGATGGAGCTGCAAATTCATCATATGGGGGAGCGGGACGGCAGGCCTGTATTTACAGTGATCCGGAGCAGGGATGGAAAGAGGACAGAAGAAGTCTGCCTGCCGGAACCGGAAGCCTTTCCGCTAAAGGAGCATTCGTCACGAAAATTTCTTCCGGAACTTCGCTGGTATCTGGAGGAATACCTGCAGGCGCCCTTTGGGGCTTATCTGCACAGGGCGGCCTGTGTGTCGGAAACGATGCGGGACTGGGGAAGGGCTGTTTTTGATACTCTGTTTGCAGGGCGGGGAAGAGACTGGTATCAGGAGGCAAAACGGGCAGGGCTGGAACAGCTGCGGTTGAAGATTGTCAGTGATTCGGCGGCTGTGATGTCCTGGCCCTGGGAAGCGATATACAGTGCAGAGGACGGCTTTCTGGCGCTGCGCTGTCATATGGAACGGCAGTTGTCTGAGATTGGTGATCCGCCCTCCTTATCTTCCGGCCTGTCTGAGGATGCGTTTCATATTTTATATATTCTGGCCAGGCCCTATGGGGAGGAGGATGTGAGTTATCATTCTCTGGCAGGCAGGTTTGTGGAGGACATCCGGGGAAACGGGCTGTGTGCTGTAGTGGATGTGCTGCGTCCGCCCACCTTTGACCGGCTTCGGCAGGTGCTGTATGAGAAACGGGGATATTATCATATTGTACACTTTGACGGACATGGCGGGTATGGGGAGGAGGAAAGTGGGAGACGGCAGTATCTGTACGGAGGACCGGAGGGGCAGCTTATGTTTGAAACAGAGGAAGGGAAACCGGACGGGATCAGTGCGGCGCTTCTGGCACAGCTTCTGGCAGAATTTCAGATTCCTGTCATGGTAATGAATGCCTGTCAGTCCGGTATGATAGACGAACAGGCACAGGATCCCTTTGCCAGTGTGGCGGCTGGCTTGTTAAAAGCAGGTATCCGCAGTGTAGTCGCTATGGGATACAGTCTTTATGTAAGCGGCGCCAGAGAATTTGTTCCTGCATTTTATAACCGTCTTTTCGCTACAGGCCGGATATCGGAGGCAGTGCGGGCAGGACGGACTCAGATGCTGAGGCAGCAGGAACGAAGCTGTATTGTGGGAAAAATGCCGCTGCAGGACTGGATTGTGCCGGTGCTGTATCAACAGGGCGGGGAAGAAGAACTGCTGCTGCCTTTGCAGGCCTGCAGAAAAGAGGAAACAGGAGAATATCCCCAGCGCTTGCCGGAATCCGTGCAGGATACAGGGGAGTATGGCTTTATCGGACGGGGACAATACATTCAAAAGCTGGAGCGGGCCATGCTGCACCAGAAACAGGCAGCCCTTTTGGTACATGGACAGGCCGGTGTGGGGAAAACCACATTGGCCGGCGGTTTTTTGCGCTGGCTGCAGGATACGGGCGGCCTTTGTGAACAGGTTTTCTGGTTTGATTTCCGGGAAATCCATTCGGCGGAATCGGTGATCAACAGTCTGTTGACAGGAATGGGCGATTTTAACAGGACTGCGATGAGAATGGAAGAGAAACTTCCTTATTTGAGTGATTTGATGCGCAGAAAACCTTATATTGTGGTATGGGATAATTTCGAATCTGCCTCCGGTATTGCGGGAACGGAGAGAGTCCCTTTGCTGGATCAGGATAACAGGGCAGTCCTGTTCGATCTGCTCAGGCGGCTCAGGGGCGGGAAAACCAAAATACTGATCACAAGCCGTACTCCGGAGCAATGGCTTTCCATACAGAACTGTTATCCGATTGCCTTATCCGGGTTTTCGGGAGAGGAGCTATGGGAGTACTGCAATGCTGTGGTACAGGACCTGGAGCTGACTCTGGATCGGAAGAATCCGACTTACAGAAGGCTTCTGGACAGACTGGATGGCAATCCACTGGCAATCCGTGCCATTTTGCTGCGTCTGCAGAGCGTATCGGCAGAGCAGCTTCTGGCCGAACTGGAAACAGCGTTTGCGGGTGCAGAGGGGGATGAAAGTACCCGCCGCCTGCAGGCTGCCTGTGCGGTGTTCGGGGAGCGACTGATGGAACGGTTTCTGCCCATTTTCCAGTTGACCGGCCTGCATGAACGGTATGTGGATACGGATTTGCTGAGAAGTATGCTGAATGTGGCCGGTATCGATGCGGCAGAAGAAATTGCCGACTGTTTCCGGATTCTGGAGGAAGCCGGTTTTTGCAGTGATTGGGGACAGAGCGTATATCAGATGCACCCGGCCCTGCGGGGATATCTGCTGAACCGGGCGCCTGCACCGGAAATACTCCAGAGAGTGTTTGCAGAGGGAATGGGAGAACTGGCGTATTATATGGCAGGAGAGCCATTGAGTGTGACAGGTAATACGTATGAGATACATTTGTCCAATTTTTATGCTGCCAGAAGGCTGGCGGAACTATGGGATATCAAAAGGGTTGTCCTTGCATTGACCAAAAGTCTGGCTTATTTCGCATATGAGAGAAGACAGTTTGCAGAGGCATCGGCGTTATATCTGTCCCTTGTGGAAAAATCAAAACTGTATGAAGATGAGAATATGCTGTCGGTTGCCTTTCATCAGTTGGGAATACTTGCCCAGGAACGAAGAGATTTGGGAGCCGCAGAGGAATGGTATCGAAAATCTTTGGAACTCAGCCAAAAGCAGGGAAATGAGTACAGGATTGCAGCTTCCTATCATCAGCTTGGGAGGATTGCAGGAGAACAATGGGAGTTTGCGGCGGCAAAGGAGTGGTATCAAAAATCATTGGAAATCAATGAAAGAAAAGGGAATGAACAGGATGCTGTCAGGACGTATTATCAACTGGGCAGAATCGCCGAAGAACAGCGGGACTTTGCGGCGGCGGAGGGCTGGTTTAGAAAATCACTGGAAGTGAGCGAGAAACAGAAAAATGAGGAAATGGCTGCTATCGTGTATCATGGATTGGGAAGTATCGCACAGGAGCAGAAAGATTTTGAAGGGGCAGAGAAGTGGTATCAAAAATCTCTGAAGATCAGGAAAAAACAGGGAGATGAGTATGAAATGGCGTATACCTGTCATCAGTTGGGAATGCTTGCCCAGGAACGGAAGGATTTTACAGCGGCAGAGAAGTGGTATCAAAAGTCTCTGGAGATCAAGGAAAGACGGGGGAATGAGCGTGAAACGAACAGCACCTATCATCAGTTGGGCATACTTGCCCAGACGCAGGGGAATTTTACAGAAGCAGAGGAATGGTACCAAAAATCATTGGAAATCAGTGAAAGACAGGGAAATAAATATGGAGCTGCGCTTACCTGTCATCAGTTAGGCATACTTGCCCAGGCGCAGGGGAATTTTACAGAAGCAGAGGAATGGTACCGGAAATCATTGAAGATTAAGGAAGAACAGGGAAATGAATATGGAATTGCCGGTACCTGCTACCAGCTTGGCCTGCTTTTCCGGCAACAGGAAGATTTTGCCGCAGCGGAAAAGTGGTGTGTAAAATGTCTGGAGATTGAGGAGAAGTTTGGAGATGAGGACGGGGCTGCCAGTACCTGCTATCAGCTTGGTCTGCTTTTTGAGGAACAGCAGGATTTTTCAGCCGCAGCGGACGCTTATCTGAAAGCAATGCCCATATGGGAACAGGCGGATGACAGTGAGGATTTTATGGACCTGATCTGCAGTTACAGCCGGATGCTGCGCAGCGCTCCGGCAGAGGAAGCGGTTTCTTTGCAAAAGCGGCTGGAAGAGCAGGCATCATCAAAAGCCGTTATGTTGGTGAGAGAGAATCTGGAGGAGGAAAAGAGATGAATTTACGTTACAGTTCCCTGCGGGTCAAAAAGAATGTACTGCGGGCATTGGCACAGCAGGATCCGGAATTTTGGGTGTTTGAGGAGAAATGGCGGGATGTGCTGCCGGAAGCAGGATGTCCGGAAGAATTGGCCGAGGCAGTATTGGAGCTGGCCATACAGGACCCGGATGCGGCCGCTATGGCGGATCACTATACGGAATGTGAGCAGGCGTCCGGGACCTATGCCATTCCCGGGCTGGCAGAGATGGGAGTTTTAATAGCTGCTCTGTTTTTACTGCGTACCCATATAAAAATACATAAAAATACGGAGGGAAAATGGGAATTTCTGTTAGAGCATAAAGAAATGGCAGAAGAACCTCTGGAAAAGATCGCGGGGATGCTGACAAAGCTCTTTTCTTCACCGCCGGGAGAATCATAAAAGAGACATAAGGAAGGGTCAGAGAAATGCGGATTACAGTTGTTTGTGTGGGAAAAATCAAGGAAGCGTTTTACCGGGCTGCAGTGGAGGAATACAGAAAACGCCTTTCCGGGTATTGTAAAACAGATGTGGTGGAAGTAGCGGACGAGATGACAAAGGAGGGGGCCAGTGCGGCGCAGGAAGAGCAAATCCGGAAAAAAGAGGGGGAACGCATCCTTTCGAAAATCAGGCCGGACGCTTATGTGATCACACTGGAGATCGCAGGTAAAAAGATGGATTCGGCGAGATTTTCCGATATGCTGCAAAAGGCCGGTGTGGAGGGAAAAAGCCATATCCAGTTTGTCATTGGCGGTTCCCTGGGACTCCATGCTTCGGTCAGCCAGAGAGCAGACTTAAAGATCAGTTTTTCGGATATGACCTTTCCCCATCAGTTGATGCGGGTCATTTTGTTTGAACAGATTTACAGAGGATATCGGATTGCCAATGGGCAGCCATATCATAAGTGAAGGAGAAAATGGGATGGCTGCAAAAAAGTTATTTTTTTTTGGCAGTAAAGGAAATGTCCCTTTCCATCGTGTTGCGGCGAAATGAGGTGAGAGAGGGATACGTGGCTGAAGAAGTTGCCGCGTCTGCCCGGAGAATGAGGGCATTGCAGCCGGTTTCAAATCCCTACTGTCCCCCCATTTCCCCTGTAAGATAATCTGCTGCACATCATTTCCGCTCCCCGTCGTGAATGAATATGCCCTCTGTGGAGGCTGGTTCTTCTAAAAGATTAAGAGGATGAAACATAAGGAGGAAGGCATTCCGCTTATTGTAATTTGCCGGAATGCTGTGTATAATCGAAGTAAGAAATAACAGAAGTATGAAACGCACAGTGTTTTCCTGTTTGGATTTCCATGTGAGATGAAACAGTAAAGATATTTTTGAATGCAGATGGTACAATGTTATTTAGTAAAAGTGAAAGACAGTCAGGAAATGTCATGTACGATATGGTGGTGGCGGATTATCTGTGCGAAAATCAGCATAGGTAATATTTTCAGGAGAGACAGTAGGTATACCAATGAAAAAAACAAGTATTTTCAGGCAGCTTCTATTGCCTATGATATTAATTGTATGTGTATTGGCGTTATGTTTAACAGGAATTGTTGCAGTTGTTTTTATAAAATCTTATGAAAGTCAGATATATGCCAGGAGCCAGGAGAAGTCACAACTGGTATCCGGTGAGATTGCCATGTTTTTGGACGGCGCCTATGGGATTACGGAAGAATTATCTGTAAATCCCAGTATTCTTACTATGGAAACCAATGCACAGACACCGATTCTTGAAAATTG
Organism: uncultured Clostridia bacterium; assembly: GCA_947385955.1. Taxonomy (GTDB): domain Bacteria; phylum Bacillota; class Clostridia; order Lachnospirales; family Lachnospiraceae; genus VSOB01. The sequence goes on from CANDNA010000003.1 coordinate 30,169, forward strand.
CGTCAGGCGAAATCCTTTTTTGGAACTTCTTTACATACAGGGAAAAGATGGCATGCAGACAGGAAGGTCTTCCGGAGAACTGGCGGACCGTTCTACCAGGTGGTGGTTTCAACAGACGGTGGATGAGCAGAAATCTTTTATCTCAAAATCTTATTATTCTGTGAATACCGGGATGCCCTGTGCTTCCATTTTTTTCCCCATGTATCAGGAGAATACGTTTATTGGGATTTTTGCAGCGGATTTGAAACTGGATTATTTACAGAGCCTGATAGAAGAATTTTCCGACGCGGAACATGGAGAGTATTCTTTTGTTATTGATGGGGAGGGTGTTGTGGTGGCTCATCCGGACAGCACCCAAATAGAGGAACTTTATAATTACAAACAGATGACCAAAACGGTATCCGACAAGGATTCTACAGGCCAGCCGGTGGTTGACGCGGAAGGAAATATTGTAACAAAAGAGCAGAATATAATAGTTTCTGACGACTACAGAAAAATAATTGAGGAGGTTATGGCAGGAAAAACGGGAAGCGGTAAAATCACGAATGAGGGGGAAGATTATATTGTAAGCTACGCTTCGATTCCGCTTAAGGGGGAGTCCGATACATGGTCAGTGATAACTCTTTACAGAGAAAAGTCGGCAATGACTCCGGTGTACCGGATGATTGCCATTGCAGCAACAGTGGCTGTTTTTATGATTGCGGTCGCAATTTTAGTGATTGCATGGTTGGCGCACAGGCTGACCAAGCCAATTGTGTCCATTACGGAGCTGGTTCAAAATGCCTCTGATGGTGATTTTACCGTGCAGGCAGATGAGGGCGGCAGGAATGAAATCGGTGTACTTTCAAAATGTTTTAACAAGATGACCGGGAAAATATCGGTAATCCTGAGAAAAAACGCTGTGATTGCCGGAGAAGTTGTAGAAAATGCCGGGTATTTAAGACAGATTGAAAAAGACATGGATAAAACCCGTCAGGCAGTTCGGGAAATATTGGACGGCTCTGAGGCACAGGATGCGGATGTAAAGGAAATCCTCACGCAGGAGGAGTTGTTGGGGGTGAAGTTCGGCCAATTGCAGGAAAAAAGCAGACTTCTTCTGGAGAATGCACAGGACACGATTGCTTCCAGTGAGAAAGGAATGGAAGGTGCTGCAGATCTTCAGAAGCAGAATGAGGAGGCTTCCGAGGGAATGGCGGATGCCTATGGCAAGGTTATGGCATTGGAAGAGCAATCACGAAAGATTTCAGGAATTTTAAATACCATAGATAATATCACTTCCCAAACCAGGTTGCTTGCCCTGAATGCGTCCATAGAGGCTGCCCGTGCAGGAGAACATGGCAGAGGTTTTTCCGTAGTGGCGGAATCCATAGGAAAACTTGCTATGGATTCCTCCACGGCAACTGGCGATATAGAAAAAATTATTACAGAATTGTGTATGGAAATTTCCAACGTGGTTGCAAATATGGAATCCATCCGCGCAGGCGTGAATGGGCAGACGCAGGCAGTAAAGCAGGTTCAGGAGACATTTGCGGATTTCCATATGCTGGCAGAGCGGACAAAAGAATCTGTCAGCAGTACGGATGAACTTGTGGAATCAATGCATCAGTGTGACCGCATGGTAGTGGGCGCAGTGGACAGGATACGGCATATTTCCGCAAATACGGCAGGACTTACGCAGCAGGTGGCGGAATCCATAGAGAAACAGTTAAAAGGAGCTGCAAAAGTGACCGTTGGCATTGAAAATTTGTCAAAGGTTTCCCGGGAAATGAAACAGGAGATGACAAAGTTTACATTATAATATCATTTTGGGGAAGATTCAGGAGAAGTTTGGTTGGATGAAAGAAACTGCAGAAATGTATTTGAAAGAAATAAGATAACGATTTCAGGCAGAGCATTTCCGTGTTCTGCCTGAAATCATACTATGAGATTTTCTGCATTTAGGTATGTTACAGACAGCCGTACCATAAATAAAGGAGAAATTTTACAGAAATTTTGGAAAACAAAGGGGAGTGGAACCTGTTTTATCAGATTTTTCTGTCACACAGGCAGGGGAGTGTTGTCTAATAAAACAGGAGGTAAAATATATGGATAAAAAAACAGAGAAAGAAATACAGGCTTTGATTGAGGAAGCCACGGCAGGAGATAAAAAAGCTCTTGAAACCCTTGTTGTGAGTGTACAGGATATTGTATTCAATTTATCCTTGCGGATGCTTGGTACATTTGCCGATGCGGAAGATGCCACTCAGGACATTTTATTGAAAATGATTACACATCTGTCCTCTTTCCGGGGTGACAGCTTATTTACGACATGGGTATTCAGGATTGCGGTAAATCATCTGAAAAATTATAAAAAACATATGTTCGCACGGTACCCATTGAGTTTTGAGTATTACAGAGATGACATAGAAAACGGAAAAACAGTGGATGTGCCGGATTTGACACAGAATGTGGAAAAGGATGTATTGGCAGAAGAGTTGAAAATGTCCTGCACCAATGTGATGCTGCAATGCCTTGATACGGAAAGCAGGTGCATTTTCATATTGGGCACGATGTTTAAGATTGACAGCCGTATGGCGGGGGATATTTTGGAAATAACACCGGAAGCATATCGTCAGAGACTTTCCCGGATACGCAAAAAAATGGCAGATTTTCTCGGGCAGTATTGTGGAGAATATGGCGGCGGCAGATGCCAATGTAAAGACAGGGTGAACTATGCAATACACAGCCATCGGATAAACCCGTCGCAGATGGATTATGTGGCAGCCAGAGAAATTTCCATGCAGACCATAGTGGATGTGAAAAATGCGATGGAAGAGATTGACGATTTATCCCAGGACTTTTCGTTCTGTAAGCCGTACCAGGCTCCTGAGCGCACAAGACATCTGATCCGGGAATTTTTGGATTCCATACAGCTTTCCATTATCCAGAAATCGTAAAGGAGATGACAGATTATGAATATACAGCTTATTACAGAATACTTATCCGCACTGAGCAGGAACAATAACCGTGAATGGTATCATGCGAATAAGGATGATTATAAAAAAGCGAATGCCGAATTTGAAAAGCTGTTGCAGGCGTTACTGTTGGAAATCGGGAAATTTGACAGCAGTATTTTACATAACAATCCGAAAGATCTTACGTTTAAGATTGTCAGGGATACCCGTTTCAGCCATGACAAATCCCCTTATCATCCTGCGTTCCGTGCCCATATTTCTTCGAAAGGCAAGCTGCCTGTCCCTGTCGGATATTATCTTATGATAAAGCCTGGCAATCAGTCCTTTTTAGGCGGCGGCCTGTTTGCCGATATGTTTAAAGATGCAACAAAGATGATACGGGATTATATTGCACAGAATGGCGAAGAATGGGAAAAGATGATACATGAACCGGAGTTTGAAAAATATTTCACTGTACAGGGAACGGCATTAAAGAATGTTCCTGCCGGATTTGAGAAAGAACATCCTCAGGGGGAATATCTGAAATTTAAGAGTTGGTATCTGGAATATCCGTTAAAAGATGAAGAACTGGAAGATGCAGAAATATTTCTTGCAAAGGCAGCAGGAGTATTCAAAAAGATGAAACCTTTTAACGATTATCTGAACAAAGCGCTTGTTGGGTTTCAGATGCCGGCAAGATAATTAAAAACAGGACGGTTTTTGTAAAAATCCGGAAAGGCAGAACATGGAAAAGTGTTCTGCCTTATTTATTTCATAGGAAAGCCCTTGTTGCTGTAAAGCGTTAAGGGGAATTTTGATTGACAATAGAAAGTCCAACGCAGCAGGCTTTCTATTGTTTGTAATATCTGACTATTATGATACAATGAAAAAAGAGTGAGGTGAAGTAAATTGATGAATACAAAATCCCGGATACAAAATATAGCCATTGTACTGTCTGGCTTATTGATAATATGTGGCTTTGGCAGTTTCAGGACAGAGGATGAAGCTGTGATGGAAGTGCAGCAGGAAATACCGACAGAAGAGAATGGTTTCCTGGAAATTTATGCGGATGGAGAAAGGATCTCTGTTTCCGGTGATATGATGGCAGCAGAAGTATCGCCACAGGAGATTTTAACAGGAAGTCCGGTTATTTATGACCGTTTCAGGCGGGACGGGTGGGTTTTTGAATGGCTGATTTCTGATTATCATGATGATCATTTGTTTTTTCTGGAAGATGGAGTACTGGTGATATCCCGTGAAGGTGACAGGGAAGATGTACAAATCATCCATGTGAAGGCAGAGGGAGGGGGTGGAATATGGGTTTCTGTAGAAAATAAATTTGAGTATGTGGATGTGAATTATGACGGTATTTCGGATCTTCTGATCTGTACAGGGTCTCACGGCAATCAGGGGGCGTTGACTTATTATTGCTTTTTGCAGACAGAGAACGGTTTTGTGGAATGTCCGACGTTTACAGATATTCCGAATCCTGCGATTGATGCAGAGAATGAGCTGATCCTGAGCCAATGGCGTAATTCTGCTGCTTCCCATAGCTGGGCAGAATTTCGGTATCAGGATAATGTGTATACCCTGCAGAGGGAGCTGCGGGAGGAGATCTGGGATGCTGAGAAAAACATATGGATATGGACTGTCAATGGTGAGGTGATCGGCAGGAGCGATGAACTTTCCGCGGAAGAAACAGAAGATCTTCTGTATAGCGAAAACAGTGAGTGGGAAATTCTGGGAGACAGGTGGCAGACGCTGTATCATCATGGACTCATGGCGGATTACAGTATCTATGATGAGCCATAAAAGAAATCAGTGAAAAGAAGGCGCGTTGATTTTGGATAAAGGAGTTTTATGGTACATAACATTCGATATAAAGACAGAAATACTGTGACAGCCTGTTATTTGCCTGAGGGTAAAAATGCAGCGGCGGAACTGCATCGGATGACAGCATTGGAAGAAACATTGGAAAGGCTTGTGTCAGTACCTGGTTTCTTTCGGGGAGATGGGCAGCAGATCAGGAAAATCATCCTGACACCGGACTTTCATAAAGGTGCGGGGATTCCGATTGGCACGGTGATGATGACAAAGGGATTTGCAGTTCCACAGGCAATGGGCAATGATATTAATTGCGGTATGCGGTTTTATACTACGGATCTGTCAGAAAGACAGATTCAGAAAGGCTTCCTGAACTGACAAAGAAGATTCGCCATATCTTTTTTGAAGGCGGCAGGCAGATTCCCATGACAGGAAGGCAGCGGCAGGCATTGTTCCGCTACGGGCTTGAGGGGATACTGGAAAGCAGCCATGACAGTAAAAAGAGTGGTTTGTGGAGATACTATCAGCCTGAAATTCAGGAAAATGGCTGAACCATACTGTATTTCGGGGAAGTCTGAGTGCCAGTCATGGCGCGGGGAGGAAACAATCCCGTGGTGAGGCGGTGAAGGGCAACGACGAAGCATTCCGTCAGTTTATGGAAAAATTTCATATTATTATTCCCATTGATCCAGGCCGTGCTGATTTAAAAGGCAGGACGGATATTCTGAAAAAACGGGAAGATTCCGTCCGTGCAGAAGCCCCCTATGCCTATAAGGATATAGATGAAGTCATTGCGGTACACACAGCTCATGATATGGCTGCACTGGTGGCCCGGATGGAACCGATTTTTACAGTGAAAAGCTGAAAGGAAAAAAGATGGCCAGAGATACGGAGGGAGAGGACAAGAAAAAATGGAGAACTGTTTATGAATTGCTGTAACATAAGCACTGACAAAATTTTCAGAGTAGTATGGATACTGTTTCTGCTTTTTCTGTGTATGGCGATGGCAGGTTTTCACAAAAAAGAGGCAGAAATAACCGTGCAGGCGGCGGATATAGCAGAAAAATCGCTTTTTTCTGACCGGGAAATTCCTGTTGATTTTCCGTTTCCGGAATCGGATCATTATTCACTGGCGCTGGTACAAAAGAAGAGGGCCGGCGGGGAATATGAGCTGAGGCTTTATCATGGAGATGGGAGGATTTTACAGAGGATTTCCTGTGGTGTTCTGACAGAGCCGATACGGTTTTCTTATGACTATGTGTATAGAGGGGTTATGCCTGGTCTGGAAATTTTTGCTGCTGATTGTTCTGCCGGGCTGCTTTTTCGGTGGAATGGGGAGAGATTTTCAGAAGACGGGGTGGTGATACCATGCTATGTGGAGAACCGGGGGCCGGCAATGATGACTGTGGAGGATGAGAAACAGTATCAGGTTAAAAAGATTTATGAGCTGAATGAGCCTTTCAACTGTGTGGAGGAGGTCCGGGTCTGGAAGCTGGAAAAGAGTACGGGATTCCTTACCATATGGGATTGCCTGGAAGCTAAAAAACTGTTTGAAGGAGCGGTTGTGACAGATGAGAAAGGAACCCCGGCCAATTCAAAATATTATGATGCGCTGCTTTGGGATGACTTGTATGTACTGTGGGATTATGAAGAAGAAGCCGCTGTCCGGACATGGATCGATGGGGCCGGGACAGAGAGCGGGAGAATATATGAAAGCCGGGAAGCATTGCTGGAAGATCTTGGATTTTGGGACAGTGTTCCGGTGTATCGATATTATGACAGGTATTCCAATCTTAAACTGGAGCTGTACAGAGAAGAATCCACAGGACTGTTTTGTGGAATTGTTTCCGTGTATTTTTTTAACAGTGATAAGAAAAAATGTGTGGAACTGTATGGATTTACAGTGAATGATGTAAAGCAGGAGAAATGGGAAGAAGGAAAGTTTTTTTCACTGGAATCTGTGGATGGAACAGACGGGTCTGACCGGGTGGAAGCGTATCAGGAAATAAAAGAATACACACAGAGTGGAAGGCCGGCCAGTTTTAAATCTCAGGGACTGAGTGAACGCAGGCGTGAAGAGGATGGAAAGCCGGAAAATGTGCGTATCACATTAGTGGAAATGGATTTTGTATACCGGGATGACGGAACTTTATACCATCGGGATTATGCCCACAATTCCAGCGTATTCGGAACCACCCTCTGTACACTGGAAAGTTATTATGATGAGCAGGGAAGAGTTTCCTTTGAAACAGGGTATGTGACGCATGGGAAACTGGAATATTATTATCTTTATGAGGATGGAGGGGAGCAACCGGTATATTGCCTGGAGCTTGACTATAATGGAGGCTATGTGATTCCCGAACTGATCCGATATAAAAGCTGATATTTTCAATGCCCTTTATGATATCAAAAATATATTGACTTTCAACCTTATATCTCCTATACTGTTGTGTGAACAGGGGAATCCTGTTGTTCTTCTGCTTTTAACTAAATAACTATGATCTGTGTTTGCGAGGGAACTGAACAAGTTGAAAAAGGTTAAGACCTGACCTCTGGACCTGTCGGCTAATACCGGCGTAGGGAAGCAATTTCTTACGCCGTATTGTGTTTGAAAGAGCTTCTGATGATTTGGAAGCTCTTTTTTTATTTCATGGAAAAGTGTTTACAGGGAGGAAAAAGAGATGTCATTTATGCAAGAAATTTTAAGACATAATAAGCCAGTCTGGGATGCGTGCATTGCCACTTCTTTTATACAGGGTTTGAAAAACGGGAAACTTCCCATTGAGGATTTTAAAAACTATATGATACAGGACAGTATCTACCTGAAACATTATGCCCGCGTATATGGAAAGGCTATCTATCATGCAGCCACTTTACGGGAAATTCAACTTTATTATTCCATGCTGGACTTTGTTACAGATACAGAATCAGCTATGCGGCTGAACTATCTGGAGCAGTTCGGGATAACAGATGATGAGATAGAACTGATTTCCCCGCTGCCGGAAAATCAGGATTATATTGCGTTTTTATTTGAAATTGCAGAACGCGGAAACAGCCTGGAAATACTGATATCGGTACTGCCCTGTATGCTGAGTTACAGTTATATTTTCAGGAATCTTGTAAAGGAGCCGGAAAGCCGAAAATCAGGGTATTGGGATTTTATACAGGACTATGCGGACCCTCTGTATGCAGATAACTGCAGAACGTGGTGCGATTTTACCGATCAGAAGTGTAAAAACCTTTCCGTCGAGGAGAAAAAAAGGCTGGGCTCTATTTTTGAAAGAGCAAGTTACCTTGAGCTTGCTTTCTGGAATATGACTTATCAAGGGGAATTGGTTTAAAAGGGAGGAATCATGGAATGAAAAAAGTACTCAGCATTGCCGGGTCAGATTGCAGCGGGGGCGCCGGCATACAGGCGGATTTAAAGACATTTTCTGCGCATGGCGTATTTGGAATGAGTGTTATCGTATCGGTTGTGGCAGAAAATACAAGCAGGGTAATTGATATTCAGAATATCAGACCAGATATGATTGGCAAACAGATAGACGCTGTTTTTGAGGATATTGAAGTGGATGCCGTTAAAATCGGCATGCTTTCTTCTGCTGACTGTATGAAGAAAATTGCAGAAAAGCTGGTATATTATCAGCCTTCCCATATTGTAATTGACCCTGTTATGTATGCAAAAAACGGCTGCCCCCTTATGGAACCTGCGGCTGTTACAGAACTGATGGAGACAATTATCCCTCTTGCCGATGTACTGACACCCAATATCCCGGAGGCTGAAAACATGACAGGAAGAGCCATCCACTCCATTGCCGATATGGAAACTGCAGCAAAAGAAATTTGTGCAATGGGTTGTAAAGCCGTTGTTGTCAAAGGAGGCCATGCCATAAGGAAGGATGGGGGAAAGGCAATGGATGTTTTATTTGACGGAAAGCGAATGTATCATTTTGATACTGACTGGATAAATACGAAAAATACACATGGAACAGGCTGTACGTTTTCTTCTGCGATTGCCTGTGGGCTTGCAAAAGGCATGAGTTTACATAAGGCAGTCGAAAAAGCAAAGGAGTATGTAACAATGGCAATTGCACATTCTCTGGCAATCGGAAAAGGATATGGCCCGACTCATCATTTTTACCGGCTTTATCAACATGGATTGCCAGAAGAAAAGGAGGAGAAATGAAACCTGATTATTCTTTGTACCTTGTGACAGACCGTATGCGTATGAGTACACAGACGCTGCCGGAAGCTGTGGAACAGGCAATTATCGGCGGTTGTACCATGATACAGCTCCGGGAGAAAAACAGTTCGGCTCTCACTTTTTATAACCTGGCGTTGGAAATCAAAAAAGTAACTGACAGATACAATATTCCGCTGATTATCAACGACCGTGTTGACATTGCTATGGCGATGGACGCTGCCGGAGTACATATCGGGCAAAGGGATATTCCTGCCGGTGTTGTCCGGAAGCTGATCGGGAAAAACCGGCTGCTTGGCGTTTCTGTCACTTCGGTAGAAGAAGCTGTAAAGGCTGTAAAAGACGGAGCCGACTATCTGGGAGCGGGGGCTGTGTTTCCTACAGGTACAAAACCCGATGCGGATTTTGTATCGGTCAGGGAATTGCAACGGATCCGCCGCTCTGTCAATGTACCGATTGTTGTAATCGGAGGGATCAGCAAAGAAAACGCAATGCTTTTTGGCCCTTTGGGAATTGACGGGCTGGCTGTTGTTTCTGCCGTAATTGCACAAAAGGATATCAGAGCGGCAGCGGCTGCACTGAAATCACTGTTTATAATTTCCAAAATCCCGGTTTGATACAACTTTGATGCATCCATGCTGTAAGATAAAAAACAGGGAGGAAGCAGACTATGATGAAAAAGAAACGGATCTGGGAAATTGCCGCTGTGGCAGCTTTTATGGCGGTTTTGATATCTGCAAATGGTACACCAAAGCAAAGAGGACAAAATGCAGCAGAGGACAGAATGGAGCCTGCAGACGGCGAGGAGGAAAAGCTGCCTGCAGAAACAGAACAGGAAGGGACAGAAGTGGACGAAAACGATTTCCGGCCGCTTCTTGCAGAAATTCCAGGTGAAAAAAGGGTTGAACTGGTGTTTTATTCGGAAGGGTGTTATTGCTACTATAATGGTTCCCTTTATGGGTATATATCGGAAACAGGAGAAGAGATTGCGCCCTGTATCTTCAGAGAGGCGGCGCCTTTTTCCGAAGGGCTGGCCTGTGTGCGTCTGGATGATCAATACGGCTACATTGGGAAAGACGGAGAAACAGTCCTGCCCTTTCTCTATGACCAGGCATCTTCCTTTCAGGAGGGACTGGCTTATTTTTCCACAGGAGACAGCTATGGATTTATGGACAGGGCCGGCCGGGTGGTCCTGAGGCCGGACTGCGACAGTATCAGCAGTTTTTCCGAAGGGCTGGCCTTTTTTTGTGTGGATGGACGGTATGGTTATATGGACAGGAGCGGCCGGATTGTGACAGAGCCGGTTTATGATGATGCAGGATATTTCCGGGATGGGATTGCCACAGTGATGCAGAACGGTTATTATGGTATTGTAGGAAAAGACGGCAGGGAAATTCTTGCGCCGGAATACGAAGCGGTCTGGGTGAATGGTTCTTATATCATCGCCAAAAAGGGGACGGCTTCTTACTGCTTTGACAGGGAGGGCAGGCAGATTTCAGGCGGATGGGATAACATTTATGTTCAGGGGGATTTGCTTTGTATCAAGCAGGATGAGAAGTACGGACTGTCAGATTCCGATGGGAATCTTCTTCTGGAGGTGAAATATGACTGGATTGATCCCATACCCGGCAAAGAGCTGGTGATCGCAAATCAGCAGGATATCTGCGGCGTATTGGACTATCATGGGCAGATAAAGGTTCCGTTTCAGTATGATGCGATACGGTGTTTTGATGAGAAAGGAGACAATCTGTATATCAGTAGAGCAGGGAAATACGGATATCTGGACGGGACGGATTTTTCAGAAACGATTCCGGCTGTGTATGATTTCCTGTCTCCTGTTATCCGTGGACGGGCGGTTGTGGGACTGGAAGGAAAATATGGAGTGATCGGGGAGGACGGGATCCTGGAAATCCCCATAAAATATGATGGAATAAGGATATGTTCCAATGGCGCCCTGATTCTGCGGAGAAACGGAACAACAGAACTGTGGGATGAGCAGGGGAATGTGCTTTTGTCCGGACAGTATGATGACATCATAGACGAGGGAGATTGCTATGAAGTGAAAAAGGACGGTGAGCATGGCTTTCTGGACAGGCATGGGAAAGAGGTGATTCCTGTTTCCTGGTCTTATACCGGCAACCATGAGATATATGGCGGAAACAATATCAAGCTGCTGTCAGAATACGGGGCTGAAACCTCCAATATGTTGATTCAAACCGGGGAGAAAGAGTTAGTCAGCCTGGAACAGGTATTTTTTAACAATTATATTACGCCAAAAGCAGGGGCCTTTTTTACGTTTCTACAGGAAGGTGCCTTTCAGGTGGGAGACATAGAAGAGGGCGGGTATGTAAGAGAAATGCAGGAGCTTAATGCCTGTCGGAAATTCTGCAAACTGTTCCGGTTCGGAGAACAGGGAGCACCTGTTTTGTATGTGTATGCATCTTCCTGGATTCCCGGCAATTTCCCGGAATCTTACAGTGGACTGTATGGCCTTTGGGATGGGAGTGTGGAAACTCTGGCAACCGGATATCAATACGGCGGTTCTTCCGGGGGCGACCATGTGTGTTTCTGGTATGATAAGGAAACATCCGAACGAAAACCTGGAGTGGAAGGATATTTTGGAGGCTTTGGAGGCACTGCATGTGTCGGAGAAGTATATGATCAGCAGGATGAGACAATTTCCGTCATATCGTTCGGTGTGATCAGTCAGAGCGCGGAAAATTACAGCAAAACAGAACTGGAACAGGATGCATGCCTGTTTTATGGGGGAAACGGCTGTCCTTATACCCCGGATTCCATCGGGGAGGCTGAACATGTGACGGAATATTCCGTAAATGACCAGAGAACGACAATTGAAGAATATCGTAAAATCAGGGACAGGTATCGGTACCTTATGGTAGTGGAGTCATGATAGCAGCAGGAGGTTACAGGAGAATATGGAACAATTGGAGTATTATGATATCGGATTGAATCTGTTTTGCAGACAGTTTCCCGATCCGGAAAACATCATCCGTGAGGCGGCGGAAGCCGGGGTAATCTGTATCCTGACAGGAACCGACCGGAAGGAAAATCAGAAAATCGACGGATTTGTGAAAAATCACAGGGCGTATGGAACGGTGGGAATCCATCCCCACAATGCAGACCGTGCTCAAAAAGAAGATTTTATTTTAATGGAGCAGCTTATACATGAAAACAAAAAGCTGGTGGCAGTCGGAGAATGCGGGCTGGATTTTGACAGAATGTTTTCCACAAGGGAAAATCAGGTCAGATGTCTGGAACAGCATATCGTGCTGGCGGAAAAGCTGGGAAAACCATTGTTTCTGCATGAACGCAGTGCATCGGAGGAGTTTATCCGCCGGTTCAGACGGCATCCGGAAATCTGTAAAAGATCGGTGGTGCATTGTTTTACCGGTAATCAGCGGACACTGGATGCCTATCTTTCCATGGGATTTTCCATTGGTATCACCGGATGGATCTGTGATGAGCGGCGGGGAAAGGATCTGCGGAAAGCCGTTTCCATGATCCCGCTGGACCGGATCCTGGTAGAAACAGATGCACCGTATCTGACACCGAAAAATGTGCCGGGACTGGGGCGGACCAATGTACCGGGCAATATTGTTTATGTGGTCAGGGAGCTTGCCAGATACAGGAAAGTGCCGGAAGAAACATTAAAAGAGCATGCCAGAAAAAATACGGAAAGATTGTTCCGGATAGAGGCGGATTAAGGGTTGTGGATTGTATTTTCTTTCTGAAATTTGTATAATGGTAACAGGGTTTATTGTTTGCATATGAGGGGGATATGATGAAAGATTATCGGTTTCAGGTCAATTTGGGCGGTATGATTGAAATATTGTCAGATCATTTATACAGCAGCCCGGATGTGTATATCAGAGAGCTTTTGCAAAATGGTGTGGATGCCATTACCGGCAGGAAAATCCGGGAGAGGGAAGCATCAGAAAAAGTACAGGAGAGCGAAGGAAAGATCATTCTGGAAATTGAGGAAGGCCGTCGTCTGACATTTACGGATAATGGACAGGGGCTGACAGAGGAAGAGATCCATCAGTTCCTGGCAATTATCGGAGAGTCCTCCAAACGCAGTCAGAAGAGCGGAAGAATCCCCACGGATTACATAGGCCGGTTCGGTATCGGTCTGCTTTCCTGTTTTATGGTATCAGATGAGATTCATATGCTGACCAGATCCTGTAAGGCAGAAGATGCGCCTGTACTGGAATGGCAGGGAAAGCCGGACGGTACATATACGATAAAAAGAGCGGAGCAGGAAACCATCGGCCAGGGGGATATGGAAAGCGGGACACAGGTGGTTTTGCTGGCGAAACCGGGCAGGGAATCTTATTTTACGGAAAAGACCATACGAAAGCTGATTACCTATTATGGGTTGTTGCTGCCGTTTCCGGTGATTGTCCGGGTAAATGGTCAGGAGGAACAGATCAATCCGGTCTATCTGCCCTGGGATGGGCGCAATACCAACAAACAGGAGCTGATGCTGTTTGGACAGATGATGTTTGAAGAACAGTTTCTGGACTGTATCCCGCTGCGGTCCGAGAGCGGAAATGTATCCGGGGTGGCATATATCGTAAAATATCCGGTGCTGCCTTCAGCCAGAGGCAGCCATCGGATTTATCTGAAAAATATGCTGTTAACGGAAAAAGGAGACAATCTGATTCCGGACTGGGCAGTGTTTACCAGATGCATTATCAATGCCACCGACTTAAGGCCCACAGCTTCCAGAGAGGGATTTTATGTGGATGAAGTGCTGGAGGATGCCAGGGAGTCCATAGAGGACAGCCTGATTGATTATATAGCGGAACTGGCAGAGGAGAACCGGGAACTGTTTGATACCTTTTTTCATATCCACCGCCTGACTCTGATGTCATTGGCTCTGGCCACGCCCAAGCTGTTTGAAATACTGGTGGATTACTGTGAATTTGAAACGACAAGAGGCACACAGAGCGGCTATCAGCTCAGGAGCTGTGGGGAACCGCTGGTTTATGCGCCTACGGAGTCCAGATACAAGCAGCTTTCCCAGCTTTTCTTTGCCCAGGATACCCTGTTGATCAATGTATCCTATGTGCATTCTCTGGAACTGCTTTGCCGGCTGGGACAGGTATATGGTCTGGAAGTGCGTCCGGTGGATGACTGGAGTGTGGAAGATCTGATGCAGGATCTGTCACCGGACGATCAGGACGAGAGCTTTTCTTTTCAAAAAACAGCCAACCGGCTGCTGAAAACCTATGACTGCCGGGCAGAGTTGAAGTATTTTTCACCGGCCAACCAGCCTACATTTTATCTGATGGATGAAAAGATACTGCTGAAACGTCAGATTGCGGCGTCCCGTTCCCAGGCAGATTCCATGTTCTTTCAGATGCTGGATGCGTTTACGGCGGAGATTCCCAATGATACGGCAGCCGTATTGTATTTTAATTACAACAATCCGCTGGTCAGGAAGCTGGCGGCGCAGGAGAGGGAAGCTGATTTGAAAATACTGGTGGAAATTTTGTATGTGCAGGCATTGCAGATCGGTGGTTTTTCGCTGCATAACAATGAACTGGGGATGCTGAACCGGAATATTCTGATTTTGATGGAGAGAGGGCTTTCGGATGAGTGAGACACGGACGGCGGCAGGCTATGATCCTGAAAAAATGAAAGAAGAGTACGACAGGACTGAGCATGGCAGGGCCAGAATGTCATGTATTCGCAGTGCCATAGAAGCGGCGGATGTTCAGGAGGATACCCCGTACCGGATTTATTTCCGGCTGGAACTGTGCAGAGAGTCTACCTTTTACGGAGACGGTATGGATATGATGGTGATTTTCCCGGAGGTGCTTGCCATCATTGACCGGTACCCGGACACTCCTTCCACTGTGTATCAGTGGAGCTATGCAGACAGTATGGATCATATCCTGTGGGTCTATAAATGGGTGCTGGAAGAGTGTGAGAACTTTTATCAGATTCCGATGGAGGATTGTCTGAAATTTTTTGAGGATTTTAAAAGGCGCAGCCTGGCGTACGGGTATAATCTGCGGCCTTATTACTATTATAAATATTTTTTTTATGAGGACATTGGCAGGGAGATTTCCGAAGAAGCATTTCATAAATTTGAAGAACTGCCCAGGGACGATAACTGTGACTGCGAAGCCTGCGAGCGAAATGCCATTGTTAACTTTTATCTGAAAAAGGGGGATATGGAGCGTGCGAAGCAGTTGGCAGAGGAGATAGAAAATTTTTCCCTGACCTGCGGACATGGTGACAGAGGTGCCTGGCTGCGGCTGAAAAAGCATTATATGGAATATTATCTGGGTCAGAAAGCGTTTGAAAAAGCAGAAACTTATTGCCGCATTATGGAACGCTATATGACAGAGGATAAGGAATATCAGAGGTGGGATGATTTTCTGTATTGTTATGCCCATATCAATATGGGAAAAGCGCTGAAGATCTATAAGACACACTGGAAAGAATGGCAGGAAGAGCGGCAGCCACGGGAAATCTTCAATACGAATAAAAATATCGCATGTTTTTTTAAGAAACTGCAAGAAGAACGTACCAGGAATACGATCAGTCTGCCTCTGGATGCTTCTTTTCCGCTGTATCAGGAGAGCGGCCGGTATCTTCTGGAAGATTTGTACCAGTATTATTATCACAGAGCAAACGAGGTGGCGGAGCGGTTTGACAAAAGAAACGGCACTTCCTGTTACTGTGACAGACTGAAAGAAGCGCTGGCCAGGGACTGAGGAAAGGCAGAAAAGCGGAGGGGCTGATGTCAGGATATGAACCAAAAACTTTAAAAAAGGCATATGATAAAATGGAGCATGGAAGCGCCCGGATTGCCGCCATGCGCAGCGCTGTCCAGGCTGCGGATCAGCAGGGGGATCATCCCTTCCGGATTTTTTTCCGCCTGGATTTATGCCGGGAATCCAATTTTTATGACGATTCTATGGACATGATGGTGGTTTTTCCGGAAGTGCTTGCTATCATTGACAGATATCCGGATACGCCTTCCACTGTCTTTAACAGCAATTTTAAAGACAGCATGGCGCATATCCTGTGGGTCTATAAGTGGATATTGAATTCCTGTATGTCCTTTTATCAGATCCCGATGGAGGATTGTCTGAAATTTTATGAGGATTTTAAAAGACGCAGCCTGGCGTATGGATATAATCTGCGGCCTTATTATAAATGCAAATATAGTTTTTATTTCCATATTGACAGAGCGGCAGCCGAGGAAGCATTTCACGCCTTTGAGGAGTTGCCAAGAGATGCCAACAGTGACTGCAGAGCCTGTGAGCGCAATACGGTTATCAACTTTTATCTGAGAACAGATCAACCCGGGCGGGCCGCAGAGCTGTCAGAGGAGATTGAAAATTTTTCCCTGACCTGCGGCGGCGGAAGGATGCGTGCCTGGCTGAATATGAAAGAAAACTATATGGATTATTATTTGCGGAAACGGGAGTTTGAAGAGGCAGAGAAGTATTGCCGCCTGATTGATCCCAACCGGATCCGGAATGATGAATTTGGCGCCTGGGATGATTTTCTGTACTGTTATGCTTACAGGAATATGGGAAAAGCACTGAAAATTTATAAAAATAACTGGAAGGACTGGGAAGAAGAACGATGTCCCTGGTCCCTATTTGAAATCAGTTTAAATAACGTCCGTTTTTTCCAGAAGCTGGGAGAGGTACGGAAACGGAAAACGGTAAAGCTGCCGTTAGACAGGTCATTTCCGCTGTATCAGGAAAGCGGACAGTATTCCATTGAAGAGATGCGCCAGTATTATTACAACAGGGCCGGTAAAATGGCAGACTGCTTCGACCGGCGCAACGGCTCCCAGGCCTGTCAGCATATGCTGAGGGAAGCAGTGGAATATGCAGAGTAAGCAATATTATATTATATATAACTTAAGGAGGGTAAAGCAATGGCAAGATTTACATTACCCCGTGATCTGTATCATGGGAAGGGCGCTCTGGAGGCGCTGAAGTCTTTTCAGGGAAGAAAAGCAATGATTTGTGTGGGCGGCGGTTCTATGAAACGGTTTGGGTTTCTGGACCGGGCAAGACAGTACCTGGAAGAAGCGGGTATGGAGGTGGAACTGTTTGAAGGCATTGAGCCTGATCCGTCTGTGGAAACCGTAATGAGGGGTGCAGAGGCCATGACAAAGTTTGAGCCGGACTGGATCGTGGCGATGGGCGGCGGTTCTCCCATTGATGCGGCAAAAGCTATGTGGATCAAGTATGAATATCCGGAAATCACATTTGAAGAGATGTGTAAAGTGTTCGGTATTCCCAGCCTGCGCAGGAAAGCCCACTTCTGTGCGATTTCCTCTACCTCCGGAACCGCTACGGAAGTAACGGCATTTTCTATTATTACGGATTATCAGAAGGGAATCAAGTATCCCATTGCCGATTTTGAGATTACGCCGGATGTGGCGATTGTGGATCCGGATCTGGCAGAAACCATGCCCCAAAAACTGGTGGCACATACCGGTATGGATGCTATGACCCATGCCGTTGAGGCTTATGTATCCACGGCCAACTGCGATTTTACCGATCCGCTTGCACTGCACGCCATCGGAATGATTCAGCAGGATCTGGTAAAGTCCTACAATGGGGATATGGAAAAGAGGGCCTCCATGCACAATGCCCAGTGTCTGGCAGGTATGGCATTTTCCAATGCGCTTCTGGGAATCGTACATTCCATGGCACATAAAACAGGGGCCGCTTTTGCGGATCACGGGGCACATATTATTCATGGTGCGGCCAATGCCATGTATCTGCCCAAAGTAATTGCCTTCAATGCCAAAGAGGAAACGGCAAAGAAGCGTTATGGAGAGATTGCTGATTTTATGAAACTGGGCGGCGACACCCCGGAGGAGAAGGTGGATCTTTTGATCGCTTATCTGAGGAAGATGAATGATGATCTGAACATTCCTCACTGCATCGGACACTATGGGCCGGACAGCTATCCTGCAGAGCAGGGGTTTGTACCGGAAGCGGTATTTTTGGAGAGACTTCCTGAGATTGCAGCCAATGCGATTCTGGATGCATGTACCGGGTCCAATCCCCGTCAGCCCAGTCAGGAAGAGATGGAAAAGCTGTTGAAATGCTGCTATTATGATACAGAAGTGGATTTCTGAGAAAGTCCGGCCGGTTCACGAAATAGAAAGTACATAATCTGTGGTTGACAAAACGGGTATGGATGATGGCAAAGCGGGAAGTTTTGGCAGAGGACGTGCCCGTTTTTTAAGAGGGGAGCAAAATGAAATACAGGGGATGGGCCGTGGCAGGGATGATAGCAGGGCTGGCATTGACCATACTGGGCGGCGCGGAAAGAGGTGACAGTCAGGAGGATAATTTTTTTATACGGGAGGAGCATGCAAAAGAACAGGAGAAGGAAGCAGAACTGGCCCAAAAGGAAAGGGCACTGAACAGGCGGGAAAAGGAAATGGAACAGGATGCCTGTATGCTCGCATGTCTGGAAGAAGGTACCGCAGAGCGGATCCGGCTTCAAATGGATGATTTTAACATGCAGGTATTCAAAATATTTCCGGTAGGAGAAGATACTTCAAAACATATCAGACGTTTTTTTGCCTGTGTGAACGGATTTGAAAGCAAATTTTATCTGGTTGATTACATAACAGATGAAATTATATGTTTAAGTCCGGGCAATAAGCCGGTATATGTGTCATCCGTATATGGGGATGAAGCTGCATTACGGACAGAAGATTTTGACGGGGACGGAAAAGAGGATATTCTGCTTTTCTTTTATGACAGCAACCGGAAGGCAGATCGGATTTGCCTGTGGCTGCAGAGAGAAGGGACCTTCCTGCCTGTCAATTCCGAGTGTTGCGGCAAAAGTAATGATCAGGGAGACGCACAGAATCTGTTTTCAGAGGAAATTTACCTGATAGAATTGCAAATGGAAAGAGGAGAACTCCTCTGGAACATTGACAGGGCCGCTATATGGGCCAGGGAAACTCTTTTCAAAGGCAGGGAGGCGGAGCTGAAAGCGGTTTTGGAGATTTCCGGAGCAGGGATTCCTACTCCGTATTGGTGCAGGCGGGAAGCAGAAGAGATGCATGTATCGGTAGTGAAAAACGGGGACGATCAGTATTTTGTATCTATCCCGGAAAATCTGTACAGTGAAAATCGAATCAACAACTGGTTTTCGGATTTTTATGAAAAAAACAGAGAAATGTCTGTTACTCTGTCCCAGGAGCGGGCAGATGATGCGGTGATCAGTTTCATGGGAGAAAAATATACTTGTACAGAGAATGGCTCTGCGGCAGTGGAGCTGTTTCCAATTAATTTTGACAGTTGCAGCGGTCGTATGCTGAAGCTTTCGGATGTTGTTACAGATGAGGAAGCATTTTTTTCGCTGGCAATGGATTATCTGCAGCGTTTGTATGGCAAATCCCTGTGGTATGATGAGGAAATCAGGGACAGCATTGCGGCAGGGCGGTTTTGTATGACAGGTTATGGCATCCGCTTTTTCTGTACCGGTGAAAGCGGTCTGGGAATGTATACGTTTGATCTGCCCTATGAATTGGCCGCCGATCTGATCAAAACCGAATATCTGCCCCTCTCCCGCGCTGCAGAGCTTACTGTATATGACGCAGGGGTGCAGATGGATGTAAACGGGGACGGGCTGTTGGAAGAAGTGACAAAACCTGTTTTTGATGACGGGGCATGGGAAATTATGATTAATTCTGCCTCCTCCCGGCTGGATCCTGTCTGGCGCGGGCAGCATCTGTATGAGCTGGGGGAGATGTACCAGGAGGAAATACGCTCTTCTTATCTGCGCCTTGTGCGGGATGAAAGAGGAGTCACCCGTTTGAAATGGGCTTTTCTTTTGCCGGGAGAAGAGAACCGGATCGTATTTATCTGGCGCATTGAGGGAGAGGAGGCTGTGTTTGAGCAGTCTTATGAAGAGCAGACAACAGAATGAAACACTGGAAATAACAGGAGGAATGGAAAAATGGGAATGTTTTTGCAGACAATGATCATACCTGACATACCAGAAGATCAGGTAAAAAGTGCAGTGGAAAAGGTGGCAAAGGAGCAGGCAGAAGGAGAATCCATGGGACTGGTGCCCCGGGAATGCCGTTATCAGGTACATGACAAGGGAGTCAGTGTGCTTCTGAATGATGATTGTGTGGGATTTGAAGATCTGGCGTCGGTACTGTCTAAGGAGACTGGCAGGCCGGTGCTGATGCTTTATATTTATGACGGGGATTTCTGGGGGTATTTTCTGCTGGAAAACGGTGAGATCAAAGATACGTTCAATCCCATGCCGGATTATTTTGAGGAAATCCCGGAGGAAGAAAAGGAAAGTATGAAAGGCAATGCGGCTCTGCTGGCCGAGTATTTCCATGTGGATGCTGCGTCTGTTGAGAAGTATCTGGTATTCTGGACAGAGGACATGCTGGAAAAAGAAGGACAGAAGGCCTATGAAGAGGATGAGTTTGAGATGGGGGAGGACTGGCAGATGGCGGATTTTATGCGCAGTCTGGGATATCCCTATGAGTGGGAGTAAGAAACCGGGGTAACATGCGTCGCTGTTTGTTGTATTTCTGACCGCTCTTGTGTATAATGTAATAGATATCCTGCCTGTGGTGCGGGATAAGAAGAAGTATGAAAAAAGGGACAAGGAGAGGGAGAAGATGACAAAACAATATGGTTACGGCAGGAGGAAGGGCCGGGCCGGGATAGCAGGAGCAGCGCTTCTGGCGGCTCTGCTGTGTATGCCGGCGCTGCCTGCGCAGGCAGAGGAAATGCCGGTTCCCTATGGTGTGCCTTATGGGACAACCATTGGGGAACTGAAAGCAGATGCGCCGGCGCAGTGTCTGGTGGTGGCAACAGGACCCTATACATTTCAGAAGAGTATGGCGGAGCTTGGTGAGACCGCCGTGGTCGTACAGGACAATGGAGATGGTACCAGGCTGTGCCATATTCCGGATACGTCGCTTCTGGATGCGTTTGTGGCGGATATCAATACCGCATTGTCAGGGGTGCCTGCAGGAGAGGATGCTTTTTATTATTATGACGCTGCATCCAATACGATACAGACCTGGGCAGGTTCTTCTTATTATCAGATCAATGATGCAGGAAAAGAGAAAATCTATCATACCCTGTTGGAAACACTGGCAGGACAGGGGGTGGAAAACCGGGTTGTCCAGTTGGAGGATACCGATCTGGAGCTGACAGCCGGGGAAGTGCCGGAAGAGGTGGCAGTGAATAAATATGTTGTCAAAGGAAGCTGCACCACCAGTTTCAGGGGCAGTTCTTCCAATCGGATCAAAAATATTCAGGTGGCTTCCGGCAATCTGAATCAGACTGTACTGTATCCGGGAGAGGAGATTTCCATGAATCGTGCGTTTCTGCCCAGGACCTATGCCAATGGGTATCGGGAGGCAGGCGCCTATATGAGCGGAAAAGTGGTGCCTGCGGTGGGCGGCGGTATCTGCCAGGTCAGCTCTACCGTCTACAATGCGGCTATGAACAGCGGACTGACTGTTCTGGAAAGGCACCCTCACAGTATGCCGGTACATTATCTGCCGCTTGGGATGGATGCAGCGATTTCCAGCGGCAGCAAAGATCTGCGGATTCGTAACGATTACGCCTTTCCGGTGATGTTTGAGGCTTATACGGAGGGGAAAAACCTGATCGTCAATGTCTACACCAATGAGCTTTTGACGGCAGGCACTTCCTATCGCCTGCATTCGGTCAGAAAAGGAAGTCTTGCAGCAGCAGCCTATCTGGAAGTGACGGTGAATGGTGTGGTAACGGAAGACAGGTCACTGGGTACTTCCCGGTACAGCCCGATGCGCACCGATGACGACGAGGATGAGGACTGATACCGGGCAGAAAAATGCAGGCATAACGCTCCGTTCTTATGGCATATATTGTTGTATGAATAAGAAGCATAAAAATAACAGGGTCAGAAGGACCGGAGCAGACGAACTGGTTTCCAGGAAAGAACAGGTAGTGGATTCCCTGAAGCTCCCAAAAGATTTGCTTTTGGGGGCTTCTATTGTCACATTGACCGGGAATCATGAGGCCTGGATCGAAAATTATAAGGGAATTATAGAATATAGCGATACCTTTGTTCTGCTGCAGGGCAAGACCTGTCAGATCTGCATTGTGGGAAAAGGGCTGTCGATTGATTATTATACCAACGAAGATATGAAGATCAGTGGATGGATTACATGTGTAAGGTATGAGTGACAGGAGGCGGCAATGGAGAAACTCATTCATTTTCTGCGGGGATATGTGAGAATCAAGGTATGGGGATATTCACCGGAACGTTTTATCAATCTCTGCGGCAACCGGGACATCCTGCTGTGGGATATTGAAAAGCACGGTGATTGCTATACAATGTGCATCAGCATCCGGGGGTTCTGGGGGCTGAAAGCCATTACCGGAAAAACAAAGACAAGGGTAGCCATTCTGCAAAGATATGGACTGCCTTTTTTTATTCCGCGTATGAAAAAGCGGAGCATTTTTATCCTGGGGCTGTTTGGCTGCCTTCTTTTTTTACATGGCATGTCCCACTATATCTGGGCAATCGAAATTACAGGAAATACCAGTGTGACCACAGATGTATTGATGGATTTTCTGGAGGAGGACGGAATCCGGTGTGGCAGCAAAAAAAAAGATCTGGATATCGAAGCGCTGGAAAAAGCCATACGCCGGGAATTTGATGTGGTGACATGGACTTCTGCCCGGCTGGACGGGACAAAGCTGGTGATTCAGATCAAGGAAAACAGCAGAGCCATGCCGCAGGAAGAGGTGGCACAGAGTGTGGGAATGGATCTGGAGGCCACAAAAGGCGGCAGGATTGTAGGCATGATTACCAGAAGCGGGGTGCCTATGGTGCGGATTGAGGATGAGGTGGAAGCAGGCGAAATCCTTGTCAGCGGTGCGGTACCGGTATACGGGGAGGATGCATCGGTAAAGGAATATCTGTTCTGTAAGGCAGATGCGGATATTTATCTGGAATGCGGTTACCGTTATGAGGAAAAACTTCCCATTTCCTATCAGAGCAAAACCTATACGGGAAATGAGGAAACCGTACCTTATATACGGCTTGGGGACAGGGAAATCTGTTTTTCCCTGAAACAGCCGGCGTTTGCCAGAAGCGACTGCGTGGTCAGTGAAAATCGTCTGGAGGTTTTAAAGGATTTCTATCTTCCGGTTACCTTTGGGAAATACTGTTACCGGGAATATACGCTGACAGAAAAAACATATACCCAGGAACAGGCAAAAAGCATCTGTCAGGAAAAATTGAACCGGATCATGGAAACTTTAGAGGAAAAAGGGGTACAAATTCTTGAAAAAGATGTTAAAATAGGAAAGGACTCCAAATATTATATACTGCGGGCAGAGTTTACCGTGGTGGAAAAAACAGGGACTCTTGTCAGTACAAAGACAGAAAGCCCGCATACAGAGGATGGACTACAGGCGACAGAGGAGCAATAACAGATGGACGAATTTATATGGAAGATGTCAGTTCCGGCAGAGCATATGAGGAATGTGTTCGGTGAATATGATTCTTACATGAAAAAGATAGAAAAGGAGCTTTCCGTGACAATCGTCAACAGGGACGAAGGCATCAAGATTACCGGCAGGGAGCAGGACGTGAATCAGGCAAGGGGTGTGCTGGAAAGTCTGATTGCCCTGTCCGGAAGGGGCAATACGATTCAGGAGCAGAATGTGGACTATGCACTGGAGATGAGTTATGAGCACAGAGAGGATGCGCTTGTGGAGATAGACAGGGAGATGATCTGTCATACGGTGAATGGCAAACCGGTGAAACCCAAAACACTGGGGCAGAAACAGTATGTGGATGCCATCCGGGATCATATGATTACATTTGGACTGGGGCCGGCAGGAACCGGTAAGACGTATCTTGCAATGGCTATGGCCATTACCGCATTTAAAAACGATGAGGTGGGGCGGATTATCCTGACCCGTCCGGCCATTGAAGCAGGTGAAAAGCTGGGATTCCTGCCGGGAGATCTGCAAAGTAAAGTGGATCCGTATCTGCGGCCTCTTTATGATGCGCTGTATCAGATTATGGGAGCGGAGAGCTTTGCCAAAAATATGGAGAAGGGACTGATCGAAGTGGCGCCTCTTGCCTATATGCGGGGGCGTACACTGGACAATGCCTATATTATATTGGATGAGGCGCAGAATACCACCCCTGCCCAGATGAAGATGTTTCTGACCCGGATCGGCTTTGGCTCCAAAGTGATCGTAACAGGGGATGCCTCACAGAAGGATTTATCACCGGATGCACTGTCAGGGCTGGATGTGGCGCTCCGGGTTCTCCATAAAGTGGAAGATATCGCATTCTGTGAGTTGACCAGCAAGGACGTGGTGCGGCATCCGCTTGTACAGAAAATTGTCAAAGCCTATGAGGCTTACGAGTCCAGGACAGCCCATTCCGGGAAGCATACCATACAGCCCAAAACGGGATATCACAGCGGAAGGGGCAGCAAAAGATAAGAAATGATGGGACGGTTATGAAAACAGGAAAAAACAGTATTCCGGCACTCTTACTGGCAGTGGCGCCGGGACTTTTGTCGGCTTTTGCCGGATATTGTCAGGGGTTGCCGGAACATATCCTGATCCGCAATACCGTAATGCTCTGTGTGGGCACTATGAGCCTTGTGTTTGCATGGTTTCACTGTCTGGAGGAGGATTCCCTTGCATATGACAACAGGTTCCATATGATGCGGTTTGCCGTATGCTTTATTGGCGGGACAACAGTGGGATGTCTGCTTGTACTGTTCCCCGAAGAGGCATGG
Source organism: uncultured Clostridia bacterium (assembly GCA_947385955.1). GTDB lineage: Bacteria > Bacillota > Clostridia > Lachnospirales > Lachnospiraceae > VSOB01. The sequence goes on from CANDNA010000003.1 coordinate 54,950, forward strand.
CCCCTGATTCCTCTCGCAGTATTATTGTCGCTTTTCAGCAATGGGTTTCTGGGCATATTTGCCTATGGGACGATTGTGATGTTTGCAGTATTGCAGGCAGAAAGTTCTGTCATGGTGTTTTTTTTATATTTTTTGTGCGGAAGCGCGGCGATTTCCCTGTTCCGGCATCCGGAAAAAGGCGGCGGTGTGGGGATTCCCATGACAGTGACTTTATTGTATCTCTTTACGGCAGAAACGGCTGCGGTCATCCTGCCCGGTGAAACCGTATTTTCCTGGGAAATGCTCGTCCTGCCCGGTATCAATCTGTTTGTTACAGCGCTGCTTTTGTTGTTTGTCCTCTGCGGGTTTGGATTTGTCATAGGCAGGCAGAAGCCGGTGGAAGGAGGGGCCGTAGAAGGAATGGAAACAGGACCGGAAGAAAACACAGATGCTGCAGACAATACAGAAACAGTCGATCCGGAAGCAGTCCTGATGGCAGAGATGGAACAGCGCGAGCGCTGCCGGGAGCGGCAGGAGCAGGAAGAGATACAGGAACAGGAAAAACAGAAACGACAGGGAGAACAGGAGTTTCCGGAACGGCACATCAGCGCGGAACAGAACCGGCGTGTTACGGTCCGGGAACTGGCTGTTATGGACGACAGAGAGAATGCAGGGAGATGCACTATGAGCTTTTATATTGAAAATGAAACAGAAATCGAATTTCCATTTCCGATAGAGGAGGTTGTGGAAACCGTTACCCGGGAAATTCTGACCAGTGAAAGCTGCCCTTTTGAGACCCATGTGAATGTTCTTTTGACAGATAACGAAGGAATCCGTCATTATAACCGGGAATATCGGGAGATTGACAGACCTACGGATGTGCTGTCGTTTCCCAATGTGGATTTTGAGACACCTTCCGACTTTCAGACGGCAGAAAAAAACCGGATATCCTGTTTTGACCCGGACAGTGGTGCACTGATGCTGGGAGATATTGTCATTTCAGTGGACAAGGTCAAAGAGCAGGCAGATGCTTATGGACATTCCGAAAAACGGGAATTTGCTTTCCTTGTGGCCCATAGTATGCTACACTTATGTGGATATGATCATATGGAGCCGCAGGAAGCTGCCGTTATGAAAAAAAAGCAGATTACCGCGCTTCGCAATATCGGTATTACAAGAGATTACAGATAGGAAAAGATACTTTATGGCAGAACGACGCAGGAACGGCAGAAAACAGGTGAATCTGATTATACAGGGCGGTATTATGGCAGTGATGTCCCTGCTGGTAAACGCCTGTATGCTGCTTTGCCGTATTCCGCTGACAGATTTGTGGGGAGATGAGGGAAACGGAATTTATGCCGCTTCCTTTGGCGCATTTTCCCTGTTCTGGCTGGTCTGCGCCTATGGACTTCCGGTGGTTTTGTCCGGTCTGCTGAAATCAAGGCTGAAGCGGGAGCAATACAGAAATGCGGGAATGGTAATGCAGTCTGCCTTTCTGTATGCGGTCATTATGGGCGCCGGGCTGGGGGCACTGCTGTTTTTGGGCAGTGATTTTATTGCCATTCATATCCTGTCTGAACCGCTGGCTGTTCTGCCTATGCGGCTTTTGACTCCGGCGCTGTTTTTTATGGCGCTGAGCGGTGTGCTGAGAGGATTTTTTCTGGGAAGCGGGGCAGTGTTTCCGGTGATGCTGTCATTTCTGGTGGAACAGGCCGCCGCTGTAGCCGGCGGAATCTTACTGGCACATATAGAGCAGGGATATGGAAGTAAGGTAGGGGCGCTTTTGCAGAATGAATCCTTTGTCCGCTCTTTTGCAGTGATGGGATTTGCAGGAGGCATTTCGGCAGGAGCCCTGCTTTCTTTTTTATTTTTGCTGGGTATTTATATGATGTCCCGTGGTTATTATAAGAAACGGAACGGGAAAAATGCTCCGGGCAAAAGAAAAAACAGGTTCCAGGCATGTTCTGTGTTTTTGGTTTCTCTTCTGCCTGTTATTTTTTATGGCATTCTGACCAGAGGATATGTGACGGTACAGCAGCTTTGTTTCCGGCTGTGTATGGGGGACCGCCTGAGCAGTCAGGCAGTCACAGAGCAGTGGGGGATCTATGACGGAAAATATAAAGTATTTACCATGCTTCCGGTCATACTGGCAGTGGCAATGGGATTTGCAGTCCGGGACAGAGTGCATGCCATGTACCGGAAAGAGAACTGGGCCCGGCTCCGGGACTTTTCGCAGACTGTTTTCAAAGCGGTTATGGTGCTGGTGTTCCCTTTGGCGGTTCTTGTGGGTACACTGGCGGTTCCGATTCTGGATGCCTGCTTTTCAGGCCAGGATGCAGAGGGAGCCTCTGTGCTGCTTCTGAGCGGATTTATCACATCGGTTTTCTTTTCTGCTTCTTATTTGCTGGCAGAGATGCTGTTGGGAATGGAACAGAAAGGGCTGGTGCTGTTCTGTGGGCTGGCAGCATTTTCTCTTCATATCGGTGCATTGTATGTGATGCTGGAGATTCTGGAGCTGGGGCTTTCCGGTGTGGTATATGCGGATATTTTGTACGGGCTTGGTCTGCTTACGCTGGTGGGAACGACAGCCAGAAGAAAATGCGGATTCCGGCACAGCCTGCTCCGCAGTATGGCTGCACCGCTGACTGCTTCTGCCGTTATGGGCGGTATCTTATATCTTCTGGCAAAGGGGCTGAGGGATGCGCTGCCTGCGGCTGTCCTTCTGGCAGTTCTGACAGTATCCGGAATGGTGATCTATACTGTGGCTTTGCTTCTTTTGCGGGGCGTTTCGGAAAGAGAGCTGCGGATGATTCCAGGGGGTGTGATTGTTCTGAAAGCAGGCAGGGCGCTGCGGATGCTGTAAAGGATATGGTTTCCCTCTTTTTGGAGAGATTGAATAAAATTAAAAATTAAGCTGATACTATGATAAAAGGAGTATGTCATGAAACTTATCGGTAGAGTCAGCTTATTTTGCATCGCAGGGGTGTCGCTGTTTACCGCAGGGGCCTATGCCAATTCTGTGTATCTGAAATGGTTTTATCCCAACAGAGAGGAAAGCCGGGAATTTATCCCTTATACAGAAGAACTGAAAGAAGCGGAAGAGGGCACAGAGATATGGGAAAGCCTTCCTGCAGACAGTCAGAGCGGGGATGTGATTACCTGTGATACCGTATTTAATATAGAAGAATACGACAGAAATACAGAAACAACGGCAGAATATGAAGAGAAAATTCCGGGCAAGTACATTGGCATGGACAGAAACGGATTTATTGACGCCATGTCTGCCTATGAGATGTCGCCGCCTCTGGAGGAACAGCAGCGAGGACTGATTTCTGTGGAAGTGCTCGCCTTTTCAGAGGAACGGGTACGGATCCGGAAGCATTATCAGATGATCGAGTCACCGGGAGAAGAGATCTATTATCTGGTGGCAGAGAATCACTATATTACGGTATATCATGAGGACATGCAGAATGTGTACCTGTATACGGATATTTGTGTGGAAAATCTGCCCGAAGAGCTGCAGGAGGAAATTATCCAGAAAAAGCTCATCAGCGGGGAGAGCACTTTGTACCATTTTCTGGAATCCTATTCCAGCTAGATGGCGGCAATGAGGAAACGTATATGAAAATCGGAGTGATCGGCGGTGGTGCATCAGGCATGGCCGCCGCAATTACGGCAGCCAGGTATGGTGCGGATGTCACCATACTGGAACAGAATGAACGGGTGGGAAAGAAAATTCTGGCAACAGGAAACGGGAAATGTAATTTTTCCAATCTGCATTTGTCAGATACCTGTTATCACAGCGGGGACCCCGACCGGATCGGAGCGATTCTGCGCCAGTTCGGTACAGAAGATACGCTGGAATTTTTTCATGGTCTGGGGCTTATGACCAGAGAAAGAAACGGCGGGCTGTACCCGGCATGTGAACAGGCTTCCGCTGTTCTGGATGTGCTGCGGTTTGCGCTGGAGCGTCATCAGGTTACGGTTATGACAGGCAGCCGGGTCATACAGATACGGGCAAAAACAAAGACGGGAACCGGAAGAGAAAAAAGGGGCTTTGTAGTACAGGTACAAAAAGAAGGTGGACAATCGCTTTGTTCATTTGATAAAATAATCCTTGCCTGCGGCAGTAGCGCCGGACTGAAAAATCCGGACGAAGAAAACGGTATGAAACTGGCAGGCGGATTTGGACTTCGCCGGATTCCTTTTTTTCCGGCTCTGGTACAGCTTCGGTGTCAGGAATCGTTTTTCCGGGCAATGGCAGGAGTCCGCTGTCAGGCCGGTGTGACTGTCAAAGCGGGCGGACAGACCTGGGAAGAAACCGGAGAACTGCAGTTGACAGACTATGGCATTTCCGGTATACCGGTATTGCAGCTCAGCCGGCATGCTTCTGTTGCTTTGCATCATCAGAAAACCCTTTCCGCTGTTCTGGATTTTCTGCCTCAGCTTAACGAAGAGGAATGGAGGGTCATGCTGCTGGCCAGACGGAAAAAACTTGGCTTTGAAACGATGGAACAGTTCTGGATCGGAACAGTACATAAAAAAATAATTGGTGTTATATTAAAGATAAATTGCATTTCTCCTCATGAAATAGCGAGAAATGTCACAATTGAGAAGCTATTGTCTGTGGGAAAGATGCTGAAACAGTTTCCGGTCACTATAAATGGGGTCAATCCGTCTGCCCAGGCACAGGTCTGCGGAGGCGGTGTCAGGCTGACGGAAGTAACCGATTCTCTGGAGGCCAGGAGGCAGAAAGGGCTTTATCTGACAGGAGAGCTGCTGGATGTGGATGGCAGATGCGGCGGCTACAATCTCCAGTGGGCCTGGACTACCGGTGTTCTGGCGGGAAAAGCCGCGGCAGAAACGATATGAGGAAATCAGATGATAAGAATACAGCAGTTATTATTGCCTGTGGGGCATACCAGGCGGGAATTGGAAAACAAGATCAGGCGGACTCTGCGGATGGATGCCAAAACAGTTTTATCTTATGAGATCAGGAAACGTTCTGTGGATGCCAGAAAAAAGCCCAAACTGTATTACAGCTATGTGATAGACTGTAAGGCCGACAATGAACAACGCATCTGCAGGCGGGCGGAAAGCGGCGTCAGCCTTGTGGAGGAAGTGGAGTACCGCTTTCCGGAGGCGGGAAATCTGCCGCTGTCCCATCCGCCTGTGATTATCGGCACAGGGCCGGCAGGGCTTTTCTGCGGGCTGCTTCTGGCCAGGCACGGTTATCGGCCCATTCTGCTGGAGCGGGGGCAGGATGTGGACACCCGCCTTCAGGATGTGGAAACGTTCTGGGAAACCGGCAGGCTGAATCCGTCCTCCAATGTACAGTTCGGGGAAGGGGGAGCCGGGACTTTTTCAGACGGCAAGTTAAATACGCTGGTCAGGGATAAGGACGGGAGGAACCGGGAGGTTTTGAAATTGTTTGTGGAGGCAGGGGCCGATCCTTCCATTTTGTATGACAGCAAACCCCATCTCGGCACCGATGTGCTGGCGGGAGTGGTCAGACAGATCAGAAAGCAGATTCAGCAGTATGGCGGTACGGTACGGTTCGGAGCAGAAGTGACCGGACTTATAAAGGAAAATAACAGAATAACAGGGGTTACGGTTAATCATACAGAATTTCTGCCCGGTCAGGTGGTTGTACTGGCCATCGGCCATAGCGCCAGAGACACCTTCCGGATGCTGTATGACACGGGCCTTAAGATGGAGGCCAAAGAGTTTGCAGCAGGGTTTCGTGTGGAACACAGGCAGGAGAAAATCAATCTGGCGCAGTATGGGATGGCGGATCCGGCGCCGTTGGGGGCGGCTCCCTATAAGGTAACGGCCCGGGCAGGCAATGGCAGGGGCGTTTATTCTTTCTGTATGTGTCCGGGCGGTTATGTGGTCAATGCCTCTTCAGAGGAAGGGCGGCTGGCCGTCAATGGGATGAGCTATCATGGCCGGGCCGGAGAAAACGCCAACAGCGCAATTATCGTATCGGTGAAAAAAAGTGACTTTGCATCGGAGCATCCTCTGGCCGGTATTGCTTTTCAGAGACAACTGGAGGAAGCGGCTTACCGGGCCGGAGGGGGCCGGATTCCGGTACAGCGTCTGGGTGAATTCCGCTCCGTCTTTGCGTCACGGACAAACCTGTCTGTCACAGACGGACAGGCGGAAAATTGCAGCTTTTCCTGCAAATTGTCGGAAACTGACGAAACAGAGAAACCGGGAGAGCAGGTACAAAAGCTCCATCCCTGTATGAAAGGGACTTATGTCTTTTCCGATCTGACAGAGGTATTGCCCAGAGAGATGACGGAAGCCTTTTTAGAGGGAATGGAACAGTTTTCCCACAGAATCAAAGGGTTTGCAGATGAGGATACTCTGATTTCAGCGGTGGAAAGCAGGACTTCTTCCCCGGTCAGGATTGTGCGGGATGAAACCATGCAGAGCAGTCTGAAAGGGCTTTATCCCTGTGGGGAAGGCGCCGGTTATGCAGGGGGGATTACATCTGCGGCAATGGACGGGATCCGGGCAGCGGAAGCAGTCAGAATACAGTTCCGGCCACAGGATGATATCAGACAATAAGAGAGCGGCCCATAAGGGCCGGGGCAGCGGAGGAAACAGTATCATGTATAAAAACTTCAGAGAACGGCTGAAAGATAAAAAAAGGATTGTGGTAAAGATCGGCTCTTCGTCCCTGCAGCATCCGGAGACCGGAGATCTGGACTATATCCGTATGGAAGTGCTGATCCGGGAATTGTGCGATCTCAGGAATCAGGGAAAGGATGTGGTGCTTGTCAGTTCCGGCGCCATTGCAGCCGGACGTAAGGCAGTACATATCAGAGACATAAACAGGGAACACGGAGATAATCATATTGCAGTCAAACAGGCATGTGCGGCCATTGGGCAGGCCAGGCTGATGATGACTTATCAGAAAATATTTGCAGAATACAATCAGGTAACGGCGCAGATTCTGATGACCAAAAACACCATTGTGGATCATCTGAACCGTTACAATGCCCACAATACCTTTTCGGAGCTTTTGAAGATGGGGGTGATTCCCATTGTAAATGAAAATGATACCATTGCTACCTATGAAATTGAAATAGGGGACAATGATACCCTGTCTGCTGTGGTGGCGGCACTGATTGACGCAGACCTGCTGATTCTGTTGTCGGATATTGACGGACTGTACACGGACGATCCCAGAAAAAATACCCAGGCCAGATTCATTGAGACAGTGGAACATATGGATGATACGCTGATGGAGATGGGGAAGAAAAGTACAGGAAGCAGTGTGGGAACCGGCGGAATGAATACGAAGCTGATTGCGGCCAGAATTGCCACCAGTATGGGAGCGGATATGGTGATTGCAGGCAGTGAGGACATCCGGATCATTCATCGGATTATGGACGGCAGAAATCTGGGTACTTTTTTCTGTGCAGATAAAGATGAAAAATTTGACCTGATTGATTTTATTTCTGATTACAACGGTTAGAAGGTGTTAAGAGATTGGGTATGTATGACAAAGCAGAGCAAAAAAAGGCGCTGCGCCGTGAGATGCTTCGGATCAGGAATCAAATGGATACGGAAACGTGGCATGAAAAAAGCGAACGGATACGGGAAAATTTTTGGAAATGTGCTGTGTCTGCGGAACAGATTTTATGTTATGCGGGGTATGGCAGAGAAGTGGATACCCTGGGGATTCTAAAGGACTGCCTGGAACAGGGCAGGGAAGTCTATTGCCCGCTTGTATCAGGCAGGGATATGGAGTTTTACCGGATTTTTTCTGTGAAGGAGCTGCAAAGCGGCTTTCACGGCATATGGGAACCGCCGGAGCGGGAAGCTGAGAGGTATGTACCAAAGGAGCATGGACATATATCCCGTATGGGCCTGATGGTGATGCCGGGGGTGGTATTTGACAGAAGCCGTCACCGGATCGGTTACGGAGGCGGATATTATGACAGGTATCTGCAAAGAGTACCCGGTATGCCTGTGCTGGCGCTGGCGTTCGGGTTTCAAATCAGGGAGGAGATCCCGTATGAAGAGCATGATATCTGTCCCCATATGATTTTAACGGAGGACGGAGAAATCTGATACAACAACAGTGCGGGCATATAGCAGAGACAGGAGGTTATGGAATGATAAATACGCTGGAAGAAATGGGTAAAAAAGCAGTCATGGCCAAGTATAGATTGCAGGTATTGACAGCGGAGGAAAAAAATCAGGCCCTTTTGCAGGCAGCCAAAGGGCTGCAGGAGGATGAGACAGCCATACTGGCCGCCAACGAACAGGATATGCAGGCAGGCAGGGAGAATGGGATGCATGCAGGGCTGTTGGACCGGCTGAAGCTGGATAAGAGCCGGATAGAAGGGATGGCGGAAGGACTGCGGCAGGTGGCAGAGCTGCCGGACCCTACCGGGCGGGTGCTTGACAGCTGGGAAAGGCCCAATGGGCTGCGGCTGAAAAAAGTCAGTGTCCCACTGGGGGTAATCGGTATTATTTATGAGTCCCGTCCCAATGTGACGGCGGATGCATTTGCACTTTGCTTCAAGGCAGGCAATGGGGTTATTTTAAAAGGGGGAAGTGATGCGATCCGTTCCAATATGGCGATTACTGCTTCGCTCCGCGGTTCCCTCCAAAAAGCGGGCGTACCGCAGGATGCCCTCCAGTTGATTGAAGCCACAGACCGGGAAACCACAGGGGCCTTTATGAAATGTAAGGACTATATTGATGTGCTGATTCCTAGGGGCAGCGCCGGCCTGATCCGGGCGGCGGTGGAAAACAGTACCATACCGATCATAGAAACAGGGACAGGCAATTGTCATATTTATATTGATGAATCTGCAGACATAGAGGAGGCTGTCCGCATTGTCATCAATGCCAAGACGCAGAGGATCGGTGTGTGCAATGCCTGTGAGTCTCTTGTGATTCATGAGAAGGCTGCAGGAGCATTTCTGCCTGCTTTGCAAAAAGCACTGGAACAAGTACATGAGGTGGAAATACGAGGCGATGTACAAGTATGCCGGATTCTTCCGGATGCAGTGTCTGCCACAGAAGCGGATTATGGCAGAGAATATCTGGATTATGTGCTGTCTGCGGTCACTGTGGGAAGCATAGAAGAGGCAATTTCCCATATCAACAAATATAGTACCCATCATTCCGATGCGATTCTCACCAGAGACTTTCGGATGGCAGAGAAATTTACCAGAGAAGTGGATTCTGCCTGTGTGTATGTGAATGCTTCCACCCGCTTCACGGATGGGTTTGAGTTTGGATTTGGAGCGGAGATTGGGATCAGTACACAGAAACTGCATGCAAGAGGACCGATGGGACTGTCAGAGCTCACTACGTACAAGTATATCGTAGAAGGGAATGGACAGATTCGGTAAGGAGGATATGGATGGGGACGGCGGCAACAAGAGCAAAAAATAAATGGAACAGTGAAAACAGAGACCACTATCATCTGACCCTGCCTCTGGGCAAAAAAGAGGAGTATATGCGGCTTGCCAGAGAGATGGGCTACAGGGATCTGAGTAAACTGATCGTGGCGGCGATTGAAGAGAAAAAGATAAAAGAAGGGTTTGTCTGACGGACGAAAGAAGAGGAGAAGGCATATGGCGGGTGAGTTGTTTTTTGTATTGTATATAGGATTACTGGCTTTTATGGTGGCATTTGAAATGTATGTGCTGTTTAACAATAAGAGGGTGTACATACGGCGGTCCTGCAGAGGGCTGGAAGCCATTTTGTTTGACTGGAGTGACAAACGGGAGGATATCGGGGAACTGGCCAAAGAGATTGAGCAGTTTTACAGCCAATACTGCCAGGAAAGGCCGGAAACCATCAGAGTGTTTCCCAATATCATAGCATGGATCAATGCCATTATTTTCCGGATCAATTCCGGTGAGATCAGCAGTCTGAAAAAATACAATGACCATATCAAATCAGTGCGGGATGTTCTGGAAGCCAAATATCCTTTCAGCAGATGTGACAAGTATCAGCAGAATATCCTGACAGATATGGAAAAACTGAAAAACGAAGAAAATGAAGGGGCTGTGGGCAGTATACTGAAGCGGACAGAAGAAGAATTTTTAAGACTGTCCGGGGAAATCCGGAAAAACAGCACCAACAATACCATCTCTTTGCTGGTTGGGATTTTCGGAATCCTGATTTCCGTGTTGATGGCCTTTGCAAAGCTGTAGCAGAAGCATTTCCGGTATCTGTGATATGTGAGTAAGCAGGATTTTTAAAGGAGAGCGGATAAACAGCAGATTATGGAAAGAAACATAAGTGTTATAAAAGATGTAAATGGAAATCAGATTGTTATTGTAAATGATATTCGTTTTAAAGGAAAAAGAAATATAGATTGGGACGATGTCGAGCAATATTTAAAACAATATGTTGGTGAATTCATAGAGATTGCCAAGAGTAAAGAAATTATCTATATTGGCAGTGATCTGCCTGATGAATATGCAGGCTCGGAGTATACTGCAAAATTAAAAGGAGCGTTGGCAAAGGCAAAAGCAAATGCTGCACAAGGAATTCCCGAGATGATAGAAATTGCACAAAACAGAAGATTTCAGAAAAATTTGGAAAAGAAACATGATAAAAATGCAAAATATGGCTGGTATCGGTATGATTCCAGATTTGCAATTCCTGTTTTTGATGAAAATAATGATGTTTTACGCTATAATGTGTTTCATGTGGAATTGGTAATAAGACATTCAGAGAACAGGAAGCTGTATTTGTATGACATTATAAACATAAAAAAAGAAACGAGCACCCCGCTTGAGCCATAAGCTGTACGGTAAAAAACCCGCTTCTTTTTAGGAATTATATGATAGAAAGGGTAAAAAGTCAAGAAAAATGTATAACGAAATTGATTTAGATAAAATAGATATCCATTCAGAACCTCCCACAGAGGAACCAGGCAGACAATATTATTTTATCGGAAAGTGCAGAGAATGGGGAGAAGGCTTTCGGCGGAAAAACGGACGTTTCCCCAGAGCCTGTGTCACTACGTTCGGCTGTCAGATGAACGCCAGAGATTCCGAAAAGCTGTCGGGGGTGCTGCAAAAGAGCGGTTTCGAAACGGCGCAGGAGGAAGCGGCAGACTTTATCATTTACAATACCTGTACGGTCAGGGACAATGCAAACCAGAAGGTATATGGGCGTCTGGGGGTACTGCATGGGTATAAACGCAGGAATCCCCATCTGAAAATTGCCCTCTGCGGCTGTATGATGCAGGAACCTTCCGTAATAGAAAAAATCAGAAAAAGCTATGGCTTTGTGGATCTGCTGTTTGGTACCCACAATCTGTACAAATTTGCAGAGCTTTTGTATACATGTCTGACCTGTGAAGGACTGGTTATGGACATCTGGCAGGATACCGACAAGGTGGTGGAAGATCTGCCCACGGAACAAAAGTACCGGTTCAAATCAGGCATCAACATCATGTATGGCTGTAATAATTTCTGCAGCTATTGTATCGTTCCCTATGTACGGGGACGGGAGAGGAGCCGGGAGGCGGCGGATATTCTGGAAGAAGTCAGAAGGCTGGCGGCAGACGGGGTGACGGAAATCATGCTGCTGGGTCAGAATGTGAATTCTTATGGAAAGAATTTAAAACATCCTCTTTCTTTTGCAGGGCTTTTGCAGGAAGTGGAACAGATTCCGGGAATCCGGCGCATCCGTTTTATGACGCCCCATCCCAAAGACCTGTCGGATGAACTGATTGGTGTGATGCGGGATTCTGAAAAGATCTGCCGGCACCTGCATCTGCCGCTGCAGTCCGGTTCCAGCCGGATCTTACAGGCAATGAACAGACGCTATACAAAAGAACAGTATCTTTCCCTGACGGAAAAGATCCGCAGGGAGATTCCGGAGCTTTCGATTACCACCGATATCATTGTGGGATTTCCCGGAGAGACCGCTCAGGATGTGGAAGATACCATTGATGTGGTGAGAAAAGTCGGGTTCGACAATGCCTTTACGTTTATTTACTCCAAACGCACCGGTACACCGGCGGCTGCTATGGAAAATCAGGTGCCGGCAGACGAGGTCAAAGAGAATTTTGACCGGCTGCTGCATGTGGTGCAGGAAACGGCAAAACAGCGGACGGCGCGGTTTCTGGGACAGGAAGCGCAGGTGCTGGTGGAGGATGTGAATGAACATGACAGTCGGCTTCTGACCGGACGTATGTCCTGCAATATGCTGGTACATTTCCCGGGTGGCAGAGAACTGATCGGACAGTATGTGACTGTCAGGCTGGAAGAATGCAAAGGATTCTATTATATGGGACAGGAGAAAAAGGCATGGCAGAATTAACGCCAATGATGCAGCAATACATGGAGACAAAAAAGCAGTATCAGGATTGTATTCTGTTTTACCGGCTGGGCGACTTTTATGAAATGTTTTATGAGGATGCGCTGACGGCATCCAGAGCACTGGAGATCACCCTGACCGGGAAAAACTGCGGGCAGGAGGAAAAAGCCCCTATGTGCGGCGTCCCGTATCATGCTGTGGAAGGGTATCTGAACAAGCTGGTTTCTATGGGATATAAAGTGGCCATCTGTGAACAGGTAGAGGACCCGAAGCAGACAAGGGGCATTGTCCGCCGGGAGGTAGTACGGGTAGTGACTCCCGGTACCAACCTGAATATCCAGGCCCTGGATGATGGAAAGAACAACTATCTGATGAGCATTGTCTGGTTTTCCGGAAAAACCGGGGTTTCTGTGGCGGATGTGACCACAGGTGACTATGTATTGACAGAAATCGAAGATACCAGAAAACTGGTGGATGAAATTTATAAATATATGCCTTCAGAAATCATCTGCAATGACGCTTTTCTGGTCAGCGGTGTGGATGTGGAGGACTTAAAAAGCCGGCTGGGCATTACCGTCTATGCACTGGAGCCGGTCTGTTTTGATGAGACCAATTGCAGGAGCTGCCTGCAGAAGCACTTTCATGTCAATGCACTCAGCGGTCTTGGCATTGAAGATTTCCCAAACGGCATCATCGCGGCAGGAAGCCTTTTGCAGTATCTGTATGAAAATCAGAAAACCTCTCTGGAGCATTTTACACATTTAACTCCTTATCTGATCAGCAGGTATATGCTGCTGGACAGTTCTACCAGACGGAATCTGGAGCTGACGGAAACCCTTCGGGAAAAACAGAAAAAAGGTTCTCTTTTATGGGTGCTGGATAAGACCAGGACGGCTATGGGAGCCAGGATGCTGCGCAGTTTTCTGGAACAGCCGCTGATTGACCGGGCATGTATTGAAATGCGTCTGGATGCGGTTGAGGTTCTTTGCCGGGAAGTATCGGCACGGGATGAGATGCGGGAATATCTCCAGTCGGTATATGATCTGGAGCGGCTTCTCGGAAAGGTCAGTTACCGGACAGCCAATCCCAGAGATTTTCTGGCCCTCCAGAGCTCTCTGTCCATGCTGCCCCATATCAGGACAGTACTGCAGGGGCTGGACGCCGCCGCTCTGCAGGAAATCCGGGAAGAAATGGATGATCTGAAAGATATCTGTGAACTGATTGAAGTGTCTATTGTAGAGGAACCGCCGCTTTCTATCCGGGAAGGCGGTATGATACGGGAAGGCTTTGATCCGGATATTGATGCGCTGCGCCGGGCCAAAACAGAGGGCAAGACCTGGCTGGCCCAACTGGAGGAGACAGACAGGGAGCGTACCGGCATTAAGAATCTGCGCATCAAATACAACAAAATCTTTGGCTATTATTTTGAGGTTACCAATTCCTATCAGCATCTGGTGCCTGACGATTATACGAGAAAACAGACGCTGGCCAATGCGGAGCGGTATACCACACCCCGGCTGAAGGAACTGGAGGATCGGATACTGAATGCGGAGGATAAGCTGTGTACGCTGGAATATGATGCATTCTGCCGGATCCGGGAGCGGATCGCAGGAGAAATTAAGCGGATCCAGCGCACGGCCAAAGCGGTGGCCAGACTGGATGTATTTGCTTCTCTGTCTCTGGTGGCGGAACGCAATCAGTATGTCAGGCCTGCGCTGAATGAAAAAGGGGTTATCGATATCAGGGACGGCAGACATCCTGTGGTGGAACAGATGATACAGAATGATATGTTTATTGCCAATGATACCTATCTGGACAACAAACGCCGCTGTATTTCTGTCATTACCGGACCGAATATGGCCGGAAAGTCCACTTATATGCGTCAGAGCGCACTGATTGTGCTGATGGCACAGATCGGCAGTTTTGTTCCGGCAGGCCGGGCGGACATCGGCATTGTGGACCGGATTTTTACAAGAGTGGGCGCTTCCGACGACCTGGCCAGCGGGCAGAGTACTTTTATGGTGGAAATGAATGAGGTGGCCAATATTCTGCGCAATGCCACCAGAAACAGTCTGTTGATTCTGGATGAGATCGGCAGAGGCACGTCCACTTTTGACGGACTGTCGATTGCCTGGGCGGTGATTGAACACATCAGCAATAAGAAGCTGCTGGGAGCCAAAACCCTGTTTGCCACCCACTATCATGAGCTGACCGAGCTGGAAGGCAAGATGAACAATGTGAACAATTATTGCATTGCAGTAAAGGAAAAAGGCGACGATATCGTATTTTTAAGAAAGATCGTAAAGGGCGGCGCAGACAAGAGCTATGGAATCCAGGTAGCCAAACTGGCCGGGGTGCCGGACATGATCATTGACCGTGCAAAAGAGATCGTGGAGCAGCTCAGTGACAATGACATTACGGAAAAGGTGCAGAGCATTGCGGTGGGCACATCCGGGGAAAAGAAAAAGGTCCTTAGGTATGATGAGGTGGATTTGACACAAATGTCACTTTTTGACACGGTAAAGGACGAAGATGTGCTGAAAGAGCTTAAGGAGATTGACATCAGCAATCTGACGCCGTTAGACGCGCTGAATACGCTCTACCGGCTTCAGAACCAGCTGAAAAACAGATGGTAGTCAGTGGAGGAAGGTATGGAGATTCAGATTCTGGATGAAAGCACGATTGATAAAATCGCTGCGGGAGAAGTGGTGGACAAACCGGCCAGTGTGGTAAAAGAGCTGGTGGAAAATGCGATGGACTGTGGCGCCGATGCAGTGACGGTGGAAATAAAAGAAGGGGGTATCTCCCTGATCCGCGTTACTGACAACGGAGGAGGCATTGCACAGGATCAGGTGAGAAAGGCTTTTCTGCGCCATGCCACCAGTAAAATCCGTTCGGCCTCTGACCTGCAGAATCTGCATTCCCTGGGATTTCGGGGAGAGGCGCTTTCCAGTATCTGTGCGGTGGCTCAGGTGGAGATGATGACCAGGGTAAAAGAGTCGCTTACCGGTGTCAGATATGTGATTGAGGGAGGATGCGAAAAGGAACTGGAAGAAATCGGGGCGCCGCAGGGTACCACCGTACTGGTCCGGAATCTGTTTTATCATATGCCGGCCCGGAAAAAATTTTTGAAAACGCCCCAGACGGAAGGCGGATATATTACCGATCTGATGGAACATCTGGCGTTGTCCAGACCGGAGATTTCGTTTCAGTACCGGATGAACGGCCAGGTGAAATTCCATACTTCCGGAAACGGGGACCTGAAGGAAGTCATCTATCGGATCTATGGAAGGGAGATTGCCGGAGAAGTATTCCGGATGGAAAGAGAGTCCGGAGGAAAACGGCTGTCCGGGCTGATCGGCACGCCTGTGATCGGAAGGGCCAACCGGAATTTTGAAACCTGTTTTGTCAACGGAAGGCTGATCAAAAGCACTGTGATATCAAAAGCAGCAGAGGAGGCCTATAAACCTTATCTGATGCAGCATAAATATCCGTTTTTTGTGCTGCATCTTGCGTTGGATGCAGACAGGCTGGATGTAAATGTCCATCCGTCCAAAATGGAGGTCCGCTTCCATGAGGAGAGGGAACTGTCCGACTTTGTATTTGAAACCATCAGAAGTGCGCTGTCTGAAAGAGAAATGCTGAAATCAGTCAGGCTGACAGAAGAGAAAGCAGAGAAGGCGCATGCGCCGGTATCCGTGCCGGAGCCTTTTGAAATACAGGCAAGAAAACGGATGCAGGAAAATCTGCAAAAGGAGAATCTGTCCCGGAAGCGGGAGGAGATGAACGGCATGCCCACAGTGGCAGAGGAGCCGGTCTATGCCAGGGTATGGGGGACAAAAGCAGGGACGGAAGGAGAAAGCGGCGCTCTGCATGCCAACGTGATCAAAAAGGATGCCCATATTCTGGTGGAAAAACCGGTGCAGATGAATTTTTTCGAAGAAAAGCTGATTACCGGCAATCTGCGGGAAGAATACCGGATTGTGGGGCAGGTCTTTGATACCTACTGGATCATAGAGGTACGGGATAAGCTGCTGCTGATTGACCAGCATGCCGCCCATGAAAAGATCCGATACGAACGGCTGGTCAGACAGATACGGGAGGGGAGCAGGGAATCCCAGCAGATCAGCCCGCCGATCATCCTGACGCTGGGAGGCAGAGAGGAAGCCGTTTACCGGGAATATGCCGGTTACTTTGGACAGATAGGATTTGAAATCGAATCTTTTGGCGGCAATTCCTATGCGGTGCGGAGTGTTCCCACAGAACTGTTCGGGTATTCTGCAAAGGAGCTTCTGGAAGAGGTGCTGGACGAACTGGCGGACGGGCCTCTGAGAGGAGAGCCGGAGGTAATTACGGAAAAACTGGCTTCCATGTCCTGTAAAGCTGCCGTTAAGGGCAATCATGCCATGTGCAGGGAGGAAGCGGAAAGCCTGATCGACGAACTGCTGACTCTGGACAATCCTTATCACTGCCCGCATGGAAGACCTGTCATCATTGTGATGAGCAGACATGAGCTGGAAAAGAAGTTCAGCAGGATTGTATAAAAACAGAATTGCGGAAAAAAAGGGATGGGTATTTTTATGGAAAGAAAACCGCCATTGCTGGTATTGACAGGACCCACTTCCGTAGGAAAGACTCATCTGTCCATCTCACTTGCCAGACGGGTGGGCGGAGAGATCATTTCTGCGGATTCCATGCAGGTATACAGGCATATGGACATTGGTTCGGCCAAAATCAGACCGGAAGAAATGCAGGGGATTCCCCATCATATGATCGATATCCTGGAACCGACAGCAGGGTTTAATATCACTCTGTTTCAGCAGTATGCCGCCCGGTATATCAGAGAGATCTATGAACGGGGGCATATTCCCATTCTGGCAGGAGGCACAGGGTTTTATATTCAGTCGGTGCTGTATGACATTGATTTTACGAAGGAGAATGGGGATGGCGCCTGCAGAGAGGCGATCAACAGACTGTGGGAGGAACATGGGGCGGATTATGTGCATGGCATGCTGCGTGCCTGCGATCCTGTATCTGCGGATACGATTCATGCCAACAACAAAAAGCGGGTCATACGGGCGCTGGAATATTATCATCTGACCGGGCAGAGAATCTCAGAACACAACGAGAGAGAAAGAGCCAGGGAGTGTAAATATAACGCATGCTATTTTGTATTGAATGACGACCGGCAGCGAATCTATGAAACCATTGACCGCCGGGTGGATCAGATGCTGGCAGACGGACTGGTGGAGGAAGTAAAGCGGCTCCGTCAGATGGGCTGCCGGTCAGATATGGTTTCCATGCAGGGCCTGGGGTATCAGGAAATCCTGGCTTATCTGGAAGGCAGGATGACTCTGGAGCGTGCCGTATATCTGATCAAGCGGGACACCCGTCATTTTGCCAAACGCCAGCTCACCTGGTTTCGTCGGGAGCGGGATGTGATCTGGCTGGAAAAAGAGAAATTTGAGTATGACGAGGAAAAGATACTGGCCTGCATGCAGGAGAAGATGAAAGAGAAAGGAATAGGTTGATGAAAAGACAAGAGGGCGGTTTCGCAGAATCGGTACGGGAAGAAAAGCGCAGGCAATATGAGGCAATGGGGATTTCCGGACAGGTGTATACATTCGGAGAGAGCGTACTGGAGGCATTGCAGGGCAGATTTGCGCAGATTGATGCCGTTGCGGAATACAATCAGTTGAAGGTGCTGAACGCCATGCAGGAAGCCAGAGTCAGCGAGGCATGTCTGAGCGGTACCACCGGATATGGATACAATGATCTGGGAAGAGAAACTCTGGAACAGGTGTATGCCAGGGTTTTTCATACAGAGGATGCCCTGGTGCGTCCTCAGATCACCTGCGGTACACATGCTCTGGCCCTGGCGCTGATGAGCAATCTGCGCCCCGGTGATGAACTGCTTTCTCCGGTGGGCAAGCCCTATGATACCCTGGAGGAAGTGATCGGCATCCGTCCGTCCAGAGGTTCCCTGCGGGAATATGGGATTTCCTACAGACAGGTGGATCTTTTGCCGGACGGCGGCTTTGATTATCCGGCCATTGCGCAGGCACTGGGGGAGAAGACCCGGCTTGTGACCATCCAGCGCTCCAAAGGGTACCAGACCCGTCCCACACTGTCGGTACAGCAGATCGGAGAGCTGATTGGATTTATCCGGGCACGGCGTCCGGATGTGATCTGTATGGTGGATAACTGTTACGGGGAATTTGTAGAGACACTGGAACCTTCCGATGTAGGGGCGGATTTGGTGGTAGGCTCTCTGATCAAAAACCCGGGCGGCGGGCTGGCGCCTATCGGCGGCTATCTGGCAGGAAAAAAGGAGTGTATCGAAAATGCGGCGTTCCGGCTGACTTCCCCCGGACTTGGCAAAGAGGTGGGGGCTTCCCTGACAGCGCTGCCTTCTTTTTATCAGGGGCTGTTTCTGGCCCCGTCAGTCACTGCGGGTGCGTTAAAAGGGGCCGTATTTGCGGCCAATCTCTATGAAAGACTGGGGTTTTGTGTGATTCCGGACGCCGTACAGACCCGTCATGACATTATCCAGGCGGTACGGTTTGAAAATCCGGATATGATGATTGCTTTCTGCCAGGGAATCCAGGCGGCGGCGCCGGTGGACAGCTTTGTCCGGCCCATGCCGGCAGATATGCCGGGGTATGACAGCCAGGTGATTATGGCGGCTGGCGCTTTTGTTTCCGGTTCTTCGATAGAGCTGTCTGCCGACGGGCCCGTCAAACCGCCCTATGCGGTTTATTTTCAGGGAGGACTGACCTGGCAGCATGCCAAGTTCGGTATCCTGAAAACCGTGCAGAATCTGGTCGAAAAAGGGTTGGTAAAAGGCGATTTTTCATAAAAAAGCACGAAAAATTTTCCGGAAATTTTATATACATAAAATGGGATTTGTGGTAATATTAACAACGTACAATTGTGCTTTGCACTCTGCCATATCGGTGGCAGAACCGGAAAGCAGGATTGCAGACGGGGCCTGCCAAAATGACAGAAATCATCATATGCAGGATAAACACAATACACAAACCAATGTCCGTAAGGACGGACCATACGAAAAATATCTGGAAAGAGGGGCGGAGCAGCTTTCGGATGCGGAGCTTCTGGCCGTGATTCTCCGTACCGGTACGGTAGGGGAGGACACGGTATCCATTGCAGGCAGGGTTCTGGCCCTGCCGGGTGAGCGCAGAAAAGGGATTCTGGGACTGCATCATGTTTCCTTACAGGAGCTGATGAGTATCCGGGGCATCGGCCAGGTCAAGGCGATCAAACTGAAATGCATTGCCGAACTGTCCTCCAGAATTGCCCAGCAGACGGCCAGAGAGACATTGCAGATCACCAGTCCGGCAACGGTAGCCGATTATTATATGGAACGGCTGCGCCACTTTGAGAGGGAAAAGGTTTTTCTTCTGATGATGGACAACCGGAACCATCTGATTGCAGAGCATATACTGTCGGAAGGCACAGTCAATGCGGCGCTGATTTCACCGCGGGAGATTTTTCTGACTGCACTGCGCAACGGCGCCGTTTATATTATGTTGCTGCACAACCATCCGGGCGGAGATCCCACACCGGGAGAACAGGATATACTGGCGACCCGGCGGATCAGGGAGGCCGCTGCTCTGATTGAAATCCCTCTGCTTGACCATATTATTATCGGAGATAAAAAATATTTCAGTTTTAAAGAAATGGATTACCTGTAGAAGAAAGGGGAAGTTGAATTGGCAAACAGTGCATTTGGTATCGATCTGGGTACCAACAACATCAAGATTTACAGCAGGGCTGACGACAGCATCATGATAGAGAAGAACATGATTGCCATCGAAAATAAAAATACGTTATTTGCATACGGAGATTCCGCTTTTGAGATGTACGAAAAAGCGCCCGGCAACATTCATATTTCCTATCCGCTCTGTAACGGAGTGATTGCGGATATTAAAAATATGGAAACACTGGTGAAATTTTTTATCGGCGGCCTGACCAAGGGCAATATCAAAGGGGCCGATTATTATGTGGCGGTTCCCACCGATATTACAGAGGTGGAGAAGCGTGCTTTTTATGATCTGATTAAGGATGCCAATGTAAAGGCCAAGAAAATTATGGTTGTGGAAAAAGCCATTGCAGACGGTCTGGGAATGGATATCGATGTGAAAAATTCCCAGGGGGTTCTGCTTGTCAATGTAGGGTATGACACCACCGAGATTTCCATTCTGTCTCTGGGCGGTATTGTCCTGAGCCATCTGATCAATGTGGGAGGCAAGAAATTTGACGAAGCCATCCGCTCTGCTGTCAGAAAAGAATTCAGTCTGATCATCGGCGGAAAAACCGCAGAAAATGTCAAAATTTCACTGCGGGACCTGGAGCAGGAAGGAAAAGGCGCCGTAGTGTACGGACGGGATATCGTAACCGGACTTCCTGTGGAGAGGGAGATTCCCACTTCTCTTGTGGATGAGGCATTGCAGGAGCATTTCAGTACGATTATTGATAATATTAAGGTGATTCTGGAGCGGACCCCTCCGGAACTGGCTGCTGATATTTACCGTCATGGCGTGTATCTGACCGGCGGCGCTTCGCAGGTCAGTCATCTGGGTGAGCTGATCAGCAAGGGAACCGGGCTGCAGGTCAATATGGCAGAACAGCCCATTGCCAGTGTGGCAATCGGACTGTCCCGGATCATCAAAGATGATAATTATAAATCGGTGGCTTATGCGATTGAAGGAATGGGTAAATAAAAAATGAGTCCGATTGTGAAACGAAAGGGAGAGAAGTTTACGCTTCCCAGTAAATATCTGCTTCTGATTATCACACTTTTATGTATCTGCCTGATGGTAATTACGTTTACGACGGATCTTTTTAACGGCTCTCTGGGAACGGTCATAGGATATGTGACCATCCCGTTTCAGAATGGCATCACAGAGGTAGGTACATGGCTGAGTGACAAATCGGATGAGCTTTCCCAGATCCGGATGCTGCTGGAAGAAAACCAGGAGCTGAAAAGACAGGTGGATGAACTGACCATCGAGAACACCATGCTGCAGCAGGATAAATACGAACTGAACAATCTGCGGGAGCTGTATAAACTGGATGAGGAATATTCCGAGTACGAAAAGGTGGGCGCACGGATCATTGCCTGGGACGGCGGTAACTGGTTCCACTCGTTTACCATCAACAAAGGGGAAGAGGACGGGCTGGAAGTGGATATGAATGTGATGGCAGGCAGCGGTCTGGTAGGCCGGATTGTGGAAGTGGGAAAGAACTGGGCCAAAGTGACTTCCATCATCAATGACAATTCCAATGTGAGCGGGATGGTGCTGTCCACTTCCGACAATCTGATTGTTTCAGGGGATCTGGAACTGATGAGCCAGGGACTGATCCGGTTTGAGCAGCTTGTGGACAGTGACAATCAGGTGGTGGAAGGAGATAAAATTGTAACTTCCAACATCAGTGACAAGTATCTGCCGGGTATTCTGATCGGTTATATCAGTACGATGGAGATGGATTCCAATAATCTGACCAAATCCGGTTATGCAACCCCGGCGGTGGATTTTCAGCATCTGGAAGAAGTGCTTATTGTTCTGGAAAAGAAACAGAGTCTGGAAGATTGAGAAAGGACAGAGCATGTTACGTAAGTTTTTGATCGGTATATTGATTCTGGTCAGTTTCCTGCTTCAGTGCACGGTGTTCCATGCACTTTCCTTTGGCGGGATCATACCCAATCTGCTGATTATACTGACTGCATCCTACGGTTTTATGGGAGGCCGCAAGAGCGGGCTTCTGACAGGGTTTGTCTGCGGGCTGCTTCTGGATGTGTTTTTTGGGGAAGCCATAGGTTTTTATGCGTTGATGTATATGTATATCGGTTACATAAACGGAAGTTTCCGCAAAATATTTTTTCCGGAGGACATCAAGCTGCCGCTCTGCCTGATCGCTGCCAGTGATCTGGTCTATAATCTTCTCTGCTATTCCCTGCTTTTTCTTCTCAGGAGCCGTTTTCAGATCGGATATTATCTGACCCGGATTATTCTTCCGGAAATGGTTTACACGATAGCAGTTTCTCTGATTATGTATCCGTTGATTCTGAAAACGGACCAGAAGCTGGAAGAGCGCGAAAAAAGGAGTGCAAAAAAATTTGTTTGATAAAATAAAGGAACGGTTTCTGAATCTGATTACTTCCAGATTGTTTGTTCTGGTCATATGTTTCTGCTTTCTCTGTGGCATGCTTTTGCACCGGGTATTTACGCTGCAGATTGTGCATGGAGCGGAATACATGGACAATTTCAAGCTGAAAATCAGAAAGGAACGTTATATTGCCAGTACAAGAGGCAATATTTATGACAGAAACGGGGAATTGCTGGCCTATAATGAACTGGCTTACAATGTAACCATTGAGGACGTATTTGAATCCGGAAAAGACAAAAACAAAAATCTGAACGAAACCATCAGAAAGCTGATTGAAATCATCGAAAAGAACGGAGATAAAATCACCAATGACTTCAGCATTGTGCTGGACAAGGACAACCATTTTCAGTTTACCGTGGAAGGTACTGCCAAACTGCGGTTTCTGGCTGATGTGTACGGAAGAGATACGGTTGACAAGCTGATCTACAGCGAAAAGAGTGCCACGCCGGAGGAAGTGATCGAATATCTGGCCGGTACGAAGCGTTATGCGATTGGCGAGTATGCCGATCCGGATGACAAAAAGAGTTTTGTACCGGGACAGGGGTATACCAGGGAAGAGCTTCTTAAAATTATCAACATACGCTATGCCATGAGCGCTAACAGTTATCAGAAGTATATGGCCACTACGGTTGCCTATGATGTAAATCAGAAAACCGTGGCTGTGGTGATGGAAAACAGTGATGTACTGGAAGGTGTGTCCATCGCGGAGGACACGGTTCGAAAATATGTGGACAGCGTTTATTTTTCCCATATCCTGGGCTATACCGGTAAGATTTCTCAGGATGAGCTGGCGGAACTTTCCAAAGTGGACGATTCTTATACGGCAACGGATACCGTGGGCAAATCCGGTATTGAAAAAGTAAAAGAGACTGACCTGCAGGGCAAAAAAGGCTCTGAAATCATGTATGTGGACAATCTGGGAAAAGTAATTGAAATTACGGAACGTACCGAACCGACGGCAGGCTGCGATCTTTATCTGACCATAGACAAGGAGCTGCAGAAGGCGGTTTACAATATTCTGGAACAGAAGATTGCCGGTATTCTGATTTCCAAGCTGGACAATACCAAAAACAGTGCAGAGGCGGCTTCTTCTTCGGCGAATCTCCGGATTCCGATTTATGATGTATATTATGCGCTGATCAACAACAATATTATTAATATTTCACATTTTGAAAAAAAGACGGCACAGCCTGTGGAACAGGAGATTTATCAACTGTTTGAAAACCGGAAGGAGGCTGTTTTCAGCCAGCTTCGCAGTGAGCTTACGGAAAAACGGACCCCTTACCGGGATCTGCCTGAAGAATATCAGGTATATGAAAGCTATATTGTATCCATGCTGGCATCGGAAAGTAACGGGATTCTCAGGGATGATCTGATTGATACCACGGATACCGTTTACCAGGCGTGGAGAAATGAGGAAAGTATTTCCCTGGCTGAATATCTGAACCATGCCATTGCAATGAACTGGATCGATGTGACCAAGATAGGGCTGGACAGTAAGTATGCTTCTTCCGAGGAAATTTATGCGCAGTTGATTCAGACCATTTTTGAAGGTCTGGATAATAATACGGAATTTGCCAAAAAGCTGTATCGTTATATGATAGACGAAGATATCCTGACCGGGAAACAGATCTGCAGTGTGTTGATGGAACAGGGTATCGTGGAAGTGAGCGAAGCCGAAGAACGGGACTTTCTGAGCGGTAAAGTTTCTGCCTATGGATTTATGCTGAGACTGATCGAACATCTGGATATTACGCCTGCACAGCTTGCCCTGGACCCCTGTTCCGGTTCCTGTGTGGTAACGGATGTAAACAGCGGAGAAGTCCTGGCGCTGGTAACATATCCTGGGTATGACACCAACAGACTGGCCAATACGATAGACTCTGACTATTACAACCAACTGCAGAATGATCTGTCCAGGCCTATGTGGAATTATGCCACACAGCAGAGAAGCGCACCTGGTTCCACTTTTAAGATGATATCGGCGATTGCCGGGCTGGAAGAAGGGGTAATCAATGAAAACGAACGCCTGGGCTGTTACGGGCCGTTTGACAAGATTACGCCGCCGCCCAGATGCTGGATTGTTTCCAGCGGCGGCAGTCACGGACAGTTGGATGTGACAGGCGCCATAGAGCATTCCTGCAACAGCTTTTTCTATGAAACCGGCTATCGGCTGGGCAGTATCAATGGTTCTTATGACAGTGACCTGGGACTTGAAAAACTGGCTGAATATGCGGAATTGTTTGGGCTGAATGAACCTTCCGGTGTGGAAATCTCAGAATCGGAGCCGGAACTGTCTGACTTTGATGCAGTCCGGTCTGCCATCGGACAGGGTACCCATAACCTGACCACGGTGGGGCTTGCCCGTTATGTGACTACGGTTGCCAACAGCGGGACATGCTATAAACTGAGCCTTCTGGACAAACTGACTGACAGCAACGGTGAGATCAAAGAGGATTTTACGCCGGAAGTAATCCGGCAGATTGACCTGCCATCCTTTGAATGGGATGTGGTGCATCAGGGGATGCGCCGGGTGATTGAAAGCAAAGCCTACTATGAAAACATGTCTGTTCATGTGGCAGGCAAAACAGGAACGGCACAGGAGAATCGGAATCGTGCCAATCATGCATTGTTTGTAGGCTATGCACCTTATGAGAATCCGGAAATTGCCATCGCAACCCGTGTGGCGTTCGGATACAATTCCGCTTATGCGGCTGAGATTTCAAGAGATGTATTCCGGTATTATTTTGATCCTGAAGAGGAAGAAAAGATCCTGACAGGAAGTGCGATCAGGCCGGAAGCCGTGGGAACAGGCGGAGACTAAGTATTATAATAAGAAAGAAGGATAACATGAACAGTCCGGTCATTATCAAGAGCTTTCAGAACGGAATCGCGGTGATTTTAGATGAAACCCTTGCATTTCCACAGCTTTTAGAGGAAGTGGGACTGAAATTCCGGGAATCGGCCGCGTTTTTTAAGGATGCCAAAATGGCGGTGTCCTTTGAAGGAAGAAAGCTGGATGCGGAGGAGGAAACTCAGCTTGTAAGACAGATCACAGAAAACTGCAGTCTGCATATTGTCTGTCTGGTAGGAAAAGATGAGGAGAAAAATCAGACTTATCTGAAGGCCATTCATCAGGCATCCAGAAAGGATGAAAATGAGGGGCAGTTTTATAAGGGAAACCTGAAAAACGGCCAGGTCCTGGAGATAGAATCCAGTGTTGTAATTGTGGGGGATGTAAATCCGGGGGCCGTGATTGCGGCCAAAAAAGATATTATCATAATCGGCGGTCTGTATGGAGAGGCTTATGCCGGTGCAGACGGCGTTCCGGGACATTTTGTCGTAGCGCTGGAGATGTCTCCGGAAAAGCTCAAGATCGGTGATGTGAGATATGAACCAGTCAAAAAATCAGGGAGGTGGTCCATCCGTCCAAAAACACAGCCGAAAATTGCCTATGAAAAAGAAGGCAGGATTGTCGTGGATCCGGTTACAAAAGAATTACTAAATATGCTTCCCAACTGATCAGAACTGCGTAAGATCAGCAGGACGACAAAGCACGGACGTAAATTTAGGGGACAATGAAAGAAAAGGGAGGTACTCACTATGTGTGAAGTGATTGTCGTTACGTCAGGGAAAGGCGGCGTAGGAAAGACCACTACGACTGCAAATCTTGGAACAGGTCTTGCTGCGATGGGGAAAAAAGTGGCATTGATTGATACAGACATCGGTCTGCGCAATCTGGATGTCATTATGGGACTGGAAAACCGGATTGTTTATAATCTGGTGGATGTGGTGGAAGGAAAATGCAGGATCAAACAGGCATTGATTAAGGATAAGAGATATCCCGGCCTGTATCTGATGCCTTCCGCACAGACAAGAGACAAATCGGCGGTGAGTCCGCCGCAGATGATTAAAATGATAGAGGCGCTCCGGGAACAGTTTGATTATATCATTCTGGACTGTCCCGCGGGCATTGAGCAGGGATTTCAGAATGCCATTGCAGGCGCTGACAGGGCGCTTGTGATTACCACTCCAGAAGTATCTTCCATCAGGGATGCGGACCGTATTATCGGGCTGCTTTCCGCAAATGAGATTGAGCGGGTGGATCTGGTTGTCAATAAGCTGAAAATTGATATGGTCCGTCGGGGGGATATGATGTCAGTCAGCGATGTGGCGGATATTCTTGCCATTCCTCTTATTGGTATCGTACCGGATGATGAAAACGTGGTGATAGCTGCCAATCAGGGAGAGCCGCTGGTGGGAAATGCCACTCTGGCAGGACGTGCCTACAAAAACATCGGTCTGCGGGTGCTGGGGGAAGAAGTTCCTTTTCTGAATTTTGAAAAAAGAATTTCCATATGGACACGTGTCAGCGGAATCTTTCACAGAAATTAGAGGAGGTAAAAAATGGGCGTATTACATATGTTTCATAAAAAATCTTCCGGGAAACTGGCAAAGGACAGGCTGAAAATCCTTCTGATCACGGACAGAATCAACTGTTCGCCGGAAATGATGGACATGATTAAAACCGATATCGCAAAGGTGATATCGAAATATATGAAAATTGATGCAAAGAGTATGGAAATCCAGATTACCAAGGAGGCTGTAAGAGGAAGAATCGTAAAGAATCCGATTCTGTATGCCAATATCCCGATTCTGGATTTGAAACATGAAACAAACGGATAAAATCGGAGCAGGTTATGTTAAAGAAATATCGTATCAGGGATTATGATTTTAAATTGGTGATTATGCTGGTTGCTATTTCCATTATCGGGATACTGGCAATCGGAAGCGCGGAAAAGTCCATTCAGGACAAGCAGATCATGGGGCTTGTTATGGGTGTGTTTCTGATGATAATCATTTCCCTGTTCGATTATACGGCTCTGCTCAATTTGTATTGGCTTTTTTATATTATGAATGTGGTGCTGCTGCTTTTGGTGGAACTTATGGGGTCCAAAGCAGGCGGTGCACAGCGATGGTTTTCTATCTTGGGGATTCGGTTCCAACCATCCGAACTTGCAAAAATCCTGTTGATTTTGTTTTATGCACAGTATATTATGAAACAGAAGGAGAAATTGAATTCGTTTCGCACGCTGACGCAGATCGTGGCATTGTTTCTGCCGCCTTTGTTTTTAATTTATCACCAGCCTGATCTCTCTACCAGTATTATGATCATGGTGATATTCTGTGTCATACTGTTTATCGGCGGGCTGGATTATCGGATTATTGCAGGTGTACTGGCGGTTGTGATACCGCTGGTTGTGATTTTTCTGATGATTGTATTGCAGCCGGATCAGAAGCTGATCAAAGACTATCAGCAGACGCGTATTCTTGCCTGGCTGCATCCTTCCGAATATGTAAATACGGAAGGATATCAGCAGGCCAATTCCATTACGGCAATCGGTTCCGGCCAGTTATGGGGTAAGGGGCTGAACAACAATATCATCGGATCCGTAAAAAACGGAAATTTTATTTCTGAGCCGCAGACAGATTTTATATTTGCCATTATCGGAGAGGAGCTGGGATTTGCAGGCTCCTGTACGGTCATTCTTCTTCTGTTTCTGATTGCGCTGGAATGTGTTATGATTGCGAGAAAAGCCAAGGATACGGCAGGGATGATTATTTGCAGCGGTATGGCCGGTCTGGTCGGTTTCCAGAGTTATATGAATATCGCTGTTGCTACAGGGCTGATGCCAAATACGGGAATACCGCTTCCGTTTGTCAGTGCAGGATTGACTTCTCTGGTCAGTCTGTTTATCGGTATGGGGTTTGTTCTAAACGTTCGATTGCAGGGAAAAAATACTAGTATAAAGTGAGGGACTTACAATGAAAATAGCACTGATTGCACATGATGCGAAAAAGAAACTCATGCAGAATTTCTGTATTGCTTACAGAGGGATACTTTCTAAAAACGATCTTTTTGCTACAGGGACGACAGGGAGGCTTGTGGAGGAAGTGACGAACTTAAATGTCCATAAGCATCTGGCAGGACACTTGGGCGGTGCGCAGCAGCTGGGAGCGCAGATTGAAAATAACGAAATTGATCTGGTTATTTTTCTGCGGGATCCGCTTACACCCAAGTCTCACGAACCGAATATCGGAGATATCTACAGATTATGCGATATGCATAATATTCCGATCGCAACCAATCTGGCATCCGCAGAACTTTTGCTGAAATCGCTGGACAGAGGGGATATGGAATGGCGTGATATGTACAAGTAAGAGAAAGAGGGGCCTGTCTGCAGCGGCACTGCTGATGCTGATATGCCTTTTGACAGGATGTGGAACAAAAGAATATGCGTTTACATATGATCCCAACAGCACGGTCAGCAGCTTCCAGATGACAGAAGGCATTATGACAGAACAGGCAGAGCTGTTTGCGGAGGATTTATGTGTAACAGCTTCCGATGTGACAGAGGGGGTTTCTGTTTCATTGGAAGAGGAAGGTAGCGGCGGTCTTTTTGATCTGAATCAGAATAAGGTGATTTATGCCAAGGACATCCATGAAAAACGGTATCCGGCCAGTCTGACTAAGGTTTTGACGGCACTTGTGGCATTAAAACACGGAAACCCTGAGGATATTATTACTGTCAGCAATGCCAGTGCAGGAATTACCGAGAGTGGTGCACAGCTCTGTGGGCTGAAAGCGGGAGACTGCCTGACACTGGAACAGGCTCTTCATGCACTTTTGATTTATTCTGCCAATGATGCAGGGCTTGCCATCGCGGAACACATCGGCGGCAGTGAGGAAGGATTTGCGGAAATGATGAATCAGGAAGCCCGGGCATTGGGGGCAACCGGCAGTCATTTTGTCAATCCTCATGGATTGCATGATGAAAACCATTATGTGACGGCCTATGATATGTATCTGATTTTTAACGAAGCAATGAAGTATGAACTGTTTACGGAAATCATCAATAAGGATTCCTATACAACCACTTATATGGACAGAAACGGTGAGACAAAGACCTTTGATTTCAAAACCACCAACCAATATCTGCAGGGAGCCTGTGAAGCACCTGAGAATATTACGGTAATCGGCGGCAAAACAGGGACTACCAGCGCTGCGAAGAGCTGTCTGATCCTGCTGACGAGGGACAGTTCCGGCAATCCTTATATTTCCGTGATTCTTCATGCCAGCGAACGTTCGGTATTATATGAAGAAATGACAGGACTGCTGTCAGAAATCAATGCGCATTAAGGGTTGTTTTTTATTTCTTAATAATTTATAATGAATATAACAAGTTTACTTTAGGAGGGATTGCGATGGTTCAATTAATCGTTGGCAAAAAAGGGAAAGGCAAGACAAAACATTTATTAGATAAAGTGAATAGCGCAGTGAAAACTGCATCCGGAAATATCGTATATCTGGATAAGAACTCCAAAAATATGTATGAGCTGAATAACAAAATCCGTCTGATCAATGTTTCGGATTATCTGATCAATGACTGTGATGAATTTATCGGTTTTATCTGCGGTATTATATCTCAGGATCATGATCTGGAGCAGATGTATCTGGACAGCTTCCTTGTTAACGCCCACCTGGAAGGGCAGGATATTGAGCCGGCGATTCAAAAGCTGGAAAAAATCAGTGATTTGTTCCATGTGGATTTTGTCATCAACATATCCCTGGATGAACCGGAGCTTCCTGAAAGTCTGAAGGATAAGGTTATCGTATCTCTTTAAATAGATGGAACAAAAAGCCTCTGCCATAAGGCAGGGGCTTTTCCGTAGTAAAGGTGGGACATGGCAAATAATCGTTCAGGGAAAATCAGACAATATCGGAAACCGCTGAATATCAATCTGGGCATGATTATTTTTGGATGTATTTCTGTCTATATTGCTATTTGCGTGGTAATGTACTTTACTTCCAGCCATATCATTGGCTATGAAGTGAAAACGGGTTCCCTTTCCGTAAATAATGTATACAAAGGAATTGCTATCCGGCAGGAAGAGATTGTCAGCAGTACCGGCAGCGGTTACATCAATTATTACGCCAGGGAAGGCGGCCGGGTGGCTGTGGGAGATCTGGTCTATACAGTGGATGAAACCGGAAAAATTTCCGAGATGGTGGGGAATGGTGACCCGGATGAAAATTCTCTTTCCAGTGAGGATCTGAATGAACTGAAATCGGAAATCCTTGGCTTTACCAGTACCTTTTCACCGAATCATTTCAGTGAAGTATATGATTTTAAATACAATGTACAGGGAACGGTCATGAAACTGGCCAATTACAGGATCCTGGAAAATATCGATGCGTTAAATGCTTCTACAGATGCAGGGCTGGTGGATTTCTGCCGGGCAGCAAAGACAGGCATTGTGATTTATTCCACAGACGGATATGAAGAACTGACAGCGGATCAGGTAAAAGAATCCGATTTTGATACAACTGACTATGAAAAAAAACCGCTGATCAGCAATGAACTGGTGAATCGGGGGGATCCGGCCTACAAGATTTCCCTGAGTGAGAACTGGTCCATTGTGATTCCCGTGACCCCGGAGCGGGCTGCGGAGCTGGTGGAGGCAGAATATGTAAAGGTCAAATTTTTGAAAAATCAGGACAGTTCCTGGGGAGAAGTGGCCATTCACGAAAATGAGGACGGTACCTATGCAGAGCTGAAGTTCAATAATTCTATGATTACATTTTGTACCGACCGGTATATTGATATTGAACTGATGACAGAGGACGAAACAGGGCTGAAGATTCCCAATTCCGCCATTGTGGAAAGGGAATTTTTCTTGGTTCCTGTGGAATATGTGACCAAGGGAGGAAACAGCGGAGCGGACGGTGTCCTGCGTGAAATTTATACAGAGGACGGGGAAGCCAGTACGGAGTTTATTGAAACAACGATTTACGATGAGGAAGAAGGGGAATATTACCTGGATGATTCTGCACTGCGGATCGGTGACTATCTGATCAAGCCGGATTCTATGGAAAAATATCCCATCAGTAAACGGGGAAAGCTGACCGGTGTATATAATATCAACAAAGGATATGCGGATTTCAAAAAGATTCAGATTCTGAATGATAACGAGGAATATTCCATTGTAAAATCAGGTACGACATATGGTCTCAGTGTATATGACTATATCGCACTGGATGCATCCAGCGTAGAAGAGCATGACCTGATCAATGAATAACAGACAGGAGCGGAAGTGGATGATCAGAGAAAACATAGAACAGGTGGAAAAGCGAATCGACAAGGCATGCCGGGAGGCGGGCCGCAGCAGAGAAGAAGTCACCCTGATTGCCGTCAGCAAAACAAAGCCCGTGGATATGCTCAGGGAAGCCTATGACTGTGGATGCAGAGATTTCGGCGAAAATAAGGTGCAGGAGCTGACGGAAAAATATGAGGTGCTGCCAAAGGACATCCGCTGGCA
This sequence comes from uncultured Clostridia bacterium, assembly GCA_947385955.1. Taxonomy (GTDB): domain Bacteria; phylum Bacillota; class Clostridia; order Lachnospirales; family Lachnospiraceae; genus VSOB01. Next base: position 86,813 of record CANDNA010000003.1, read on the forward strand.
TATGATTGGACATTTACAGCGGAACAAGGTAAAATATATTGTCGGCAGGGTATTTCTGATTCACAGTGTGGATTCTCTGAGGCTTGCGGAAGAGATCAGCAGGGAATCTGTCAAAAAGCAGGTGACAACACAGATCTTAATTGAAGTCAATGCTGCCGGGGAACAGAGTAAATTCGGCATGACCGATAAAGAAGCGGTTTTTCGTCTGGTAGAGCAGGCCGCGGCACTTCCGGGGATTGCAGTAAGGGGCCTGATGACAGTGGCGCCCTATGTGGAAAACGGAGAGGAAAACCGGCAATATTTTCAGGCGTTGAAACAATTATCTGTTGACATAATGCGGAAAAACATTGATAATGTGAGTATGGATGTCCTGTCTATGGGCATGACCGGTGACTATGAAGTGGCTGTCAGTGAGGGGGCCGGTTATGTGCGGGTAGGAACCGGAATATTCGGTGAACGGGATTATGGAAGTCCTGCCGGGGAAAAGTAAGGAGATCATTGCAATGGGAGTTATGGACAAGTTTTTAAATTACATGAAGCTGACAGAAGATGACGACGATTACTATGATGATGACTATTATGATGAAGAACCGGAGGAGAAACCGAAAAAGATGGTGACCGTAAAGGAGCCTGTCAGGGAAGAGCCGGAGGAGAAGCCAAGGAAATCTTCTTCCAAGGTAACACCGATGCGTCAGAGCCCGAGAAAGGTAATGGGAAATGGAATGGAGGTTTGTGTCATCAAGCCTACCACTGTGGAAGATGCCAGAGAAATCACGGAAACACTGCTGGCAAACAGGACGGTGGTTCTGAATCTGGAAGGTCTGGATGTGGAGATCGCACAGCGTATCATAGATTTTACCTCAGGTTCCACCTTCGCAATCAGTGGAAACCTTCAGAAAATTTCTCACTATATTTTTATTGTGACACCTGCCAGTGTAGACATTTCAGGTGATTTCCAGGAGATCATCAACAGCGGTTTTGATGTACCTGCTTTTTAAATACATAAAGATGACAGAGCTTCCTGTGGGATATGGGAAGTTCTTTTCATGCACAGGAAAGGAGAATATCAATGGCAAAAAGGATGACCGTAAAAGCGCCGAAGGATTACGAAATCGTTATTGCAAATGACTTTCAGAGACTTGCAGGAGAGCTGGAAGCGCTTTCTATCAGATCACGCAGACTTTGTATTATGACAGATTCTCAGGTAGGGGAGCTGTATGCGGACAGTCTTGCCGAAAAGCTGCGGCCTCATTGCAGGGAGGTCCTGATCTTTACCTTTCCTGCAGGGGAGGCATCCAAGCATCTGGGAACGGTTCAGGAGGCATACCGTTTTCTGATTGGCCATAAGCTGGATCGAAAGGATATGCTGATTGCACTGGGTGGAGGTGTAACGGGAGACTTAACCGGCTATACCGCGGCTACCTATCTGCGGGGAATCGACTTTGTACAGATTCCCACAACCCTTCTGGCCCAGGTGGACAGCAGCATCGGCGGCAAGACCGGCGTGGATTTTGACCAGTATAAAAATATGGTAGGGGCGTTTTATATGCCGCGGCTGGTTTATATCAACCTGTCTGTTCTGAAAACACTGGATGAAAGGCAATATGCCTGCGGGATGGCAGAGATTTTGAAACATGGACTGATCCGGAATGGGGCGTATTATGAATGGCTGATCGGGCATTTTGCAGAGATCAATGAGCGGGATGAGGAAATTCTGGAAGACATGATTTATGAAAGCTGCCTGATTAAAAAAGCAGTGGTGGAGAAAGACCCTACAGAACAGGGAGAGCGGGCGATTCTGAACTTCGGGCATACCATCGGGCATGCGCTGGAAAATTATAAGAATTTTACAATGCTGCATGGGGAATGTGTGGCGCTGGGCTGTGTGGCTGCTGCCTATATCTCGTGGAAACGGGAACTGTTGTCTATGGAAGAATATTATGAGATACGGGATATGTTTGTTCCGTTTTCTCTTCCGATTACAGTGGATTCTGTGGATATTGAAGCGGTTTTGCGTCTTTCCCGGTCCGATAAAAAAATGGAGCATGGAAAGATCAAATTTATCCTGCTGAAAAAAATCGGCAAGGCGGTCATAGACAATACCGTAACAGAGGAAGAAATGCAGGCGGCATTGCAGGAAATCGTATTTGACGGAAAGGAACGGGAATGAAAAAAGAAAAAATAAGGCTGCTTGTTTTGGATCTGTTTTTTCTGATTCTGCTGATTGCAGGAGATCAGTTTACAAAACATCTGGCAGTGCGTTATTTAAAAGATCAGCCGGCAATCCCCATCCTGCCGGAGATACTGGAACTGAATTATCTGGAAAACAGAGGGGCTGCTTTTGGCATGCTGCAAAATCAGAAAATCTTTTTCGTATTTGTGGCAGCGCTGATTGTGGCGGTGATTGCCTGCGTTCTGGTCCTGATGCCGAACCGGAAGAAATACCGGATTCTGCATTGTCTGCTCGTGATGATTGCCTCAGGTGCGGCAGGTAACATGATTGACCGGCTGCGTCTGGACTATGTGGTGGACTTTATTTCTTTTGTCCTGATCCATTTTCCTATTTTTAATGTGGCAGATATTTATGTGACAGTAGCCGCTTTCCTGCTGGCTGTTTTATTGTTGTTTTACTATAAAGAAGAAGACCTGAGTTTCTTAAGTCTGCATTATGGACATAAAGAATGCGAACATAAATAGAATGGAAGGAACCGGATGGATACAGAAAAAAACAGAATGATGGATGTCATGACTTTCTGTGTGGATGAAGAGATGAAAGACATTCGCATCGATAAATATCTGATACAGAAACTTCCGTCTTTGTCCCGCAGTTATCTCCAGAAACTGATCCAGGGCGGATGGGTCCATGTGGGAGAAGTTTGTGTAAAAGCCAATTACAAAGTAAAGGCAGGGGATATCCTGCAGGTCTGTGTGCCGCCGCCGGAACAGACCGATATTCTGCCGGAACCGATTCCTCTGGATATCCTGTATGAAGATGAGGACGTACTGGTGGTGAATAAACCCAAAGGGATGGTGGTGCATCCTGCAGCAGGGCATTACAGCAAAACGCTGGTCAATGCGCTGCTGTATTATTGTGGGGACAGCCTGTCCGGGATTGGAGGTGTCCTGCGCCCCGGTATCGTACATCGGATAGACCGGGATACCACAGGTTCTCTTCTGGTATGTAAAAATGATTTTGCCCACGCCGGTATTGCAAAGCAGTTGAAAGAACATACCATTACAAGGCAGTATGCGGCCATTGTACATGGTGTAATCAAAGAAGATACCGGAACGATAGATGCGCCCATCGGCAGACATCCCAATGACAGAAAGCGGATGGCAGTCAACTATCGGGACGGACGGGATGCGGTGACCCATTTTCGGGTACTGACCCGTTTCCGGGATTATACGTATCTTGCATGCAGACTGGAAAGCGGCCGTACCCATCAGATCCGGGTACATATGGCTTCTCTGGGCCACCCGCTTCTGGGAGACATGGTTTATGGACCGGGCAGAAAAAGTGGTTTTTCTCTGGAGGGGCAGACATTGCATGCCCATATCCTGGGGTTTGTACATCCCAGAACCGGCGTTTATATTGAAACCAAAGCCCCTTTACCGGACTATTTCCTGCATTTACTGGAGATTTTACCGCAATGATTTTATCGGTGTATTACCTGAATCAGCAAAACGAAGTCAATTATTAAATATTTATAAAAAAAGATTGAAAAATTTATAACATCGGTGCTATAATAAGTACATTGTTTTGAAAGGGACGTTGTTTACATTGGAGCAGTATACAAGAGAAACTGCAATAGGCCGGCTGCTGGAAAGCTATCAGGCTTATTATAATATTATCATGTTCGAAGAAGAACAGAAGCCGCTCACAGCTGTCTGTGAGTTTTTTGAATGTTCCGAGCGGTATGTACTGACAAGAAAAGCAAATTTATGGTCTGCCAACTGTGAAGAATTCATATATTTATTCGATATAGAGCATCTGACCAAAGCACAATTTGAAATCTGCCGGGATTTTGCTTATAAAGATGGGATGAAGCGGGCACACATCGGGCCGGGACATATGTATACTTATATTACGCCGGTGTTTGTCTGTGATACCTGTATGGAAGATGCCCGTACGGCTTTGAAAAAATGCCGTATTTACAAAAGTTTTCACTTTTCCCTGCACGGATGGATGGATTTTCATGCGGCTGTTCTGGAGGTTTCAGATAACCGGATCAGTACGAACAGAAGCGGAAAATGTGTGGAGAAAGTTATGAAAAATGTATTATTCCAAAAGAAAAGGAAAGGGAGAGGATTTTTATGAACACATTAGTATTGGTACTCATCTCCGTGGCAGTCCTTGTGTGCGGTTATCTGTTTTACGGCAGATGGCTCTGCAGACAATGGGGTGTGGGAGAGAATCATGAGGCCACACCGGCCCATACAATGGAAGATGGTGTTGACTATGTTCCGGCAAAAGCGCCTGTTCTGATGGGGCATCATTTTTCGTCCATTGCCGGTGCGGGTCCTATTACCGGGCCTATCGGAGCGGCTATGTTTGGATGGCTGCCCGTGACACTCTGGGTTTTGGTGGGCGGCATTTTCTTCGGTGGAGTACATGATTTTGGTGCATTGTTTGCATCCATCAGGCATAACGGACAGTCTATCGGTGAAGTCATTTCCGCCAATATGAGCAAACGGGCAAAACGGCTTTTTCTGATTTTTGCGTATCTGACACTGCTTTTGGTAGTAGCGGCTTTTGCTTCTATCGTGGCTTCCACGTTCGGAGCAAAGTATGATGAAGCAGGCGTTCTGGATATGGCCGCCAGCAGTGCAAATGCCAGTGTGGCAATGGTATCGCTGCTGTTCATCCTGATTGCCATTGTATTTGGTTTCTGTGTATACCGCAGAAATGCTTCTATGGCAGTTTCCACGATCTTGGGGATCGTGGCCATTGTATTGATTATGGCAGTGGGTATGAATTTCCATCCGATTTATCTGTCCACGAATGCATGGATGATTATTGTAGGTATTTATATTGCCATCGCGTCTGTGGCGCCTGTATGGATTTTGCTGCAGCCCCGTGACTATTTAAGCTCTTTTCTGCTTTATGCCATGCTTTTTGTAGCGTTTGTAGGAGTTGTGGGGGCGCATCCCGATATCAATCCGGAACTGTTCCCTGCATTCGCCGGTTTTGCAGTTGACAATGGAAACGGCATTCAGTATATGTTCCCGATTCTGTTTACGACAGTTGCCTGCGGCGCTATTTCCGGTTTTCATTCTCTGGTTTCTTCCGGTACCACCTCCAAACAGCTGGATAAAGAAACAGATGCAAAACCCATTGCCTATGGCGGTATGCTGCTGGAATGTGTATTGGCGATCCTGACGCTGTGTGCTATCGCATATGCAAGGGAAACCGGTCATACGGCGGGAGCCACCGATATTTTTGCAGGAGGGATTGCTGCGATGGTAGCGGCGATTCCCGGGCTGGCAGGTCTTGAAAATATTCTGTATACGCTGCTGATTCTTACATATTCCGCATTCTGTCTGACTTCGCTGGATACGGCTACACGTCTGGCACGTTTTATGTTCCAGGAATTCTGGCTGGAGCCGGGACAGACGGCAAAAGATGTAAAGGATGGTTATAAAAAACTGTTGGTGAATCCCTATTTTGCGACAGCGATTACGGTTGTGGTAGGTATCCTTTTGGGCATGACCGGATATTCCAAAATCTGGGGACTGTTCGGTTCGGCCAACCAGCTTCTGGCAGGGCTTGGACTTCTGGCGGTGGCAGCATGGCTGGGGAATATCGGCAGAAACAATAAAATGTTCCTGATCCCTATGGCGTTTATGATGGTGGTGACCATTTGTTCTTTGGTCATTACAGTGAAGAATCAGATCGGCCTTATCGCTGCAGGCGGCGCTGACTGGGGTCCCTATGCGCAGACAATTCTGGCGGTGCTTTTGATTATTCTGGCCATTCTTCTTGTAATAGAAGGAATCCAGACATTGTCCGGTAAGAAAAAAACAGCCTAAAAGCTGACAGAACCATATTCGACAAATGATGTTCGAATAAGACACATTGAAAAAGGAAACTCTGTATGGCAGGATATTGCTGCGGGGTTTCCTTTTTTCTATCATATTTTTAATTGTGAAATTCTGGCATCAGAACGATAACAATGATAACAGGAGACAGCTATGCATATATTTGATATTTTGGGGCCGGTGATGGTAGGGCCCAGCAGTTCCCATACTGCAGGTGCGGTCCGCATCGGTTATGCGGCCTATAAGCTGCTGCAGGAGGAACCAAAAGAAGCGGAGATTTATCTGCACGGATCGTTTGCTGCCACAGGGACAGGGCATGGGACAGACAGGGGACTGATTGCCGGCTTGTTGGGAATGCAGCCGGATGACAACCGGATTCCGGACAGTTTTCAGATTGCAGAGAAAGAAGGGCTTTCTTTTTCTTTTGCGGAAAAAGAGATCAAAGCCGCCCATCCGAATACGGCGCTTTTGTGCCTTACAGGGAAAAGCGGGCGGAAGGCAGAGATACAGGCCGCTTCTGTGGGCGGCGGACGTATCCTGATCCAGAAACTGGACGGTGTGGAACTGAATGTTTCTCTGGAAAAGCCTACTTTGATCGTACACAATCTGGACAGGCCGGGATGCGTGGCAAAGGTGGCCGAGCTGCTTTCCGACCGGAAAATCAATATCGCTTCCATGCAGCTTTACCGGATGAGCAGAAATGGTACTGCAATTATGGCGCTGGAAACAGATCAGCCGATTTCCGAAGAAGCCATTCATTCTCTGGCCCATACGGACGGCATTCTGAAAGTTACTTTTATTTCGATGAACACATAACAACAGGAGGAACACATGGCATTTTCATCTCTGAAAGAAATTATGGAATATGGGGAAAAAAGCGGACTGCCTTTCTGGGAGGCTGTCCTTTTGGATGATATGGAGGAGCGGAATGTTTCCCGTGAGGCATCTTTGGAACAGATGAGATATACCTGGAATGCGATGCTGGAGGCATCCTCCTCTTATGAGCCAAAACGAAAATCAGCCAGTGCGCTGACCGGCGGACAGGGAAAGCAGATGGAAGCATACTGTGAAATGTATCCCCCCATCTGCGGCCCTTTTATGGGACGGGTTATTACAGAGGCTTTGAAAACAGCAGAATCCAATGCCTGTATGAAGCGGATTGTGGCTGCACCCACAGCAGGAGCCAGTGGCGTTCTGCCTGCGGTTCTGATTCCGTACTATGAAACCTGTGGGACCAGCGAGGGAACTGTACTGGAAGCCATGTATACGGCAGCGGGAATCGGACAGGTAATTGCCCTGCGGGCTTCTATCAGTGGTGCGGCAGGAGGCTGTCAGGCGGAAATCGGCAGCGCCAGCGCTATGGCAGCGGGAGCGCTTGTCCACCTGAGAGGCGGCAGTGCTCTGCAGATTTCCCATGCAGCGGCAATGGCCCTGAAAAATCTCCTGGGTCTGGTCTGTGATCCGGTAGCGGGACTGGTGGAAATTCCCTGTGTCAAACGAAATGTGATCGGCGCAGTGAACGCAATCTCCAGCGCAGATATGGCTTTGGCCGGAATCGAGAGCCGGATTCCTCCGGATCAGGTCATTGATGCCATGAGAGCGGTGGGAGATAAAATGGACAGCACTCTGAAAGAAACCGGTATGGGTGGGTTGGCTGCCACACCGGCCGGTATGGAAATCGTGCAAAAACTGCAACGGGGCTGACTTGAAAATTGTATACTTTTTCTGTATACTGGAAAAGAAAGGTGGTGCTCTGTATGGATACTATAATTACAATCGGACGTCAATTTGGTTCCGGCGGACGTGAAATCGGAGAAAAGGTGGCCGGACATTTCGGCATCAAATGTTACGATAAGGAACTGCTCACAAGAGCGGCAAAGGAGAGTGGATTCTGTGAAGAGATGCTTGCCAATCATGATGAGCGTCCTACCAACTCCTTTTTATATAATCTGGTGATGGATACCTATTCTTTCGGCTATAATGCCTCTTCCTTTGTGGAAATGCCCATCAGTCAGAAGGTTTTTCTGGCTCAGTTTGATACCATCAAAAAGATTGCCGAGGAAGGCCCCTGTATTATCGTGGGAAGATGTGCCGATTATGCACTCAGTGACTTTGCCAACAGTATTCATCTGTTTATTTATGCAGAAGAAAATGCCCGTATCAAAAGAATCAGTAAAAAGTATGAGGTGAGTGAAAGCAAGGCAAAAGACATGATTCTGAAAAAAGACAAACAGCGTCAGAGTTATTATAATTACTATTCCTCAAAAAAATGGGGGCGTGCCGACAGCTATGACCTGTGTATCAGCAGCAGTGTATTGGGTGTGGATGGAACGGTAAAGCTGATTTGTCAGTATATTCAGGATTTTGAGGACAGCAGAAAATAAATGACAGATCATACGATTCCAACGATAAAATATTCCTGGCTGCAGGGCAGCTTCTGGATGAGTTTTTGTATTGTTTTTAATTATGCCAGTATATTCCTTTTGTCGAGAGGCTACAGCAATTCCCGGATTGGGATTGTGATTGCGCTGGCAGGGCTGATTTCTGCACTTTTGCAGCCTCTGGTGGCAGGGCTGGCCGACAGGGGCGGGAAACTGAACTTACGTACTTTGATCCTGCTGTTTTGCGGCTGTATGCTGTTGTGTGCCGCCGTATTGCTGATACCGGGGCTTTGGTTTTTGTGTAATGCTCTTTTTTATGGTATCCTGCTGGCGGCGCTGCAGATTTTAACTCCACTGGTCAATGCGATCGGAATGGAGTGTATCAACAGAGGGATTTCAGTGAATTTCGGGCTGGCAAGAGGCATTGGGTCCATTTCCTTTGCCCTGATGTCATTTCTGGCAGGGGCCTGTATTGAACGTTTTTCCACAACAGTGATACCGATGTTGATTATCTTTTGTTATCTTATGGTATTTGCCGCTGCCTGCTCTTTTGTGTTCCGGGCAGAAAACAGGGCGGATACCGGTTCCCATACAGAAGAGGGACAGAAGCAGGAAACACAAAAAGAAAATTCTTTCTTCCTCGCTTATAAAAGGTTTTTTATCCTGCTGGCCGGAGTTTCCATGCTTTTCGTATGCCATAATATGCTGAATAATTATCTGTTCCAGATTATGTCCTATCACGACGGCGGAAGTGAGGAAATGGGAATTGCCGCAGGAATCTCTGCGGTGCTGGAGCTGCCGGTTATGCTTGCCTTTTCCGCTATGATACGGAAATTTTCCAGCAGGACGCTGCTGCGCATATCCGGTGTGTTTTTTACGGTAAAAGCCCTCCTGACGCTGTCTGCCGGCAGTATCCTGGGCGTTTATCTGGCACAGCCGGCACAGATGCTGGGGTTTGGATTGTTTGTTCCGGCGTCTGTCTATTATACCAATGCCCTGATACGCCCGTCTGACCGGGCCAGAGGCCAGGCGTTTATGACAGCCACCAATACCATCGGCAGTGTGTTCGGCAGTCTTTTGGGCGGATTTTTAATGGATGGGAAAGGCGTTCCGGCTATGCTGTTTTTTGCTGCTTTGATTTCTGCCGCCGGGACGGTACTGGTCTTTTTTTCTGCCCAGGCCTGTACAGAAGAGGCAGAACAGATTGTGTCCAAAGGATGAGGGACGGAAAAACAGAGTGGAAGAGGTTGAAAACCTCTTCCTGTTTTATTATAATGATTAAAACAATACAGAAAGATGAGGGAAAAGAAATGGAAGCACTATCGCAGATGAATTATGGCTGGCTTTCAATTGTTCCGCCGCTGGTTGCCATTATTCTGGCACTGATTACCAAAGAGGTTATTTCTTCTCTGATTATCGGAATCCTGACAGGCGCATTGATTTACAGCTATGGAAATCCTGTAGGTATGATTATGAATACGTTTACCGTTATGGGAGACCGTATGAGTGGCAATGTCAATATCCTGATTTTTTTAGGGCTTTTGGGAGCTCTTGTGGTGGTGATCACAAGAGCAGGTGGATCCGCTGCCTATGGGAACTGGGCCGTACAGCGGATCAAGACCAGAAAAGGGGCGTCTCTTGCCACCTGTGCACTGGGCTGCCTGATTTTTATTGACGATTATTTCAACTGTCTTTCCGTAGGTACAGTGATGCGCCCGGTAACGGACAAGCATCGTATCTCCAGAGCAAAACTGGCATATCTTCTGGATGCTACGGCTGCTCCGGTCTGCATCATTGCCCCGGTATCCAGCTGGGGTGCATCGGTAGCAACTTATATCGAAGAAGCCGGTGTGGGCAATGGCATGTCCACCTTTGTCCGGTTAATTCCCTATAATTTATATGCCATTACCACCATTGTGATGATTCTGATTCTCTGTGTGACCAATCTGAATTTTGGCCCTATGGGGAGATTTGAAAAAAATGCCATTGAAAAAGGGGATCTGTTTTCCGGGAACGGAGAAATCAAATCGGATGAAGTACAGAAATCTGCCGTATCGGGAAAAGGAAAGGTCTATGATCTGATCATTCCGATTCTGGTGCTGATCGCTGCTACAATCATAGCAATGGCTTATACAGGCGGTGCCTTTGGAGGAGACTGCAGTTTCACGGAATCTTTTGGTAACTGCGATTCTTCCCTTTCCCTTGTACTGGGAAGTTTTGTTGCTCTGGTAGCAGCATTTTTCCTGTTTGTTCCCAGAAAGGTGATTTCTTTCCGTCAGTTTATGGAAGGGATTACAGAAGGGATCAAATCTATGGTACCTGCCTTTACCATTCTGATTCTTGCCTGGTCCATCGGAGGCATTTGCAGCATGGAATATCTTAATACCGGCGGTTTTGTCGGCAACCTTGTAAACAACAGCAGTTTTCCGGTATTTATCCTGCCGGCTATTACCTTTCTCGTGGCTTCTTTCCTGGGATTTGCCACAGGGACCTCCTGGGGAACAATGGCGCTGCTGATTCCCATTGGTGCGGCAATCTGTACCCCTGCAGGTACGGCTCATCTGGTTATGCCTGTGCTGGGTTCCATTCTGGCGGGTGCAGTATTCGGAGATCATATTTCACCGATTTCCGATACGACGATTCTGTCATCCACAGGCGCCTCCTGCAATCATATTGATCATGTTTCCACACAGGTGGTATATGCAGGCGTGGCAGCCGGATGCTGTGCAGCCGGTTATGTATTGATGGGAATTGTCAACAATGCCTGGATTACCGTTCCGGCAACTCTGGTTTTGCTGGGGCTGGTATTGTTTATGATTTCCAGAAAGTGGGGGACCGAAATTGATTTTGGCCGCATCAGATAAATTTACAGAAGGAGATGGAATCTATGAATATTATAAATATGGCACAGGAGCTGGCCTCTAATTCTTATCCGGGAAGAGGGATCGTGATCGGGACATCACAGGATGGACGATATGCTGTTGCCGCATATTTTATTATGGGAAGAAGTGAAAACAGCAGAAACCGTGTTTTTGTGGAAGAAGGTGACGGAATCCGGACACAGGCGTTTGATCCGTCCAAACTGACAGATCCCAGCCTGATTATCTATGCGCCGGTCAGGGTGCTGGGAAGCCATACCATTGTCACCAATGGGGACCAGACAGACACCATTTATGAAGGTATGGAGAAGCAGCTCACATTTGAACAGTCACTGCGAAGCCGTACCTTTGAACCGGATGCGCCCAATTATACCCCCCGCATTTCCGGTATCCTGCAGGTTGAGAATGGCAGGTTTGCATATGCCATGTCCATTTTAAAAAGCCTGGATGGAAACCCTGCTTCCTGCAGCCGCTACACTTTTTCCTATGAGGCTCCCGCAGCAGGAGAAGGGCGTTTTCTCCATACTTACAGGAAAGACGGCAGTCCTCTTCCCAGCTTTGCCGGAGAACCGAAACGGGTGGAAATCAAAGAGGATATTGACGGCTTTACCGATTTATTATGGAACAATCTGAATGCCGATAACAAGGTATCCCTGTTTGTCCGTTATATCGAGATCGAAACCGGCCGATGGGAAACCAGAATTGTCAACAAAAATCAATAAACAAGTCATATCAAGAAGAAAAATGACAGCCAACTCCAAAGAAAGGATACGGATCAATGAATGAACTGGAATTGAAATATGGATGCAATCCCAATCAAAAGCCCTCCAGAATCTTTATGAAAGACGGCTCTGACCTGCCGATTCGTGTATTGTGTGGAAAACCAGGATATATTAATTTTCTGGATGCATGTAACGGCTGGCAGCTTGTAAAGGAATTAAAGGAAGCAACAGGACTTCCGGCGGCAGCTTCTTTTAAGCATGTATCTCCTGCAGGTGCGGCAGTAGGGCTGCCGTTGTCGGATACACTGGCCAGAATTTACTGGGTGGACGATCTGGGAGAACTCTCTCCTCTGGCATGTGCCTATGCCAGAGCCAGAGGAGCGGACCGTATGTCCTCTTTTGGCGATTTTATCAGTCTGTCGGATGTCTGTGATGTTTCCACTGCCAGGATTATCAAGCGTGAAGTTTCTGATGGGGTGATTGCTCCCGGATATGAGCCTGAAGCCCTGGAGATTTTAAAGACCAAGAAAAACGGAGCCTATAATATAATCGAGATAGATCCGTCTTATGTACCGGCTCCTGTGGAAACCAAAGAGGTGTTCGGCATTACCTTTGAACAGGGCCGGAACGATCTGAAAATAGATGAGAGCTGTCTTTCCAATATTGTCACCCAAAATAAGGAAATACCGCAGTCTGCCCGGATTGATTTGCTGATTTCCCTGATTACGCTGAAATATACCCAGTCCAATTCTGTCTGCTATGCCAAAGACGGTCAGGCTATCGGTATTGGCGCAGGACAGCAGTCCAGAGTCCACTGTACCAGACTGGCAGGCCAGAAAGCGGATAACTGGATGCTCCGTCAATGTCCCAGGGTATTGGAACTGCCTTTTGTGGATCACATCAAACGGGCAGACCGGGACAATGCCATAGACAATTATATCGGTGAAGAATGTCAGGATGTTCTTGCGGAAGGGGCATGGCAGCGTATTTTTAAAGAAAAGCCTGAACTTTTTACAGCAGAAGAAAAACGGGCCTGGCTGGATCAGATGGATGGTGCGGCACTGGGTTCCGATGCATTTTTTCCGTTCAGCGACAACATCGAACGGGCCAGAAAAAGCGGCGTAAAATATATCGCCCAGCCCGGTGGTTCTGTCAGGGATGACGATGTGATTGCATGCTGTGACCACTATGGAATGGCTATGGCATTCACAGGAATCAGACTGTTCCATCATTAACGAAAAAAGGGAGAGTGGCAATGAATTTTCGATGGGATAAAAAATATTTATATTGGGGGATTACAGCATTTTTTGTAATCTGTGCAAGTATTTGTTTTTATTATCTGCTGTTTCACAGCAGTAAGTTATGGGACGGGGTTTTTTCCATATTTAACATTGTAATGCCGGTTGTGGACGGATTTGTGCTTGCCTATCTGCTGTCTCCTGTATTGAATCATATTGAAAGGAAGTTGCTTTATCCTGCGTTTTCTTCTATTACACATACAGAAAAACAGAATTTTACGTTAAAAATCAGAAAACGGCTGCGCAAGCTGGGGATTTTGATTACGCTGGTGCTGGTTTCAGCCTTTTTGTATTGCTTTTTTTCGATTGTGATACAGCAGTTGGTGGACAGTATCCGCAGTATTATTTTGCAGTTCCCTTATTATATTCATAATCTGAGTGAATGGATCGTCGGTATTTTTGACAGCAATCAGGAATTGGAAGCCACTGTGACCGCTTTGCTGGAGCGGTATTCTTCCAGGCTGGAAACCTGGGTAACCTCTGACCTGATTCCTCAGGCCAATGGGCTGGTGCGTACCATTTCCACCGGGCTGATCGGCAATGTGATCGGGATTGCAAGAGCCCTGTGGAATCTGCTGATTGGTTTTATTATCTCTATTTACCTGTTGGATGGAAAAGAGAATTTTGCCGGACAGGGGAAAAAAGTGATTTATTCTCTGTTCAGCCGGGAAACGGCCAATGTATTTGTTTCCAATATCCGCTTTATCCACAGGACATTTATCGGATTTGTCAGCGGGAAGATTGTGGATTCTATTATTATAGGGATTATCTGCTATTTTGGAACCAATTTGATGGGGACTCCCTATCCGGTTCTGATCAGCGTAATTATCGGTGTCACCAATGTGATTCCGTTTTTCGGCCCTTACATGGGAGCGATTCCCAGCGCCATTCTGATTTTGATGGTCAATCCCACCCAATGCCTGTATTTCATTATTTTTATTCTGGTATTGCAGCAGTTTGACGGCAATATCCTGGGACCCAAGATCCTGGGGGATTCCACCGGCCTGAACAGCTTTTGGGTTATTTTTTCCATCACGTTTTTCGGAGGGCTGTTCGGTATCATCGGTATGGTAATCGGCGTCCCGGTTTTTGCCGTGTTCTATGCCGGTATTAAAGCCATTACCCACCGCCGGCTGGAGGAGAAAAATCTGCCGGTTTCCACGATGGAGTATGTGAATGTATTCAGCATCGGTCAGGGCGGTACTCTGATCCGAAATGAAACGGTGCAGGCACAGAAAGAAAAAGCTGAGCCGGAAGGCAGCCGGATCGGTTTTGGAGATTCCTGGCTGCTTCTGAAACGGAAAAACAGAAGTCATGCGGCATCTTCTGATTCCGATGCCAGCCATACTTCTGAAAAAGAACAGTGACAAAGGAGAGGCCATGAGACTGGTAATACAGCGGGTACTGCAGGGAAGTGTTTCTGTAGCAGGAAAGATTACAGGGGAAATAGGCAAAGGACATGTGGTTTTTGTCGGTGTGTGTGATACCGACACCGAACAGATTACAGAAAAAATGGTTCGGAAGCTGCTTCATCTGCGCATTTTTGAAGATGCAGAAGGAAAAACAAACCTGTCCCTGCAGGATGTGGAGGGCGGGCTTTTGATTGTTTCGCAGTTTACCCTGTATGCGGACTGCAAAAAGGGCAACCGGCCCAGCTTTGTCAGAGCCGGCAAACCGGAACATGCCAACGCCCTGTATGAATATTTCCTTTCTCTCTGTGCCGGAGAATGCTCCTGTGTACAGCATGGGGTATTCGGCGCAGACATGAAAGTAAGTCTGGTAAATGACGGGCCCTTTACCATTGTTCTGGATTCGGAAGAGATTTTAAAATAAGAAAGCGAAAGAGGAGAGTGCAATGAGGGATTACAGTTATCAGCCGGGCGATTATCAGACAATGACGCTTTCCGAAAAGATTGATTTTTTACATAGGGTGCATACGGAAGAGGTTTCATTATGGGATGAAGATGGTAATGATAACGAACTTTGGAATGATTATCATACCATACAGGAAGAATTGCTGGATCATCCGGAGATATTCGACTTTGAGGATATCCTGCATATTATGAAAAATTTTGATGATGGCTGCTTTGAACTTTCATGGCAATTAAATCTCGCCCGTATGCTGTTTCGCAGTATTTCACATAAGGGAAAGAGCGGGATTGCATTTTATATCAGACATTTACAGGCAGTGCCTGAAAACGGGAGATTTCATGGATGGCATATTCCTTTCCAATGGCTTATGGAAGAAGAAACGTTCCCTGATTTAAAAAAAGTGTTGCAGGAACAGAATCCGGAAGACACAGAAATCAAAAAAATGGTGTTGCAGATTTTGGACGATATTGACGGATATGAGGATAGCACAAAGGAATTAAAGGAAATGTTTAAGTAATCAGAGGGGGAATTTTTAAATTCTATGTCACAGGAAACAGAATGGAGAAAAGCAGAAACGAATATCCGCCCGGACGCAGGGGGCAATCAAAATAAAAAAGAAGGAACTATAGTCCTTCTGGTCCTTCTGCTGATCGTGCTGGGATTCGTAGCAGGCGGCGCAGGTATGCTCTACAACGCATATCTGCATACGCAGCGATGCAGTATAACAACAGAGGGTGTCATCATTGACTATGAGCGTGAACTGATGTCCGGCAGTCATAAAAGGGGATGGCGTCCGGTTGTAGAATATCGGGTCGGAGGAGAAGTACTCACTGTAACCCATTCTGTAACAGAAAGCCCAAAACCGTTTAAAACCGGAACACAGGTTACGGTTGCTTATAATCCGGAAGATCCCACAGATTTTTACATCAGGGGACATCACCTGAAAACCCAGTGTAAAATCGGGATTATGCTTATCCTTGTCGGCCTGTGTTTTACAATCGGCATTGTTTTCTCCACTTTATCCGGCAAAATGGAAGAAGAAAAGCGAAAACGGCTCCAGGAGAAAGTGTTTCCCCTGATCGGTGGATTTGTTGTCCTGTCCGGCTTTATCCTGCTGGCAGGATGGAAGCTGACACTGGCCGGAGCCATATTTTTTGGATTTTGGATGAAGTATGATAAATCCAGAAAGAAAAAGCAGAAAACAGATGAGAACAAACAGATTGAAAAATGATAGGGGCTGCAACTCCTTTGCGGGTTTGCAGTCCCATTATTATAACAATAGCAGGCGGGTAATCAGTAATAATCAAATAAATTTTCTATCTTTGCATATTTTCCCGCTACCTGTGCCTGAGTCGGACCGAAACGGGCATTGCTCAGCGTACCGTTCCCACGCAGTGTTATCAGATAATCAATATGCGGATCAAATACATAAACCGTGCCGTCAGGTCCATCCAACTGGCACCATGCATGGGGTGTATATCCGCCTCCGCTTCTGGTCGTGGAACCGCCTACGATATACATTGGCAGCCCCAGTTTCCATGCCATCACGGCGAAAGTTGCACTGAATGTATCGCAGACGCCAGCTTTCATGATCAGCGTCCCATAAGCTGCGTTGTGAACTCCCGAAGCGTCAGGACCCACCTGTATTGTATACTCAAATGCTTCATTTGGCAATTCTTCATATCTTTCGTCTTTGATATTGAGAATCAGATAATCATAGCAGGCCTTCAGTTTATCATGGGTATCCATATCAGGCGTAATGATCTGAGCAAAAATATTGTCCAGCATCGCGTCCAGTTCCGGAATACCGGTGGTTGCGTCCGGATAAAGCGGCATGGAATCCAGCATCTGACGCAGTCCTTTGTAACGGAGATCTTTCTGTGTACTGGGCATACTGAATACCGGCTGCTGTCCAGGCTGTCCCGTGGCGCTGCGTACCCGCGCGTCTGCATACACTGAACCGTCAGGAGCTGTCAGAATCGGACAGGGCTGTTTCAGATAGCTTACAAGCGCCAGCCCATCCGCACCAAAATAGAACCATTGTCCCGTAAAATCGTCCAGCACCCATCTATTAACGACCAGACTGCCGTCTGCCTGCCTGCAGCAAAGTCCTCCAACATCGAAATTCCAGACGACCGTTTCTGCAGAGGCTGTCAGGGATGCCCCTGCAAACATACACACTGCAGCAGTTACTGCCAGCATTTTTTTTTGCCATACCCCGCAGGCGGAAATGCCGTTGCACTTGTCTTTTTTTCATAGTACTTTTCCCCCATTCGTAAAATGATATAGTGATTATATCATGCAGCATATTTAATACACAAGTAATTTATCGGACAAAACAGCTTTTAAATACTCCCTTTTCGGAATTGTGTACCCGCTGAAGAATGATGTATAATAATACAAAAAAGGAATTACGGAGTTCCATATGTATGAAGAAAAACAGGAGAAAAATTACTGTAGATGGAAATGAATATGTTTGGTGGTACGGAATAAGTGCAGGTCTGTGCGTAGTGACAGTTTCGCCTTTTGAGGACAAAACCTCCAAGGTTCGTATTGAATTTAAGGATACAGAGTGTGACTGCGACTATGGATACGGTTTTACATTTCCTCTGTATGTTGAACTGGAGAAGGACAGGGAACAGCGCCGTTTAAAATTGATTGAGCCGGGAATGGCAGCACTCTTGACGATGTATTTGTTCCAAAAAGAGTTGTTTAAAATGCGAAAAGAAATTACATTACATGGATATGAGCTGCTTGCGGATATGGGATATAACATTATTCGGATCGAAAATGGAGTTGATTTTTAAAGCAGATCATTGCCTTATATCGGGCAAAGCACAAACACACTGCCAGAGCGGCTTTGCGGCCATTTTCACGGGCAGAATCCATGTTCGGTCTTGGGAATTATTAAGAAAATTGGATTTTAATTATTCGCCTTGAAATAGAGTTCAATTTGCTATAGGATATATGAAACAACAATTCGCAGAATGGCAACATAATATGCTTAACCGGGCAGCCGGGGGACGTGCTTTCACCTGATCCGAGTTCTGCGGAAGAGGTGATTATTATGAGTACATATGAAGAATTCATGGTTCTCCACGACATTACGTACTGGGTTATGTTATGGTTTGTCGGATGCCCGTCGGTGAACCCTGCATTTGCGACGGGATGAACAGGGGGGAAAGGGGGAAATTCCCCATTTTCCACTGAAACCTGACAGTTTAGACACGCAGGCAGGATGAAAAGGGATGAAAATATTTCTGCCGGACGCCAGACAGTCAGGGTGCCTTCAGGAAGCCCTCAGAGACCCATACAGACATACGGACGGGTTGACGCAGACATTTTCCTGGCGATGCACAAAACGTCCTGAAAACGCCTTTGACGATGCCACGGACGTTCACGAACAATAATTTCTCAATCTCCGTGACCAAACAAACCATATCTGCCTGAATCACGGCAGTACATGCGGGCATAAGCAGGTAAACGGTAAGCCTGCACAAAAACGAACATACATTCCCTATCAAACACAACTATTCGTTAAAGTGAACAGATTTCGCGAAAGCGGGAGGGCTCTGCCCGGGAGCGGTAGTTGCCAGTGCGCGACATACATTCTCCCGATGGAGTGCACTTGTCCGGCAACTATTTGCGAAATGGCAGTTTAACGAAAGCGGTGCGAAGCCATTTAAGGGGTCACGGTAGTTGGGGTAGGAGAGCCAGCGGCCAGATTGGGAATGAGCCATACATACTAAGATCAGGGAAAACAGGCCCGAAAACTTGCAGTGGCCTGTTTTTTGCTTGCATGGATGGCGATTGACCTTTCGTGGCCTGCCACTAAGAAAAAAATAAAGGACAGGAACCGCGTCCCGCCCTTTGTGTTGTTTTTATTTACCGGTTGTCATTATCTGTTGCCCGGAGTGTATGTTATGGTCACTTCGGAGCCGTCCAGTTCATTTGTTGCCGTGGTCACTGAGTACGGTTGTTCGAACATGTTTATATCAACGATGTGTTCGGGCTCCCCTCCAATGTGATCTGGCCAGAGTGTTGTGGACATGAGGTATTCTTTAGAACGGCTGCCTGTGTCCATCCATGTCACATCTACGTAGTAGGTCGTTCCGTCGATATATACTTCGTTCCATCCGTGGTTCATTTTTTCGTGGGAACCGATATATTGACATTCTATCCCAAGTGCGAGGCAGATGTTCTGGAACGCGTCTACATATCCGCCGCAGACTGCGGTTCCGTCTTTGAGCGCCATGTAACCAAACTGGTGGCCTATTTGATCTCCTGTAGCATATTCAATGTGGTCACACAAGTAATTAGCAATGGTAACACACTTGTCATACTGGGACATTTCGTTTGTAACGCCCATCGCGTCAATGGCTGCCAGATATTCCGGATGCCACTGGCAACAGAGAAGTTCCCCTGTAAACGGGTTTACTCCGCCTGTGGGTTCATATCCGTAGATATTTATGCCGCCGGGCGTCGTCTGTGTCACGACATTCATAATCTCAGGTGTTACGCCGGGAATGAGTTCTCCTTCTCTGACTGCGTTTGCGATCACGGTTCCTTCTTCTGCATTTACCGTGAGCGCACTGCCTGCGATCATAACCGCACATGCTATTGTGCCTATCACTGCTTTCAAGTTCTTCATAACTGTTTCCTCCTTTGTCTCTGCTCCCCGTTATCTTCTGATTTGTGCGAGTGGGAGAGGGATTTCCCACGTTTCGACAATCTCATTTTACCCCCCCCCGATTCTGTTTTGTCAATATTTACACTATGTGCCTTCATGCCCTTCGGGAACCGATGGCCGCAGGCCATACAAACAAAAAAACACCTGTTATACACAAATGTGCTATATGCCGTGAGGTAGTCAGGTAGTCAACACCCCTGAAACCCGCATAAACACTGGCGTTGAGACTGACTACCTATCAAGGTAGTCAGAGGTAGTCAAGGTAGTCAGACGGAAAATGAGCAAAAACCCGGAAACACTGATAGATACTGCGTTTACACGCGTGCGTGGGATGAAGCTACGGCAATTCATCCCGTCGGCGGCGAGGTAGTCAGGTAGTCAATCTCGCCGCCGGATTTTGGTCAAACTGTCGATATGTAGTCAGGACGGCAGTGGGTGAGCCGCCGTTAAGGCGGCGAACCGGCAGGCTGCACCAAAGGCACGGCTGCCGTAGGCAGCGTCGCAGGCCAGACCGGCTGTGGCTACTTTCGTAGCCGCCATGTGGGACAGTTGTTGTCCAAAACTGTCCCACGATTTTCAGGGGGTCAAGGGGTCTCCCCTTGCCCAGAGTAATGTCGTCCTGACATTACGTACTGGGTTATGTAATGTCGGGAGTCCGTCGGTGAACCCTTGCATTTTCACCCTGCCGGTGCTATGCTGGAAGCATGGGAACACACGCGACGTATGGAACAGGGAGCAGGCTGTGACGCGTTCAGAGGCCCATACAGACGCGAAACTGAACGAGGCGAAGAAAATCCTAAACGAAGCGAAAGCGGCCCTTAAAACGGCTCAGAACGCGTCTGAGGGTGCACTGGATGTCACGATGGAATCATGGATGCGTACTCATTATGCCACAAACCCTGCAAACGGCAGGAAAGAATCTCATTATGACATTATTTTCAAAGCGGCCCATGCAGATCGGAATAAAGCCTTATCCAAAGGCTGGACGGCTGTTGATGAGCTTCAGTCCAAAGCCGATTACATGAAACAAAGGGACGCACAACAGTCCGACGACCAGCAGTACACCTGACATTTCCCCGGCACCTGTGACCAACAAGCCATTGTTGCCTATAGGAACCCGATTTTGAACCAAACTATTCGTTAAACTGCCATTTTGCGAATAGTTTTAAATTACTATCAACCCACTCTACTGATATAGCATTGACAGAAATCCCGCGATACAGGATTCGGAGAAAAATGGAACGATTTCATATAATGATTGCGGAAGCCAGAGCTCTTATAAAAAGCCAGATGGTAAACAAAAATAACCGTCCTGATTATATGTCAGATAAACAGCTCTACGCAATTTTGGATGAATTGGAAAAGATGGACCGAATCAGGAATCACAACTTGTTTTTCCCTTATTATCCTAAAGGGATTGCTGATAGCTGGGAATATACAGATCCATTGGCAAAACAATTATTAGAATTATCAGAAATATATCGAAAATTATAAAATACATCAGAAAAAATATTAACTGTAATACCAAAATACTGTTTTCAGATCAGAAGGGATTTGAGATCAATATGGAATCTAATCAACACAATCAAAACTATCACGAAGAAGAAAACAAGAAAAATATACTGCGGATGAGGGAAGTATTATCCACATTGCCGCCTTTTTGTAAACGGTTTTTCAGAGGAATTGAAAATCAGACTTCTGCACGGACACGACTTGCATATGCATACGATATCCGGCTTTTCTTTGAATTTCTTCATGAAACAAACGGGGTTTATAAAAAAATGGATATTGTAGACTATCCAATGTCCATATTGGATGAAATTGGCCGGGAAGACATTGAAGAATATATGGAATATCTTTCTTTATATATACGGGATGGCCAGGAAATTACCAACAATGAACGGGGGAAAGCACGGAAACTGGCTTCTCTCAGGAGTTTTTACAACTATTATTTCTGTAACGAGCTGATTAAAAACAATCCCCCTTCTCTTGTACCGATGCCTAAACTGCATGAAAAAGAAATTATACGTCTGGATCCGGATGAAGTGGCAATCTTGCTGGATCAGGTTGAGGAAGGCTCTAAACTGACCAAAAGTCAGCAGCACTTTCATGAAAAAACCAAAATAAGGGATTTGGCGCTGCTCACGCTGCTTCTTGGAACCGGTATCCGGGTGTCTGAGTGTGTTGGATTAAACATTGAAGATGTGGATTTTAACAATATGGGAATCAAAGTACGCAGAAAAGGCGGTTATGAGGATGTGGTATATTTTGGTGAGGAAGTGGAATCTGCGCTGCTCTCCTATCTGGATCAGAGAAATCACATCATTCCCAATACAGGCCATGAAAAAGCGCTTTTTCTTTCTCTTCAGAACAGGCGCATTACAGTCCGGGCAGTGGAAAACCTGGTTAAAAAGTATGCATCTCTTGTAACAGGACTGAAAAAAATCACACCTCATAAACTGAGAAGTACCTATGGCACCACACTATATCAGGAAACCGGTGATATCTATCTGGTGGCGGATGTGCTTGGCCATAAAGATGTAAATACTACAAGAAAACATTATGCAGCCATGAAAGACGCCAATAAGAGGAAAGCTGCAAAAACAATCCGGCTGCGGGAGGATTTATAATACAGGGCAGGTATATTATTTGGAAGGCGGAGTCGTATCATAATAAGGAACAACCAGATACATACCTGTCAGGATCGTTTCATCTTCCAGAAAATTGATTCTGCAAAGTTCTCTGATATACTCTTCTTCAGATGCATAATGCTGCATATCCATATAGGTGTCGGCAATGGAATAAAGCGTGTCATCTTCCTGAATCCTGACACTGGTATAATATTTGCAGGCTTCCTGTTCTGTATGGGCGCTTGCATTTGCTGAAAAGCTGTCTGCGGAAAAGGCAAACAACAATGTGAAACAGGCTGCCAGTGCACAAAGAATACGGTTTCTCCGGCATTCTTTGTATCTTTTCAGACGATTATTCCGGATTCTTCTTTCACTCATCACGGATCTCCTCCCCAGTTGTAACGAACGAACGTTCTGTTTGTTTGCATTATACAGAACGTATTTTCGATTGTCAATACTTTTTCGAAAAATATCGAACAAATATTTGGAATATATGTTTGCTTTTTTTATAATATTGTGGTAAACTGGAAAAAGTAAAACATTGGAGGTATTTACATGGGATATGGAAAAATTACTGCAAAGCAGTCAGAAATTTTAGAATATATTAAAAGTGAAATTTTGCAGAAAGGATATCCGCCTGCTGTACGTGAAATTTGTGAAGCAGTTCATTTAAAGTCTACTTCTTCCGTGCATTCTCATCTGGAAACACTGGAAAAAAATGGTTACATTCGCAGAGATCCCACAAAGCCCCGCGCAATTGAGATCTGTGATGACTCTTTTCAGATGGTACGGACAGAAACGGTCAGCCTGCCTGTGGTGGGCACAGTAGCTGCGGGAATCCCCATTCTGGCAGAAGAAAATATCACACAGTATTTTCCGGTGCCCGCCGATATGGTTCCGCGGGGAGAACCTTCCTTTGTGCTCAAAGTAAAAGGGGATTCCATGATAAATGCCGGTATTTTTGACGGTGATCAGATCTTTGTACAGACTTGCAGCACAGCTTATAATGGGGATATGATAGTTGCCCTGATTGATGATTCTGCCACTGTCAAAACATTTTATAAAGAAGAAGGACACATCCGGCTGCAGCCGGAAAACGATACGATGGAACCTATTATTGTGGATCATTGTCAGATTCTTGGTAAGGTATACGGCGTATTCCGCTTATTTTCATAGTGGTAATATGATTGCCTGGTGATCAGCGGGAAGTCTGCAGCTCTTCCGGGTTTATCAGCTTCCCGTCCCTCCAGATGCGGTCCAGATCATAGAACAGTCTGTTTTCCTTATCAAATATATGAATCACAATATCACGGTAATCCATCAGGATCCAGTTGGCGGTATCATACCCTTCTGTTTGTTTCAAAGGCAGCCCGGCTTTGCCGAGTGCTTCTTCCACATGATCTGCAAGAGTCTGAATCTGACTCTTATTGGAACCGTTTGCAATAATGAAATAATCTGCGATGGTAGAAACTTCCCGTATATCAATAACATGGACATCTTCTACTTTTTTTTCTTCCAGTGCATCAACGGCAATTTTAGCCAGTTCTTTGGCTGTTTTCATCTATGGGATTCCTCCTTATAATATTCATAGGTTTTTTTGGTCATAGGATCAATGTCACTTTTCAGAGTTTCCAGATAAGAAAGTGTATCTTCCAGAATCCTCATTAATGCACGATCCAGATCGACAAAGGCCAGTTTACGAATCTCGGCCAAATTGGGAGCATGTTTCCGATTTGGCTCAATATAATCTGCAATATAGATTATTTTTTCCAGTTTTGTCATACCAGGCCTGCCGGTGGTATGGTTCAGAATTGCATTGATAACATCTTTGTCTCTGACACCATAGCATTCCATTGCAAGGAAACTGCCTACTTTTGCATGTAACAGAAATGGATTCTTATCTTCTATCTTATTTACATGAATGTTGTGTTTTTTGCAGATTTTCATTTTTTTTGAATTATCCAGACATTTTGCACAATCGTGTAAAAGCCCTGCAAGTTCTGCATTTTTTACATTTTCATCATGACACATAGCGAGGCAGCTTGCTGTGTAGGCTACACCAAGCGTATGCTCATAACGTTTGGAATCCAGTGTCTTTTCCATTGCTTTTCGGATTTTAACAATATCTGCCTGCTTCAATTTCATAAAATTACCGCTCCTGTGTATTTTGATATAAATGGTGCTCTGAAATATAATTTTCCACGGCCTGCGGAACCAGTCCATGTATGGAGATCCCATTTCTGATAGCCTCTCTGATATCTGAAGATGAGATGTCTACATAATCCACAGCAATAAGACGAATATCTGCCCGGTACTTAGTTTGCAGATAAGAAATCTGTTTTTGTAATCCTTCCAGAGAAATGCCGGGTCTGCATGCCGCCAGAATGGTGACAGATTGAAAAATACTGGCAGGATCCTTCCACTCTTCCATAGAAAATATGGTATCCGCGCCTGTCAGGAAAAAAAATTCTGTTTCCGGCTGCTCGTTTTGCAGTGCCTGGATGGTTTCATGAGAATAGGAATTGCCTTTTTTATCCGTCTCTATAGAAGAAACTGCGAAGGCAGGGTACTGTCTGACAGCGAGCCTTACCATTTCCAGCCGTTCCTGTGCCGGCAGGATTTCATTGAGATTCTTCATATAAGAAACGCCGCTTGGAATAAAAAGGATCTGATCCAGTTTTGCCTCTTCCAGTGCTTTACGGGCCAGATGAATATGACCACAGTGGACAGGATTAAAGGTTCCTCCCAGTATACCGGTTTTTTTATGGCTTATTTTCTTCATATTCTTTTTTATAAAGGCAGGGTGATCTGCGGGTTATCTTTGTCCTGCCTGTAGAGAACGATTTTTTTACCGATGACCTGCACAACTGTTGCATGTGTCCTTTCTGCCAGTATGGATGCGATCTCCCGCGGATCGTCCATACAGTTTTTCAATACCGTAATTTTCATCAGTTCTCTTGTGTGAAATCCCTCTTCCACCGCTTGGGTAACTTCCGGTGTCAGACTTGCTTTGCCTACCTGAAACACAGGTGTGAGGGTACTTGCCAGACTTTTCAGATAGGCCCGCTGCTTACTTGTCAATGTCATACTTTTTCTCCTATTTGTAATAGTCAAAGGATAATCCATACATACGTACTGTATCGCCTTCCTGAATACCAAGCGCTTCCAGTTGTTCCAGGATCCCATTGTCTTTCAGAAACTTCTGAAAAAAGGCAAATCCCTTTTCACTTTCCAGATTTGTATATCCCAGCATTTTTTCAATGCGTGCACCTTCCACTACATATTCCTGTTTTTCTTCATCATAAATAACAGAGAACGGTTCCTGAGAGCCGGTAATTTCGGTTTCCGGGAAAAATTCCTGCTCAAATACGGTGGGCTTGTCATCCATTTCACTCAGTATCCCGCTTACATGATAAAGGAGTTCTTTTAATCCCTGCCCACTGACTGCAGAGATGGGAAATACCGGGATCCCTTTGGGTTCAAATTCTGCCCGGATAGCAGCGATTACCTCATTTTCCCTTCCGGACATCACATCGATTTTATTGGCAGCAATCACCTGAGGACGTTCGGAAAGTCCGGCATTGTAGCGTTCCAGTTCCCGGTTAATGGCATGTATATCGGCAATGGGATCTCTGCCTTCCGTGGATGCTGCATCCGTAATATGAATGATGACTTTGGTTCTCTCAATATGGCGAAGAAATTCATGTCCCAGGCCCACGCCCTCGGAAGCTCCTTCGATCAGCCCCGGAATATCTGCAATTACAAAACCTTTGGCATCCTCCAGATCGACAACTCCCAGATTGGGACTTAACGTGGTAAAATGGTAGTTTGCAATTTTAGGCCGGGCATTGGTCACTCGGGAAAGCAGAGTGGACTTACCCACATTGGGGAATCCCACCAGCCCTACATCAGCAATTACTTTCAGTTCCAATTGCAGCTCCAGTTCCTGTGCAGGCTGACCAGGCTGTGCATACTTCGGCGCCTGCATGGAAGAAGTGGCATAATGCTGATTCCCGTTACCGCCTTTTCCACCTTTCAACAGAATCTGCCTTGTATTTTCTCCCGACATGTCGGCTATCACTTTTCCGCTTTCCGCTTCTTTGATCACCGTTCCGGCAGGGACTTTGATGATAATATCCTCACCATCACCACCCCGGCAGTTCCGTTTTCCGCCGTCTTTTCCATCCATTGCTTTATATTTGCGGATATGGCGAAAATCTGTCAATGTATTCAGGCCTTCGTCCACAACAAATATCACATCGCCGCCCCGGCCTCCGTCACCGCCGTCCGGGCCTCCGTTGGGCACATATTTTTCCCTTCGGAAAGAAACATGGCCATCGCCGCCCTTTCCGCTTCTTACATATATTTTCGCTCTGTCTGCAAACATATTGCCTCCATTTATTTTTTGGCTTAACAGCCAGCCGCTCTGCCGTAAATTCCCACTCCGGCACAGACAAATGATAATGTCAAAAAGGCTCCAAACATATGTTGTTTGAAGCCTGAAATCATTCGTATTATTGTTCTACAGGATAAACGGAAGCCTGCTTTTTGTCTCTTCCCTTTCTCTCAAATCTCAGAACACCATCTGCCAGTGCGAATAATGTATCATCGCCGCCCCGGCCTACGTTGATACCAGGATGAATCTTAGTACCGCGCTGTCTGAACAGAATATTTCCTGCTTTTACGAATTGCCCGTCAGCTCTTTTGGCGCCCAGTCTTTTGGATTCGGAATCTCTGCCGTTTTTGGTGGAACCGACTCCTTTTTTATGGGCGAAAAATTGAAGGTTCATATTTAACATGGGTTTACACCTCCTGAAATTTTACTGTTACATATCTTTTTTGATAGTCCTGTTCCATCGCCTGCAGTCCCAAAATCATGGAATCCAGCAAAAGTTTAGTCTCTTTTGTAGGTTTTCCCATAAGATCCAGACGAATACTGTCTTTTTCCTGTCTGCAGTCAAACACCTGACCGCCGCCGAACTGTTCAATGGAATTTACTGTATTGATAACCAGCACAGAAACCGCCGCACACACAATATCCTTTCCTGCCCGGGCAAAACCTGCATGTCCACTGCAAAGGAACCCCCGATAGATTCCGGCATCGGATTGAAATACTGTCATTGTGATCATACGATTCCCCGTCTGTTATCATTATGCATTGATTTTGTCAATTTTAACCTGAGTGTATGCTTGTCTGTGGCCGTTTTTCTTATGATATCCGGTTTTTCTCTTGTATTTGTATACAATGACTTTTTTGCCTTTTCCCTGTTTCATAACAGTTGCTGTTACAGAAGCAGAAGCAACATCAGAACCAACCTTCAAATCATCGCCGCTGACTGCAAGAACCTGGTCAAACGTAATAGCAGCTCCATCCTCAGCATCCAGTTTTTCCACACGGATGATATCGCCTTCAGAAACTTTATACTGCTTTCCGCCAGTTGCAATAATTGCGTACATAGGGCACCTCCCATTTATTTTACTCGCTGGCTTTGGTGACATGGTCAAAATGTACTTTTACCTCGCCATGCGGCATACTGGTATATAATAGCATAAGAAAATATGGATGTCAAGTATCTGTCAAAACCCCTGTACGAAAAAATAAGCGATAATCTGTGAGCGAGAGCTGAACTCTTCTGTTTCCAACAATCTGGCTACTTCTTCTTTTGTATAAAACTGTGCCTGGATCATTTCATTCTCTGAGGTATGATCGGAAAACTCCCCTTCTGCATCCACAATGGCAATATATGTTTTGGTATCGGAAATCCCCACTGCCGCATAGGAAGGAGGGAGAATCGTCCGGATCTGTTTTACACTGAGTCCGGTTTCTTCATACAGTTCCCGCCGGATGCATTCTTCAATCGTTTCTCCTTCTTCGATCATCCCGGCACACAGGTTAAATATCGTACGATTGACGCTCATGCGAAACTCCCGGAGAAGAAGGAGTTTTTCATCATGAAATGCCACAATAGAAATACCACTGGGCGCTTTTCCAATGTCATCCACACCCTTTAATTCCTTACGGCTGACAATTTCATATTTTTTTTCTTTTCCGGCTTTATTTAAGTAAGTGATTTCATAGTTTTTCAGATATTTGCCGTCTTTCACTTTTTCCAGCTTGATAAATTTCATATAGGTTCTCCTGTCTGTGTACTGGTATGAAGCTGTTCCCATAGAGACTTTTTCCCCTTTTTTCTTGTAACTTCCACCAGTCCAAGAGGGGTCATATCCACTACGGTGGTTCTGAGCGGATCTTTCTCCAGAATCCCGCGCAGAGACTCTAACAGCATCTGGTTTTGATCCTCTGCTTCCATATTGATAAAATCAATGATAATAATGCCTGAAATATTACGAAGCAAAAGTTGATGCCCGATCTCCTGTGCTGCCTCCATATTGATATGAAAATAGGTTTCTTCTGCAGTTCCGCGCTTTTTTCCGGTGTACTTCCCGGAATTTACATCGATACAGGTCAGGGCCTCTGTCTTGTCAATGACCAGATACCCTCCTGATTTCAGCCACACCTTCCGCTCCAGCGCTTCTGACAGCCTGGCTTCCACACTGTAAAGCCTGCTGAGAGAAAGCAGGGAATCTTCATAAAAAACAAGTTTTTTCAGATCAGAAGGCTGATACTGTTCCAGATAGGATCTGGCTTCGTCATAGACAGCGGGATCGTCTGTCAATATTTTTTCATAACAGGATGTATCATAATCCTGTAGATTTTTCAGATAAGAAGCCGGTGACTGCTTCAGCAGACTGAAGCAGGTCCGGTGAGGCGCTTTTTCCAATATGTCATCCGCTTCTCTGCGCAGCATCAAAAGCTCCTGTTCCAATACAGAATATTCTGTCAGTTCCTTCACATTGGTACGGAAAATAATACCATAATTCTGTCGTATCTCTGTAAAAACAGAACTGTTTTGCAGATACGTCCGGATCTCCTTTTTCTGTTCTTCCGACAGGCGGGGAGAATATCCAATCTTCTGCCGGCCGCTGGTAAGTACAAGATATTTTCCGGTAAAGGAAAGATTGCCGCTGGCACAGGCTTCTTTTGCCTTCTGCTT
This sequence comes from uncultured Clostridia bacterium, assembly GCA_947385955.1. Lineage (GTDB taxonomy): Bacteria > Bacillota > Clostridia > Lachnospirales > Lachnospiraceae > VSOB01. The sequence continues at coordinate 116,379 of CANDNA010000003.1, forward strand.
CTCGGAAACAATCTGCAGTACCATTTCATCCCCTGCCAGAATCCGGCCGTCATAGGTCCTGTTGGTAAGAATCGGCCTTTTGCAGTCCTTCAAAGAAAGGAAACACAGAATACCCGGTGTAACTTCCGCAAAAGCAGCATTGATCTGCAGGCTTACATTTTTTATTTTTCCAATGTAAATATTGTTTAAAAAAGAGGTTTCACAATCACTGGCATCAGCCCGGAGCAGTCGGTTATGATCTCCATAAAGAAGGGTCAGAATCTTCTCATTTCTTTTTACAATCAGCAGCCGGCCATTCATAAAAACTCTTCTCCTGCCTCCCGTAAGGGTAATAGTTCCGGTATTTCTCCTTCTCTTCTGTAATAGGTTTCGGTCCGGGTGATTTCCAAAGCAAATTCCGGCAGTTTTTCTCCGTATTCCCGATACAGTGCTTCCATTACTGCCGCAGGCTTGATGTTACCGGAACTGCTGGCATCCACCAGCATATAAATCCCATCCTGTTCCCAGGTCAGTTCATAGATGGATGGTTTCAAATCCAGCATATGCTCGCCTTTTTTTGTTTTTTTCAAAAATGGAATCGAAGATTTTTCATAAAAATGCGCCAGAGTATCTCTGTCTAAAAAAGCCGGTGCATACCCCTCCCGAAACCGTACCAGATATCCGGCGGCAGCCACGCTTGCCATAGCATTTGGCGCTTTATCCGGCAATGCCCTGACTGACAGGATCCGGATCCCATCGGCCATAACAGCATTGAGTGATTCCTGCATAGCGGATGCTCCCGGATGAGAATGTACTTCAATGTCCATATACTCCCCGTCGCTCTCCATCCCAACACCCAGGGGCGCGGCAAAAGACATGATCTGATGAGGGCTGAAGCCTCCGGAATATGCAATATCAATACCGGCCCGGCGTATTGCCTTCTGGAAATAACGCATCATATCCAGATGGCCGATAAATTTCATAACCCCATGCTTGGAAAATTGAATCCTGATCTTCATGCGCCGCCTCCCTGAAGTGCTGTCTCCTGTTTTGCCTGTTGCTTTTCTTCTGTGCAGACTCCTGTACCATACCGCCCGGCTCCACAGCCCTGACAGGAAGTGCGGCAATTAGGGGATATTTGGCCCTGAAGCGATTTTTCCCATTCCCGTTTCAGATATTCCTTGGTAACACCGCAGTCTATAAAATCCCAGGGCAGGATTTCATCCAGCTCCCGGATACGGGAAGTGTAGAAAGCAATCGAAAGCCCACACTCCTGAAAACATTCCATCCACACATCGTTTTTGTAATATTCTCCCCAGGCATCAAAAAAACAGCCTTTTTGGTAGGCTTTTAAAATGACCTGTCCCACTCTTCGGTCCCCTCTGGCCAGAACCCCTTCCAGGACACTGGCATCCGCTTCGTGCCAGTTATATTTGATGCTTTTCTGATTCAACTGCTCTGTAATGGCTGTCCGGGTCATATAGGCTTTTTCCAGGAACTGGTCCTTCGTGCACTGGGGCGCCCATTGAAAAGGCGTAAAGGGTTTGGGAACAAAAAAGGAAGTGCTTGCGATAATCTGACATTTACCGCTGCGTTTTTCCTTTGGCACCGTATCATAATAAAGAGCCGCAATCTTATTGGATAAAACGGCAATTTCCCTGATATCCTCCGGGGTTTCTGCAGGCAGACCCAGCATAAAGTACAGTTTTACCCGGCTCCATCCGCCTGCAAAAGCCTGCTCTGCGCCCTTTAAAATGACTTCTTCAGTCAATCCCTTATTAATCACATCCCGCAGTCTCTGGCTTCCTGCTTCCGGCGCAAACGTAAGACTGCTTTTTTTCACATCCTGTACCTTACGCATCACATCCAGGGAAAAAGCATCGATTCTGAGGGATGGGAGGGAAATATTAATATGTTCTCTTCCGCATACTTCGATCAGATAATTGAGCAGTTCTTCCAGCGAGGAATAATCACTGGAACTTAGAGAGCTTAAGGAAATTTCTTCGTGCCCGGTATTCTTTAACATGGAAACGGCATATTTTTTCAGCACATCCGGATCCCGCTCTCTCACAGGTCGGTAAAGTTGTCCCGCCTGACAGAAGCGGCAGCCCCGGATACATCCTCTCTGAATTTCCAGTACCACTCTGTCCTGTGTGACTTTGATAAAAGGCACTACCGGATGTTCCGGGTAAACAGTATGGGAAAGATCCGTAACCAGTTCTTTTTCCACCTTTTCCGGGACGCCCTCTCTGACAGGAGAAAAGGAGCAAATGGTACCATCCTCATGATAAGTGACCTGATAAAAGGCAGGGACATACATGCCCGGAATCCTGGCTGCTTCCAGCAGAAATGCTTCCCGGCTTCTGCCCTGTGCCCTGCTTATCTGATACAGATCCATCAGGGCCCGGTATTTTGTTTCGCCCTCCCCAATGTAAAACAAATCAAAAAAGTCAGCCAGCGGCTCCGGATTGTAAGCACAGGGGCCGCCGCCGATTACAATCGGGTCATCTTCTGTCCGTTCTGCGGCAAGCAATGGAATTTCGGACAGATCCAATATCTGCAGAATGTTGGTATAACACATTTCATATTGTATGGTAATGCCCAGAAAATCAAAATTTCTGACCGGTTCCTGGGATTCCAGGGCAAAAAGAGGGATTTTCTCCTGCCTCATAATGCGATCCAGATCGGGCCAGGGAGAATACACTCTTTCGCACCATACATCTTCATAACGATTCAGCATATCATATAATATCTGAATACCCAGATGGGACATACCGATTTCATATACATCAGGAAAACACATGGCAAACCGGATCAGTCCCTTTTTCTTTTCCTTTCTGATGCTGCCTATTTCATTCCCGATATATCTGGCCGGTTTTTCCACCTGCAGCAGAATTTCGTCTTTTAATGCAAGTTTATGTTGATTCATATACAAATTCCTTTGTTTTACAGTGCACACTGCACTCAGTATTCCTGCACAGTCTCAGGCTGTACATCTGACTTATGTAAAGTATACGGTATATTTTCCATAAAATCAAATAAAATCGGGGAATAATCCGTTTCCACCGCTTCATGAATCCGGGAAGGACTGATACCCAACAGGGTATCTCCTCTGGAAGATGCCATATAAAAAACAGCAAACAGAAAAAGAGCTATGGCTATCCGGAAGCGAAAAGTAGAAACAGGTAGTTCCGCTTCCGGACAGACTTCCAGCTCCGGTTCATAAAATGCTTCATAGGGCATGCTTTTTCCGTATAAAAATGCTTCTCTGCCCCGTATTGTATTTCGGTTTGTCTGGTGTTCCTGCCTGATTTTCCGTATCAACTGCAGCTTCTTGTCAGAAGAAATAGAAGATTCCATAGGATACTCCTGCAATTGTATTTATCTATATGTATGGAAATTCTCCCAGGCTTATGTGTTTTCCCATGAAATAAAAACAATGATCGCAGGATTCTTTTATGATTTCAGAAAAATACTGGCAGCTTTCTCCAGATGGGTTCTGATGGCAATATGCTGCGGGCAGGCTTCTTCACATTTCCCGCATTTGATACATGCATCCGCACGTTTCAGTCCATGACCATCCACAAGCCACTCTGCCTGATGTTTTGCCGCCGCCATGTCTCCGTACAGCGTCAGATAATTCATTGCCGTAAAAGAACCGGAAATCCCGATCTGCATGGGGCATACCTTTGCACAGTAATTGCAGGTGGTACAGGGAATCAGAGGGATTTGTCTCAATGCCTCCTGTGCCTGCTCCAAAGTATCTGCCTGCTTTTGGGTAAGACCGGAAAATGTTTTCATACAGGACAGGTTGTCTTTCATCTGTTCCAGATTGCTCATACCGGAAAGTACTGTAATAACCCCTTCCAGGCTGGCAGCAAAGCGGAGCGCCCAGGATGCTGCGGAGCTTTCCGGCTCAGAGGCATTCAGAACCTGTTTTACAGATTCCGGAGGCGCTGCCAGCATACCGCCTTTTACCGGTTCCATAATGATAACCGGTTTTCCGTGTTTTCTCGCCACTTCGTAGCACCGCCTGGACTGTACGGCCGGATTTTCCCAGTCAGCGTAATTGATCTGAAGCTGGACAAATTCCATTTCCGGATGGGCATTTAATATTTCCTCCAGCTCTTCCGGCGTGGAATGGAAAGAAAAGCCTACATGTCTGATCAGTCCTGCTTTCTTTTTTTCCTGTACCCAGTTCCACATATCATAGTCGTCAAAATAGTGGGATCTTCCCTCTCCCAGATTGTGAAGCAGATAAAAATCAAAATAACCGGCTCCGGTCTGTGCAAGGGAAGTGTCAAACTGTGCATAAGCCTCCTCTTTGGTCTTACAGTCAATCCATGCTGCATTTTTGGTGGCAAGCTGATAACGTTCTCTTGGATAACGCTCTACCAGCGCCTGACGGATCGCATCTTCACTTCCGGCGTATGCCCAGGCCGTATCAAAATAAGTAAATCCGGCTTCCAGAAACAAATCCACCATTTCTTTTACCTGTTCCACATCAATAGTACCGTCTTTCTTTGGCAGACGCATCAGGCCAAATCCCAGTTTCCTGATTTCTTCACCCAAATAACCCATACATGATTTCTCCTTATTCTCAATGATTGTTTTCCCGTCTCATTTCCTCCTGCATGGAAAAAGCCTGTGGCAGTTCACATCAAAAGGGACGCCTCCTTTTAAAAAGCGTCCCCTTTTGTTTTATGGTGTTGCCACAGCTTCCGGTGTCGCCGGAGCTTCTACCGGCAGACCTGTCACAGGATCTACGACCGGTACGATAACCGCTGTGCCGATACCGTTTCCGTCAAACTGATACGGCACGCCTTCAATGGTAAGCGCTACATTGACTGCCATACTGCCGTCCTCCTGGAAGTAATAGAGCACACCGCCTACGTTCTGCCAGCCAGTCTGTACAGTTCCGTCCATGCCGACAAAGAAAGTAACTCCGTTGGTGGTTACAAGCGTATTGACACTCATGGCATTGGTAGTCTCATCAAAGTGATATCTCTTACCGTTTACATCCTGCCAGCCGATGGTTGCCGCACCGTTGGGCGCCAGATAATACTGATTGGTGCCGTCACTGATCAGGCCGGTCTGCATAACGCCGGTAGCCGGATCAAAGAAGAATTTCTGACCTTCAATGGTCTGCCAACCGGTCTGCATAACCCCTTCTCCATTGAAATAATAATATTTTCCGTCGATGGGGAAGAAGCCTGTCTGCATTGCACCGTCCGGCGCAAAGTAATAATTTCCGCCATTGATGTTTTTAAAGCCCCGTACCATAGAGCCGTCCACATCCACATAGAACTTTATGCCATTGGTGGTAACAAAGGTGGAGGTGGAAAGAATCCCCTTCTGCTCATCAAAATGATAGGTTTTCTGATCCGCCAGTGTCTGCCAGCCGGTGGACATCGCGCCGTTTTCAGCAAAATAGTAAGTACCTTCCGGCGCATTGTACCAGCCAAACTGCATGATTCCTTCCGGGCTCAGCAGATATCTGAGGCCGCCGATGGTCTGCCAGCCGGTCTGCATAATACCGTCTGCTGCAAAGTAATACGTATGCTCTCCCACCGGGGTAATCCCGATTGCCATAGGGCCTTCCGGCGCAAAATAACGCTTTGTACCGTTGTTTTCCAGATCCTGCCAGCCGGTTACCATACGTCCCTGTGCATCTGTGTACCAGATGGCATCTGCATAATTGATCCATCCGGTTTTCATATGCCAGTTCTCATAGAAATAGTTAAAGCCTTTTCTGGCAACCCATCCGGTCTGGATGATTTCCTGAGAATAATCCTTGTACAGATAGTTGATGTCCACTCTGCCGGCGATTCCGGGTACTGCGCCGTTGCTGGTTGCCTGCCAGACTGCAAAAGGAAGGGGATAGTCGCAGGCATCTGCGTACTGTGCCACCCACTGGTCATAAGCCGTATGGCCCAGCCGGTTCAGGAACCAGTTTTTGCTGGCATATACCATAGGGTAATAGCCGGCGTTTTCCACAACCGTACAGAAAGCATTGACGATTTCCTGCTGCTGCATAGGGGTCAGAGGTTTGTGCACGGTATCTTCGATATCAAACACAACAGGGAACGAGATGGGCATATTCTGCAGTGCATTGACTGCCAGCGTCGCTTCTGCAACCGCGCCTTCCACCGTTGTCGCATAAGAATATACATAAGCACCCGTCCTCATCCCCACAGCGGAGGCACCCGCCATATTCGGGACAAAATAAGGATCCACGCCGCTTTTGCTGCTGCCCAGCTTAATAAAAGCAAAGGTATAGCCCTGTGCTGCCACACTGGCCCAGTCAATGGCGCCCTGATACTTGGAAACATCGATGCCCTTGGCAATAGCCTGTGCCGAGGTAACCGCTGCTTCTGCAGGGACTGCCGGAATATTGGAAAGGACCGCCGCCGCACACAAGACCGCAGCTATCTTTTTCAGATATTTCTTCATATGTATTTCATTCCTCCTATTCGTATTGTACCCAGTATACTATATAATTCGAAATATTTCCATAATATTTTGTAAAGATTCTGTAACATTTTTTGGCAGATAAAAAACCGGTGTCACTCTCAGGGCATGTTCCGTGTTTTCCGGTTACCGCTGTGCCAGTTCTGTGGTAATCTCTTCCCAGGTAATCTCCCGCTCTGCCATCAGCACCATCATATGATACAGAAAATCGCAAATTTCATATTTGATTTCATTGGGGTTTGGATTTTTGGCGGCAATCACAATTTCTGTGGCCTCCTCTCCCAGCTTTTTCAGAATTTTGTCAATCCCTTTATCAAAAAGATAATTGGTATAGGAGCCTTCCTTTGGGTGGAGCTTTCTGTCCCGGATCACATCCAGCACAGACTGGAAAATTTTCAGCGGATTTTCTTCCGGCTGTTTTTTCCCCACGATTTCATTGAAAAAGCAGGATTTATTTCCGGTGTGGCAGGCAGCTCCCACCTGAGATACCCGCGCCAGAATCGTATCCATATCACAGTCGGCTGTCAGGCTTTTCACATATTGGACATGTCCGCTGGTTTCTCCCTTATGCCAAAGCTCCTGCCTGCTTCTGCTGTAATAGACCATTTCACCTGTTTTCAGAGTGGATTCATAGGCTTCCCGGTTCATATAAGCTACCATCAGTACCTGATCCGTCTGATCATCCTGTACCACCACAGGCACCATGCCGTCAGAATTTTTCTTAAAATCTTCCCATTTCACCTGTATCCCCGGTGTATTCACACAGATCCCCCGCTCTACACACAGTGATTTCAGTGCCATGATTTCTTTTGCATTTTCGTTGATTACCCTGCCTGTGACGCCGCATAAATCAATGTAATTTAACGTATCCAGCAGTTTATCCAGAGTCATTTCAGGAAGCATGGCAATAAACGGGACACTGGATACACCCACACAGGCTTTCAGTATGGTTTCTTTTACCAGGATCAGTTCACAGACATACGTTTCCAGCAATATTTTCTGTGCTTCAATGATTTCTCCGGATTCCACACATGCCACGATTTTTTCCCTGCCAAACCGCAGGGAAACTTCCTGTGTCAGCGCAATATTTTCCGGATTTGAATAATTCAGCCCTGCTTTTTTACATCCGGCATAGATCAGCTTTTTGATGTCTTCCATCCGCTTCACATTGCCTGCGCCGATAACCGGTATTTCCACGCTGCCGCAGATCTCTTTGATCACATCCAGCGCCTCTTCGTGCTCTTTATCTCCATCGGACAGATCAAAGACGATTAGTTCATCTGCGCCGCTTTCCGCATAAAACCGGGCCAGCTCTGCCGGATCTTTGCTGATTATGGTTTCATGGTCTGAAAATCCTGCCACCGCATGCTTTTGATACAGATAGATACAGGGAATCAGTTTTTTGGTATTCATAATTGCTCCGCCTTTTTTGTCTCAAATCTGACTTTCATCGCATTTTCATGAGCCGTCAGCCCCTCCCGGCGGGCAAACAGTTCAATGTCTTTATGTACCAGGGACAATGCGGTTTCCGAATAAGAAATCACACTGGATTTTTTCACAAAATCATCTACCCCAAGCGGTGAGAAAAACCGCGCCGTACCATTGGTGGGCAGAATATGATTGGGTCCCGCAAAATAATCACCCAACGGTTCACAGGAATGCTCTCCCAGAAAAATGGCGCCCGCATTCCGAATCTTTGTCATCACTTCAAAAGGATTGCGGGTGAGGATTTCCAGATGTTCACTGGCAATTTCATTGGCGGCATCCACCGCATCCGAAAGGTTGTCTGCCAGAAGGATATAACCATAGTGCTCCAGTGACTTTTGGATGATTTCCCGCCGGGACAACTGTACCAGAAAGCCCCTGATCTCTTCTTCCACCCGTTCCGCTACCTCTTTACTGGTGGTTATCAGTATGGCAGAGGCCAGTTCATCATGCTCTGCCTGAGATAAAAGGTCTGCCGCTACATAACGGGGATTGGCTGTCTCATCTGCCAGTACCAGGATTTCACTGGGACCGGCAACGGAATCAATACTCACATGGCCGTATACCGCTTTTTTGGCCAGTGCCACGAAAATATTGCCAGGTCCGGTAATTTTATCCGTCTTGGGGATACTTTCCGTACCAAAAGCCATCGCTGCAATGGCCTGTGCACCCCCTGCCCTGTAAATCTTATCCACACCCGCAATACGCGCTGCTGCCAGAGTAGCCGGATTGATACTGCCGTCCGCTCCCGGAGGGGTGGTCATAATAATTTCCGGAACCCCTGCCACTCTGGCAGGGATCACATTCATCAGCACACTGGACGGATAGGCGGCTTTTCCGCCCGGCACATAGACCCCCGCCCGTCCGATGGGGATGATACGCTGTCCCAGAATGCTGCCATCCTCCCGGACATCCATCCAGGTGTTTCGCAGCTGTTTTTCATGAAACGAACGGATGTTGCAGGCAGCTTTCCGCATGACTGCCACAAATTCCGGCTCCAGCATATCCACAGCTCTGTCAATCTCTTCTTCTGTTACGAGGAGATTGGAAGCGTCTACATCGCAGTGGTCAAACTCTTTTGTATAGGAAAACAATGCCGCATCTTTTTCTTCCCGGATCCTCTGGATAATATCCGCTACAATCTTTTCATAAGCATCATAATGACCGGGGCTGCGCCTGATCAGTTCCTGCAGCAGCCCTTTTCTGCTTTCCTCTGTCAGTTTTATTTTTTTCATGTTTTCCTCCGTTTTCAGGATATGTTATCCCGCAGCATACTGATGATTTTCTTGATTCGATCTGCCTCCATCTGCATACTGACCCGGTTGACGATCATTCTGGCAGAGACAGGACAGATTTCTTCCAGTACATCCAGACCGTTTTCCCGCAGTGTGGAGCCGGTTTCGACGATATCTACAATCACATCCGACAGACTTACGATTGGTCCCAGTTCCACAGACCCGTTCAGCTTGATAATATCTACTGTCTGATGCTTTTTATTGTAAAAGTAATCTTTGGCTGTATTAGGATATTTGCTTGCTACACGGATCATTTCATGATGCTGCAGAAGGGCCTGCGCATCCTTTGGTCCGCAGACACACATACGGCATTTCCCAAAGCCCAGATCCAATACTTCATATACTCTTTTGTTTTCTTCCCGGAGCACATCACTGCCTACCACACCGATGTCCGCTGCCCCATACTCCACATAAGTGGGAACATCCGGATTTTTGGAAAGGAAAAACTTAAGTCTCAGCTCTTCATTGACAAAAATCAGTTTCCGGGAGCTTTTGTCCTTCATTTCTTCGCAGACAATGCCCACCGATTCTAAAAGAGCCATTGTCTGATCTGCCAGGCGCCCCTTACCCAGAGCGAATGTCAGATACCTTGCATTTTCCCTGCCCTCTGATGGAAATGTAATGGCCGGTATGGACATCCGGTTTCCCACGGTTTTCTGTTCTGTTTTACTCTCTGCAACAGTCGGAACCGTCTGCTCTTTCCCGGGAGACTGTATTTCCTTCTGCCGCCGCGTTTCCGGAATCAGAGCAATGGCCTCCCCCTGCTCCCTCCGGCTTTCGGCTTCTCTGACAGCCGCTCCGAAAGTGTCCGGTCCATAAACCATTTCCGATATCTGCTCTTTTAAATCGGCAGAAATTTTATGCCTGGAAAGCGCCTCCATCAGAGAATCAATGGCCAGCATAAATCCGATGGCAGGCCTGGTCCTGCCAAAGTATCCCAGCAGCCTGTCATAGCGTCCCCCTGTGATAATGGCATCTCCCACGCCATAGGTATACCCCTTGAGAATCACTCCCGTATAATAATTATATTTACTCAGCATCCCAAGATCAAAAGAAATATGGCCTTCCACACCATAGGCGCAAAGTGCCTGATAAAGCTCTTCCAAACGGAAAATGGCAGCAACGGATCTTTCATTGGTCACTGCTTTGGCAGCTTCCTTCAATATTTCCACACCGCCCTGAAGCTGAGCCGACTTCATCAGCATATTGCGATGACATTCCGGAACTTTTTTTCGAATCAGAAAATCCTCGGCTCCAAAATAATTTTTGGAAGAGATGTATTCCCGCAGTTCCAGCTCCATTTCCTCGGAAAGCCCTGCTTCCCGGCAGATTCCCTTATAATACTCTACCTGTCCGATGCTGATCTGAAAGTCCGTAAGCCCCGTACTCTTCAGCGCAGCAACCATCATAGCCGCCATTTCCGCATCAGCCTGGACAGAACCGTCACCAATCAGCTCACATCCCATCTGGGTGACTTCTTTTAACTTGCCCTGCAGCTCTGACGTATTGCTGAATGCATTGCCCAGATAGCAGAACCGAAGCGGCCTGTCCTCTTCCATAAAATATTTGGCAGCACATCTGGCAATGGACGGTGTAAAGTCCGGACGCAGCACAAGAGTATTTCCCTCTTTGTCGAAAAATTTATACAGATCTCTGGACGGTCTGGTCCCGATTTCCCTGGAAAACACATCAAAAAACTCGAACGTGGGGGTCTGGATATCCTGATAGCCATAACGGTGAAATACCTGGTGAATCTTTTCCTCCACTGCCAGTTTCCCCGCATATTCTGCTCCGTAAATATCCCGCACACCCTCCGGTGTATGTACCAATTTCTGCATCCTCGCTCATCCCTTTGTCTTAATATACTTCAGCACTTCAGTATACGAAATTAAAAGGCCCCTGTCAATACTGCTCCGTCAGGCCCGGTCGTCCAGATCTCTCTGCAGAAGATCCAGATAGGGGACCAAAACCCCATGCTTCCTGGGAATCACATAGGCCGGGTTCAGTTCATCATACCGGAAACTTTTTCGCCCGCCTGTCTGCGCCCTGTCCCAGAATACTTTCAGATGGGCCAGCGGCAGATAATAAAAAATATCCCTGCCTGTATAATGGATCAGAAAGAACGCAACGCCGCCCTGTTTTTCAAAATCCTCCATAAACAAAACCTGATGATCATGGATATTCTGCAGGGCAAACGTATCGGAAGCACATTCTTTTGCATCAAAACACACCGGAATCCCCTGGATAGCTCCAATATAGTCCACAGTACTTTTCTGATCAAAATAGGCCAGTGTGATATGCCGACTCTCCCGGTCAATCTGTATCGGGGTGATCGGCGTAGGCACTTTCTGAATCAGGGCCAGTCCTCTTTCTCTGTATTTTTCATTGGTTCTGTTAATCAATTCTTCCAATGTGGAACCACGAAGGCCCCTGGAATTCCATGTCGCCATCCTTTTCTCCGAATCTGTACCGTGGATTACAACTCTGGCAGCCTGCCGCCCAGCCTGGAAAATACAGGCGGAAGCGGCGCTTTGATCTCCATGCCGGACAATGGCTTCAGTTCTCCGGACAACTCCGGAAATACCACTCTGTAAGCATGCAAAAGCTGATGGGTGATGCCTGATTTTCGTCTGCGCTCTTCATTACGCTGCACATTGCCATATTTTCCATCCCCCACCAGAGGAAAACCGGCCGCTGCCAGATGCGCCCGGATCTGATGGGTCTTTCCTGTAATCAACTCTGCTTCCACCAATGTTTCCCGCTGACCGGTCAAAACCGGCCGGTACGCCGTGACAATCCTCACGCTGCCCGGCTTTTTTGTCCGGAAAATCTCCACCCGGTTGGATGTCTCATCCTTATACAGATATCCTTCTATTGTTTGCCCCTTGTCCATCTGCCCTTCCACATACAGAAGATAATATTTGTGCAGGCTCCGCTCCTTTATGATACGTGCCATTTCCTGGCTGCCATACAGGCTCTTTCCGCAGATCACAATGCCACTGGTATTCCGGTCCAGACGATTGCAGACGGAAGGATGAAAGGTCTGCAGGCCTGTTTCCGTAATCTTTCCGGTCTCAAGCAGATAACCGGTAAGCCATTCATTCAGGGAAAGCTGCCGGATATCTGCCTTCTGCGACAAAATGCCGACAGGCTTGTTTACCAGCAGTACATGGCGGTCCTCATACAGAACCTGCAGCTTTCCAAATGCCCGGTAAGCATCATACCCCTCTTTGACCTGCTTTCTGTCTGCTTCGGACAACCTGCCGTCCGCCCCTCCGGCCCCAAAACCTGCCAGTGTTTCCTCCGAAAAAAACAGCCGTACCAGATCCCCCACAGCCAGTTTTTCACTGCCGTCTGCCTTTTGGGAATTGAGCGTAATATTTTTTTTACGCAGCATCTTATAGAGAAACCCGCCCGGCGCATCTTTCATATACTTTCGAAGAAACTTATCCAGCCGCTGCCCGGCCTCTCTGTCTGTAATCTCAATCTGCCGCATGTTCTTCCTTTCTGCAGAATTACAGGGAAATATCCTTCAGCACCCCGGCAATCGCCGCTTCTTTTTCCTCCGCTTTTTCAGAAATCTCTCTCATCTGCATCAGCCTGTCCGTGAATCTGGACAAATCATCGAACAGTTTTACGGTCAGGTTTCCATAACCGCTTTGCTGCAGGAGTTTTGTGATATGTTTTTCTCCTGCGGACAGGTCGCAGGTTTTATCCTCGGTATAACCACAGACATTCTGACTACGGACTGCCGCTGCACTGATCTGGAAGTTGTTCCGATAGCTGGTCAGATACAGATCATACAGTACCGGTATATCGCCTGCTGCTTTCTGAACAGCCTGATAGCAGGACTTGGAGCAGGTACCTGCCCTTAAGTACATAATCATACTGACCATACTCTTACTTGCCGGAAGGCATCCCAGCACGGCCACAATGGTCAGCAGGTTTGCCCTGGTTTTGGTGGTCAGGTATCCCATTGCAAAAATAGCGGCCGACAGGCCGAAATACAGAATGGTCCTGATAATTTCTTTTTTCTTCTGTCTGTGCAGATAGCCGTAACAGCCCTTTGTCATCTTACTGTTCTCCCTGGAATGATTGTATTACTCAGGATTTGAAACGCCGCATGATACCGAATATTACATCATGGGGAAGGAGCTTACACAGCACATGAAATGCCTGAATGGGCAGACTGTATACCGAAAGCGCCTTCTTATCATAGGAATCCCGTATTGCTTTTCTTACCACACGGTCCGCCGTTACAATGGTCAGTTTTTTGACTGCCAGTGTCCCGCCATACTGCTCCGCTCTTTCAAAAAACTCGGTATCCACCGGGCCGGGACAGACACTTGTCACACAGATTCCCCGATGTTTCAGCTCCTGTCTGAGTGCCTGGGAAAAACTCAGCACATAAGATTTGGTGGCCGCATATACCGCAAAATTTTCCTGGGGAAGAAAAGCAGCGCTGGAAGCCATCTGAATGATACGGCTGTTTTTATGCATATAGGGCAGGCACCTGCAGGTCATTTCCGTCAGTGCCGTACAGTTTAAATCTATCATAGCCTTCTGCTCCGGTAAGGAAAGCCTCTCTGTTTCGCCCATCAAACCAAATCCTGCACTGTTAACCAGCATCCGTATCCTTGGTTTCTCCATTTCCAGCAGTTCGGAAAACCGTCCCAGATCCACCAGATCTGTCAAATCCATATCAATGATCCTGCATTTGACGGAAAGTTCCCGGCTCAGTTCTTCCATCCGCTCTTTTCTTCTGGCAATCAGCCAGATCTCATCCATACCGGGAAATACCGTGTTAAGCTGCCGTGCAAATTCCTGTCCGATACCGGAGGACGCTCCGGTGATAATGATAATATTCATGCCACATCTCCTTATTTGTTTACAGATTTTTGTTTGCCTTTTTCTTATGTATATTTCTGATCGTTTTTTTCTTTGGAGCTGTAGTGATTTTATCTTTTGGATTTTGAGGTCTGCTCATCTGACGGCCTGTCTTTTGAGGACGGATCAGGCAGGTCTTATCAAATCCGATCAGGTCTTCTCTGCCTGCCAGATGCAGCGCTTCCCGCACCAGTGCATCATTTTTTGGATTCCGGTACTGAATTAAAGCCCGCTGCATTGCCTTTTCATGGGGATTTCTGCATACATGGACTTTTTTGCCATCTCTTGGATCTATGCCCGTGTAATACATAACTGTGGACAGCGTGGACGGTGTGGGATAAAAATCCTGTACCTGCTCCGGCATATAGCCCAAATCCCGCAGATACTCCGCCAGGGCAATGGCGTCTTTCAGCGTGGAACCGGGATGGGAGGACATCAGGTAAGGGACAAGAAACTGCTTTTTTAAAAGCCGTGTATTCAGCCTGCGGAATTTGGCGGCAAAGGCTTCATAGACCTGATTGGCCGGTTTGCCCATATAGTACAAAACCGTATCCGATATATGTTCCGGCGCCACTTTAAGCTGTCCGCTCACATGGTGCTCCACCAGTTCCCTGAAAAAAGTATCGTCCGGATCTGCCATCAGATAATCAAACCGGATGCCGGAACGGATAAATACTTTTTTCACTCCCGGCAGGGAACGCAGGGAACGCAGCAAAGCCAGATATTCTCTGTGGTCTGCTTTCAGATTGGGGCATGGATGCGGGAAAAGGCACTGCCTGTTTTTGCAGACACCAGCCTGCAGCTGCTTTGCACAGGACGGCGCCCGGAAATTTGCCGTCGGGCCTCCCACATCATGAATGTATCCCTTAAATTCCGGATCCCGGATCAGCTCTCTGGCTTCTTTTATGATGGAGGCATGGCTTCTGGCCTGTATGATCCTGCCCTGATGGAAAGTCAGTGCACAGAAATTACAGCCGCCGAAACATCCCCGGCTGCTGGTCAGAGAAAATTTGATCTCCCGGATGGCAGGAACCCCGCCTTCCTGTTCATAGGAAGGATGATAGGTACGCATATACGGGAATGCGTAAATATCATCCATCTCCTGTGTGGTAAGGGGCGGCTGCGGAGGGTTCTGCACTACATACACGCCGCCCGGATAAGGTTCAATCAAGGCCCTCCCCGTAAAGGGATCCGTATTTTCATGCTGAATCAGAAAGCTCTCCGCATACCTGCGTTTATCGGCTTTCATTTCCTCATAGGAAAGCAGCTCAATACTGTCATGTACACCGGAAATATCCTTTGTCTGATACACGGTTCCCGGAATAAAGCAAAGGTCTTTTACGGACAGCCCGCTTTCCAGTGCCTCTGCTATGGCAAGTATGGATTTCTCCCCCATGCCGTAAGAGATCAGATCCGCCTGCGCATCCAGTAAAACAGAACGTTTAAAGGAATCGGACCAATAATCATAATGAGCCATCCTCCGCAGGCTGGCTTCAATACCGCCCAGAATCACCGGAACATTCTTATATCTGCGCCGGATCAGATTGCCGTATACCACTGATGCATGATCGGGACGCCTGCCTGTTTTCCCGCCCGGCGTATAGGCATCGCTCTCCCGCCTCCGGCCTGATACATAATAATGATTGACCATAGAGTCCATATTGCCCGCACTGACCAAAAACCCCAGTCTGGGCCTGCCAAATACGGCAATGCTGTCTTCCTTTTTCCAGTCCGGCTGGGGAATGATCCCTACCCGGTAGCCATGTGCCTCCAACAGTCTGGTGATCACCGCATGGCCGAAAGACGGATGATCCACATAGGCATCTCCCGATACGTAGACAAAATCCACCCACTCCCAGCCTCGCTCCTCCATATCCTTTCTTGAAATCGGTAAAAATCCTCTGTTCAATCCGTGTTCTCCCGTATGATGACTCTTATTTCCTCGATTTCCGTAAAATCCTTTATGTAATAATCGGCCAGACGGCGTTTTTCTGCTTCCTGATAAGCAGAATAGGCATCCTCCACCGCACAGACTTCCATGCCTGCCGCTTTCCCGGCCTGGATGCCATATACAATATCTTCAAAAACCAGGCAGTGCTTTGGAGAAACCTGCAGTTTCTCTGCTGTCAGAAGATAGATATCCGGAGCGGGTTTTCCTTTCATGGCTTCACAGCTTGTCATAATACAGGAAAAATACTCCCCGATTCCCCGTTCCTTCATGACCATATCCACAATCTGCCTGGAATTGCTGGTGGCAATACCCAGTTTGATCCCCTGTCTGCGGCAATGCTCCAACAATTCCCGGGCCCCCGGTTTTAACGTCACTCTGGTGCGATACCGATCCCAGGCCAGCTCATTCCAGTCCGCTTTGATCTGCTCCACAGAACGCTCCAGGGAAAACCGCTCCCGAAAATACTGTGCAGTTTCCGTAAAGCTCATTCCTTCGATCATCTGCTGCAGATCATCCGGTATTTCCAGCCCGAACCGTCCCAGATATTCGATGTCAATGTCTTTCCATACCCACATGGAATCCACAAGAGAACCGTCCATATCAAAAATAACCGCTTCTTTGTGCTCCAGCATCTTTATCCGTCCTCCAGTTTCGTCAGTTTCAGCAGCCCTTCCAACTCTTCGCTGTGCAAAGGCCGGTACTGTCCCGGCGCCAGTGTTTCATCCAGTATCAGGGTTCCCATAGAAAGGCGCTTAAGCGCCAGCACCTGGCATCCCACAGAAGCAAACATCCGCTTTACCTGATGGAATTTTCCTTCCGTAATGGTCAGCAGTGCCTGTGCCTGCTCCCTGTCTTTCCAGGCAAATACGGCAGGCCTGGCAGGATGCGCCTCTCCGATGTCGGCTCCCTGCTCCAGTATGGCGATCTGTTCCTGTGTCAGATCATGAGACAGCACTGCCAGATATTGCTTGGAAACATGCTTCCCGGGAGACAAAAGTCTGTGGGCCAGCAGCCCGTCGTTGGTGAGCAGCAGCAGGCCTTCCGTATCTTTATCCAGCCGCCCTACCGGAAACAGATCCCCGCGCCCCGTATCCTTTACCAGATCCAGGACGGTCTGTTCCCGCCGGTCTCTGGTGGCAGATACGCAGCCTGCCGGTTTGTTCAGCATATAATAAACCATTTTCTGAAAACTCACCGGCCTGCCCTGGCAGGAAACCAGACACAGGGTTTCATCAATCTTACAATCACAATGCTTTTCCGGCCTGCCGTCCACCGTGACCAGTCCTTTGCGGATATATTCTTTGACCTGGCTTCTCGTACCGATACCGGCCTGTGTCAGATATTTATCCAGACGCATGAATTTCTCTCCTCACACATATGTATGAGTATACAACATTTTTGCTGTTCTGGGGGAAAATCTTGCAAAAATTTATAAAAAAATCAGGTTTGCTTCTTTTCTTTTCCTGTCTGACCTACGCCATTCTCTGCCACCCGGAAACAGCTCTTTCCTATGCGCTGGCAGGATTAAATGCCTGGTTCTGGAAAATGATCCCCACACTGTTTCCGTTTATGGTACTGTCGGGCATGATGATTCTGCTACAGCTTTCAGACCAGTTTGCCGGCTTTTTCCGTCCTCTTCTCCATCCACTGTTCCGGGTCAGCCGCCCCTGTCTGTACAACATCGTTATCGGCTTTCTGTGCGGATTCCCTATGGGCTCCAAAATCACAGGAGAACTGTATCGTATGCGGCAGATTACCCGGCAGGAAGCAAATTTTCTGCTGGCCTTTTGCAATAACATCGGTCCGGTTTTTTTTACCGGCTTTGTCCTGGCCTATCTGCCGGTTTCTATACCTCTCTGGGTCTATCTGACCGGTATGTATGGTGTTCCGCTCTGTTATGGGCTATTGCTTCGTTATCTGTATTATGGCAGGCGTATCTCCTGTGCAGACAGGATACAACAGACGCAGACTCCCCCCTCCTTTGCCGCTGCTCTGGATGCATCCATTGCATCCGGTATACGAAGTATCACAAAGCTGGGAGGCTATATGATCTTTTTTAACCTGCTGAATATTCTGCCCAGGCTCTGCTTTGACCATCTGCCCGCAGCCTTCCGAGCCCTCCAGTCCCCGGTTTACCTTCTGATGGAAATTACCGGCGGTATTGTCATGACCGGAACCGGGCACCCCCTTCTGATCCTTGTTATGCTTCAGTTCGGCGGAGGCTCCTGTATCGCCCAGACCTATGCGATGGTTGGTGACACGGATCTGTCCATGTTTTCTTATGTCATCCATAAAATACTGCAGAGCGTACTGGCTTTTTTCTATTACAGCGTGATGCTGCGTCTTTTTTAGCGCCACAGAACAGGAAAAGGACAGGATTGCTCCTGTCCTTTTCCTGTTCATGCCATAATATCAATGCTGCCGCCTTCTGTGATAATCGGCTGCTGTACGGATGCCGCCGCTGCAGATGCCGCCGTTCCCGGTATCGGCACCGGCATTTTCACGCCGGAAAGTTCCAGTGACACACCGCTGGCGGCTGTTCTTCTGTCTCTTTCCAACTGGGTGAAAAACGCCCTCAGATATTTCATATCGGCTTCCGTAATTTCCCGCAGTTCACTGGCCCTGTGTTTTTTCTTTAACAGCTCCAGATCCCCCGGATCCATATCTTCCCCCAGAATCATAACAGAGACATCTTCCAGTAAATCAGACTGCTCCATTTCATCCTGCAGCGCCTGAAGCTCCTGCATCAGTTCCTTTATCTTTTCACTGTCCAGCTCCATATCTTCCGGCAGATCCGGATAACGGCGTTCCTCTTTCTCATCCAGTTCTGCTTCACACAGCGTTTCACTGCCGTGTTTCCTGGCCCGTTCTTCTTCCTCCAGATGCTTCATCCGTTTTTTTGCGATTCTGGCCATCTGTTCCGCATGTATAATCGCATGGGAGAGTTCCGTATCGTCATATTCACCACATTTGACCTGTCTGCGCAGGAGCGCCACTTTGCCGCGGGCACGCACCATTACCTGTTTGGCACTCATACAGGTCTTGGCTCTCAGAATCTGTCCGGATATTTCCTTGAAATTATACCGGAGCCGCTTTGGCTTTTTCTTTGCCGGTGCACTGATGCTGATGGTGGCAGCCCTGGAACCGTCCGGATTTTTCACAGTGATTCTTCTTGTGCCGTTGGCACCGCCCATTCCGATTGCCATCCCTGTACTCATACCGTTCTCCTCCCTGATTCTGGTAATTTCTGTATAGTATATATCGGTCTGCCGGCCGGAAAAGTGTAGCGCCTTCTGCCTTTTGTCATACCGTTTTATGACCTGTTTTCCCTGTTTGGTTCCATTTAACCGGCTGTGATAATTGTTTCCGCCATATCCAGCAGTTCCTCACCGTCAACAGAAAGGTCTGTGCCATACAGTTCATAGCGCAGCCCGTCCTGTGTCCAGGAAACGGACAATCCGGTATTGATTTCCACTTCACTGCTGCCATAAGCCAGATTAAAATTAGGGTTTTCCATATTTTTCAGATCTTCCTCTGTCAGCTCATAATCCGGAGGAACAAATTTATTGCTGATCTGCCTGAATCCCGCCTGTACTTCTCCGATCTGCCTGATTATATCAAACGCCGGCTCTTCTTCCAGTCCGCCGTCTTCCTGTTCCTGCTGATACAGCCTGCGGATATACAACATAACGTCTTCTTTGTCCTTTTCGTACCCGATATGGATTCCTTTCTGGGTTTCTTCTTTTTTGCCTGCCTCATTGACCAGAGACTCTTCTGATATGGTAATATCCCGGAAGGCAAACCCGTTATCAAAGGCTTCGACGGCATTGACCTGATAGCCTGCATCAGCTTCTGCCTTTTCCAGGTCAGAAAATGCTGTATAATCAGGCCGGGAAGAAGAACTTCCCATAAAATATTTCATTCCGCCCGCTGCCAGACATCCGGTTCCGACCAAAAGACATGCTGCCACCACGCCGATTCCCAGTTTTTTCCACCCAATCTCTTTTTTCACTTTTTTCATTTTTTCCTCCTTTTTTAACGCCTCCAAAATCTGGCGATCGATCCGCTGTTTCAATCCATCGGGGGCCTCGATATATGCCACACTTCTGCGCAAAGCCCGACTGATCTCCCGGTCGCCGGAACAAATGTCTTTACAGGGAACAGATTCCTGACTTCTTTTCATACTCTCCGCCTCCTTCCTCCAATTGCTTCAAACCTTCGCTCAGTTTTTTTCTTGCCGCAGACAGTCTGGATTTTACAGTCCCTTCTGTTGTTCCCAGTATTTTTGCAATTTCCCGGACCGGTATATCATTATAATAAAACAGTACCACCACTGCCCGGTGCTTAAAACTTAAGGAGCTTACCGCGGCATGTATCATCTGCTGCGCTTCTGAATGCAGAATATGATCCAGAGAAGTCATACCATCCGTGGCATCTTCCTGCATACCGGCATTTTCGTCCGGTATCTCCCGCTTTTTCTTTTTTGTGTATGTGTATGCGGTCCGGTATAAAATCTGAAAGAGCCAGGACTGAAAGCCCTCATCCTTTTTCAGGCTGCCAATATGCAGATAGCATTTGACAAACGTTTCCTGTACGATATCCTCTGCATCCTCCACGGAACCGCTGACCAGACAGGCCATCCGTAAAAGCATGTTTTTGTAGGCTTCATACAGGATGTCAAATGCCTGCCTGTCCCCTGCCTTCAGA
This sequence comes from uncultured Clostridia bacterium, assembly GCA_947385955.1. Taxonomy (GTDB): domain Bacteria; phylum Bacillota; class Clostridia; order Lachnospirales; family Lachnospiraceae; genus VSOB01. The sequence goes on from CANDNA010000003.1 coordinate 137,154, forward strand.
CTGCGCACCAGTCTTACTTCATCCATATCCGGCATCTCCCCTCCTGTTTCCTTTGATACGTATCTGTCTATAAGACTCTGTATCCTGTCAAAAGGTTCATTTTTCCCCCTAAAAAAAGAAAAAAGACGAAAACAGTATCTTTACTTTCGTCTTTTCCATACTTTTTGCAGAACAGACTGCTACTTTCTGCGGGTCTGCCCTGATTTCCGGTCTCTGCCCTTTTTTTCAGAATGGGAATGTTTTTTCTTTCTTTGTTGTTTTGTTTTTTTCTTTTGATTTTTTACAATGGCCATGCTCACAGCAAAGATTACTGCGGCAACAACCCCTGCCACTGCCAGAATAAGCGGTAATTTTGTCTGAAAACCGCCTTCTTCGGATACCACACCTCCGTTTTCCCGATCCAGCAGTATTTCCTGGGATGTGGCCTGATTTGACGATACGGGTTCATCTCCTCCATTCTGCCCGGGCAGCGCACTGCCTCCGGCATTGGCGCCGCCGTTTACCACCTGAATGCCGGCGGGACCGTCCTGGGGAGAAATAACGGATATTTTTTCCCGGTTTGCCCCGACGGATACCACACCTGTTCCGGTTCCTGTTACCGATGATGCATTTCCATCCGACGCGCCGATTCCGGGCAGTACGCCTGCAATCGCACCGGGCAGTCCCTGGCTGAAATCCACTGCCGGAACTGTTTCTTCTTTCACTTGTACAACTGCAGAATCCATTTTTCTGGCATCGGAGGGATTGTTTTCATACCGGGTAGTCTGGTCATACAGGCCCTGCTCCAGGTTGCTGCCTCCGGTTTGTTCTCCTCCTGCCGGCTCCTCTTCCAGACGGTTCTGCATAGCCTGATACAGAATGGATGCCGCTTCGTCTATCGCATCCTGCCCCGCATCTGCATCCTGCAGCAGTTGTTCTGCCTGTCTGACTGCCTCCTGAAGCCTCTCCCATTGTTCCTTTGTATAATTCTCCTGTCTGAGCTGCCCGGCCTGTTCCAGATATTCCTCCAGCGTCTGTGTGGATACGCCATAGACGACACCTGCCCCGATCTGCATATCCACAGCCTGAGAAACCCTTGTTACCTCCGGTTTTTTGCTTCCGTAAGAGCTGTTAACTGCCTGAAACGAACCATCCTGATAAGAAATACGGATCTTAAGAGTATCCGAAGCATCTTTCGGGGCTACTTCCACATATCCCAGACGCAGCTCACCGGATGCGGGAAACAGGGTTTGATCTGATGCCGCATAGATCTGTAAAAGCCCGTCCTGATATCGGATATCATGTTCCGTATCCTCAAGTCCTGTATCAAAATCAAATGACACCTGAACATCATCCATTGTTCCCACGCCATGTTCCGAGGTTTCCACCTGTATTTCCAGAGCCAGAGAAACAGCCGTCATCTGCTCTTCCATTGCATCGGTCATACTCACCGACACTGCCACTCTGGCTTCTTCCTGCCGCAGCATTACCGTATCCTGCTCCGCTGCAACGGCCTGCAGCGGTGTCAGGATGCCAAGAATACCCGCCAGAAATAAAAGTCTGTTTCTGATTGCTTTCACGTTTCCTCACATTCTGCCGTAGTAACGGCACTGTCCTTTTATTGTTCTGTTTCTTCCAGTTCGTTCTTCAGTGAAATGCCGTCCAGCCGATCCGGAATCTTAAGTGGAAGGGTATCACTCACAATTCTCTGCCCCTCATTGGTCAGCGCATTGTTGACCCGCAGCATCTGTGCCCTTACTTTTCCGGTGATTTGGGGAACATTTCCGTTTTCATCCGGACTGATCCAATAGAGCCAGATACCGTCGCTTACTTCTCCCAGCATTCCGTTCTCCGGCACATCCGCAAGGATGATCTGTTCTGCGTTCAGTACGCCCGCTTCATCCAGACCGCCGATTACACTGCCCGACGCATCGTATAAAACCACCATATTATAAGCCGGGTTTCCTTTGTATCTTCCCATAAACAGCAGCGAACCTGCCGGAATCTTCTTTTCCATCCCGTTTTTCTTTTCATAGACATAATCTTCCTGCAAAATCCCCACAGCGCCCTGGGTACTGTCTGCTTTCACGCCAAAGGATATGCTGTCCCCGGACGGACCCAGAAGATCCAGTTCTGTCATGGAAAGCCTGCTTTGTCCCACAGCCCTCAGTCTTACATAAGCAGCATCATATGTGCAGATCCATGAATCTTTACCGGCATTTTCAAAGTAAACCGTCTGGCTTCCCGCTTTTTCTTCCCATGTACCCTGCTTTACCGTAGTCCACTGACTGCCGTCCAGACTGACCTGGATTTCATACGCTCCCGGTGTCCCCACTGAGGTGAATTTCATTCCGCACACAGCCAGCGCCCGGTTCAGCCGCAGTTCAATAATGGCATCGCCTCCGTCTGTATGGCCCGTATACGTGTTCTTTTTGTATTCATTGTCTATAAGCCGGTAAATACCGGAAACCGGTACAGGCTCACAGGGATCCTGTTCGCTTCCCGGCTCTGTGATATCACTGTCAGAAACCATATTGGCAGTTATGGTCCACATGGATTTGTCATGGCTTCCGTCATGGGATATCCGCACATCACCCACCAGCACGGGAGCAGCCCGGTATCCAAACTGATCCACCGGAATCACTTCATAGGTCAGAGACCGGTTGTTTATTGTGGATACATAATCCGTATAGGTATTTTCTGTGGAAAATCCCACTACCTGGCGGACCGGCTGACCGTTTTCATAGTGGTATCTGACAATCTCATAACCCAGGATCACCTCCGGGTCTGCAGTGCACTGCAACGTAATCTGTACTGCATTGGAGTTTTCTTCCACGGTAGCCCGTCCGAAGCTGATCACCTGTTTTCCCCGGATGGATCCGGAGGCGCCATGTTCGATTTCATATCCTCTTGCATCATCCGTCAGATAGTAAAGCGCCCTCTCTTCTTTCGGGAACTGCTCTGCATAATGCAGGGTTCCCTCATCCGGCACAAGGCCCCAGCGCAGGAAAAACTCTGTCAGATCCTTCCCGGCTGCCGCACAGGCAAGCCGCATCAGATTCTGGTCTCTGTCACCCGTCAGTTCCAGGCCGCCCGGAGCAAGGGAAGTATCTCTTGCATAGCTGTCCACCCTTGCATAGAACAGGTTTGCATGCTGTGCTTCATAGCTGTCATATATTTTATAATTGTACCCTCTGTCATAGGCAAGATGAAGCTGCCAGTACATGGCAAGCTGGGTAAAGACGTTGGAAGCCCTGCCTGCCGTATTGGAAGTCACCTTCTGATAGACATTGGGGTACTGGAAACGCACCGTATCATTGCTGTCCTTTGTACCGGCCAGTAACGCAAAGTAATTGTTGGTCACTTCCGCCAGCGCATAACATCCCTGATTGATGTTGTGTCCGATTTCATGGGCAATCCCCCAGCCAAAATACCTGCCGCTGATATATTTTCCGTTGTCCTCACTGACCACCGGCTGTGCGGATGCCAGGCCCGGTACAGATCCCCATTCGATACCGATGTGGTTTCCGGAAGCATACATAAATGCACCGGCAAACATTCTCATATAACGGATGTTCAGATGACGGGCCGGCATACGGTCCGAAGCCGGTGCGTTCTCCTCCGTGCTCAGTCCCTTATGATGATAAAACAGCGCCATCATCTCATCCATAGCACGCAGAGACTGGTCCAGTTTCCCGGCACGGGTCTGAACAGAGCCGCTTCCCAGGCCTGCCAGAATCTGTTCCGAGGATACAGAAAGCATCATCTGGTCCAGCATAATATCCGTGGCGCCCAGAATACAATTCTGTTTGTCATAAGCCCGGTTTACCTTATTATCCGCTTCGGTTCCTTCATGAACCTTTTTGTGCAGCGCTTCCTGCTCTGCCACATGCGCATCCAGTTCTTCCACATAGGCGGTAATTAACGCCGCACGCTGTTTTTCATCGGTAACTTTGTACAGATTCAGAACCGGTATTTTCACGCCTCCGCTGACACGTACCGCATACCGGTCCGCTTCATTGCTGCCCGTATACTGCACATAAAGGGCGCCGCCGCCCTCGCAGGCCAGACTCTGGATGGCCGGCAGGGTAATTTCATTGCGGCCCACCCGCAGATCTGCCACCACGCTGGCAAAAGCTCCCGCCTCTGCATGGTACTGTGTGGCAATCAACTGCAGCGCTGACCGGGAACCGGCACGCAGCTTATCATGGCCCACATAGATTACAATCTGTTCTCCCTCATAGGCCGTTACACCCAGAGGCTGCCATGCATTCAGGCCACCAAAGCCCAGATGGGCATCATATCCGGCGGCAATCGCAGGATTGACAGTTATGATATCGTTAAAACCGGAATCCAGAAGCCCTCTGGCATTTTCCAGCTCCTTCTGCAGGGCGGTCCGTTCCGGATGGTATTCTCCGCTTTTGGAATCCTTTGTGTCCAGACGCTTCTGCAGGGCATCTATGGTCTCTTTTGTGACATCACTTTTCAGAGAAGTATGCAGATCGTCTGCATACAGCGAAAGAATATCATCTTCCAGACTGTCATAGTGATAGAAATTGACCTCTGCCACTACGATATTGCGAAGATTGCCATAACGCGTAAAACCCAGACGGATCCGGTTGGCGGTAATCGGCTCTGCCAGTTTGATGGCATAATATCTTCTTCCGTTTCCGTCTTTTCTCTGCACTACGCTGACCTGCTCCGCATAGACGCCATTCGGATGCTCTTTGTCATAATAGAAAACCGAAGCACCGCAAAAGCTGCCAATGTCCTCTGTTTCTGCAAATGTGATATAGTTCATTTTATAATAATCATCCAGCGTAAACAAAAGACCTTTGTCCGCAGATACATACTCGCCTCCATCATCCCAGTCCATTATCTGATAACAGGAACCAAAATCCTTGTCCACCGTTCCCAGTGCGCTCCCTGAGGAAGTATCCAGCGGACTGGATTCCATCGTTCCCCTTCTGTGAGTTACACTGACAATATGTGCGCTGACTTTTCCTTTGCCCCTGGATTCATTCAAAAGGCCATAGGACGGCATCTGCGCCGGCTGGACTGCAATGGTCCGTGCTTCCGAACGGATGGAAGGCGCTCCTTCTCCCAGCTCATTGACTCCCGTTACATAGACCTCGTATCTGGTCTGATCTTTCAGTCCTCTGATTTCATAGCTGTTTGCCGCCACACCGGTAATTTTCTGAAAAGAAGCACTGCCGGATTCTCTGTAATAAATCTGGTAAGTATCGGTATCCTCCATATCCTTCCAGCTCATACGCAGACTCCGGTATCCCCCGGTTACTCTCAGATTGTCAGGCGCATCAGGCTTTTTGGCCGTTTGGGGTACAGCCTCCACCCATGCTCCATAACCGCTCCTCCAGGCGCCGTTTACCGACTGTACCCGTGCGGTATAGACCTCTCCGTTTTTCAGTTTGCTGTCTTTAAAGTTTTTCACTTCCAGCCTGTTGGATGCCGTGCGGACCACCTGGGTTTCCCCTGCATGGCTGATCTCCACTTCATAACCTGTTACATTTCTGGCCGGATCCCAGGTCAGTGTAAAAGATTTACTGCCATTTTCCACCTGCAGCTTCTCCGGTACATCCATCTCCGGTTCCGGAATCCGGTTTTCCATATCATTTAAAAATTCCACCTGGGTGATTTCCACCAGATTTCCTGTACCGGCAGCCCCGGTAATCCGGATTGCCACCTTTTTTACGGCCACCTGGCCGCCCAGATCTATCGTAAGAACAGGCGCCTCACCGCCTGTTGTATCTGTTGTACGGCCGGACATCATCCGGCTGCTGACCACAGGCTTTCCGTCCCTGATTTCAATTTCAACCGGTGCATCCTCACCTTCCACCTCCAGAAAAACCGTACCATTTTCAATGGACTTATCTTCTTTCATGGAAATCACAATCTGTTCGATTTTTTTTCCGTTATCCGCTTCTTTTCCCAGCAGATGAAAGCCGATTTCTGCCGGATTGTCCTCGGAAAGCGCTTCTCCTGCCTTGTTTTTCAGGGAAACGCTCCCTGCCTCCCGGAACAGATCTTCTGTATTTCCTGCTGCCTCTGTCCCTGCCTGATTGAAATTCACAGCTACCGCATCTCCGGAAAGACGGCCGGACAAAGAAGAATCCAACGGTACCTGATCTTCTATTTTGGCCCGGCTGTTTGCATAATACTGTAAATCCGATAAATCCATCCCGTTTCCGCTGCTGATGGCATCCAGAATCACATCCCGGTCTTTGTCATCAATCCTGCCGTCACCATTATGGTCTCCTGTCAACATGGCTCCGGGATGCACGCTGCCCTTTTCATAGGCGCAGCCTTCCAGCTCCACAAAGCCTGTATAAATGACTGCTGTTTTGATCTCTTCTTCCACACGGATGTTCTGTTCATAACGCTGATAGCCCTTTGCCGTAACTGTCAGCATATAATCTCCGGAATCCAGATGTTCAAACAACAGAGTTTTCCGATCCGGACCGGCCCCCAGGCTGATCTCTTCCAGATAACCTGTCCCGTCAGGCCCTTTCAGCGAAACAGACAAATCTGTCTGTTCTCCGTCCATCAGGCCATTCCCCAGTATCACCTCAACACCACCGCAGGCTGAAGGGACCGTATAAGAATCATTCCAGTCCGAAGCCGGCTCCTTTGTCATGGCATACCCTCCGGAAGCCTCTGCATCATCCACATTTATCCGTGTTTCGGGTTCTGTTTTTACGGGTTCCGGATCATCCTCTGACTCAGGATCACCCTCTCCGGCATCATTCTCAGGATCGTCCTCTTCCTGTGTTTCAGAATCCTCTTCATCCGATTCACCGTCCTCTTCATTCCCGGTTTCGGAAGTTTCCGTTTCTTCTGTTTCAGAAGTTTCGGTCTCCTCCGTTTCGGAATTGTCCTCTGTCGTTGGTTTGTTTTCCTGTTTTGTCTGATCCGGGGACGCATTGCTGCCTCCCGGCTCTGCACCCTCCTGTGTTACACCGGCCCACTGAAATCCGTTTCCGGACCCGGATGCTTTTTCTTCCTCCGCCTGTACCGGAAGCGCGCATGTTGCAGCGATACACAGTGCCATCAACCAGGCTGTCATTCGTTTCATAGTGCGTTTCCTTTCTTTCCGGATCGTTCTTATCCATTTCCAAAATCCGGACAGTTTTTTCATATGATGTCACAGAAATCCTCTCTGCTGTCTGCAAGGAGGATTTCTGTAATGTGGTATCAGTATACTATTCCCTTCCATTTTTTTCAAACCTATTTTTTATAAATTTTGTCTTTTACCAGGCGGTATCTGAGACATGATAAAAGTGCATGAAAAAGAATCCTGCCTTCCGCCGCAGTGCGATCCTGCCCGGAGGGCTTTTTATGATACAGAAAATCCGGAAAAATTTCCTATTATCATAAAAAAACGGAAATGCAGCGGATATCAATGGTATTTTCCGCTGTATTTCCGTTTTTTGTATGGAATATCCTGCTTTAGACCGACTCAGTCAATATATCATCTGTATTGCCGCATCCTGCTCGGGAACTATGAAACCGGAACAGTCCCGCTCTGGGTTGCCAGATCGTATCTGTTGTACAGGCGTACCGTCAGAAAAGCGCCCTCTCCCGGAATTGTAACCGTCCCTGTACTGCCTGCGCTCTCCCACTTCTGAAGAGCGGACCAGGTCAGGCCGCCGTCCAGGCTGTAATCATAGTACAGAATACCGCTCTGGGCATCGCTGCCCTGCAGCACAGCCGTAATTGTTTTGTCTGCTGTCTTTGCCGCAGATAAAATGGATGCCGTTTCCGGCGGCGTCATATCCTGTCTGACAGGTGAAGACGGCGGAGCAACCACCGTTTTCTGTACACCGGAATAATCCACGCCCAGCACGGAAGATTTCAGCCCGAAATACTTGGCTACTCCGGTGGCATCCAGCTTCCCCAGCGTTATCAGCTTTTCCGGGCTGTTAAAGAAGGGCACGTCCACCTCATTGTCAATATGGCAATGTTCAATAATCATGGAAGGAATCCCCAGTTCTGTAGCGTATTTGATCACACCATAATAGTCGGTTCCCTTATCGTTAACCTTTGTCTTGATCCCTCTGCGGTACAGGCCATAAGTATCGCACAACTCATTTAAAATCAAGTCACCGCAGGCATACCCTTTTGCATAATTCTGTCCCAGGGAAGGAATCCATACTTCTGCTCCGTAGAGCCTGTTAGGCACTGCTTTATTGAAATGTATACTGAAAAAGAAATCTGCCCCTACAGCGGCAGCCGCTCTGGGACGGTCAGACAAAGACAAATCCTGATCGCCGTACCGGGTCAGATAAACGGTAACTCCTTCATATTTTTCCAGCTCTTCCTTCATGGCAAGGGCTGTCACCAGCGTGGCGTTTTTCTCATCAATACCGGGGATCTGCCCGCCGATATTACTGCCCCCGTGCCCCGGATCAATGACCACCACCACCGGGTCTGCCGCTTTGCCTTCTGCCGGTGCGGCACAGGCAGAAAAAGGGATTGCCGCAGCAAACACCATTGCCGCAAACAATCCGGATACTATTTTATTTCTGAACTTCATTGGTCCCTCCTGCATTATATTAAATGAATGCTCTCTTCTTCTGCCAGTTCCTGTTCCTGCTCCCCTTCTCCCTCCGATGGATTTAGCTCCATACGGTTGGCTTTTACGATATTCAGACAGTTCTGCATGGAATCAATGGTACGGTCAAAGTGCTGTTGTGTGCTTTCAATAGATTGGGCAATCAGATTTTCCAGGTTGCCGAGAATATCGTCCGTATACTGCATGGCCGCCGCTTTCACCCCGTTGGCTTCGATGGTGGCATTGTCCAGAATGTCCTGTGCCTGGCGGGTTGCCATTTCCACCACTTCATTGGCCTGGGCGTAAGCCTGCTGCATAATCTCATGTTCATTGATCAGTTCGTTGGTCTGTACGGTGGCCGCATTGATAAGCGCCTCCGCTTTTTCCTTGGCATCCTTTAAAATTGCTTCTTTATTGCTGATGATTTTCTGATATCGTTTGATTTCATCAGGCGTCTTCATACGAAGTTCGCGGAGAAGTTCATCAATTTCCTCTTTGTTTACGATGATCTTCGTATTGGACAGAGCCTGATATTTACAACTGTCAATATACTGTTCGATTTCATCTATCAACTGCTCTATCTTACTGCTCATTCTTGCACCTTTCATATCATTTCTGGATTCCAAACTTACTATAGATCATTTTTTCTACGAAATCAGGCACACATCCGGATATATCCCCGCCGAAGCTGGCGATTTCCCTGACTGTCGTAGAACTCAAGTAGGCATATTCCAGACTGGTCGTAAAAAACATGGTATCCAACGCACCTTTTGACAGCAGCCTGTTTGTCTGTGCATTCTGCAACTCGTATTCAAAATCGGTAATTGCCCGCAGTCCTCTTACAATCACATGTACATCCCGTGCTCTGGCATAGTCCACAAGTAAGCCGCTGAAGGATTCAACTGTCACATTCGGAATATCTTCAGTGGCTTTTTCCAGTATTTTAACACGTTCTTCCACAGAAAACAATGGCGTTTTCTTGACATTATTCAAAACACTGACTATGAGTTCGTCAAAAACAGACGCAGATCTTCTGATAATATCCAGGTGCCCGTATGTAACCGGGTCAAAGCTGCCCGGATAGATTGCATTTTTCATCCTATACTCCTCCTCAGGAACATGTGCTTGTTTGTCTTGTACTGTTTTTCACGTATCAGGGTAAATCCCAGTTCTTTTACAAAGGAAAAATCTGTCTGAAGAGCCGCTTCTATTATAATTATGGTATCATCTGTCACAAACGGTTCCCTAAAAAGCCGGGCAAGCACCTGCTTCTCTGTCCCCTGTCCATAGGGCGGGTCCATAAAAATAAGATCCGCTTCTTCCCTTATGCTGTCCAAGGCAGAAAAAATATCCTGCTGCAGCACCACAGCCCCCTGAGACAATCCGGTAAATTCCAGATTTTCCCGGATGAGCTTTACCGCCTCTCTGTTATGTTCCACAAAGTATGCTTTCTTTGCACCGCGGCTGAGGGCTTCGATCCCGATACCGCCGCTTCCGCTGAACAAATCCAGAAAAACGCAGCCCTCTATATGGGGCTGCAGGATATTGAACAGCGTTTCCTTAATCCTGTCCGTTGTGGGTCTGGTCTCCATCCCCGCCGGTGTTTTCAGCCGCAGACGGCGGGCACTTCCTGCAATTACTCTCATGATAGTATCTCCTGTTCAGATTCTTACTTTCACACCCTTTGTATCCCGGCTTCCCATTTTCAGCCTGCCGGGCGGAAGCGTTTTTCCCTGGTAGGAAATAGGGGTTTCTTCCGTGCCGCCGATATAATAGACCGCTTCCACATGTTCCCCGTCGCCAAGCCGCATTCCCCGTACCCCCAGAGCTCCCTTCTTTTTCTCCGGAATTTCATCCAGGGACATCCTGAGAAAACAGCCTGCAGACGACTGCAGTACAATATCCTTCTGATCCCGGAGCACTGCTATGTTTACAAGTGCATCCCCTTCCTGCAGCCTGGTGGCGGATACCGTTCGTTTCGTCACATCAAATTCACTGCCGTCCACAATCTTAATCATGGACAGCCCTGTGACAAAAACCACCCTGCGCAGATTCAGTTCCGTCTGGCTTACGGCATACAGAATCTGTTCGGCCTGGGAATTATAGTTGCTGATGTTATCTAATGGCACGCCTTTGTCCCGGAATCTGCCAAACGGCACATCCATCGCCTTGACGGTATGCAGTGTGCCGGTATCCGTAAACAGGCAGATACGCCCTGTATTTTTACAGGAAAATACAAACCGGTTTTCCTGCTCTACCGCTTCCCGGTTCCGCTCATAGGCGCCGGTATCAACAGCCTTTACATAGCCGAACCGGTCCATCAGAATCATAAGCTCCATCTCTTCCGGTTTCTTCTCTTCAAAGACAGCCTCCGCACCGTCCTCCACCACCGTCCTGCGTTTTCTTTTGTAGGCTTTCTTAATGGCATCCAGCTCGTTGATAATAACAGTGGCCATAGAATCCCTGCGCTCCAGAATATCCTCATAGCGGTAGATATTGGCAAGGGTTTCCTCATGTTCTCTGACAAGGGCATCCAGTTCCAGGCCGATCAGTTTATACAGACGCATTTCCAGAATGGCGTTTGCCTGCCGTTCGGTAAACCGGAGCAGTTGTGCCATCACGGCAGACTCTTTGGATTTGAATTTGATGCCTTCGGTTTTTCCCTCCACCAGACAGTTCCTGGCCATTGTCCTGTCCCGGGATCCCCGCAGGATCTCAATGATCAGGTCAATTACATTACAGGCCTTGATCAGGCCTTCCTGTACCTCTTTCCGCTCCTGTTCCCTGGAAAGCAGTGTGGTATATTTCCGCTGTGCCAGCTCAAACTGAAAGTCTGCACTGGCTTTTATGATCTGCTTAAGCCCCATTGTCTCCGGCCTGCCCTCTGCAATGGCCAGCATATTGACACCGAATGTATCTTCCAGACGGGTCTTTTTATAGAGCATATTGATAAAGTTTTCCACATCCGCATCCTTGCGCAGCTCGATTACGATCCGGATGCCTTCTTTGGAGGACTGGTTGGAGATATCCACCACATCCATTGTCTTTTTGGCTTCTGCAAGGGCTGCCACATCCGACAGGAATCTGGCAATACCGGAACCGATCATGGGATACGGGATCTGGGTGATTACCAGATTCGTCCTGCCGCCTTTTCCCTTTTCCGTTTCCACTTTGCCCCGGATTTTGATTTTACCGGTCCCGGTTTCGTAGATTTCTTTCAGTTCCGATTTGTTGATTACAATGCCGCCGGTAGGGAAATCAGGCCCTTTGATATATTTCATCAGTCCGGCCGTATCAATGGATTCGTTCTGCATATAAGCCTTCAGTGCATCAATCACCTCACCCAGATTATGAGGAGGGATGCTGGTAGCCATGCCTACGGCGATTCCTTCCGACCCATTCACCAGCAGATTGGGAATCTTTACCGGCAGTACCGCCGGTTCTTTTTCCGTTTCGTCAAAATTGGGGATAAAATCCACCACGCCTTTGTCCAGATCGGCGAGAAATGCCTCCTGGGTGATCTTCTGCAGACGGGCCTCCGTATAACGCATGGCAGCGGCGCCATCCCCTTCAATATTGCCGAAATTGCCATGACCGTCAATCAGAGGCAGCCCCTTTTTAAACTCCTGGGTCATTACCACCAGCGCTTCATAGATGGAACTGTCCCCATGCGGGTGGTATTTTCCCATCGTATCGCCCACGATACGGGCGCTTTTCCGGTAAGGTCTGTCATAGCGGATGCCCAGTTCATACATATCATAGAGGGTACGCCTCTGTACCGGCTTCAGCCCATCCCGCACATCAGGCAGAGCGCGGGCTATGATGACACTCATGGCATAGTCGATATATGATTTTTGCATCAATTCCGAATATTCGGTCTTTATGATTCTTTCATTCATGATTCAAAACTCCTATATATCCAACTGGGCATCGGTGGCATGATGATAAATAAAAGCCTTTCTGGGGGGTACTTCTGTCCCCATCAGCATCCCCGTCACATCAGAAGCCATGCGGGCGTCTTCGATTTCCACCAGTTTCAGCATGCGTGTTTCCGGATTCAGGGTCGTTTCCCAGAGCTGGTCCGCATCCATTTCTCCCAGACCCTTATACCGCTGCAGGGTAAAAGGGCCTTTGTGCCGTTTCCGATACCGCTCCAGAGCCTTATCGTCATACAGATACTCTTCTGTCCCTCTGGCCGGCATGGCCTTGTACAGGGGCGGCATGGCAATATATACATGTCCTTCATAAATCAGTTCCGGCATAAACCGGTAAAACAGGGTCAGCAGCAGAGTGGAAATATGCGCCCCGTCCACATCCGCATCTGCCATAATGATGATCTTATCATAACGCAGCCTGCTGATGTCAAAATCATTGCCATAGCCCTCAGAAAATCCGCAGCCAAAGGCATTGATCATGGTTTTGATTTCCGCATTGGCCAATACCTTGTCAATACTGGCCTTTTCCACATTCAGAATCTTGCCCCGGATGGGAAGGATCGCCTGAAACATCCGGTTTCTGGCCGTTTTGGCGCTGCCGCCTGCCGAATCTCCCTCCACGATAAAAATTTCACATTTGGATGCATCCCTGCTTTCGCAGTTGGCCAGTTTGCCGTTGGAATCAAAGGAAAATTTCTGTTTCGTCAGCATATTGGTTCTGGCCTTTTCCTCTGCCTTCCGGATTTTCGCCGCTTTTTCCGCACAGCCGATAATCTTTTTCAATACTTCCAGATTCCGGTCAAAATAACGTTGTATTTCTTCTCCGGCGACTTTGGCCACCGCTTTGGCCGCATCCTGATTGTCCAGCTTTGTTTTGGTCTGTCCTTCAAATCTGGGATCCGGATGTTTGATGGAAATCACTGCCGTCATACCGCCCCGGATATCGGCCCCGGTGAAATTCACATCCTTTTCCTTTAATATGTTCAGCTCTCTGGCATAATTGTTAATCACGGTGGTAAAGACCGTTTTAAAACCGGTCAGATGGGTACCGCCCTCCGCATTGTAAATATTGTTGCAGAATCCCATAATGGTCTCATGAAATTCATTGACATACTGAAATGCCAGCTCCACGGAAATGCCGTCGCACTCCCCGCTGCAGAAAATCACCTCATGTACCACTTCTTTGGATTTGTTCATATCCTGGATAAAGCCGGTGATACCATCCGGTTCATGAAATTCCAGAATTTCCGCCGCCTCTCCCCGTCTGTCCTCAAAGCGGATCGTCAGATTTGGATTCAGATATGCAGTCTCATGAAGACGGCTCTTTACTTCATCTTCCCGGAAACGTGTCCTGTCAAAAATCGTGTCGTCCGGCAGAAACGTAATCGTAGTGCCCGTTTCCTTTGTTCTGCCAATCACCGGAAGCAGTCCTTCTTCCAGTTCCACAGCCGGGTTGCCCCGCTCATATTTGTCCTCGTAAATGTATCCGTCACGTTTGACCTGCACAGTCAACCAGGTGGACAGTGCATTGACAACGGAAGAACCCACACCGTGAAGGCCGCCGCTGGTTTTATAAACGGTATCGTCAAACTTCCCTCCCGCATGCAGCGTGGTAAAAACAAGCCGTTCCGCACTGATCCCCTTTTCATGCATTCCCACCGGAATCCCCCGGCCATTATCAGAAACGGTGGCAGAACCGTCTGCATTTAAAACCACTGCGATCTGTGTGCAGTATCCAGCCAGATGTTCATCCACCGCATTGTCTACAATCTCATAAATCAAATGGTTCAAACCCTTTGTGGATACACTGCCGATGTACATACCGGGCCGCATCCGGACCGCTTCCAGCCCCTCCAGAACCGTAATACTGGAAGCGTCATAGGTTTCCTTCTTTGCCATGCTGCCAACCTCTTTTTCCCAATTTATCCTTTACAATATATACCATAGGCCGGGTTTTCGTCAAATTATATTATATGTCAGGACATTCCGATCATATGGTAGATGGCTTTCAGATCCGTATGCTCCCTGACAATATCTGCCAGCAGGTCATACTGGCTGTTTTTATAGGTCAGATAATCCGGCTGTTTTCTGCCGGTCCATGCCAGCCCCTTCCGGTCAAACAAAAGCTGTACCAGGTTGCTGCAAAAGCTGCCGGACTCAAAGATTCCATGCACATAGGTTCCCATACAGCTTCCCGATACAAAACCGTCCTTCTGGCTGGTGTCATCGTCCAGATGCCGGATGGAAGAAAGCCGTCCCAGCTCTTCCACACTTTCCGTTCTGCCCATATGGATCTCATATCCGGAAAATGTACTGCCGGACAGCGACTGGTAAACCTGATTGCCTTCGTTTCCAATCGGAAGGATTTCGCCGGACACCCGGCTTCGTACCTTCATTTCCTCAAACACAGTCCGCAGCGGAAGCAGGTCCATTCCCCGCATCCGGCCTTCCCATTCCAGACAGTGGGGGTCCGAAAGCTCCTGTCCCATCATCTGAAATCCCCCGCAAATGCCCATCAGCAGACTGGTATTCTGGTGCACCAGATTTTTGATCTTTTTCTCTATTCCATTTTCCCGCATCCAAAACAAATCATGCATGGTATTTTTCGTGCCGGGCAGCAAAATCAAATCCGGCGTCCCCAGTTCCCGCAGTGTGGAAACATAACGCAGAGATACGTTTTCAATATTTTCCAGCGGATTAAAATCGGTAAAATTGGAAATATGAGGCAGACGGATCACCACAATATCAATCAGTTCCGGCCGTCTGCCGGAAAGCAGCCGTTCTGCCATCGAATCTTCGTCATCCAGATCCAGTTCCGTATATGGTATGACCCCCGTCACCGGAATATGGCAGCGGTCATACAGCATCCTGATACCGGGTTCCAAAAGGCGGCGGTCTCCCCGGAACTTATTCATAATAAATCCCTTGACCCGCTTTTTTTCCGATTCCTCCAGAAGCCCCACCGTACCATAAAGCTGGGCAAACACCCCGCCCCTGTCAATGTCTCCGATCAGCAGCACAGGCGCATCCACCATCTCGGCCAGCCCCATATTGACAATATCATATTCCCGCAGATTGATTTCCGCCGGGCTGCCTGCCCCTTCAATGATAATAATGCCATATTTACGTTCCAGAGTATGATAGGCATGCAGCACCTCCGGAATATACTCTTTCTTTTTCCGGTAATATTCCTCTGCCTTCATATTGCCCACCACTTCTCCGTTGACAATGACCTGAGAACCCATTTCGGAATTGGGTTTTAACAGTATGGGATTCATGGCGATCTCCGGAAAGATACCGGCCGCTTCCGCCTGCATCACCTGCGCCCGTCCCATTTCCAGACCTTCCGCCGTAATATAGGAATTCAGTGCCATATTCTGGGATTTAAAAGGCGCCGCCGAAAAACCGTCCTGCACAAGCACACGCAACAGTCCCGCGGTAAAAAGACTCTTGCCCACATTAGACATTGTTCCCTGAATCATCAAATTGCCTTTCATCCTATCGCCCCTTTGTCAAACGTTTGATTTCTTCCAATATACTTTCATTTTCCTGCCTGGTCCTGACAGCAATACGATACCAGCCCCGGCCCAGTCCGTCAAACCCTGTGCAGTCCCGGATCAGAATGCCCCGGCATAAAAGCTCTTCCCGGAGAGGGTACCCGGCATAAAAACAGAGAAAATTGGCATTTCCCGGAAGGACACGCATTCCCAGCTTTTTCAGGGAGGTCTCCAGAAATTTCCGTTCCGTACAGATCAGCGCCCTTGTTTGACTGATATAGTCAATGCTTTTTTTGTCGTCCAGTGCGGTCAAACCGGCCAGTTGGGCCAGATTGGACACATTCCAGCAGGGAAGCTGCTCCTGCAGCCTCCTGGCAGTCTCCACGCTATTACAGATACAGTATCCCAGACGGATACCCGGTATGGCATAGAGCTTGGTAAACGCCTTCAACAGAATCAGATTCGGATACGCACTCACCCAGGAGACATCCAAAAGCCTCCGGATCTCTGTTTCCCACCTCGTACCGTCGCCTTCCCCCTCTTCTGCTGTCAGCTCCCGAAAGCACTCATCCAGGATCACCGTAATTTTGTTTTTCCGGCAGTGCTCCAGCACCCTGTCAAGCAGCCCCGGCCGGATCAGATCGCCCACCGGATTGTTGGGATTGCACAAAAACAGCAAATCCACTTCCGGCGTCAGACGCTCCAGCACCGCTTCCGTCAGCGCAAAGCCCTGTTCTTCCCTCAGTCTCTCATATCGTATCCCGGCTCCCACCGAAAGAAGTGCCCGCTCATATTCCGAAAAGGAAGGCACCGGCAGTACAGCAGTCACAGCCCCCTCCTTTGCTATGGCCCGTACAGCGGCCCAGATCAGCTCACAGGCGCCGTTGCCGCATACGATATGCTCCTTTGGAACACTGTGATAAACCGAAAGCGCTTCCCGCAGCCGGCTGCAGTCCGGATCCGGATACCATTCCCACAGAGTATCGTCCCCACAGACGGCCTGCTGCAAAACCTCCCGGACATAGTCCGGCAGTCCCATCGGACTGGTATTGACAGAAAAATCCTGTGTGATAAAACAGTCGTACCGATTCCCCCCGTGCGCCTGCTCCGTCATATGCGCCCCTCCTCTTTCTTTTCTATCCGCGCCCGGCCGCTTCATACAGCAGGGCATTGAAAATTGCCGCCGCCACATTGCTGCCGCCCTTTCTGCCTCTGGGGACAATACAGGGAATACCCGAGGCGATCAGACGCTCCTTTGCCTCTGTCACATTGACAAATCCCACCGGAGCCCCGATCACAAATCCGGGATGAATCTTTCCCTCCTCTGCCAGTTCCACCAGCCGCAGCAGAGCCGTAGGCGCATTGCCGATCACATAGATCAGGGATTCCTCCGTCTGCGCGGTTTTCTCCATACTGACCACGGCTCTTGTCACCTGCCTCTGCCTGGCAAGCCGCGCCACCTCTTCATCCGCCATATAGCAAAGCACCCTGCCCCCCAGCCTGCCAAGCGCCCTCTCATTGATGCCGGCCCTGGCCATATTGGTATCCGTCACCGCACTGCTGCCCAGACGCAGCGCCCGGTCAGCCGCCTCCATACTCCCATCCGAAAAATACAGACTGTCCAGATAAGAAAAATCCGCCGTCGTATGGATTACCCGCTGTATCACAGCCCCATACCGGTCCGGAAGCGCCCTGCCCATCTGTCTGATTTCCTCTGCTATGATACGAAAACTCTCTGCCTCAATTTCTTCCGGCCTGATATACTCTGCCATGCCTGGTTCCTTTCTCTCCCATTGTGGAGGGGGTAAAGCTCTTTGTATTTTTATTTGCAGGTGTCCGCCGGTTCCTGTCTATAGCCTGTTTCCGGTTCCGGGCTGCGGATAGAAGAAATTCCAAGTACTTTGATACTGGATTTTTCAAACAATGACACAACCGGCCCGCATTCGCCATCCAGGCTCAGGCGGGCCTTTCCCGGACATCCCTGTCCGGGAATCGCTGTCTGTGAACAAAGTACTAAGAATTTCTGATATCCTCCACAGTCACCGGAAACAGGCTATGGACAGGAACCGGCGAATGCACACAATGAAAAGAAAACCTGTATACTATAAAGATACCACAAATCTCTGCTGATGGACAGATAGTAAAACGCTCCGCTGCATTTGACAGGATCGGGTAAAGCTGTTACAATAAAAACCCAAAAGGGAATACTGCCGATAGGCGGTCAGCCCTCAGAAATTAGTTACTAAAAAAGTAACCGCATCCTTTGGCTGTGAAGTGAGCCCCTTTTGTTAGACAAAAATGAAAGTCTAACGAAAGGGGTTATTTCTATGTCTGGAAGAAAAATATATTCCGCAGAACTCAAGCTGGAAATTGTGGAACGGTATCTCAAAGGAGATATTGGAATTAAAAAACTGGCACAGGAATACCATGTCAGCTATGGTGATATCCAAAAGTGGAGGGATGACTATCAGAAAATGTCGGACGCTACAAGATCGTTTCCGGCTTTTCTTTTTCTGCCTGCTATGCTTTTACATCAAAGCTAACAAGCGGCCTCCCGGCCCGTTTGCTTTCATCGTACAGCTTCCTGTAAGCGTCCCTCGCCTGATAAAAAGCATCTTCCAATTCTTCCATCTCTTTTGTCGGTATTTCAGGAAGATTTCCCCAAATGACCTGCCCCTGTGCTGCTATTCTGACACAGGATTTCTGCCACGCAACTTCCTGCCCATATTGCATATCCAGCCATTCCATTTCTTCTTTTGTCAGCAAAGTGCCGTCCGCATGATAATACCGCTCCTGTTCATTATCGTGGCGCTTTTCAATTTCAGAATACAACTTCGCATAGCTCAGTCCACAGGCATTCACAATATCCGAATAACCATACTGTCCTTTTTCTTCCCTGACGCCTTTTAATCTGCATTCCGGCTTCGTTGAGATTCCGGATATACCCTGTCAATATCCATACGTTCATCCGGCTACATGAATCGCTAAATGACATGACACATCCCCACTCTCCACAACATCAACCCCAAAAGCATAAGAACCGCCGTCCCATACATCAGCAGATTGGCTCTTACAATGTCCTCAGGTACAGGAGTCCTCAGATCATCACCAATGACAGGTTTGTGCACCACCTGGCCAAAATAGCTGGCATCTCCTGCCAGTTGGATTCCCAGCACACCTGCACAGACACTTTCTGTCTGTGCAGAATTTGGACTTTTATGGTTTCGTCTGTCTCTTTGATATATTAATAACGCCCGTTTTATATCCATTTTTGGATATAATTCGATTATTTTCTTTAATTTCCTTTTAAAATTGTTTGAATTGTGCAAACAATTTTCTTTGTTAGAGTTGTATGAATTTTCTGACTTTTTATTTTTTTCATAAAAAAAACAGACAGTTTTTTTCTCTGTCTCTGCTTTCCGGAATCCTCCACGAAAAAAAACAGACAATGTCTGCCCCACTGCTGCTGTCAGTAACATCAGGTATGCGGTCAGTCTGGACGGAATATAATTACACAGATCGTCCAGTCTGGCTGCCGCCCTGCCAAAATATTCCCAGGTATCGTTGTGGTATCCCACCATAGAATCCATTGTATTTACGGCCTTATACAGAAGGCACAGCACCGGACCGCCCAATGCCATATAAAGCATAGGCGCCGTAACGCCGTCAGACGTATTTTCCGCCACCGTTTCCACTGCTGCCCGGATAATGCCTTCTTTTGTCAGTTCTCCGGTATCTCTTCCCACGATCCGGGACAGGCAGGCCCGCGCCTGTAAAAGAGAATCTTCTGCCCCGTCCTCTGCCGGCAACGCCCGGCAGACTGCCATACTTTCCCTGTACAGGCTGCGGGGTGCAATACAGTAAAAAAACAAAACGCCATCCAGAAAAACTCCCATTTTCCGGGAAAAACCATAGCTTATGTATCTGAGCAGGACGGTAACTGCCCCCGTCAGAAACAAAACAGACAGCACAAGCAGGCTGCCGCAAAGCAGCTCTTTTTTGTACTGTCTTTTCTTTGGATACAGGCAGCGTTCCAAAAAAAGGATCAGACTGCCGATCCATCGGATGGGATGGGGCAGGCAGCGGGGATCTCCCAATATGCAGTCCAGCAGAAAGCCGATTCCCATAGCACAGACAAGATTCATAATGGTCTCCTTTCAACAACAAGATCAAAAACAGTAAAAATACCCAAACCAGACAGGGGTTCAAAACAGCCTCCTGCAGTTTCGAAATATCAATCCATCCCCCAGTCTGTCCGGATTACAGACATACCCGGCGCCATTGTCTGTATAGTAGTCATAAAATTCCCCGCCGGCTTCATCAAGCTGGGAAAACAGGGCCATAATAATACCGCCGTGCACGACAAACGCCGTTTTTTCCGGCATTTTTTCCTTCCGGGCCAGTAAAAGCAATGCTTCTTTACTGCGCCGGTGAAATCCCTCCGGACTTTCCCCCTCCGGAAACGGCGCTTTTCCCCTGCTGTCCAGCCAGCTCTGATATTCAGGTAAAAACACCAGTTCTTCCTCATTTTTCTGTTCAAACAGGCCGAAATCACATTCCCGGAACCCTTCCACAATCCGTTTTTCCACTTTCGGATATAAAATCTCCGCCGTTTCCAGGCACCGTTTCATCGGGCTGACATACACCCGGTCCGCCGCAGGGTAAAAACCGCAGGAACGTTTTTTTTCCAGTTTCTGCCGCCCTGCGTCGCACAACCCCTCATCGGTCCTGCCTCCGATATAACGTTTTTCCCTGTTTCCTTCTGTCATCCCATGTCTGATCCAAATCCAGTCCATACCCGGTTTCCTCCCTTTATCAATCCCTGCTTCTGTTTCTGCTGCTCCTGTTGTCGTTAACTGATCTGCCATCTCACATGACTGCCCTTTTCATCCCGGCTGACAATCAACTGATCTTCTATCTCCTGTTTCAGCTCTGTAATATGGGAAATAATCCCGATCAGCCTGGAGCCCCCTGCCATTTCCTGAAGCACTCTGACCGCCTGATTTCTGGAATGGTCATCCAGAGAACCGAATCCCTCATCAATGAACATCATATCCAGCTTTACGGCAGCAGAGGATTCCTGAATCTGATCCGCCATCCCCAGCGCCAGCGACAATGCCGCCATAAAGGATTCTCCGCCGGAAAGGGTACGGATTTCCCTTTCTTTTCCGGTTACCGAAGAATACACCATCAGATCAAGCCCCCGGTTTCTGCCTTCCCCCGCCTTTTCCAGCGCATACATGCGAAGCGCAAACTGGCCGCCGGACATTTCCAGGAACCTGCGGTTTGCCGCATGTAAAATCTGTTCCAGATAACAGCGTTGTACATAAGTTTCCAGATCCATGCGGGAGCCGGTTACATTTCCGGACAAAATCCGGTACAGCCCGTCCAGTTTTGTATGTTCCGCCACAATCCTGCCGCGTTCTTCCATTTTGGGAGCCAGCCCGCGGTACACTTCCCTGGCAGTGGTCTCATACTGTTCCCACTGCTTCAGCTCTTCCCGGGCTTTGCTGCGCACTGTTTCGGCCTCTTTCAGCCTGCCTTCCGCTTCCTCCACATCAGGATGGGGTTTATCGCCGATGGCCTCACTGGCAGACCGGCGCATGGCCCCGGCCTCCACCTGCTTTCTCTGATGCCCGTCCACCCGTTTTGCCAGCTCATCAGCTTCTTCCTTTGTATGGGCTTCCACCAGTCTTTTAAAATCCCCTTCGGTCAGATCTGCCTGTAGCAGCTCCGCTTCATAGGCTTCCTTCCTGCGCTGTATCTCCGCTTCCTGTTGTGGCAGTTTTTTCCTGTAGTCCTCCAGGAACGAAAGGACACTTTCTTTTTCTTCCGATGCTTTCCGTGCGGCCCTCCCGGCCTCCCGATATGCTGCATCCGCAGCCTCTTTGTTTTGTCTGCCCTGTTCTCCGGCCTGCTCTGCCTCCCGCGCCGTTCCAAACTCCAAATCTGCTTTCAGCGCAGCCAGCACAGCCCTGCTCTGCTCCAGCTCCGCAGAAGTTTCCAGGGCCCTCTCTCTGGCTCTCTTAAGTGCCTCCTGCTTCTCCTGTTTCGTCTGCTGTGCTTTCTTAAGATCCGTCTGTATCTGTCCCAGCCGCTTCATATCCTTCTGCAGCGCTTTTCCCTCTTCACGCATGGAATCTTTAAAACCACGGAGGATGGTCTGCATCCGCCCTGCTGTTTCTATCCCGGCTGCCGGCAGATTCGGCAGGCTCTGTTCCATACGCTTTCCAAGCCTTTTTCCGGCCTCTGCCAGATTTTTTTCTTTCTCGTCCAGAAGCACCGCCTCCGAATTTGCTCTGGCAGCATCCTGTTCCTGTTGATTTCGCAGCTTTTTTTCCTCTTTTTCCAGTTTTCCCAGCTCTTCTCCGGACAAATCCGGGGATACCGGACCGCTTTCGCTTTTGTTTTCGCCTTTCTTCTCCTGTGCTCTTTTACAGGGATTGGGATGGGTCAGGGAACCGCATACCGGACAGGGCATTCCCGGCCGCAGCTTCTCCGCCAGAAAACCGGCCTGGGCATCCAGAAAATGCTGCCTTGCTGTTTCATACAGGTCATGTGCCCTCTGATAAGCCCGGCAGGACTCTCCATAGGCTTTCCGGGCTTTCTCTGCCCTTTTTTCCTGCGACCCGGCCTCTTTTTCCAGTTGGTCCACATGGGCGGCCTCTTCCAGCAGACTGTCCGCTTCACGCTGTGCCGCTTCCCACATTGCCAGCTTCTTTTCTGTTCCGCTCAGGGAATGTATCTCTTCCTGCCAGAGCTTTTCCTGCTCTTCCAGTGCGGACAGCTCTTCCCCGATTGCCTCTTCCTGACGTTTTGCCTGCTCCCGGTCCCTCTCTTTCTCTTCCACCTCTGTCTGCCGTTTCTTTATTTCCCCAAAACGTATCAGCGCTTTTTCCACCCGTTCCGACAATGTGCTGTATTCTTTCAGGGCGCTCTCAGCCCGCTCTTTCTGTCTGTGTTCCTCTCTGGCAGTCTCTTCGGCATCTTTCTGCAGGCCGGGCAATATCCCCTGCCTCTTTTTGATCTCCTCCCGCACCTCCTCTGTCTGCCTGAAAGCATCCTCATACCGGATCCAGACTGCCCGGATCTCAAAAGCGCTTCGTATCCTGCCGGATAAAACAGCGGCTTTCCGGATTTCCGGCTCTGCCTCCCGGCAGGCAGCCAGCTCTTTTTCCGCCTTCTCCAACTGATTGTAAAGTTCTCTCACATGACGGGCTCCCGTCAGCTCATCCCGTCTGGCATCCCGTACCTCTTCCGCCTCCCGGCTGGCCTGCCATGCCTTCCTTCTCTCTTCTTTCAGATAAGCGCACAAAAGCCCCAGCTCTTCCACCAGGCATTCCAGAGTCGTTACCGACAGACGGTCTGTCTCTTTTATGTTCTTTTTCAGAGCTTCCAGTTCCTCTGCGCGGGCATACGCTCCGGGCAGCGGGATCCTCGCCGCTTCCGTCTGGCAGATGGTCCTGATCTTTGCCATCTCCTGTTCTCTTTCTTTTTTTCTTCTGAAAAGCTCCTCCGTAATGCCCTGAAACAGCTCTGTATGGAACAGCCTGCGGAAAATCCGTTTTTTATCATCGGACTTTGCCTGCAGCAGCTCCATAAATTCTCCCTGTGCAATCATAGCCACCTGCATAAACTGGGTTTTGGTCAGCCCCACGATCTCTTCTATCTTCCTGTTGGTTTCCTTCCGGGGATATTCGGACCCGTCCGGCATGATAAGAAAAACCGTTTCACTTTCCTCTCTGACCCCTTCGCCCCGTTTCAGGGGCCGCAGATGCCGTGGAACCCGCCGCACCGTATATCTGTCCGGTTCTGTCCCCGCACTCTGAGAAAAGGTCAGCTCCACAAACGGTTCTCTGGAAGGCGCCGCAAACTGGCTCTGCAGCTCCATGCCGTTTTTTTTGCTGATACCGGAGCCGGTTTCCCCGTAAAGCGCAAAGACGATGGCATCAAAAATCGTTGTTTTTCCCGCGCCGGTGTCTCCGGTGATCAGAAAAAGATCCCCCCTGGGCTCTGTAAAACAAATCTCTGTCCGTACCCCATAGGACCCGAACGCCTGCATAATGAGATTCAGCGGTCTCATCTTATCCCCTCCCCATCACCGTATTGATGACGTCCTGCAAAATTTCCTTCTCTGTTTCATCCGGGTCCTGCAAAAAAGTACAGCACAGATCAAAAGGATCCAGCGCCCCGGCTCTGGCGCCGGATTCCTGATCCCGGACGGCTGTCCGTACCTCTTCCCTCCGGATTTCCAGAAGGTAGGGAAACGCCGCCCGAATCCGGTCCTGTACATCGCTCTCTTCCCTCTGCCCGGTCAGAATCACCGATACATAATCTTCGCAGGCCTGTTCCAGCACTTCCGGAAGTGTTCCTTTTATGATGCGAAGAGGTCTTAAAGGCTCCAGCGGCAGAACAGTAATCCGGCTTTCTTCCGCTTCCATTTCCACCATCACAATCCCCTTCTGCTGCCCGGCCTCACTGACAGAATATGCCAGCGGCGTACCACAGTAGCGGATATTTTTGCTGCCCGCCGTCATGGGTTTATGGATGTGTCCCAGTGCGGCATAAGAAAAAGGAGACAGTATCTTTGCGTCAATCCGGTCAATGTTGCCGATGGTTCTGATCTCCGAATCCGCCCGCTCTGTCTCCTCCGGATTCACCGCTCCCGGCAGATAAAACTGATGGCTGACGAAAACATTGCGTTCTCCGGGATTTATCTGCTCTCTGTCCAGCAGTCTTTCCAGGGTGTCCTGATAGGAAAGCGTATTTCCCTCCGGATCTGTCCCCACCACATTCCTGACCATAGACGGCCTTACAAACGGCAGCAGATAAAAATTCACATTGCCATAGCGATCCCGTAATGTGACCTTTTCCATATACTCGTCTTCTGTTCTGGGCGGCATACCCACCAGATACACATGCTGTCTGGCCAGCACATTTCTGAAATAATCAATGCGGGGCGGGCTGTCATGGTTCCCGCTGATGATCATAACGGTCATCTCCGGAAGCAGGGAAGTCAGATCCGCCACAAAACGGCCAAACAGTTCCACCGATTCCGCAGAGGGGACAGCCTTATCATAGACATCCCCTGCAATGACCAGGGCATCCGGACGTTCCTTACCGGCAGCACGGACAATCTGGCTCAGGATATACTCCTGATCTTCACGAAACTCTCTGTTTAACAGACGGATACCGATATGCAGATCTGATAAATGAAAAAATTTCACGACAGCCTGTCCTCCTTTTTTTCGTTTGTCTTACATTCCGGTTCTGATATGATCCCTTCTTTTCTGATTGCACTTTACCGGAAACTGTGCTACGTTTATATAGCAGGAATCAATTTATTTTTTCCAGAAAGGGGAGAAATACCAATGAGTACTTATTACAAACACACACGCGCAGAAAGCGCAGATGTACCGTATTCCTTTCGGTGTGAACAGTGTGGAAAGGAAAGCGGACCCATGAGAGCTGTCATCACCGGCCCGGAAGCCGTACATAGCAGCAATTTTAAAGTATTGACGCAGGACGAAAGTGAAAAGCTGCAGAAAACAGCACATAAAAACCTTGTCAAGCATATCAAAAAAATCCATCAGGATGCAACACAGAAGCAGATATTTACATCTGATTTCAGTGACATCTGCCCCCACTGTCACAAACCCCAGTCCTGGGCATTGTCCGGTATGCAGAAAAAGATGTTTGATACCCCGTTCGCCATTATGTTCGTCGGTATCTTCATCAGTGTCCTTACCTATATATACAATATGGTCGAAGAAATGGAATGGGGATTTACCCCCATCTTATGGATCATGCTTGGGACCATCGGATGTGCGGCACTTTCCCTTCTGTGGAATCTGATTAAAATTTCCGGTAAAAAGAAAGCAACCTCTTCTGCCGGGAAGAACAACCTTCCATCCATTGACTGGAATTTTGTACGTCATCTTCTTACTTGATTGTCATGGGCATACCGCCTACGATGCGCACCACATGTTCTGCCTTCTGTGCCAGAAAACAGAGCAGCCGGCCTACCATCTCCCGGTATGCCCGTTCTGTTTTTTCCACCGGGACCACTCCATATCCCACTTCATCACAGACAATCCACAGATCCGGATACTTTAAAAGCAATGTTTCCAGCCCGGGCATCAGTTCTGCCTCTCTGCCTGCTTCCATCCGGTCTCTGACCCAGAGATGGAGATGATTCAGAATCCGCACCGTTCTGCCCTCTTCCAAAGCCACACGGATCTGTACGCCCTCTATGATTTCTTCTGTTCCCGCCAAAATGCCCCGCCGGGCCAGCTCCTGTTCTGCATAGGCCAGCTTTCCCTGAAAGCAGCCTCCTATAACCAGTTCCATACATACCCCATACTTCCTGTCAGCCAGACAAAGGCCAGCTCGTATACAACGACAAACCAGCCGGCCAGATCTCCTGTCAACCCTCCAAATTGTCTGTTCGCCATATATTCATAATAAAAAAAGACTGCCAGACTGAGTGCCACACAGACTGTACCGCAAATGCCATACAAAAAACAGGCGGCCATCACTGCCAGAAAAATCCAGAGAGCCAAAACCGTCCATACGATTCTGCGGTCTGCAGCAGAAGAAAAAGTATATGCCGTCCCCTCTCCTCTTGCATTTTTCATCGTAATCAGTGCAAAAGCGCTCAGCGTCCTGGACAGGAAAAAGCCGATGCCCAGAAACAGGACCTGCCGGTCGTCCATCAAAAGATAAAGCGCAGCCCCGTAAAGCGCCATTTCACAGACCAGGCTGATACAGGCGAAGGCGCCTGTATGAGGATCTTTCATAATTTCCAGCTTTTTTTCCCTGTCCCGGTAAGAATGCAGGGCATCCATTGTATCCAGAAAACCGTCCATATGGATCCCTCCGGAAATCAGCACCGGCAGGATGGTCCCGGTCAGGACAAATACCGGAAACGGAATAAATACCCCCAGAAGAGAACGCAGCCGCCACAGCCCGTACATCCCCCCTCCGATTACAAGGCCGATCCAGGGAAAAAAGCAGAGCACATATCTCATATTTTTTTCTTCCCATGCCACTTTGGGCGCCGGGATTTTAGAATACATGGAACATGCCAGACAAAGGCTTTTCAAAACCGACATGCCTCTTCTCCTTTCAAAAACACCGGAATGGAATACACCACTTCACAGAACACATCCGCAGCAGCAGCCAGTGCCCGGTTCACCTCTCCAAGAGCGCTGCAATACGCCTCCATTTCTCCTGTATACCTGCTTCCGTCAGAAAAGATTTCATTGGTAACCACAACAATATGACGATAACGGCTCCGCGCTTCTTTGATTCCGGCAAGGATCTCTTCCTCCGCCGCCTCTCCGTCCATTCCGTCGGAAAACATCAGATTTGCCAGCAGATTGGACATACACTCCAGCAAAACAATGGTATCTTCCGGATGTTCCCCGCAGCAGGCGGAAAGCAGGCGGCGCTCCCGGAAGCCACAGGGAGATTCCACCGTAACAAACCCCTTTCCCTGCCTCAGCCGTCTGTGTCGTGCAATCCGTTCCATCGCTTCCCGGCTGTCTGATTCCATCGTGGCCAGATACAGCCGGATGCCGATTCCATCCCTCCCGGCAAGCCTGCAGACCAGGGTTTCCGCATATTCTGATTTTCCGCTGCCACAGCCTCCCGTCAAAAGATACAGCACTTATCTTTCCTCAAACTTTCTGTAACGGTCAATCTGAATCTTCTCAAATGTTTCCTCGCTCCGATACACCCGACAGGCCATATCCAGCATAGGAAACAACAATGCGGCCCCGGTTCCCTCTCCCAGTGCCAGAGAAGCGTCGATCACCGGAGTAAGGCCCAGATGCTTCATCACATACCCCATACATGTCTCCCGGCTCATATGGGAAGCCAGCATACAGCCGGAAGCCCGCCCGCAGAGCATGGAAGCCGCCAGCGCCGCCACAGCCGATATCATTCCGTCAATCACAACGGGAATCCCGTACATACAGCCTCCGATAAAGGCGCCTGCCATTCCCGCAATATCAAATCCGCCCACACAGGAAAGTACTTCCAGCACCGGTTTTTCCCATAACCGGTATCTGCGGACTGCCCCGTCAATTACATTTTGTTTTTTCAAAAAGCCCTCATCAGAAAGACCCGCGCCTCTGCCAGCAGTCTCTTTGGCAGACAGATGCAAAAGCCCCGCTGCCACTGCGCCTGCCGTAGTGGTATTGCCGATTCCCATTTCCCCGGTCCCCAGTATGGTATAGCCCCGGTCCCCAAATTCTTTTACAAGCCGGATTCCTGTATCCACTGCCTGAATCACCTGCTCCCGGCTCATGGCCGGTTCCCTGGAAAAGTCTTTGGTACCGTCTGCAATTCTGCGGGAAATCATTTCCGGAGCATGCACTGCGTCCCGGATCCCCATATCAACGGCATACACATCGGTGCCGCTGCTCTGGCACATCCGGTTTACACTGGCCTTTCCTCCTGCAATGTTGTCCGCCACCAGAGCTGTCACATGGCTGTCTGTCTGTGTTACCCCCTGGGCTGTTATCCCATTGTCCGCACAAAATACCAGTATGGCCCGTCTGCCTACATCCACATCCGCCGTTCCCTGGATGCCTGCGATCCTGATCAGCATATCCTCCAGTCTGCCCAGGCCATGCAGCGGCTTGGCAATCGCATCCCATTGCTCCAGCGCCTGTTTTTCAGCTTCCCGGCTGACTGCCTTTCCCAGCCTTTCATAAGGATAATAAGATTCCAACCTCTTCCTTCCTTTCCACTTATCTTACCACACTCTTTTTTTATGATAACATACTGCCTGTTTCAGAAACCCCTCTGCAAACGCCCGGTTTCCTTCCAGATAAATATGAGGGAACCCTGCGTACAGAGTATCTCCTGCCATCCCCGTCATCCATCTGCCTTCTCCGGACGCTTTCTCCGCCAGAAATGCACTTCCCGGATCGCTGCAGTCATAATAATGAAATTCATGGGCACGTACAGACATCTCCTCTTGTCCGAACAGACGCCCCCTTTGCAGGGACAATTCAATATATCCAAACCGCTCCAGCCCGTTTTTCCTGTATCCCTGCCCTGAAAATACGCCTGTCATTTCATGGGAAATTTCCGACTCCCCCATCAGACTTTCCTGCAGATACAAAAAACCGCCGCATTCCGCAATGCAGGGCATTCCGGAATCCACCGCATCCCGGATGGCCCGGCGCATTTCCTGATTGCGGCACAGATCGCCGGCATACAGTTCCGGATATCCTCCGCAGAGCCAGAGAGCGTCTGTTCCCTCCGGCAGACGCTTATCTCTGAGGGGACTGAAACAGACGGTCTGGCATCCCATCCGTTCCAGATACCGGAGATTGTCCTCATAAAAAAAGCAGAAGGCTTCATCCCTGGCTACTCCAATCCGTATCCCCTGCTCCCTGTGGTATGCAGGCTCCTCCGGAAAACCAACCGGCCGGGCCGAATCTGCCAGCGAAAGCAACAGCTCCCAGTCTATCGTAGATTCTATCTGTCTGTAAAACCGCTCCAGCTTTTCGGAAAATCCCGGGATCTCATCTGCCCCCACCAGACCCAGATGCCTGCTTTTTAACACAAAAGCATCCTGCCCGGGAATGAATCCCACCGCCTTCAGGCCCATTTCCTCCACACAGGGTTTTAATGCGGCATATCTGGATGCGGAAACCCGGTTGAACAAAATACCGGCAATCCGATTGGGCCGTCTGTAATCCAGAAAGCCTTTTATCAGCGCACATACCGACTGTCCCATCCCCGCCGGATTGACCACAAGCACAACAGGCAGTTCCAGGGTCATGGAAAGCTCATGACAGCTTGCTTTCTCCGTCATACCGATACCGTCGTAATAGCCCATAGCCCCTTCCACCACAGAAAGATCCGCTCTGGCCTGCTCTGCTGCAAACAGGCGGCAGACGCCTTCCCTTCCGGAAAAAAACAGATCCAGATTGCCGCTTTTATCTCCGGTCACTTTTCTGTGAAACACAGGATCGATATAATCCGGCCCGCTCTTCCATGCCTGTACTGAAAGGCCCCGTTTCTTCAGACCGTACAGGATACCACAGACCGCCGTTGTCTTTCCGCAGCCGCTTCCGCTTCCGGCAATCATAATCCGTTTTCCGGTCAGTGTCCCCATATTGTCATCCTCTTACAGACCGCTGCCGTCTGCTGATACAATAAAGACCGGATTCTGGCCGTCCATCAGATGCTGGCCTGCAATCTCCCGTCCTCTCACCGCTGTGATCTGTGTGATTTCCATATGCTCCAGATGATATTTTTTCACCAGCTCTAAAACCTCACTGAGTGATTCCAGAGAAATCAGATTCATTACAATATGTACTCTGGCATTTTTGGACAGCACTGCTTTCAGGATGCCTTCCTTTTCCCGTCTGCTTCCTCCGATAAATACCGCATCCGGGGCCGGCAGCGGCGTCAGGGCATCCGGGGCGTTGCCTTCCACAATTTCCAGATTGTCCGCAATAAATTTTTCTTTGTTGGCCCGCAAAAGCTCCAGTGCGCGGGAACTGCTTTCAATCGCATAGACGCTGCCCCTCCAGGCCTGTGCCGCCATTTCTACGGAAACCGAGCCTGTCCCTGCCCCGATGTCATAGGCAATGGCATTTTCTTTCAGATGCAGCCTGCTCATTGTTACCGCCCGCACTTCACTTTTGGTCATAGGCGCCTGCCCCCGGACAAATTCATCATCCGAAATCCCGAAAGAAGCCGAGGCGCAGGCAGCCTGTTCATTGAGAATAAACAGAACGCTCAGTGCATGCTCCAGTTCATCCAGACGCTCTTTCTTTTCCATCAGTTCTCCGGCCATAGCCGTAACGATCTTCTCATCCGGATAGGACAGACGGATGCCAATTGTCAGCACACAGGTATCCAGCCCCGCCATACACAGCTTTTCCACAATCCCCCGCAGACTGCCTCCCATCAGAAGAAACGTCTTTTCATGGGTTTTTACTGCCTGTATCCAGTTTTCCTTTCTGCCGTGCAGGCTGACAATACAGGCATCCTGCCAGGCAATACCGCTTTTGGCCGACAGATATGAGATACTGGAAATACCGGCCATAATCTGAACCTCATATCGTTTCTCCAGCAGGGCCAGGATGCCTTTTGTCCCGCTGAAAAAACCGCTGTCTCCCGACATACAGATGGCAATATGCTCTCCCTGTGCCTGTTCGATCATTGACAGGATTTCCTTACCGTCACAGGTTTCCTGATACTGCCCCTTGCAGTTTTTGGGCAGTGTGCCCCGCATCCGCTTTGCCCCGATGATCAGATCCGCCTCCAGCAGGGCACATCTTGCTTCTTTGGTCAGCAGATTCGGATTTCCCATACCGATTCCCACGATACTGATATGCTTGCTCATTTTAACTCCTCCAATATCTCCATTGCTTCTTCCAGGCTGATGCCCGTTTCTTTCTGATTTTTCTTTATGACCAGAAGCGTCACGCCGGTACGTCTGGCCGCATTCTGTTTTTCATAAAAGCCGCCCGCTGCCCCGGACTGCTTTGTCACCATCCACTGAATGTCAAATTCCCGGATATATCCGATGTTCATCTCTTCGGAAAAAGGCCCCTGCATCGCAGACAGATGCCTGCCGGTAATCCCCAGCTCCACACAGGCGGCAATGGTTTTTGCATCCGGCAGGACCCGTACATACAGCCGCTCCCGGTAATCCGGCAGCGCCGTATAAAAGGGCAGATCTTTGCTCCCGGTTGTCACCAGTATGTTGCCTTCCCGGTTTTGCAAAAAGGAAACCGCCTCTTTTATGCTGTCAAAGCAGAGGGCTTCCGGCATACTATCCTGCTCCGGCAGCGTCCGACGGATTCTGTGGCAGGGGATCCCGGCCGCCGTACAGGCAGCCCGGATATGTTCCGTAACTTCCAGGGCAAAAGGATGGGTGGCATCCAGTACTGCCACAGGCCTCTCCCGGCGCATGATCTCTTCCATTTCCTGTCGGGTCAGCCTGCCTGTGTGTATCTGCTGCTCCTGATTCTCCCTGCTCTCCAATATCCGGCAGCCATAGTCCGTGGCCACATAGACGGAAACCGGAATGCCCTGTTCCCTGCAATGTTCATACAGCAGCCGTCCTTCGGTGGTTCCTCCGAAAATCATCACCCGGCCAAAAGCCGATGCCGTATTCTCCTCTGTCTGCCGCCTCTTTCCCGCTCTGTTTTCCCGCAGGCATGACTGCACCGTCCGGTATCCCCGCGGCGTTACCATACGCTCTCCTATCCGCAGCGTGGAAGAACTGCCGATGTAAACGGTGGTAAACATATCTGCCTGAAACTCCCGCAACTCCCTCAGGGAAAGTACCCCGGCTGCTTCCCCTTCCCGTCCGATATTTTTTGCATACCCGCAGACTGTTTCCGGACTGCGGTATGCCAATATGATATCACAGGCGGCTTTCAGATAGTCCGCCCTTTTTTTGCTGGAAGGATTGTACAGGCATATGACCATATCTCCTCTGGCGGCAAAGCGCAGCCGGTCCTCAATTACCGCCGGATCGGTCAGCAGATCGCTCAGACTGATCACTGCAAAATCGTGCCCCAGCGGGGCCCCCAGAAGCGCTCCTCCGCTGCTGGCTGCCGTGACCCCGGGAATCACTCTGATCTCCGGAGGCTTCTCCATCTCCCCGGAAAGCTGAAAGACCAGACCGGCCAGCCCATAGATACCCGCATCCCCGCTGCATACCAATGCGGTTTCTTTTCCGTCTGCCGCCTGGCAGAGCGCCCACCGGCACCGCTCAGTCTCCTGTTTCATAGGCGTACTGTAATATTGCTTTTCCGGAAACCGTTCCTGTAAAAGCCCGATATAAACCGTATAACCGGCTATGATTTCACATTTCTCCAGAACCGCCTCCGCCTCCGCCGTCATGCCCTCCGGCTTTCCCGGCCCGATTCCCACGAGATACAAACACATATTCTTTCCTCTTTTATCCGGTTCCTTCCGCATCATATTGACAACCGGGTTTCAAATCCCAGATGCAATGTCCTCTCACAGACTGCAAGGGTGATGCCGTTTCCGCTCTGCTTGTCCACCAGCCGCCTCCCTGCCCCGCTGCCCAGACAGGCGCTCCGTTCACACACATTGTCCACCCCCATATGGGACAGTGTAAAATCAGACGAGGCAAATCTGCCGGGCGCTCCTGAAAGCTGTTCTGCTGTAAAAGTACGAAAAGGGACCCCCAGGGAGGCTGCCAGCTTCTGCAGTCCCTCTTCCCCGGATTTTGCATCAATGGAACAGAGCAGCCCCACCCGTTCCACGGGCAGATGATACCGCTCTAAGGTATTGTATAAAAAAGCCTCCAGCTCAGCAAAAGACTTTCCCCTTCTGCAGCCCATACCCACCACCAGATCCATCGGCAGCAGATGGCAGAGTACCGGAAACCGTGCGGTCCACTTTGGACACCTGCCGGCCGCCACAATCACTGCTTCGACCCCGTCCCGGCAGGCTGCTTTTGGTTCGCTGTTTTCCGGATCCGTCAGATGCAGCAGTCCCTCCGGCAGCTTTCCGGAAACGGGAAGCGTGGAAAAAAATCCAACCCGCTCCCCTGCCAGCAGCCGGACCGATATTTCGGCAGCAGCCCTGGGATCCATAATCCGCAGCCCGTACCGCACGGCCCATTCATCCACTGCAAAAACACCGTTTCTGTCTGTGGCTGTGGTAATCACGGGTACCGCATCCAGAATATGCGCCACAAGCCCGGCAAAAGCATTGGCCCCGCCCACATGGCCGGACAAC
The DNA here is from genome assembly GCA_947385955.1 of uncultured Clostridia bacterium. GTDB lineage: Bacteria > Bacillota > Clostridia > Lachnospirales > Lachnospiraceae > VSOB01. Next base: position 170,891 of record CANDNA010000003.1, read on the forward strand.
AGGGAAACCACAAACGTACCACACTCATCCACCGCCAGCACACCCGGATCTGTCAGTTTACTTTCTATGTAAGGGGCAATTGCCCGCACGGCAATCCCGCAGGCTCCCACAAACAACAGAATGTCCTTTGTGCGGAACAGTCTGCCCGTAATCTCATACAGACCGGCAAAGGAACCAAGCCCTTCCATCCGGTATCTCCCGGGCAGATATCCCTCCGCTTCCAGTTTTTCTCCGGTTTCTGTTTCCCGATCCTGAAACGCCGCCAGCAGCCTCCCGGCAAGCCTGCCGCCCCGCTCCGAACATGCCACAATCCCAATCCGTATCATCCGGCCCTCTCCTTTTCCCCGCCTCTCAGGGCTTTGTCCCTGCCCTGAAGGCTGTGGAAAAATCCGGGGCATACAGACGGGACAATTCGTAACTGCCGTTTAAAAAGTCTCCCACCACAACCAATGCCGTTCTGTCAATCCCGTTTTCCTCTGCCAGTTCCGGCAGACGGCCCAGGGTGCCTCTGATGATCTTTTCCTCTTCCCAGGTGGCCTTGTATACAATGGCACAGGGAGTCTCCTCTCTGTAGGCACCCTTCAGCAGCTCTTCCCGTACCTGTTCCAGCAGTCCCGCACTCAGAAACAGTACCATAGACGCGCCGTGGGAGGCCAGATCTGCCAGACGTTCCGGCACCTTTGTCCTGCCTTCCGCTCTTGTGATGATGACTGACTGAGTCAATCCGGGCAATGTATACTCTGTTTTCAAGGAGGCAGCCGCTCCGCAGAAGCTGCTGACACCGGGACAGATCTCAAACCCGATCCCCCGTGCCCGAAGTCCGTCCATCTGTTCCTGAATGGCTCCATACAGACAGGGATCCCCGGTATGCAGCCGGACAATCTCCATTCCCCGGGCCGCTCCCTGCTCCATCACATCCAGAAGTTCGGTATGGGTCATCTCCGCGCTGTTATAAATTTTACAAGCCTCACCGGCATATTCCAGAAGCGCCGGATTGACCAGAGAACCCGCATAGATAATCACATCCGCACGGGCAAGCAGTTCCTGTCCCCGTACGGTAATCAGATCCTTCGCCCCCGGCCCTGCACCTACAAAATAAATCATAGCATTCCTTTCAGTTCTCATTTCCGTCTGACAGGCTATGCTGCTCTTCTCTGATCCGGGCAAGCAGCTCCTGTGCCATATCCGTCTGTCCCAATACTCCATATACATTGGAAAATACCACGGCCCCGGTCATCATTTTTTCATATGCCCGCCTGTTCAGATAAAATGAAATCTTCTTCATTAATATTTCCATCACAGGAGCCGTCATCCCCGCTTCCTGCAGGATGGCCACCGCCCCGTCCGTGGTCACGCAGGCCATAATGGCCTTTAAGAGTTTTGTTTCCGCCCCCGCTTCCAGCGCACAGGCACAGAGCACCTCCATCCTGGCATCCCCGTACCGGGAATGGGTATTCATAATACCGGCCCCCAGTTTGACCAGCTTACCTAAATGCCCCACAAGCAGCAGTCCTTCCATCCGGCAGGCCGGCGCCATATCAATGGCATCTCCGATAAAATTGCTGCATTTTACAGTGTATCGCAGATCCAGTCCCAGTACGTCCCCGATAAAATGCATGCCATAGTTGCCCGGTGTCAGGATGCAGATACGCCGCCCGGCGGCTGCCTGCATACGCATCTCCAGAAAAATGGTATCCACCAGCGCTTTCTCACTCATGGGTTCCACGATGCCGCTGGTACCCAGAATGGAAATCCCTCCTTTGATGCCAAGTGCCGGATTCAGGGTCTTTGCTGCTGCGGCTTCTCCTTCCGGAGCAGAAATCGTTACAGTAAGGCCGCCCTCATACCCCTGCTCCTCCATTACCGCTTCCACAGCTTCCCGGATCATCCTGCGGGGTGTGCTGTTGATGGCATAGCTGCCTGGCGCCTGTTCCAGCCCTTCTGCCGTTACGATTCCGATGCCCTTTCCACCTGTAATGCGGACTCCTGGCCTGCTTTCCTTTTTCACTTCCGCAACGATCAGGATACCGTCGGTGACATCCACATCATCCCCGCCGTCTTTCCGGATCCCGCAGGAGACCCCCTCTTTGGTATAAACCAGCCCTTCCGGTTTCAGAGTCAGTACCACGCCGCCCGGCGTGGTCAGTGTTACCTCCGTCATAACTTCTCCGGACAGCAGCAGCCGGGCCGCTGCCCCGGCAGCCGCCGCACTGCAGGAACCTGTGGTATAACCGCACCGCAGCTTTTTTTTATCTTTGTATCTGTAAGTCTCCGGTTTCATCCGCTTACCACTGTCACACGGAAATCTTCTGCGCACAGGCAAGGGCCAGTGCGCCGGGCCCCAAGTGGCAGCCGATACTCAGTGACAGACGCTGAATTTCAATCTGATTTCCCGGAAACTCGCTGCGCAGCTCTTCCCGGAATGCCAGTGCGCCCTCCTCATCATGGCTGTGGGCAATGTACAGTTTCACCCGTTCGCTGCTCCCGCCGAACCGCCTGGCAATATCATTCTGTACCGCATTTATCATGACTGCTTTGCCCTGTGCCCTGGTTCTTGCTTTGGCAAAGGCATCCAGTTTTTCTCCCTGAATCTGCAAAACAGGCTTCAGCCGCAGGATATTGCCCAGAGCCGCAGCCGCAGGCGTAATGCGCCCGCCCCGTCTCAGATAGGTCAGCGTATCCAGCATAATATAAATACTGGAGTGGAACTTGTCCTGCTCCAGAAAATCCCGGATCTCTCCTGCGCTCATGCCACGGCTCCCGGCCAGATACAATGCGTCCTCCACACTGCTTCTCTGGGTTACGGAAATCCGCTGATTATCCACAACAAATACCCGGCCCTCATAGTCCTGCGCCAGAAGCCGGGCCGTCTGACAGGAACCGGAAAGCCCGCTGGACATGGGAATGTAGACCAGTGCTTCGCAGGTTTCCAGCACCCGGTCCCAAAGTCCTGTCACTTCCTCCGGCGCAGGCTGGGATGTACTGATAGTCTCTCCGGCCGCCATTCTCTGGTAAAATACATCCTGCGTCAGATCTTTCTCTTCATAATAGGTGTCATCCTCTATCATAAACGGCATGGGCAGCACATATACCCCCATTGCCTTTGCTTCCTCCTGTGTAATACCGCTGTTACTGTCTGTTACAATTCCAATCACGTTTCCTTTCCTTTCCGCCTGTTTTCCCATATATTTTACGTTCAGATGCTTCTAAAGTCAACCGCAGAAGAAAAAGCCAGGTCAGAAAGTACCTCCTGTCCTTCTTTTTCCTGCCATTCTTTTACTGCCTGGCTGGCATCCTCCAGAATCCTGGCATCCTGATAAATATCTGCCAGACGAAACGCCATGCTGCCGCTCTGCCTTATCCCAAACAGATCCCCTGGCCCCCGCAGTCTGAGATCTTCCCCTGCAATAAAAAAACCGTCATTGGACTTCTGCAGGACAGAAAGCCGTTCCATTGTATGCTTCTGGTCTGAATTGCTGATAAAGATACAATAGGACTGTTCCCTGCCCCTGCCCACACGCCCTCTGAGCTGATGAAGCTGCGCAAGGCCGAACCGCTCCGCATTTTCCACCATCATGACGGTAGCATTGGGAACATTGATCCCCACCTCAATTACGGTAGTGGAAACCAGGATATCAATGTCACCCCGTCCAAAGGCATCCATAATACGGTTTTTATCGGCAGGCCTCATTCTGCCGTGGAGTGTGGCAATCTGTATCTGCCCCGGAAGCCTCCCCTTCAGTTTCTCCGCATAGGCAGTTACATTTTCCACACCCTCCATTTCACCTTCTTCCACCATAGGACAGACGATATAGGCCTGTCTGCCCTGTTCCACCTCTTTTTGAATAAACCGGCAGGCCGTTTCCCGGTATCCTGCACCTACCACGCAGTTTTTTATGGGCAGTCTGCCTGCCGGAAGCTCATCCACCACAGAAATCTGCAAATCACCATATAAAATCAGAGCCAGGGTCCTGGGAATGGGTGTGGCGCTCATAACCAGCACATGGGTATCCATCCCCTTTCCGGCCAGCGCTTCCCGCTGCCGCACACCGAACCGGTGCTGTTCATCCGTCACCACCAGTGCCAGATTCCGGCAGACCACCTTTTCCTGAATCAGGGCATGGGTCCCCAGGATCACATTGGCTTCTCCTGATTCCATCCGCTCATAACAGTCCTGCTTTTCCTTTGCCGTCATGGAGCCTGTCAGAAGCACCGGCACAAACGGCAGCCCAAACTCTTTTGTCAGCCGGACAATCTGTTCAAAATGCTGTCTGGCCAGCACTTCCGTGGGAGCCATCATAGCGCCCTGGAATCCATTGGCTGCCGTCATCAACAGGGCCAGTATGGCCAATATGGTTTTACCGCTGCCCACATCTCCCTGAATCAGACGATTCATCACGGTATCCTTCTGCAGATCCGTTTTGATTTCCTGCCAGACCCGCATCTGTGCAGCCGTCAGTGAATACGGCAGACGTTCCAGAAACCGTACCGTATCTGCGGTTTCCATCATATTCCATCTGTTAGGAAGCGCCTGACTTCGTATCCTGCTGGCCTGCAGACGCAGCAGAAACAGAAAAAATTCATCAAATACAAGGCGCCTTCTGGCATCTTTTAAAGTCTCTCCGTCTTTCGGAAAATGGATACCCTCCAGTGCCTCTCTGTAATCTGGCAGATGATAGTGTACCCGGATATCTTCCGGCAGATACTCGTCACTCTCCTTACAGAAAGACAGCGCCTGCCGCATCGCCTTTATTACCATATTGTTGGTCAGGCCGCCCGTCAGAGGATACCGGGGCTGCAGGGCATCCATTTTCTTCCGGTATCCCTGCGGTGTATCAATCACAGGCTGTTCCATCCGCAGGCTGCCCGTCCTGCCCTGCGCCGTTCCCCGAAATACATAATCCTCTCCGGGCCGGATCATATTTTTCAGATATGGCATATGAAAAAAGGTAAGAGAAAGCGTTCCCGTCCCATCCGACACCTTACAGACCGAGACAGAACGGGTTTTGCTCTTTTTTCCGGATATCTCTCCCTGAAGCCGTCCCCGCACTGCACAGAGATTTCCTGCCTGCAGATCCTGTATCGGTACAGGTTCCTGAAAACTATCATATCCAAGAGGGTAATGCAGAAGCAGTTCTTCCACAGTATCAATTCCCAGTCTGGAAAAAAGCGCTGCCGTTTTCTCTCCAATGCCTTTCAACATCTGTATTTTCTCTGTGTGTTTCATCCAAGCCCATCTCCCATTTCTGCCACTCTCTGATCACACGGTCGATATCTGACTGTGCTTTGTTCCGAATCCATTCCCGCTTTTCCGCGGATTCCTGTTGTATCTGTATCGCCTTCAGGTAGTTTTCCTGTCTGTCTTTCCCCTGGTCGCTGTTGACCATTATAGTCAATATGAAAAAAATCAGGATCAAAGCAGGCAGTCCTGCCACATCCCACAGGAAACATTTCCGTTTCCGGTAAAGGCGGGCCAGCTTTTCTTCATTGTCATTGGCAAATAACAGATAGATCTGCATATACGCTTCCACATCCTGCTGCCGGTCCCATGAAATCTGTCTCTTTCGTCTGCCAAGTACCGACATCACCTGATTTTGGAACGCTTTGCCCTCTTTTCCCCGAAATTCTTTCGAGCCCAGAAGAGACGGCGTGAGCCGACGATGTTTTAATTTCAGGAAACAGGGGAACGAAGTCTCCCAAATGCCGTCCTGTGGCGCAAACTCCGGCCTGTGGAACTGTAACAGATATTGTTCAAAATAAAGCACGGTATCCCGCTTCAGTCCGTATACACTGCATACCGTCAGAACAAATTCCCTTCTGAAAAACGGATCCTGAAACAGCAGCACAGAAGAAGACTGACACAGAAAGCTGTTCCACGCCAGACGGTTGTTGATCAGATAAGGATTGTAGACCAGCAGATAAAAGCTCCGGAAAAACTGCTCCTTATCTCCATAAGAGTCAATCCTGCTGAAATCAAAAACCGCCTCCTGAGACTGCTCCGCATCAAAAGCCGCTTCCGGCACCGTATCCTCTTTCCAGATGCTTTCTTCCTTTTCACGCATTGACTCATCCGGTCGATTCTCTGCCGTCTGTTCCGGCGGCTGTTTTGGTATCCCGGCGCTTTGAGATTTCTGCCCGGTTTCTGCTGCCCCGTTTTGCAGCTTTGCATATAACAGCGCTTTTTTATATGCTTTCTGCAGTTCCTTAAACTCCTCCGGATGCTCTTCCGGATGATACCGTTTCGCCGCTCTGGCATAAGCCGCTTTGATCTCCCGGATATCTGATGTGGGACTGATATCCAGCCATTCCCAAAGATTCATGCCGCTCCCCTTCTCTTTATCTGCTGTTTTCCATATTCTGCCCGGGAATCTTTACAGCGAATCATCCTCAAAAAAAGACTCATCAAACCCGTCAAACTCATATTTACTGCGTTCCACGGCTTCCAGGTACAGAGAAAACCGCACACAGGCTTCCCGGATCTCCCGTCCCTGTCCGTTTTCCAACTGTCTGGTAAACGCCATAAGCCCCCTGGCAATGTGTTCCCGTACCTGAGGGCTGCATTCCCGGTACAGCCGCTTTGCCTTTTCAATCAGAAACAGATTGTGCTCCTCTTCCATCGGGCTGAGCGTCATCAGACGCAGTTCTTCCAGACGCTTCTCCAGCGCTTTTTCACTGAGCCCCATCCGCTTATTGAGAATCACTTTATGCAATATCTGACCTGCTCCGCTGATTCGTACATCCAGGATACCGTTGATATCATACAGAAATGTTACATCCGCCCCCACTGTTCCCTTAGGCGCTCTGGGCAGATCCGTCACTTCCATCGTTCCCAGCAGCAGATTTTCTTCTGCAATCAGATTGTCGCCCTGATAGATGGGAAATGTCATAACCGTCTGATTGTCCCTGACCGTCACATAATGTTCTGTTTTACTGCAGGGCAGTGTGTCATTGCGCTGGATAATCGGAGAAAAGCTGCCGTCATAAATAGCTGTGCCCAGAGAAAACGGACAGATATCCGCCAGGATCATATCTTTCACATCTCCTGTTCTGGCCTTGATCGCCGCGGCGATTCCCACACCTGCGGCAATGCTTTCGTCAGGATGCTCATCCACCACCACCGGAATATCCAGAAGACTTTTCAGATACTGTGACACCACCGGCATCCTGGAAGAACCGCCCACCAGAATCAGCTTATCAATCTGTTCCGGCTCTGTCATACTGTCATTGATCACTTTGCGGATCGGTTTGGACATCCGCTTAAACAGGTCGGCGCCAATATGGATCAGATGCTGGTTGGTCATACCCATAAGGTACTCGCCGCTTTCCAGACGGATTCTGCGCTCTGCCTGATTTTGCCTGGTCAGATCCCATTTCAGCGCTTCTGCCTCCCGGATCACGATTCCCTGATCTGCTTTCGACAACTGGCTTTCCAGAATCTCATTTTTCCGATAAAAATCTCTGGCAATCAGTTCATTAAAATCCTTCCCGCCCAGATAATTGTCCCCTGCCACTGCCTGGATTTCCACCATATTGTCAAAGGCTTCCACCAGGGATACGTCCAGCGTGCCCCCGCCAAAATCAAATATGATAAAAGTCTCCGGCTCTTCCACACCCATATGATGTTTCAGCGCCACCGCAGACGGTTCATTGATCAGACGCTCTACCGTAACCCCCGCCAGCTTTCCCGCATTTCTGGTGGCACAGCGTTTGTCATCATCAAAATACGCCGGTACACTGATCACGGCTTCCGTTACCTTCTCCCCCAGATACTGCTCTGCATCCTCTTTCAGTTTCCGCAGTACAAAACTGGACAATTCTTCTGCTGTATACTGCCCGCCTGCCCCATACTTATAATCCGCTCCCATATTCCTCTTAAATTCCGCAAACGTATTGTCAGGATCTGTAATCAGCCTCTCCCGTGCCACCTTACCCACAAAGATCTCGCCCTCCGCTCCCAGGCTGACCACCGACGGCGTCAGATATTCTCCAAAGGTATTGGGAATCAGCTCACTGCGCCCATCTCTCCAGACGGATACCAGAGAATTGGTGGTTCCCAGATCAATTCCTATCACTGCCATTTCGTTCCCCCTCTTCCTCTTTTATATAATACCCGAACGGATCAAACCGGAATCTTCGCTCCAAAGTATCATCCGGCCCATACAGTGCAATGCCCACAGCGATACTCTGCATCGGATAAAACTCTATCCGGGCGTATCCTTCCCGTTTCTCCGTCCCAAAAGGCTGATCCTTCCCGGCGCTCTCCATATCATACAGGTAAACACCAGACAAACGGTCCTGTTCATCATATTCATAGCGGTACAGTGTCATCTGATTGGTGTTATACTCCTGCACATATTCCATCGTCAGACGGTTTGTACCATTTTCCCGATAGCAAAAGGTCCGGAATGCATACAGCTTCCCCTGAGAACATTCCATTTCCCACAAAAGCAGCTCTTTGTCATAAGCCGCCCGGTAAATGCGGGAAGCATCACCCGCTTTGTCCCAACTGCAGACCCCGGTCAGATACCGCTTATCTGTATCCGGATTATACACGTAATTTTCCGTCTGCTCTCTTTCCCCGTTTTTACAGATTGTATTTTCCAGCAGCCCGCTTTCTGACTCTGTCCATTCAAACGTCCATTCCTGATCCACATCCTGCCTGTTTTTTCCTTCTGTCCGGTGCAGAATTTTTCCTTCTGTGTCATAGGTCGTACAGATCACGCATTCCGGCCTGTCTGATTCTTTGTATTGACAGCAGTATAAAGGCTCTCCTGCCCCGTTGTACACAGTCTCTTCCTGAGATACAATATACATCTGCGGCTCTCCTGCCTCCGTCCTTCCCAGTTCATATTGATACCATACTCCGGCAGAGCCCGTTTCCAGATACCTGGTAAAACCTTCTTCTTTCAGTATCCCTGCCTGATATCTCATTTCATGCACAATCCGGTCCTGTTCGTCATACTCATATACGGTCTCACCGGCAGCGGTCCCGCCTTTATCATACAGCGTATGGGAACGTTCACAAAGGAGATTGTTCCGCTCATCACAGGTCCGGTCTGTCCATTCTGTCAGATACCCTTCCTGATCATACAGATATTCTCCCACCAGGACCTCCGGCCGGGCCGGGTCATATACGTACTGCCGCACCTCCAGCAGGACACAGGAGGCATCCAGGACATAAGCACCGGCATCTTCTATGGAAATCCGCTTCCGGGCTTTTGGAATTTCCGCTGTTTCCGTCCCGGCTTCCTGTATTTTATCATAGAAAAACGGCCCGGATACGCACACGCACAAAGCCGCCAACAGCAGAATGATCCCCGCTCTGAATAAAAACCGGCGCTTCTTTTTTTCCGGTTTCATCGATCCCTACTCCTCTCTGACAGTATTTTCTTTTTATTTTACTATTTCTTCCAACAATTCACAAGAAGAAAGAGCTATTACTGTTTCTCAAACACTGTGTTTTATGATAAAATAATAAAAGCATACAGAATAACCAGAAAGGAATGAAATACATATGAAATTGGAAAAATGTCCTATTTGCTCCACCCGTATGCGGGAACAGGACGGAAGGATGATCTGCCAGAACTGCGGTTATTACCAGATCATAGACAAAGATGCATCCGCTCCCATTCCCACACAGCCCCTTCCCCAATGGCAGCCGGAACGCCAGGCCGGGCCGCCCGGTACACCTTACAGCCAGGGCCGGCAAAATACCTGGTATCCCGGACAGGAAGTTACAGTTTCTGCTTCTTCCAAAAACAATAAGATCTCTGCAGCCTCCATTGTAGGCTGGGTCACATTTGCCGTTATGTTCCTGGTCATGGCCGGTATCGCTCTGTTCCAGTTCTTTGGCAAAGAAGAAACCGTTTCTGCCCCCACAACGCCTCAGTGGGAGGAGGAACTTGACCAGGAATACATAACGGCAGATGCTTCGCTTCCCGCTTCCGACTCTTTCCAGACTCTGGTTTCCCAGATTTTTGACAAAGATTTTTCGGATATTACCCCGGCAGATCTGGAACGGATTACGGAACTGGAGTTTTACTACGACGAGGACAGCCGCAAATGCATTGCCTGTTATCTGGAAGACGGAACTTCCTTTGATTACTTCCTCAATGAATCGCTGGACATGGATTGGGCGGATCTCTCCTGCTTCAAAGGTGTCACCTGGCTGTCCCTGGAATATGGATATCTGAATCCGGGGGATCTGATGGGGATGGAAAGCCTTACTTCCATCGCCTCTGACATGACGCTTGCGGAACTGTACGAAGCCGTACCACATCCTGAAAATATCGACTACATCCAGATTGAATCCACTATTTTTATGGATTCCTGCGACGGGATTGAAAAATTTCCGAATCTGACCTATTTTGCCACAGACTGTATGGATCTACAGGACATCAGCGCCCTCACCGCCCTGCCGGATCTGGAAGGCCTGGCACTGACCGACTGCGACCGGCTTACGGATTTCAGCCCGCTCTATGAGATGACCGGACTGGAGATTCTTTCCATCCAGTCCTCTTCCTTAAAAGACATCGGTTTTGTCAAAAATATGCCTTACTTGGATCATCTTTCGATTGCAGATGCAGATGAACTGATGTCGATTGAAGCACTGGAAGCCTGCAGCGGCACATTAACTGAACTGTATCTGAAAGATACCTGGAAGCTCAGTGATTTCAGCGTGATCGAAAAACTGACAAACCTGACCGATCTGCAGTTGACACTTTCCTATGACCATCAGCTTCCTTCCTTTGCCAATCTGCAGAATCTGACCTATCTGTCCCTGTATGGCGCGGATGATTTAAGTCCGGTTGCCCAGGCAAAGGAACTGCTCTATCTTTCACTGGAAAACTGTGACTGCCAGGATCTTTCCTTTCTAAAAGAACTGCAGAATCTGATGTATCTGGATCTGCAGGATATGTCAGGCTATCATGTTTCTCTGGATCCTGTTCTGGAACTGCCAAACCTGCTGGGACTGGATATCAGCAGGAGTGTGGTATATGCAGATGCAGCAAAACTTCTTTCTGTTCCGACTCTGGAAGAGTTCTATATGGAAGAATGCAGCATCGGTTTTGATATGGATCATGTACCTGTCAATGAAGCACTGACGGTGCTGGATATGAACGAAGTTACGCTGTATCAGTTATCTGACGGCTATGGCTGGCTGCAGGATGAAGAAACGCTGTCACTGTCTGAACATACAGATCTGTTTGCAAACTTTCCGAATCTGGAGCAGCTTTATCTGAGCGGCAATGAACTGACGGATCTTACCTTTATTACGGATTGCGGCCTGACCAGTCTGCGCACACTGGATATTACCGACAATTATATTGTCGATCTCTCTCCCCTTGCAGATCTGACACAGCTTGAAATTGTTGTATGTGAGGATAACCCGATTGCCGATACGGCAGGATTGGATGATATTCTGGTCAGATAACCAGACTGATTTGTAAAAGCAAAAACGGCGGTTGACATAAAATCTGGGTCAGCCGTCGTTTTTTCTCTGTTATGCAATTTCAAACAGCATCTCTTTCAAAGTCTGGCGCACGATGTCCTTAATCATTTCTGCCGTCACTTCATTAAAGGTCTGAAGCTGTTCAGGCTCCGCCTCTTCCAGATGCGTTTCCTTTTTCTCTTTGATTTCCTCCTGTGCCCGCAATCTGCCTGCATACTCATTCTTGATATTTTTGTAAAGAAAAGTAATGGAATTGGAATTTTCACAATTGGTAAAACCGATGTAATGCTCCACCATTTCATAATCGGCTACCCGGTTTCTCGTCGTCATAAAAGCATTCCGAATCGCACGCTCCACACGGGAAGCCGTATCATGGTTCATCGTACCGATCTTATAGTACAGAGCCGTCCATTTCGGGTTCTGCCATTCAGGAGTATCCAACAGCAGAACCGCATCCGTAATATACCGGAATCCTTTTAATTTCACAGGCATTCCCATCAACATCAACACATGCTCCACAAACTCCCTTTTCATAACGATCCCACCCTTTCATTCTTTCTTTTTTAATATGCGTATGTTATAATTCGAATTATATACTGAGAAGGGCGTCACTGTCGTAGACCAAAAACAGCTTTTCTCAGAAGCAGAAGATAAAAAATGGACAGAAAAGTGGCCATTCGATTTGAGGTAGTACCATGTTAACAAAGCAGGAAATCGTAAGAAACTTTACGCTGAATGTGGAAAAAGAAAGACTAAGACGCAACCTGACACAGGCTCAAATGGCAAAAAAGCTGGAAATGTCGCTTTCCGGATACAAAAAAATGATCTCCGGAGTGACTACAAAGATAGATCTGTACACTGCTCAACTCATGCAGAATATGACAGGAAAATGGATTTTTGAACTGATTGACGATTACGAAGAAGATACACAGCTTATCTTAACCCTCCGGGCCATGTCCCCACGACAGAAAGATTTCATCAAAGGCATCATGGATTTTGAAAGTGCATTTTCCGCCTGTCATGAGGACACCGACGATTATATCACCGTTTTCGTACCCACCGGCAATATGGAGGACGGTATGATTTATGATTCTTCACATTTTTACAAAGTCAATGCTGCTTCTTACCGCAAAAAATTCGGAGATGACCTTTACTGCGGAATACAGGTCACCTCCGATCATCTCCATCCGGTTTACAATCTGGGGGATATTCTGTTGGTGTGCAGAAAAGACGTCCGGGAAGGCGATACCGGCATCTTCCTGAACAAAGAAACCGGCCGGGCCTATATCCGCAAATTACAGGCCACTGCCTCCTGGGTACTGGAACCGATCAACGGCTACGGGAAAACCATCACCATAGACAGACAGGATGAATACAGCGCAGACAAATGGATCCGATTTGGCTATGTCCTGACCAAAATGCGAACATAGCCCGCCAGCTTCGTCTGTCTGATACCTTTATTCTGCAGAAATCAGATAATAGTACACCGGCTGTCCGCCGTCCTGCAGTTCAATATCCAGATGAGGATATTTATCCTCTATCTTTTCTTTCATGGCCTGTGCATTCTCATGTGTGGTTTCGCTGCCATAGTAAATACTGAGCAGTTCGGTATCTGCATCCGTCATCGAACTGACAGTTTCAAGAACTGCCCGCTCCAGATGGGAGCTGACTGCCACAATCCCCGTATCATCAATCCCCATATAATCCCCCTGCCGTATCTCTTTGCCATTGACAGAGGTATCTCTGACCGCATAGGTAATCTGGCCGGTTTTCACATGGCCGATTTCTTCCAGCATAGCGTTTTCATTTTCCACAGCAGACAGATCGGGAACATAGGTAATAACAGCCGTAATCCCCTGGGGTACGGTCTGGGTGGGAACTACAACAACCGTCTTGTCTTTTGTCAGCTCTTTTGCCTGATTTGCCGCCAATATGATATTTTTATTATTGGGCAGCACAAAGACCGTATCTGCGTTGACCCGGTTTATGGCACTCAGCACATCTTCCGTACTGGGATTCATCGTCTGACCGCCCTGGATGATTTCATCCACACCCAGTTCCCGGAAAATCCGGCTCAGACCCTCTCCTGCACAGACTGCAATAAAGCCGACGTCTTTTTTCGGCATTTCCACCGATAACTGCGCTTCTTTCTTCTCTCCGGTCCGGAACAGCTTTTCCTGATGTTCCAGGCGCATATTATCAATCTTCATATTGGAAAGCGCTCCGTAGGACAGTCCTTTCTGTATGGCAAGTCCGGGGTCATTGGTATGTACATGTACCTTGATGACCTCTTCATCTGCCACTACCACAATAGAATCTCCGATAGACTCCAGATAAACTTTCAATGCCTCTTCTTTTTCTTTTGATACGGGCTGCTCCAGCATCACAATAAATTCAGTGCAATAGCCATATCTGATATCTGCCGCTTCCTGCATGGATGATGGTTCGGGCAGGGATGCCTTGACCGGCAGAATCGGCTCATATGCGACCTCTTTTCCCAGAAATGCATCAAAAGCGCCCCGCAGTACTTCCAGCAGTCCCTGACCGCCTGAATCAACAACCCCCGCCTGGGCAAGCACAGGCAGGATTTCCGGAGTCTGGCTCAGCACATACTCCATATGATCCAGAATTTCCCGGAAAAAGACCTCCAGATCCGTTTCCCCTTCCTGGCTCAGTTCAGCCGCCTTCTCCGCACCGCCTCTGGCAACGGTCAGAATCGTTCCTTCCTTGGGCTTCATTACCGCTTTGTATGCCGTTTCCACCGCTTTGGCAAAAGCATCTGCAAAAACCGGAACTGTCACCTGGGTATGATTTTCAATTCCTCTGGTAAATCCCCGGAACAACTGGGAAAGAATCACACCGGAATTGCCTCTGGCTCCTCTGAGCGAACCGGAAGCAATCGCCCTGGCCAGCTCTTTCATATCCGGCTGATCCAGCGCCGCCACTTCCCTCGCGGCGGAAAGTACCGTCATCGTCATATTGGTACCGGTATCTCCATCAGGTACCGGGAATACATTTAATTCATTGATCCAGTCTTTTTTTGCCTCCAGATTACGGGCGCCTGCCAGAAACATTCTGGCAACCATTCCGGCATCTATCGTAGTACAAGCCACTGTTATTTCCTCCTTAATCAATTACTCGGACTCCTTCCACAAAAATATTGATTTTTTCTATTTCGAGTCCTGTAAATTCCTCCACCTTGTATTTGACGCTGTCAGTCAGGTTGTCCGCAACAGTCAGGATACTGACACCATAGGATACAATGACATGAAAGTCAAGTGTCAGTTTCTGATCCGCGCCGAGAGATACAGCAATACCGTGGGTAATCCTGTCTTTTTTCAGCAGCTTTACGATACCGTCCTTCATATTCACCGATGCCATCCCGACAATGCCGAAGCATTCCACTGCAACCGATCCTGCATACTGGGCAATTACTTCATTATCAATCAGAATATTTCCCATATGGGTATTCATTGAAGTTCCTTTCATGGGGCATTAACCTCCTCAACTCATTCTTTCCATAATTTTAAGATATTTATACTTGCATTTCAATACCAAATATGCTAAAATTTCAATGTTGTGAGCGTGAATGCTCATCAGGATGATCGTACAATAGACTATGCGTGTAGGAGGTGCAAAGATGGCAAAATGTGAAGTTTGCGGCAAAGGCGTTCATTTTGGAAATAATGTCAGCCATTCTCATAGAAGGTCCAATCATATTTGGAAATCCAACATTAAGAGAGTAAAATGCAACATAAATGGCACAGTAAAAAGAATGCACATTTGTACCGGATGTTTGAAGTCCAACAAAGTAGAAAGAGCATAAGGAATTTTCCTTATGCTTTTTTTTGCCATCCGGTTTCTTCCAGCAGCACCTCATAGGTCTTATTGATCTGCTGCAGCAGCTGGGTATCTCCACACAGGTTGTCCGGGTGAAAAATTTTAATCAGATCCCGGTACCGTTTTTTCAGCGTCAACGGATTGCTGACACCACTGAAAAACAGCCGGACAGCGGCATTCCCCGAATCGCTGTTACGCTCCTCTCTTCTTGCCTCCAACCGGATGCGTTCCTGTTCCATCGCTTTTTTATCTTCTGCCAACTGGGCAAATCCACCTTTTAAAATTTCCATCTTCTGCTGAAAAAACTGCTCGTCCTTTTTCAGGCTTTTCTGTGCCTCCAGCAGTCTCTGATTCTGGCGTGCCATCTCTTTCTGCATTTCCTGCACTTCCCGACGGAATCTCTCCTGTTCTTCACAGAGCTTTTCTTTTTCCTGCTGCAATGCCAGATGTACCTCTTCCAGCCGTACTTTTTCTTCCCAAAGCTGCTTTTTTACTGTCTGTATCTCCTGCTCCTGCTCATCCACAGGAGCATCTGCTTTTGCAGTTTCCTCTGTTGCTTCCCTGATTTCATTCTCCAATGCGTTCATATCTGTATGCTTCAACCCTCGCTAACGTTACGGATTCCCATGTGGAACACATGGGATACGATGATCCTTGGGTTTTTTCCTGTCATTCACAGAAAATGGCAAGATAACCCAGCAATGCAAATACCCCCATCAACATAAGACCGGTAAAACGGCTGCCGAGCAACAGCATCAGCAGCATGCCCACTGCAATCCAAATTGATGCAAACCCAATCAGCTTTTTCATAACAGACATTCATTTCACTGCTTCTTACCAGCTATCATATGCTGCTTTCCCTCTGTCCGTTACTGTTTTTCCTCCGGAAATGCAAGATCCACAACTTCCGCGTCTGCCGGCATATCCTCTTTCGGCGATGTAAAGCGTTCCACCAGATCAGGGATCATATCCAGTATCTTGGTAACAGCATCCTGATTTTTGATATTGACCAGCTTGGTCTGGCCATTCTTAATCACCAGCACGGCCGACGGTGTCATCTTTCCGCTCATGCCTCCCATGCCGCCGTTTTTCTTGTCTCCTTTGGAAGCGCCTGCACCCACTCCGAAAGTTACATCCACCAGCGGCAGGATAAGGGTATCTCCGATTTTGGTTGCTTCCCCCACCACTGTCTTGGTAGACAATACGCTGTCCATGCCCTTTAACAAAGACTCCACCACACCTGAAAAATTATTGTCTGTCATGTACTGTTTCCTCCTTCTTCCATATACGAATCAATTTCCTGATGTCTTTATTGAAATACAGGATCAAAGCTGCCCTGAGCAAATCAAACAGAATCACCCTGCCCTTTATAACAGCCTTTCCACTGCATACTGCCTCTTCAAAATCCGGTCTTATGGTAACAGTTTTTCCAAAGAAGGGATACATCATTCCCGCCCATGCCAAAACCTGTCCTGTCCTGGACGGATCGGCAAACCCAAACCGAATGTCTGCCCACACCCTTCTGGGCCTTATACTTCTCCAGAGAAAAAGAAGCTGCTTTTTCAAAAGCGCCGCAGCCCGCTGAAATTCCGCCTTCTGAAAAAAGCCCAGATACCAATCCGCTTTTTCTTTCCATGCCTGCACTTTTTCACAGATTTTACCTGGAAACGCCAGAAGTTTTTCGATCAGGCTGTCCAGTTTCCGAAAAAAAGAAAGCACCTTTTCCCATATTTTATGCAGCTTGTCCCATATACCTCTGCCGCTTTGTTTCTGTCCATCCTCTTCCTGTCCTGTTTCTTTACCAGTCTGCACAGGCTGCGGTACTGCCTCTGGCTCCTCCCGCTCCTTTTCAGACAGGGCCGGTGCGGTTTCCCTGCGGATTTCCTCTTTCTGCTCCGGCAGAGCCGGTTCTCCCCCGCCTCTCTTCTCAGACGTTCTCCCGGTTTTCTTTTCCTTCTTTATGGACTGCTTTTTTTGCGCTTTTTTCCTGCGTCCTTTTTTCAGGTTATCAAATATGGAAATGCCGCATATTTTTACGCCATAATGCAGCTTTCCCTCCCATACGGCAAAGCAGCTGAGCAGAGAAAAAAGCCAGGATACCCTGACCATCCCCTCCGGTCTGCCAGTTTCCTCCTTTTTCCCCTGCAGGCGGTACCGGAACGGAACAAACAGCAGTGCCAGCAGCACAGACACCAGCAGTATCAGGATACACAACAGCCCTATTCCGATTCCCTTTCCGATCATTTCCAGTATATACAGCATATGTCCCTCTGCTAGTTCTCATTCTTTATAAAATAATCCTTTAACCCATATCCGCCTGTCTTTGCAAATACATCGGCAACCATCCGCTGAAGCAGGACAAGCGCTTCCTCATATCCCCCTGCAATCCCCACAACACAGAGAGGGATCTTTCTGTAATACTTCTGCTGCAAGAACGCGCAGTGAATAATTTCAAGCTGATCCTGCCCCCGTGACAGAACAATGACAAAAATCCGCAACTGTCCGGCATGATGCTTCAGTTTCCATTTTACCAGTCCGGCTCTGCGGACGGAGTCACCAATATACAATTCTTTGTGAAATCTCATGTGAGATGCGCTCTTTAATAATATTTTCGATTTCCCCATAAATTATTTTTCTTCAGCTCCAGATATTCATGATACGCCTTTTCCAGTATCTGCTTTTCATTGGCAAATTTTAACAAATGGTACGCTTCATGAAACTTATAATATCCTGAATCCTCAAAATATTCTTCGCGTTGTGGTTTGCTGTAATAGCTGTCAGCCATCATCAGATACCAGTGCACTTCTTTTTCCACCGTATCATCCGGAACATTAAAGGTATAATCACTTTTTCCCACGTATTTAATGACGGATGCTCTGGCTCCGGATTCCTCCCGCACTTCTCTGAGCGCAGTATCCTTAAACTCTTCTCCTGGTTCTACAGTTCCCTTCGGCAGGACCCAGCCTTCATATTTATTCTTATAATTTTTATATAAAAGCAGAATCTTTCCCCGAAAAATCACCACACCGCCACAGCTCGTTGCTTCAATCATTGCAATTCCTCCTGCCCTGGTGTGTCAGTCTGACTATCTATAACAGTATATCCTATCTTGTCCCATTACGCAAATCTTTTATTGCGGTATTTCTCCGGTATCCTGATTCAGGTAAGCATCAAATACCCGCCGCGCCGTAGGCACTGCATAGTCTCCTCCGGAACCGGCGCCCTCAATGATGACTGTTACCACGAGCTGAGGATCTTCTGCAGGAGCAAATCCGGTAAACCAGGCATGGCTTTCTCCCTTTTGGGTTCCGTATTCCGCTGATCCGGTTTTTCCCGCAGCCGAATAGGAAAGTCCGGACAGTTTGCTCCCGGTACCGGTTTCCACCACTTCCTTCATATATCCGGCCAGAATCGCCGCCTCTTCCCTGGTCATCAGTTCGCCGCAACTCTCAGAAGAAAACGTTTTGACCGCCGCTCCTTCCGCACTTTCCACCCGTTGTATGGTATAGGGCTTCATCAGCACACCATCATTGGCAATGGCAGCGGTAATCATCGCCAGATGAACGGGGGTCATCTGCGTCCTGCCCTGTCCGATGGCATTCTGCATCATCTCTCCCCTGCTGTCATCCGGCAGGATCTCCAGCTTACTCTGGTTGTAGGCCAGATCCAGGGGAAGCTCCCGGTTAAAAAGCAGGGAATCCAGCGTATCTGCAAACATCTCCTTGTCAAACTCCATCCCCATGCTGGCAAAAGAGGTATTGCATGATTTGGCAAAGGATTTTTTCAAATCTACGGACCCGTGGCTGGTTCCGTGATAGCAGTTGATCACATCTTCTCCCTCCCGCAGACTGCCGCTGCAGGAATACCGATAGTTTTGATAAGTATCCGGATGTTCTCTGATATATTCCAGGGCAGTTACAATTTTAAAGGTGGAACCGGGCGGATACAGGCCCTGTGTGGCCCGGTTCAGCAACGTGCCGCTTTCTTCATCTGCCAGAATGGTATCCCATTCCTCTCCGATCCGGTTGGGATCAAAATCCGGCTTGGACACCATCGCCAGGATTTCCCCGGTTTTGGGATTCATGGCAATAATGGTTCCTTTGTAAACGCCAAGCGCCCGGTCTGCCGCTTCCTGCAGCCCCACATCAAACGTAGTATAAATATTGTCACCCGGATTTTTTTCCTGCCGGCCTGTCTCCTTCAATTTGGAAATCACAGGAACACTGGACCGAATCAGATAATAATTCGCCTGGGCTTCCAGGCCTGCCCTTCCCTTGTCTGCATAGCCAACCGCATGGGAAAACAGCTTTCCATAGGGATACACCCGTATCTCTCTGCCGGAATCATCCTCCGTTGTCTCTGCCAGGACTTTTCCGTCTCTGGCAAAAATGCTGCCCCGCCTGTTCTGTTCGCTTAGAATCTGCTGGCGATTGTTATAGCTGTTGTTCATCAGCTCCTCTTCGTGGGTCATGGCATATACGGTAAAGTATCCCATCATAACAAGAAAAAGCGCCACAAAACATACGGTTACCTGCATAATCTCTTTTTTCTGCACCCGTTCCGTATCTTTGACGCTTTTAAGTCTCTGCTTTTGGCCGTTTCTTTGTCCGGTTTCCCGAATTTCTCTGTCCGGTTTCTTTTTGTGTTGTTTTGTCCGAGGCATTTTTTCTTCCTCCTGTCAGATACAAACCCTGAATTACGGCAAACATCATAATCGTACTGAGCATGCTGCTCCCGCCATAGCTGATGAACGGCAGCGTAACACCGGTCAGGGGAATAAATTTGACACCGCCGCCTATCGTCAGAAAAATCTGGAACAGATAGGTGACCCCCAGCCCCACTACTGTCAGCCGGTAAAACTCATCCTTTATGGCAATGGCAATCTGCATAAACATAATAAAACAACTGATATACACCAGAATCAGACACAGAGAAAACAAAATCCCCAGTTCTTCCGCAATGGCAGAAAAGATAAAATCGGTTGTCACAAACGGAATGGAGGAAGGGCTGCCCTGACAGAGCCCCAGTCCAAACAGGCCGCCGCAGCCGATGGCAAACAATGACTGGGTGATCTGATACCCTTCTTTATCTATCACGCTCCAGGGGTCCAGCCATGCCTGTACACGTACCTGCACATGGGTAAAAATCCTGAAAGACAGCCAGGCGGCTGCACTTCCGCCCAAAAGCCCGGCCAGAAGATAGCGTTTCCGCCCCGTTGCAACATATACCATAACCACATACGCCACAAAATAAATCAGGGCACTGCCCAGATCTTTCGACAGCACCAGCAGAATCACATGCGCCCCTGCCGCCACTGCAGACAGCGCCACATTCCAGAAGGAACGGGAACGGCACAAAAGGGAGGCAATAAAACAGGAAAACAGAATCTTAATAAATTCAGACGGCTGAACCCGGATGCCAAACAGGGAAAAAGAAAGTTTGGCTCCATGTGTCACAGCCCCCAGAAAAAAGACTGCTCCCAGCGCGGCAATTCCCACACCCCCATAAATCCAGGTAAAGTCTTTCCAGTTTCTGACACGCTGAACCAGCTCCGGGATCATCAGTGCGATCACCGAAGAAAATACTGCAATTACAAACTGACGTACTGCTCTGTTATAAGAAAGACGCGTCAGAATCATAAATCCCACAGAAGTAAGAAAACACATATTGTTAATAACAAGACGATTGGCCGCAGGATAGATCATGTGATACAGCACAATAGTGGCATACATGGCAATCTGCTGAAAAATGAAAAAGAAAATATATTCCACCCTGCCTGTCTTGACATAGATAGGCAGAAAGCAGCTTACATGTACAAGAAACATAAAAATATACTGCCTTATATAAATGCTGCTTCTTTCAGCCTCAGTCTGATATCTAAATACTGCAAAACATTCATAAGTATAAAATGATGCAAACAGTGCAATCAAATATTTGGAAAATTCAGTAATGACCTGTTCCATATCATATACTTTACGGACTATTCCGCTCCTCTTTTATAGTGTCCTTTGGTAAAGGAAAAATCAGCCTGCCGCAAAAGCTCCGGCGCCTCTGTAAACGCTTCAAAGCAGGCCAGTACCTTCCAGATCTCCGCTGCCGTTTCCGTGGTGAAACAAAGCCGTATCCCGGCAGGATTCTCTTTGATGATCGACTTTCCATACTCATGCAGAGACAATGGAACACTGTTATAAATCTCATTATAGCAGTGAGTACATACAGTACGCACCGGAAAAAGCGCTTTATACCGATCCTCCAGCCAGAGGACGGTTTCCTGAGCAGGAAGATCCGATGCCTTTTCTTTCCTCTGTTTCCGGCATGTCATACCGGTACTGCGCAGACAGTTTGCTGAAACCATCAACAGACTCCGCCCGTAAGCAATCATTTCCATACCGGCAATCCCCATTTTATGCAGTTCTTCCTTGCTGCACTCCAGCGGCGCAGTCGCCGTAATGCCCTGCTCTTCCCAAAATCGTACGGCTCTTTTATTCCAGGCATACAGACCGGCATCCGCTACCATGTTTCCCTGGTATCCGTTCTCCAAAAGGAACCAAAGGCTCTCCAGATTCCGGATCAGTACACCGTCCCATAAAGATCCGCTGCAGAACAATTCCTTTTGCCAGAAAGCCAGATACCCTTCATCCCGCAGACGTATCACATGGGGCATGGCAAGAAACAGTTTTCTGTCTCTGCCTTCCTCCCCTCTTTCTGTTTTCCATGCCGCCAGTACAGAATACAGCTCTTCTTTCTTTCCTGCCTGTAAGATATCCCCATTCACATAAAGCCGATGGACAAACGGAACACTGCAGACAGCCTTTAGCTGCTCTGCATCCTCCACGGAAACGGCCAGATAGGGCACGGATCTGTCCTTTTCCTGCATCGATTTGCTTTCATCCGGCAGACTCCCTTTATCCCGCCGGTATGGCTTTAAGATGGCTTCTTCCAACTGCTCCAATCCATCTCTGCGCAGATCATTCAGCGCTCTGACCGGCAGAAAACAGTCCCCGTCCAGACAAACCGAAAGCTCTCCAAAAGAAAACGGCGTATTTCCCGTTTTATGCATCTGCTTTTCCACCGCTGCCTTTGTCAGAGGCTGCTTTTTTGCCGGCTCCACTGCCGGTCCCGTCTGCCGGATCCTGCAGAGCTCTTCCCCATTCTCTGCCTGTCTCCACACCTCTAAAAGAGCCGGCTTTTCCTTTTGCAGAACAACCCTGCCATTCACCAAAATCCTGGGGGTCTGCTCCAGATAGCGCTCCCGGATCTGCCTGCCATATGCTTCCTCTACTCCCTGATAGCCGGGATCGCCGGGTGTTATCATTTCTCTCCCATTATGTCTGTGATAATAGCCTTCCTGTATTTCACTGCGAATATACAGACTGCGCAGCCTTTCCATGTCCTCTTCCAAAACCCGGAAATTCCCGGAAGGATCCTGATAATACCTGTCAATATACTTCCGATACAGCGCCGTTACTCCGGCCGCATACTCCGGTTTCTTCATCCTGCCTTCTATTTTAAAGGAATCAATGCCGGCAGAAAGCAGCTCCGGAAGCAGGGGCAGCGTACACAGATCTTTCAGACTTAAGGGACAGGGCGGATATTCTCCCCCGGCAGCCTCTTTCTGCCCTTCTGTCAAAACCCTGTACGGCAGCCTGCAGGGCTGTGCACATCGGCCCCGGTTCCCGCTCCTTCCGCCCAGCAGGCTGCTGAACAGACACTGACCGGAATAGCTGTAACACATGGCGCCATGAACAAAGGCTTCCACCTCTATCCCCACTTTGCGGATTCCGGCCAGTTCTTCCAGTGACAACTCTCTGGCCGGCACGACTCTGGAAGCCCCCTGGGAAAGCAGGAATTTTGCTCCTCTTACCCCGGTCACCGTCATCTGTGTGCTTCCATGCAGGGCCAGCCCGGGAAAACATTCCCGCAGCAGAGAAAACACACCCCAGTCCTGTACGATCACACCATCCAGCCCTTCTTCGTAAAACGGCCGCAAATATCCCGGCAATTCCTCCATTTCGGACTCTTTCACCAGTGTATTTACCGTAAGATACAACTTTCTTCCCGATAAATGTGCATAACGAATAGCCAGGCACACTTCCTCTCCGCTAAAATTCCCGGCGTATGCTCTGGCTCCATATTTTCTGCCACCAATATACACGGCATCTGCCCCTGCGTGAATCGCTCCCCGAAATCCTTCGAAGCTGCCCGCCGGAGCTAAAAGCTCGACTTTTTTCATGCCTTTTTTTGTCCCTTTAATTCCGTTTCCATTCGAACGATTTTTTTTGCATTTTCATTCAGTTCTTTTTGCAGCCCCTTCATATTTTTTTCCGTACTTTCCATCTTCATCTGGGCCGCAATCAACTCATGCTTCAAATCGTAAATCTCTTTTTCTTTGCTTTCAATATCCTCTTCCAGCATACTGATCTGCTTTTTCGCCTTAAAATAGTCATCCGCTATATTCAGCTGCAGCAGGACATTCTGAATATCCACCGGTTGTCTGCGGAACTGGTCAGTTTTATTATACTCTGCCACTTTATTGTTGATATAGGAAGCAACCTTTTGGAGATATTCTTCGCTTTCATAACCGCTTAAAGTAAAGACCTTTCCTCCGATGATGACTTCCGTATCTGTTTTCGCCGACATTTCCACACCTCTCATCCGTAAGATATGGCAATACCATAAACCATATTATATGATTTTATTATACGCGGATCAGGTAGGAATTTCAATACCCAAATGCCGATAGGCCAAATCTGTAGCCACTCTCCCTCTGGGCGTCCTGTTCAAAAGACCGTTCTGGATCAGATACGGCTCATACACATCCTCTATGGTCCCTGCATCCTCTCCTATGGCAGCAGACAGAGTATCCAGCCCCACCGGTCCTCCTTTGAACTTTTCGATCATCGTCAGCAGCAGGTTCCTGTCTACATAATCCAGCCCCAGTTTGTCCACATCCAGCAGATCCAGTGCCGTATCTGCTACCTTTCCGGTAATCACACCGTCATACCGCACCTGGGCAAAGTCCCTCACCCGCTTCAGGATGCGGTTGGCAATCCGGGGAGTCCCCCGGCTCCTTTTTGCCAGCTCCATAGCGCCTTTTTTCTCGATCTTTACATCCAGTATCCGGGCAGAATGCTGGATGATCCGGCACAGCTCATCCACACTGTAAAATTCCAGCCGGTGAATGACTCCGAACCGGTCCCGCAGCGGCGCAGTCAGAAGTCCCGCCCTTGTCGTGGCTCCCACCAGCGTAAATCTGGGCAGATCCAACCGGATGGACCTGGCAGAGGCACCTTTTCCGATCATAATATCAATGACAAAATCCTCCATCGCCGGATACAGCACTTCTTCCACCTGCCGGTTCAGACGATGGATCTCATCTACAAAAAGCAGATCCCCTTCCTGCAGATTGTTCAGTATGGCCGCCATTTCTCCCGGCTTTTCAATGGCGGGGCCGCTGGTTATTTTCAGATTGACTTCCATCTCATTGGCAATGATACCGGCCAGTGTGGTCTTGCCCAGTCCTGGCGGACCATAAAACAGTACATGATCCAGTGCGTCATTCCTCTGTTTGGCAGCTTCTATGTAAATCTTCAGACTTTCCTTCGCCTTTTCCTGTCCGATGTACTCCTTTAAATACCGGGGCCGGAGACTCCCCTCCAATTTGACGTCCTCTTCTGTCAGACTGGTTTCTATCACTCTTCGTTCCATAACGCTCCCCGTAATTTAAAGCATTTTTTTCAGCGCTGCTTTCAGGATGGATTCTGTATCCGCATCCTCCATGCCGTCTGCCCCGGCCGCTTCCTTCACTGCCTTCATCGCTTCTCCGGCGCCATATCCCAGTGCCACCAGCGCTTCCACCGCTTCTTCCCGCGCACTGTCCCCAGCCCCGACAGCCACTGCCTGCAGGCTCTCCTGCTGCCCGCCGGACAGGGATACCTTATCCCTCAGATCCAGAATCAGACGCTCCGCCGTCTTTTTGCCAATGCCGGGCGCTCTGGAAAGCATCTTACCGTCCCCCGATAAAATGGCAAGCTGCAGCTCGGATACACTCATAACGGACAGAATGCCCAGCGCTCCTCTCGGCCCCACGCCGTTTACCGTAATCAACAGCCGGAACAGTTCCAGTTCTTCCCTGCTCAAAAAGCCATAGAGCCAGAATGCATCTTCCCTCACGGCAGTATATGTATACAGTCTGACCTCCTCGTGCAGCCTGGGAAGCCGGTTCATGGTACCTGCAGATATCTTGATGTTATACCCGATCCCGCCTGTTTCCACCACCGCATTGTTTTCTGCAATTTCTTCCAGCGTGCCTTTTACATATGCTATCATAATTCATTTCTCTCCGTTCTGCTTCCTGGAAGCCTGCGCAGCACCTGACCGGATACCATGCCGATCAGAAATCCTGTCACCACTCCCGCTGCCAGAAGAAACGGCAAATAGTAATACAGACCCTTCGTTTCCACGACAAAGGCCGCCACTGCAATCTGGCCAATGTTGTGAAATACACCGCCTGCAATACTCACCCCCGACAGACTGAAACACTTTGCCCTTTTTGCCAGATACATTGCCAGAAAACTCAAAAGTCCTCCTGCAAGGCTGTAAAGGATCCCATACAGATTGCCGAACAAAAATCCGCTCAGCACAATCCGGAGCATGGAAACCAGAAAAGCCTCTCTGGCCCCTGTCCGGTACAGGGTCAGAACCACCGCCAGATTGGCCAGCCCCAGTTTGACCCCGGGTATCCCAAAAGTAAAAGGAAGTAAAGATTCCACATAGGCCAGTACCAGGGCAAATGCCAGCATCATCCCCAGATCCGCCATACTCTCTGACTCTGTGGTCCTGCCGGGCCTTGTGTCTGCCTGCTCTCTCATCCTGTCACCCCATCCAGCTCCGCCTCCCGGCCGTCTTCAATCGTAACCAGCAGCTTATGGGGCAGGCAGGTCAGGGTCTGTCCCGTCCGGGAAATCTTTCCCTGCTCCACACACAGTCTGTCCGGGCAGTCAGCATCCTGTATATAGGCCTCCCCCGACGAAATCACCAGGATATTCCGTCCTCCGTCAGGGGATAAAAATTCTTCCGTCCGCTCCCCGGACAGGGGATAGGAGGCAATCCGCTCTCTTCCACGATACACCACCGCCATCCCGCTTTCCTGCACAGTCCTTCCCATACTCTGCAGGCATAGCATAACCCCTGCAATCCCAAGCACGGCTCCCGCTAATATGATATCAGATTTTTTCATGAACCCATTGTAGCACAGCCGAACGTATGTTTCAACATTTTTTTATATGTCCTGTCTTTCATTCAGTTCCGGTTATTGTTTCTGATTGATGTAATTGATCAGCCCTTCGGCCCGGATGATTTTCTGCATAAACTCCGGAAATGCCTGCCCCTGCCAGGAAACTCCTTTTGTAACGTCTGTTATCAGTCCGCTGTCAAAATCAATTTCCACCACATCTCCCCCTTCTATTTCCTGTGCCGCCTCCGGACACTCAATAATGGGCAGCCCGATGTTAATGGCATTGCGGTAAAAGATCCGGGCAAAGGTTTCTGCAATGACACAGCTTATCCCCGCCGCTTTGATGGCAATCGGGGCATGCTCCCTGGAAGAACCACAGCCAAAATTCTTATTGGCCACAATGATATCCCCCTTCTGCACTTTTTTCACAAATTCCCGGTCAATGTCCTCCATACAATGAGATGCCAGTTCTTCCGGATCGGAGGAATTCAGATACCTTGCCGGAATGATCACATCCGTATCCACATTGTCTCCATATTTCAACACACTTCCTTTTGCTTTCATACCCATCTCCTCCTTAATCAAGCTGCTCCGGGCTGGAAATCTTTCCGGTCACTGCACTGGCAGCCGCCACAGCCGGGCTTGCCAGATAAACCTCTGACTCCACATGTCCCATACGTCCTACAAAATTCCGGTTTGTGGTGGAAACGCACCGCTCTCCTGCAGCCAGGATTCCCATATAGCCGCCCAGACAGGGACCGCAGGTAGGGGTGCTGACCACTGCTCCTGCTTCAATGAAAATTTTCAGAAGCCCTTCTTCCATTGCCTGCAGATAGATGGCCTGTGTAGCCGGAAGGATGATGCAGCGTATTCCCTTTGCCACATGCCGGCCTGAAAGAACCTGCGCCGCAGTCCTGATATCATCCAGTCTGCCATTGGTACAGGAACCGATGACCACCTGATCAATTTTCACATCTTCTGTGATCTCATCGATGGTCTTTGTATTTTCCGGAAGATGAGGGAAGGCCACTGTGGGCCGCAGCGTACTCAGATCAATGGTGTAAACCGCATCATAGACCGCATCTTCATCCGCTTCATAGACTGTGTATTCTTTCCGGGAATGCTCTTTCATATAGGCAACGGCCTTTTCATCCACCGGGAAAATACCGTTTTTGCCGCCTGCCTCAATGGCCATATTGGCAATGGTAAAGCGGTCGTCCATCGACAGATAGGCTATGCCGTCCCCGGTAAACTCCATAGAACGGTACAGCGCCCCGTCCACACCGATCAT
Source organism: uncultured Clostridia bacterium (assembly GCA_947385955.1). Classification (GTDB taxonomy): domain Bacteria; phylum Bacillota; class Clostridia; order Lachnospirales; family Lachnospiraceae; genus VSOB01. The sequence continues at coordinate 198,710 of CANDNA010000003.1, forward strand.
CCCGATAATATGCAGGATCACATCCTTTCCACTGACCCATTTGGACGGCCTGCCTGTCAGTCTGAACTGAATTGCAGAAGGTACTTTAAACCAGGCTTTGCCCGTTGCCATACCGGCTGCCATATCCGTACTGCCCACACCTGTGGAAAACGCCCCCAGCGCACCGTAAGTACAGGTATGGGAATCCGCGCCGATGATCACATCACCCGCCACTGTCAGGCCTTTCTCCGGCAGCAGTGCATGTTCAATCCCCATTTCCCCCACTTCAAAATAATTGGTAATCCCATGCCGGCAGGCAAATTCCCGGACACATTTACAGTGCTCTGCAGATTTGATGTCCTTGTTGGGTACAAAATGATCCGGTACAAGCGCAATTTTGTCCCGGTCAAAGACACCCTGCGTATTCATTTTTTCCATTTCCCGGATCGCCACCGGACTTGTAATGTCATTGCCCAGCACAAGATCCAGATCCGCTTCAATCAGCTGGCCGGCCTCCACCCTGTCAAGACCGGCATGGGCGGCCAGAATCTTCTGCGTCATTGTCATTCCCATGATAGATATCCTCCTTCATTTTATCTGACTCCTCGTTACTTCCCTTATCTTATCATAAACGGGGATTCTTTTAAAATATCTGTTGCTTATGTTTACTATAACTTTGCCTTATGTTAAAATAGCTTATTATAACTTATAGACGAGGGAGGATTTATGGAACACAATCTGAATCTGTATCATATCTTTTATACGGCAGCCAAATGCGGCAATATATCCGCTGCCGCAAACCAGCTCTTTATCAGCCAGCCCGCCATCAGCAAATCCATATCCCGTCTGGAACAGAATCTGGGAACCACCCTGTTTGTCCGCAGTTCCCGCGGTGTTTCCCTGACTATGGAAGGGCAGCTCCTCTACCGGCAGGTAGAGTCTGCCTTTGCTTCTATCCGGCTGGGAGAAGAACAGCTCCGCAAGGCAGGCGAACTGGGAATGGGACATCTGTCCATCGGTGTCAGTACCACTCTCTGCCGCTATGTACTTCTGCCCTATCTTAGCACTTTTATTCACAAAAATCCCCATATACGGATTTCCGTTTCCTGTCAGTCCAGTTTCCAGACAATCCGCGCACTGGAAAACGGTGATATTGACATCGGCCTGATCGGTGAACCGACTGCCCGGTATGGTAAGCTCCGGTTTTATCCCCTGCGGGAAATCCAGGATATTTTCGTCACTACCAAAAGTTATCTGAGTAATCTGAAGAAGCGTATGCACATCAGCCAGGCACAGAACCAGACTTCCATTTTTTCTCAGGCCACACTTCTGCTTCTGGATAAGGACAATCTGACAAGACAGTATGTGGACAAATATCTGAACCAGGATATGCTTGAAAATGACCGCCTGATCGAAGTAACCACAATGGATCTTCTGATCGAATTTGCCAGAATTGATATGGGAATTGCCTGCGTCATTTCTGATTTCGTCAAAACCGACCTGGAAAGCGGAAAGTTGATCCGCCTCAAATCCCCGGTCTCAATCCCCAGGCGGAAAATCGGTTTTGCCTGCGGAAAAACCGGCGCTTCCAACCCTGCCGCCGCCGGTTTTCTGGACAGCACCCAAAACAGTGCTGAATAAAAAATCGGGAAAGCTCCTGGCTCCTGCCAAAGACCCTTTCCCGATTTTTATAATGCAATGCCTTTACGACACCATCAACTCAGTTTATGAAAAATAACACAGTTCGGTTTATCTACCGGTATTTCCTTTCCATTCATAACCAAAAGGCCTTTTTCCAAATCCACGCTGAAAAATGTCATGGTATTGGACTCATGATTTAAGGACACGATATGGCGGAGGTCCGGGAAAAAATTGGCATCCTTCGGATAGTCGCCGCTGATGGGCAGGCAGAACAGCTTGGTCAGCTCTCCTGTTTCATGATTCACCTGATAGGCAACCACACTGTTGTCTCCCGCATTGGAACTGATGATATAATTGTCATCCACTGAAAAATTCAACGTGCAGGCAGCAGACCCGGTGGAATGGTAATCATTCAGTGTGGATATGGTCTGGATTTTCTCAAACTCAGGATTTCCCTTTACTTCCTTATAACTGTATACATCTATAATATTTTTCAGTTCATGTACAATATAAAGGAATTTCCCATCCTTTGTAAACTTAACATGACGGGGCGCCGATTCGATTTCACTCCGGATCACATCAATCTGCTTTACCTTTCCGGTAGTTTCATAAAACCGGTAAACATTTACATGATCCATCCCCAGATCCGCAGCAAGCAGATACCGGTTGTCCCGTGTCATCTTAACGCAACTGATGTGGGGCCTGAAATTACGTTCTGCAATGCTGCCCAGCCCCTTGTGAAATACTTCATCTGTGATTTCACCGATGCTGCCGTCCTCATTTAAACGCAGTACAGTCAGTTTTCCGTCATGATATCCTGCCACAAACAGATATTTATCATTGTAATCCGTGGAAAGATAACATCCACGCATACCGTTGATGGAGCCATGTCCCAGTATCTTCAGTTCGCCGCTGGCAGGGTCGATTTCATAGGCCTCTACCCCGGTATCGGTAATGGAATACAAATATTTCAGATTGTGTGAAATCGTTACATAAGATGAATTGGTGATCTTTACCTGGTCTTTCTCTACAAATCTGCCGTTTTCCATATCCACATCATAAATTTTGATACCGTGGGCATCTCCTGACGTCGTATAGGTAGACACATAAGCAACATATCGATCTGTTTTCATTTCTGTTTTATCCTCCATCCCGTTTCTCTTCCATCCCGGCTGCCTGCCTGGAAGCATGCTCTCCTTATTATTAACGCTCATTATATCATGGGGGCCGGGGAATCTCAATAGCGGGCTTTTGTAAAATTTACGGATTTTTTGTATTTTTCGTTGACAACAGGCGGAAACGATGTATAATAATTATCGATATTTGTTTAGTTTTATTAAACTTTATGTTTATTATTGCTTACCGGGGTATGATATATGCAAATCGGAAATAAGATAAAAGAACTGCGGATCCAAAAAGGGCTGACCCAGGAAGAGCTGGCAGGCCGGTCAGAGCTTTCCAAAGGATTTATCTCACAGTTGGAACGGGATCTGACTTCTCCTTCCATTGCCACACTGATGGATATCCTCCAGTGTCTCGGTACGGATCTTCGGGATTTTTTTAATGAAGAAACAGAAGAACAGATTGTATTCCACCGGGAAGATTATTTTGAAAAGCTGGAATCGGACGGGAAGCATAAAATTGAATGGATCATTCCCAATGCTCAGAAAAATATTATGGAACCGATCCGTCTGACGCTGGAGCCGGAAGGCTCCACTTATCCGGATAATCCCCATGAGGGAGAAGAATTTGGATATGTGCTTTCCGGCAGCATCATTCTGCATCTCGGCAAAAAATCCTATCCGGTCAAAAAGGGAGAATCTTTCTATTTTACTCCCAATACGACCCACTATATTTCCTGCGGGAAAAAAAGCGGTGCTGTGGTCATATGGGTCAGCAGCCCGCCCAGTTTTTAAGGGACAGAGAGGAAACAACGTTGAACAAACTGATTGATCTACAGCATATCACAAAGGCCTATGATTCCAATATCGTACTGGATGATATGAGCCTTTACATACGGGAAAATGAATTTCTGACACTGCTGGGCCCCAGCGGCTGCGGCAAAACCACTACCCTGCGCATCATCGGCGGTTTTGAAAACCCGGATCGGGGGCAGGTTATTTTCGACGGCACAGATATTACCCACTGGCCTCCCAACAAAAGACAATTGAATACAGTATTTCAGAAATATGCACTTTTTCCTCATATGAACATCGGGGAAAATATCGCCTTTGGCCTGCGGATTAAAAACAAGCCCAAAATCTATATTCAGGATAAGATCAAATATGCATTAAAACTGGTGAACCTGGACGGCTATGAAAAACGTATGCCGGATTCTCTCAGCGGCGGTCAGCAGCAGCGTATTGCCATCGCCCGTGCCATTGTCAATGAACCGAAGGTACTTCTGCTGGATGAACCGCTCGGTGCCCTGGACTTAAAGCTCCGTCAGGATATGCAGTACGAACTGATCCGGCTGAAAAATGAACTGGGTATTACCTTTATCTATGTCACCCACGATCAGGAAGAAGCCCTCACCATGTCCGATACCATTGTGGTCATGAATCAGGGCTATATCCAGCAGATCGGCACGCCGGAGCGGATCTATAACGAACCGGAAAATGCTTTTGTAGCCGATTTTATCGGCGACAGCAATATCCTGGACGGCATTATGATACAGGATGAACTGGTGGAACTGTTTGGCGCACGTTTTGCATGTGTGGACAAAGGCTTTGGTGAAAACAAACCCGTGGATGTGGTAATCCGCCCGGAGGATGTGGAACTGACCCCGCCGGGCCGGGGAATCCTGCAGGGTGTGGTCAGCCATATTATTTTCAAGGGTGTCCACTATGAAATGGAAGTGACCGCCTGTGGGTTCGAATGGCTGGTGCAATCTACCAAAATGTTCCCTGTGGGTACGCAGGTAGGGATCTTTGTGGATCCGTTCAACATCCAGATTATGAACAAACCGGCATCTGAAGATGAGGAGGCTATCGGTATCAATGAATAAAAAAACACTGTCTTTTCCTTATCTGTTCTGGGCCGGCGCCTTTATCGTCATTCCGCTCTGTATGGTATTCTATTATGGAATCACAGATAAAACCGGCGCTTTTACACTGGAAAACATCATCACCATAGCCACTCAGGAACATTGTAAGGCGCTCCTTCTCTCCATAGAGCTGTCACTTATCAGTACCATCCTCTGTTTTCTTCTGGCATACCCTCTTGCCATGATACTGACCGGTATGGAAGTAAACACACACAGTTTTATTGTATTGATTTTTATTCTTCCCATGTGGATGAATTTTCTGCTGCGTACCCTTGCATGGCAGACACTTTTGGAAAAAACAGGTGTCATTAACAGCATTCTGGGCTTTCTGCATCTGCCCGCACTGGAACTGATCAACACCCCCGGCGCCATCGTACTGGGCATGGTATATAATTTCCTGCCCTTTATGGTACTGCCGATTTACAATGCCCTGGCTAAAATAGATAAAAATGTGATCAATGCTGCCCGTGACCTGGGTGCAAACGGCATCCAGACCTTTCTGCGCATCACCCTCCCGCTTTCCCTTCCGGGCATTATCAGCGGCGTGACGATGGTGTTTATTCCTGCACTGACCACTTTCGTTATCAGCACCCTGCTGGGCGGCAGTAAGATTCTGCTGATCGGCAACGTAATCGAACAGGAATTTACGCAGACCGGCAACTGGCATCTGGGCAGCGGCCTTTCCATTGTCCTGATGATTTTTATTCTGATCAATATGATTCTGGAAGCCGTTTTTGATCAAGAAGGAGAAGGAGCATCATTATGAAAAAACATCTGCGCAATTTTTACATTGGGCTGATCTTTCTGTTTTTATATGCGCCCATCCTCACTCTGATTGTACTGTCCTTTAACGCCAGCAAAACAAGAGCCAAATGGGGCGGGTTTACGCTGAAATGGTATTCATCCATGTTCCGGAACGACGCAATCCTGCAGGCTTTGTCCACGACATTAATGATCGCGCTGCTCTCCGCCCTGATTGCCACTGTCATCGGGACTGTGGCCTGCATTTCCATGCAGGCGATGAAACGCAGAAATAAGGCAATATTGATGGGGATCACCAATATCCCCATGTTAAATGCGGATATTGTTACCGGGATTTCCCTGATGCTGTTGTTTATTACGCTGGGATTCCGCTTTGGGTTTATGACCATACTGCTTTCCCACATCACTTTCAATATCCCTTATGTAATATTGAGTGTGATGCCCCGGATGAAGCAGCTCAATCCCAGTATCTATGAGGCTGCGCTGGACCTGGGCGCCTCACATACGAGAGCTTTTTTCAAAGTGGTCTTTCCGGATCTTCTGCCCGGTATCTTGTCCGGTTTTCTGATGGCCTTCACCATGTCGCTGGATGATTTTATCATCACCCATTTTACAAAGGGGCCCGGAGTGGATACCTTATCCACCAAAATCTATACGGAAGTCAAAAAAGGGATCAAACCGGAAATGTATGCGCTTTCCACTTTGATTTTTGTGACTGTACTGATTCTTCTTTTTCTGGTGAATAAAACACCGGCAGAGAAAAGGAAACATCCTATTCCATAAAACCATTCACAGGAGGAACCAAACCTTATGAAACGAAAATGCAAGATTCTGATCCCGCTCATCCTGGGTATGAGCATGTTTGCTCTCACAGCCTGCGGATCCGGGCAGAGCGGCGCAAACGGCGAAGTCATAGTATACAACTGGGGGGAATACATCGATCCCGATGTGATTTCTTCCTTTGAAGAAGAAACCGGTATCCGGGTGATTTATGATGAATTTGAGACCAATGAAATCATGTATCCCAAGGTAGAAGCCGGCGCTTCTGCCTATGATGTGGTCTGTCCTTCCGACTATATGATCCGGAAAATGATCGACAACGATCTGCTGGCCAAAATTGATTTTGATCACATCCCCAATGCAAAGGCCCATATCGGTCAGCAATATTATGAACAGTCCCGGGAATTTGATCCCACCAATGAGTATTCCATCCCCTACTGCTGGGGTACTGTGGGTATCCTCTATAACAAAACAATGGTTGCCCAGCCGGTGGATTCCTGGAATATTCTGTGGGATGAAACATATGCGGACAGCATTTTGATGCAGGATTCTGTCAGAGATGCTTTTATGGTGGCCCTGAAACGTGACGGCGCTTCCATGAATACCCTGGACGAGACACAGCTTCAGGCCGCAAAGGAAGCGCTGATCGCACAAAAACCTCTGGTACAGGCCTATGTGATCGATCAGGTCAGGGACAAAATGATCGGCGGGGAAGCCGCCATCGGTGTCATCTATTCCGGAGAAGCCATCTATACCCAGCGGGAAAATCCCGATCTGGAATATGTGATTCCCAAAGAAGGCACCAATGTCTGGATTGATTCCTGGGTGATTCCCAAAAATGCACCCAATCCGGAAAATGCGGAAAAATTCATTGATTATATGTGCCGCCCTGATATTGCACTGAAAAACTTTGAATACATTACCTATTCTACCCCCAACGAAGGGGCCAGAGAACTGATAGAGGATGAGGACATCAAAAATTCCCCCATCGCCTTCCCCGATCTGTCTCAGTATGACAATCTGGAAACCTACTCCTATCTGGGCGAGGAGGGGGATGCGCTTTACAGCGAACTCTGGAAGGAAGTAAAATCAGAATAGCTGCCGTATACAAAAAACCGGACAATATACACTTTCCGTATATTGTCCGGTTTTCAGATATCAGAAAGACGTTACCGGATCCGCTCCGGGAAGCCTACCTTTTTCTGTACTTTGCGCAGTGTTTTCATGGCGCAGTAACCTGCTTTTTCCGCATTGTTCTTAATCACACCGTCTATATAAGCCTTATCTTTGGAAAGCTCTGCGAATCTGGCCTGAAGGGGCCTGAGTACATCCACAACCGCTTCCCCCACCGCCAGTTTAAACTCTCCATAGCCGCGTCCGTCAAATTCCTTTACCGTTTCCTCCTGTGTCTTTCCGGTACATGCACAGTAAATGTCAATCAGATTCCGGATGCCCGGCTGCTCTTCCCGGTATGCAATCCTCCCTTCGGAATCTGTCACTGCCCTTTTGCATTTGCGGATCACCGTATCCGGATCATCTGTCAGATAGATACTGGCATTGGGATTTTCATCGGATTTGGACATTTTCTTTTCCGGGTTCTGCAGGCTCATAATTTTGGCCCCCACTTTTCCCACATACGGCTCCGGTATGGTAAACACCTCTCCATAGATTCCATTGAAACGCTGTGCAATGTCCCTCGTAATCTCCAGATGCTGTAACTGATCCTTTCCCACCGGTACCACATCCGCCTGATACAGCAGAATATCGGCGGCCATCAGAACCGGATACGTATAAAGCCCTGCATTAATATTGTCCGAATGCTTTGCCGCCTTGTCCTTGAACTGGGTCATCCGGTTCAGTTCCCCCATATAGGTAAAACAATTCAGAATCCATGCCAGCTCCGCATGCCCGGATACATGAGACTGATAATAAATGCAGTTCTTTTCCGGATCCAGACCTGACGCAATATACAAAATCAGAAGATTCCTGGCACGCTTTCTCAGCTCCGCCGGGTCCTGCCGCACCGTAATGGAATGCATATCCACCACAGAATAAAAGCATTCATATTCGTCACTGAGCGAAACCCAGTTTTTCAAAGCCCCCAGATAATTGCCCAATGTAAGAGATCCTGTGGACTGCATCCCGCTGAAAAGCACCTTTTTATCACCTGACATATTTGTATCCTCCGATTGTTTCTGATAGTTTGCTAAAATCCAGTGTATCACTCCTGTTTTGTTTCGTCAACAAAACACCTGATCCGGCAGGACAGACGCATACAGGAATCCAAATATTTTATGAATCCCGGCCTCTTTTCTCCTCTTGGGATTCTGTCTCTGTTTCTTTTTGTTCTTCTTTCTGCTCCGCCAGCAGCTTTTTCACCTGCCAGATCATAATTGCCAGGCCTGCCGCTGCCAAAGCCACTGCCGCACCCACAATCAGCGCCGGCTGATCAGCCGCCACGCCGCCATGCAGATCCATTCCCATGCTGACTGCCTGATAAGTAATGTAGGCACCGGCCAGGATATATACATACCGCCTCATTTTTCTCTGTTTTCTTTTTTCTTCTTCCATGCTCATCTCCCTGATATCCCCTGATTGGAAAAGAACCCCTTCCATACCGGAAAAAGGGGTTCTTTCTGACTTACAGTCTGATCTATATTCTGCAATGCCCTGCAAGCCTACAGTCTGTAATACTGCATCTTGTCAGCGGAATCAAACAGATCGATCTTCTGACGCATTACATCCTTGGATACTTTAATCGCTTCCTGATACAGCTCAAAAGGTTCTCTTACCTTCAGGTCAGCGCTCAGAGTCTTTCTCAACTGCTGATAAAAAGGATCTTTAATATCAGAAGAAATATTAATCTTATTGATACCCAGTTTTACAGCCTGGCCGATCTCCTCGTCCGGGTTTCCGGATCCGCCATGAAGTACCAGAGGCACATTTACTTTTGCTTTGATTTCTTTCAGAAGATCCAGCTTCAGCTCCGGTTTGAATCCCTTCGGATACAGACCATGTGCTGTTCCGATTGCAATCGCCAGACAGTCAACACCGGTTTCCTCTACAAATCTCTTTGCATCATCCGGATTGGTGTAGATGATCTCGCCTACGCTTCCTGTCTTTTCCGTATCATTGTCTGTTGTTCCGATGGTACCCAGCTCTGCTTCAACGGATACACCCAGAGGATGGGCAAAAGCAACCACTTTTTTCGCAATAGCCACATTCTCTTCATAAGGGCAATGGGAAGCATCTATCATAACGGAAGTAAAGCCGTCACGGATCGCTCTTTCAATCTTATCATAGCCTTCGCCATGATCCAGATGGATCACACAGGGTACTCTCGTATCATTTGCCGCCTTGATTACCTGTGCTGCAAATGCATCTCCCTGGAATGCAAGCTCGCTGGGATGGATTGCCAGAATAACCGGGGACTTTTTCTCTTCGCATACTTCGATAATTGCTTTTAAGAACTGTCCTGTTCCAACATTGAATGCCGGTACTGCAAAATTTTCTTTATTGGCTACTGCCAATAAATCAGCCATGTTCATTAACATAATTTTACCCTCCTGATCTATGTGTTATGCTCTGCTTCTATGATAAAATTTTTCTTCATTTCTGTCAACCCTTTTTCCCTTTTCTGTATATTTTTTATTGGTTTTTGTCATTTTTACTCTTTTATATAAAAATTTTTTTCATATATGTAATAAATATTATTGATTTGTGCCTTTTTATCAGATATAATTCATTTATAAGTTAACTCAAAACAATAGAATATATCCAAAAAATTTCATTCCACCATGTTCAGATTCAGAAAGAAGGGGTTATATGAACAACAGAAACTATTTCGGACACGAAAGTCAGCTTTACCGCGTGGAAGAGCACCGTCTGATTGGCGGAAAAGGCGATCAGATGCGTCTTCTGGAAGTCAATAACGGAAGCGGCATCGCTTTTACTGTCAGCGCAGACCGGGCTGCCGATATTTCCAGGCTTTCCTTTCAGGGCATCAATATGTCTTACTTCTCTCCCTGCGGATATGTGGCTCCTGCGTATTACAATGATGCACAGTTTAAGTTCCTCCAGTCCTTCAGCTGCGGCTTTCTGACCACCTGCGGTCTCCAGTCCATCGGTGCGCCTTCGGAATATGAAGGGGAATCCTATGGGCTCCACGGAACCATTTCCCATATTCCGGCAGAGCAGATCCATTGGGAAATCAGCGATGACGGTGAAATAAAAGTTCATGCAAGAATTGTGGACGCCTGCATCTTCCATCAGAAAATCCGTCTGGACCGTACCTATACCTGCGCCTATGGTTCTGACCGGATGACCATCCAGGATACCTTTACCAACCTGGGCAGCGCTCCCTCGCCTTTTCTGCTTCTCTATCACATCAATCTGGGGTACCCTCTCCTGAGCGAAACCGCCCTTGTGGATATTTCTTCCTCAGAAGTTCTGCCCAGAAACGACGAAGCCAAAAAAGGGATGGACAAGTGGAGAGAAATGACGAAGCCCATTCCCGGCTTTGAGGAACAGTGCTTCTATCATACCTTCGATCAAAAGGAAGCAGTTGCCAAAATCTATAATCCCACAATCGGAAAAGGACTTTCCATCCATTTTGATCCTGCTGTGCTGCCTCTTATGTGCGAATGGAAAATGATGGGAGAAAAAGACTATGTCCTGGGCCTTGAGCCGGGTAACAATTATCTGGAAGGACGGGCACGGCTGGAAAAAGAAAACCGGATGACTTACATACAGCCTGGCCAGACCATCGCCAATACCATTACCGTACGTTTTCACGACAGTCAGGAATCCTGGAAAGAAGCCTGACTTTGTACCATAACATCTGAGTTCCTATCAAAACTATATATTTCAAGGAGGCGTTATCATGTCAAAAGAAACAATCAGAAAAATCTTTGAGGCCGGAGAAGGCGTTCTGCATCTGGCTCCCACATGGGTTCCCCGCGGATTCAACGAACCCGGCAGAAGGCTCAGGCTTCATCCTGATGATTACTATGCGCTGGGAATGGACAGGGGCGGTATCTGCGAACGCTGGCTGGGTTCTCTGGCCAAGGCTTTGAACGGTCCCAAAACAGGCCCTACAGAAGGTATGAGCTTCGTCATCGAAGATGCTGCCACAAAAGCAAAAGCACTTTTCGCAGAATATGTGGAAGAACTGGGCGCCGAT